>NZ_JBPULF010000010.1:0-179556 GCF_051550675.1 Paeniglutamicibacter selenitireducens | reverse complement strand
CACGCAGGGGGGGGGGGGGGGCCCCCAACCCGGCCCGGGGGCGGTGTGGGGCCCCACACCCGTCTCCGGGCCTGCCGGCAGCGCGCTCGACCGGCCCTGCCCGAACACCGGCAGCCGTGCCATGCCGACGCGGAGGCATTCGTCACCTTCACCGTGGGCCCCGGGAAACACCTGCGAGAATGGAAGGCGTGAAACTCAGCGCCTTTGCCGATGTGTGCCTGCGCATCATGATGCTGCTCGGGTCCCGCCGCGACGAACAAATCACCACACGGGACATTGCCGAGGAAATCGGCGTGCCCTACAACCACGTAGCAAAAGCCGTGCTGGAGTTGCGAAACCGCCAAGCCATCGAGGTGGCCCGCGGACGCTACGGCGGGTCGCAAATCACTCCCACCGGGCTGAAGCTCACCGTCGGAACGCTGATGCGCGAGCTGGATGTCAGAGACGACGTCGTCGACTGCGTATCCGAGGCCGGCGTACCCTGCCCGCTGATCGCCCAATGCACCCTTCGTTCAGCGCTGCGGCGCGCCCGCGAGGCGTTCTACGCGGAACTCGACCTCCTGCGCATCGAGGACCTCACCGGTTCAGTGGCCTCGAGACTCCTGCCTTTCCCCGTCGTGCGCTGAGGGGATTCCGGCGCACCCCGCCGCGGGTAAGTGCCTGCGCCCCCGCCCGGCGTGCATCGCCCTCCGCCCGGTCCTGGACCATTCTGCGCATCAAGCCTCCTCGGTAATCCGCGGAATCACGGTGCCGTACACCTCCGATTTGCATCATCCTTCTACCTGGCGTAGAACTTAACCATAAATCTTGCATATCAAATACAAGATAAGTACCTGCATGTTCATCAAGGAGCCACCTATGCTTTCCGAGAAGTCCCGCCCGGTCATCGAAGCCACCCTGCCGATCATCGGCGAACGGATCTCGCACATCACGCCGAAGTTCTACGCGCGGCTGTTTGCGGCCCACCCGGAGCTTCTTGACGGGCTCTTCTCCCGAGCGAACCAGACCAACGGCACGCAGCAGCAGGCCCTCGCCGGCTCCATCGCCGCCTTCGCCAGCCACTTGGTCAACAACCCGGGTACCTTGCCGGAGGCCGTGCTGGCCCGCATTGCCCACAAGCACACCTCGCTGGGTATCGTCGAGGAGCAGTACCCAATCGTGTACGAACACCTCTTCGCCGCGATCGTCGAGGACCTCGGAGAAGCAGTGACCCCGGAGGTCGCAGAGGCGTGGACCGAGGTCTACTGGCTCATGGCCGACGCCCTGATCAAGATCGAAAAGGGCCTCTACTCCAAGCAGGCGAACGACAGGATCTGGACCGACTGGAAGCTCGCTTCCAAGGAAGCGGCGGGCACCGGTTCGATAACCTTCCGCTTCGTCCCGACCGACGACACCCCGGTGACCGTCGCCGAACCCGGCCAGTTCGTCTCGGTCCGCGTCGCACTGGCGGACGGCCTGCGCCAGTGCCGCCAGTACACTCTCAGCGACGCCGTCACCTCCACCACCGAGCGCATCATCACCACCAAGTTCGACGAGGGCGGCGAGGTCTCCCCCTTCATGCACCGAAACCTGAACGTCGGGGACGTCATCGAGCTCTCCAACCCGTATGGCGACCTGACCATCGACACCACCGGAGCCCCGATCGTACTGGCCACCGCCGGCATCGGCTGCACCCCGAGCGCCTCCGCGCTGGCAACCCTCGCCGCGGCCGGATCCGACCGCCAGGTGCTGGTCCTGCACGCCGAGGCCACCGAGGACGCCTGGGCACTGAAGCAGCAGATGCGCGAATCCGTGGCAGCCCTGCCCAACGCGGAACTGAAGCTGTGGCTCGAGGACATCAACGCCAAGGCCGATGGCACCGAGGCAACCGAGGGCTACATGTCCCTGGAGGGCCTGGACCTGCCGGCCGATGCCCGCCTGTACCTGTGCGGCCCGTTGCCGTTCATGCGCGCCGTCCGCTCGCAGGCCATCGATGCGGGTATCCCCGCCACGAACATCCACTACGAGGTGTTCGGCCCCGACCTCTGGCTCGCGGCCTAACCAAGACACCGCCTGCCGCATGACCCGCTCGCGCGCGGCAGGCAGCAGGGAAAGGCACGAAGGGCTGCCGTCGGTTTCGACGGCAGCCCTTCGTGCCTTGGTGCTTCGAGCCCCGCTCCGTGCGGCGGGGCCCCGGAGGGTTCTAGGCCGGCGGTGCCTGCAGCCGCGGGTGGGCCACGCCCTTTTCAACCCAGGACCTGACGGCCGCGTTGAAGAGGATCGGGTCTTCGATGTTCCACTGGTGGTGCCTGCCGACGGCGGTCCTGAACTGCGCCTGCGGCAGCACCCGCTCCAGCACGGGGAAGGACTTTGCCACAAGCTTGGGTTCCCTGCCTCCGGCAACGACAAGCACCGGGCCCTTGTAGCCTCCCAGCTTCTCCGGCAGGCCGCCGGGATCGACCTCGTCCATGATGGCCCGCATGTTGTCGGTGCGCAGCTTGGTTCCGTGGTCGGTGAACATGTCCCGTTCGTCGGCCACCATGCCATAGGCGCCGGCCTGGAAGCGCCAGTACCACTCGCTGCTGAAGAGCTTGAGCTGCATCCGGCTCATGGCGCGCATCGAGGCGGAGACGCCGGCCGCCGGGACGCCGGAAATCATCAGGGACTCGACGAGCTCCGGGTGGCGCGCGGCGACGCGCAGGGCGATGGCGCCGCCCAGCGACAGCCCCACCAGGTGCGCCCCGCCGTTGGAGACCTCGTCCGCGATGACTGCCGCGACGTCGTCCGCCGCACTGTCCAGCCCGGCCCAGTCCTCCTCGGCACGGGCTCCGAAGCCCGGAAGGTGCGGGGTGAGCACCTCGTAGTCGCTGAAGGCCCGCACCTGCGGATCCCAGCTCCAGTTCGCGACGTTTCCGCCGTGCAGGAAGACGATGGTCTGGGCGGCCTTGCCGTCGCGCCGGGCCCGCGTGGGGGCGTGGAACTCCGGGTAGCCGCCCGGGTCGCGTGGCAGCTTCTGGGCCTCGGCAGGGGTTCCGGGAACCTCGGCGGCCGGTTCCGCGGGGGCTGCTGCGGGAGCTGCGGCCGGAGCCGCGGCCGGCTTCACGGCCGCCTTGGAAGTCTTCGGCGCCCGGTGCGGGCGGGCGGGCTTGTCGGTGGCGGCCGACGGGGACGGCTTCACAGGTTCGCCGGCCGGCTCCTTGGCGAGTTCCGTGGACTGCTCCGCTGTCGCGGCCTTCCGCGCCTCTGCGGCCTTGGCCTTGCCAGGGGCCCGGCGTCCGTGGCCGGCCGCCGGAGCCTCCGTGTGCACTGGGGCTTGTCCGGTGGATTCCTCGTCGGCGCCCGCGCCACCGGCGGGTGCAGGTCCATGGTGCCGGTTCATGGCAGGTGCTCCGAGACGGCATCGAGCCACTCGAGCTCCGCCACCGCATGGCGGATGCCGTTGTCGAGCGTTGCGGCCATCAGGAAACTTCGGCGGTCAGCCGCTGCACGCATGTCGATGTCCTCACGTTGGGAAAGGTACTCGTCGAGCAAATCGCGGGTGGCCCGGCGCCTGGCCTCGATCAACTCCACCACGCCGTCGCGCTCAAGCTCCGCCGCGAAGAAGACCCTCGCCAGGAACGGCTCTCGCGGGGTATGCGCCGTGACATCTTCCTCCAGCCACTGCACCAGCGTCTCGCGGCCGCGCTGCGTGATGTGGTGGACCTGCCGGTCGGGGTAGTTTGCCTGCGCGACCGTCACGACGGTGGCCTGGCCGTCGTTGACCAGCTGGGTCAGGGTCCGGTAGATCTGCGCCTTGTCCGCGTTCCAGAAGTGGTTGATCGAGGAGTCGAAGTGCTTCTTCAGCTCGTACCCGGTCATGGGTGCCAAGCTCAGGAGCCCGAGGATCAAACGCGCGAGAATCATGCTTTCATCCTGACACATCCAGCACGCGATTCAACTCGTAGCCACGCATCCCGGCCGTCACACCCCTTGCCAGTTCGACATGGCGGGGGTATACGCGGAAGGTACCGGTGCGCCGGGTGGCCAGAGCAACGGGACAAGGAACAACGCGACCACCGCGTAGAGCGCCATCACCGCCAGGCCGAACTTCCAGTAGTCCCCGAACCGGTACCCGGCCGGCTGCATGATCATCATGTTGGCCGGGGTCGCCACCGGTGTCAGCAGCGCCGCGGAAGACGCCACGGAAATACACATCAGGACGGTGATCGGGTTGATGCCCGACTCACCCGCGATCGAGAGTCCGATCGGGATGATGATCAGCGCGGTGGCGGTGTTGCTGATCAGCTGCCCAAGCACCGCCGTGACGGCGAAAATCGCGGCAAGCAGCGGCAGCGTGCCCGCGTCCCCGACGGCCGAGACCATGCCCTCGGCGATCATCGAGGCGGTGCCGGTGGAGGTGATCGCCAGGGAGAGCGGGATCATCCCGGCGACCAGGATCAGTGTCTGCCAGGCCATCGAGCGGTGCGCCTGCCCGGGGGTGATGACGCGCAGCAGCACCATGGCGATGGCGGCGAGCATGGCGGCCATCGGCGCGGGGATGAGGTTGGTGGTCAGCAGCAGCACCATCGCCCCGAGCACCGCCAGGGCAGGCACCGCCCCCGGGCCCAGCGGTACCGCCTGGCGCCGCACGGCATCGGGGGAATC
This sequence comes from Paeniglutamicibacter selenitireducens, assembly GCF_051550675.1. Taxonomy (NCBI): domain Bacteria; kingdom Bacillati; phylum Actinomycetota; class Actinomycetes; order Micrococcales; family Micrococcaceae; genus Paeniglutamicibacter; species Paeniglutamicibacter selenitireducens. The sequence continues at coordinate 174,933 of NZ_JBPULF010000010.1, read as the reverse complement.
GACGAGGATGACCTGCCGGTCGGCAGTGTGCTTGTCGAGGGCCGACCAGGTGCCCTGCAGCAACAGGGTGTCCCCCGCACTGATGCGGGCCCGGCCGGGCGACGATGGGCGGCCGGGCCGCTGGTGGGAGAGGACCACCAGGGTCCCGCTCTCCGTCACCATGCCCGGGTAGGCCTCGGTGCCCACCAGGCCCGAGCGCGGCGGCACCACCACCTCGGCAACGCCGAAGGAGCTGCTGATCAGCCCGCAGGTGGAATCCGCCGACTGGACAAGGCCGTGGCGTGCGGCGAACGCATCGATGGTCCCCTGCCGGCCGCGCACGATGACCTGGTCGCCCGCCGCCAGCAGCGGCGCACTTACGGGCTTTCCGGAGCGGTCTTGCACGCCGATCAGGTACAGTCCCTCCGGGTGGTCGGCGAGCGGGTCGATGCGCGGTTGCCCGATGAGGTCGGACCCGGCGGGAACCTCCAGCCGGCTGAGTCCGTCATCGCCCAGGTGGTGGCGCCGCAGCGTGTCCCCGTGGGAACTGAGGTCGCGCGGGAGCGTGTCGGGGTCGCGCCGCGGGATCAGCTTCGGTCCCAGCCAGAGCGCCAGGGCGATGGTGCCGACAAGCAGCGGCAGGCCCACCAGCCCGAATTCGAAGAAGCCGATGCCGTGGCCCGTGGAGTCCAGGGCCGCCTCGAGGATCAGGATGTTCACCGGCGACCCGGTGAGCACCAGCAGGGAACCTGCATGCGCGGCAAAGGCCATGGGCATCAGCAGCTGCGCGGGTTCGCGCCCCAGCCGCACGGCCAGCACCACGACCATCGGCAGCAGCGCCGCCACGGCGCCGTTGACGCTGATGAAGGCCGTGAGCAGCGCGGTGATGGCCATGGTGAGCACCATCAGGCGGGTGCGGCTGCTTCCGGAGAAGCGGATCAGCAACCCGCCCAGCCAGGTGGTGATGCCTGCGGCGTCGATGGCCTCGGCGACGACGAACAGCGAGGCGATCAGCACCACCGTCCCGCTGCCGAACCCCGAGTAGGCTTCCTCGGCGCTGACGATGCCGGTGCCGAAGAGCGCCAGCGCCACACCGAGCGCGACGACCTCCACCGGAAGCTTGTTCCAGATGAACGCGGCCACGGCCAAGGCCAAGATGACCAGTGTGGTTGTGACCTCGTCCATGGGGCAAACACTAGTGCACGCGGCCGGTTTTCCGGAGGGCCACTTCCGGCACCGGATGCACAAACGGCGGGCCGGGGCGCGGAATCCAATCCGCACCCCGGCCCGCCGGGTGATGCCTGTATGCCGGGGCTAGGCGCCCAGACGTTCCTTCAGTCCGTCGAGTTCGGCCTGCAGCGACGCGGGGAGGGCCTCGCCGAAGTTGGCGTACCATTCCTCGATGCTGGCCAGCTCGGCGGTCCATTCGTCCTTGTGGACTGCGACAGCGGCCTCGACCTCGGCCGCGGTCATGTCCAGGCCGGCGAGGTCCATGGAGTCACCGGTCGGAACGTAGCCGATCGGGGTCTCGCGGGCGTCGGCCTTGCCTTCGATGCGGTCGATGGCCCACTTCAGGACACGGGAGTTGTCCCCGAAGCCAGGCCAGGCGAATCCGCCCTCGGCGTTGCGGCGGAACCAGTTGACCAGGAAGATCTTGGGCAGGCGTGCCGGGTTGGCCTTGGACTCGATGGAATCCCAGTGGTTCAGGTAGTCGCCTGCGTTGTAGCCGATGAACGGCAGCATGGCCATCGGGTCGCGGCGGACAACACCCACGGCACCGGCTGCTGCAGCAGTGGTCTCCGAGGACAGGGTCGAGCCCATGAAGATGCCGTTGGTCCAGCTGCGTGCCTCGGTGACCAGCGGGATGGTGGTCTTGCGCCGGCCGCCGAAGAGGATTGCGTGGATTTCCACGCCTTCCGGGCTGTAGTACTCCGGGGAAAGCATGTCGATCTGGTCGATCGGCGTGCAGAAGCGGGAGTTCGGGTGTGCCGCAACGCGACCGGACTCCGGGGTCCAGTCGTTGCCCAGCCAGTCGGTCAGGTGCGCGGGAGCCTCGTCGGTCATGCCTTCCCACCACACGCCACCGTCATCGGTGAGGGCAACGTTCGTGAAGATGGAGTTGCCCTTGGTGATGGCACGCATGGCGTTCGGGTTGGTGGACCAGCCGGTGCCCGGCGCGACGCCGAACAGGCCGTATTCCGGGTTGATGCCGCGAAGCTCGCCTTCCTTGCCGATGCGCATCCAGTTGATGTCATCGCCCAGGGTCTCGGCCTTCCAGCCCTCGATGGTCGGGTCCAGCAGGGCCAGGTTGGTCTTGCCACAGGCCGACGGGAAGGCGGCGGCGACGTTGTAGCTCTTGCCTTCCGGGTTGGTCAGCTTCAGGATGAGCATGTGCTCGGCGAGCCATCCCTCGTCGCGCGCCATGACGGAGGCGATACGCAGGGCGTAGCACTTCTTGCCCAGCAGGGCGTTTCCGCCGTAGCCCGAACCGTAGGACCAGATGGAACGCTCTTCCGGGAAGTGCACGATCCACTTGTCCTCGTTGCACGGCCAGGCGACATCCTCGTCGCCCGGGGCCAAGGGGGCACCCACGGTGTGCAGGGCAGGAACGAAGAACGCGTCCTCGGCCTCCATCTTGCGCAGCACGTCGTTGCCGATGCGGGCCATGATGCGCATGGACGTGACAACGTAGGCCGAGTCGGAGATCTCAACGCCGTACTGCGGCTGCTCGGCGTCGAGCGGGCCCATCACGAACGGAATGACGTACATGGTGCGACCACGCATGGAGCCGGCGAAAAGCCCGTTGAGCTTTTCCTTCATGACGGCCGGGGCCATCCAGTTGTTGGTGAAGCCGGCGTCGTGCTCGTTCTCGGAGCAGATGAAGGTGCGCTCCTCGACGCGGGCAACGTCCTTGGGGTCGGAGAATGCGGCGAAGGAATTCGGGAACGATTCGTGCGTGAGCTTCTTCAGGGTGCCCGCGGCAACGAGCTCAGCGGTCAGCCGGTCGTTCTCTTCCTGCGTGCCATCTACCCAATAGACATGGTCAGGCTGCGTCAGTTGCGCGACTTCCTGCACCCAAGCTGCCAGCTTTGAATGCGTAGTCGGTGCTGCATCGATGACCTTCTGGTCCGAGCTCTCGCTCATGTCCATTCCCTCCATTGGGCTGAATTTGCAATAAGTCGATGCTAGGTTGCGGACCAAAATGAATCCTGTGACTCAGGTCGCGAAAATTCGCCTCGCCGGGTTAAGCTCAAACTAAAACCGCCATTTTTCGCGGCTTGAACCCGACGAAAGACACAACTTAAGTGACGAAGGTCACGTAGACCGGTATACCTCAATATTTGAGACACCGCGCAACCAGCGCCATCGACCCGGGCGATTTTGCATGGGCCCCGATCCTCTGTATAGTTGTTCGAGGTCGAGCCGCAAGGCACGGACCGAATTGAATATGCGCCCATAGCTCAGCTGGATAGAGCGTCTGTCTACGGAACAGAAGGTCAGGGGTTCGAATCCCTTTGGGCGCACCAACAAGAAAAGCCACGAGAAATCGTGGCTTTTCTGCTGTCCGGCGTCAGACTCGGGAATGGCCGGCACCTACGGCGGCGCCGCGCCCCGATGCGGGGCTCAATTCCCACCCCGGGCGGGCGGCGGCACCGCCGTGCCACGCTCCGACCTTAGTGCGAGCCGCGCTCGATCAGTACGGTATCGATGATGGTGCGTTCCGGAACCCGACCTCCGGCGATCAGCTCCACCAGCAGCCGGGCCATGACAGCACCCTGCCGTTCGGCGGGCTGTTCGATGGTTGTCAGGGGCGGGGAGGCACTCTGTGCATAGGAATCGTTGTCAACAGTCGTGATCGAGATATCCTCCGGGACCCGGATCCCACGTTCATGAAGGACCTTCAGGGCGCCGAAGGCCATTTGTGCACTGGCGATGAAGATCCCGTCGATCCCGTCGTTCCGTTCGAGCAAGGCAGCCATCGCCGACTCTCCCCCGGGCGGGGTGAAGTCTCCGTACTCAACGAGGTCCGTCTTCTGGCCCGCCGCCTCCAGGGCATCACGCCACCCCTGCAGGCGGTCCTGGCCAGCTCCCATGTTTTGCGGGCCGGCGATCGTGGCCACGCGGTGGCGCCCCGTACCAAGGATGGTCCGGGTTGCAGTGGCGGCCGCGGCGACGTTGTCCACGTCGACCACGTGCAGCTCTCCGCTTTCGTTGCTCATGGGCCGGCCGCCGAAGACCATCGGCAGGGAACCTGCCAGCTCCACGTACGAGCGGTCGTCGCTGTGGTGCGAAAGGATCAAGGCGCCGTCGACATTGCCTCCGCGCAGGTACCTGCTGGTCTTGGCAGGGTCGGCTTCGGTGGCAATGAGCAGCGTGAGGGTGAATTCCGTGTCGGCCAAGTACATGGCGGCACCTTGGATCACTGACGCGAAGTAGGGGTCCGCGAAGAACTTGGCAGTGTTTTCCGGGATCACCAAGGCTATGGAATTGGTCCGCCCGTTGGCCAGCGAACGCGCGGCCCGGTTCGGAACGTACTTGAGTTCGACGATGGCCCTGTTGACCTGTTCGATGACCTCGGCGCTGACCTTCGGGGAGCCGTTCACGACGCGTGAGACGGTTGCCCGCGAGACCCCTGCCCGGGCCGCCACCAGCTCGAGGGTCGGCTGTGGTTTGGCGCTCTCGTCCATTCGCTTTCCGGCTTTCCCTTTCGTGTGCGGATCATGTCCCCCGTCGCGGTGACGGAGAGGTGCCGCGGAACTCGAAGCGTTCCGCGGCACCCGGTTATGCCAGTGTACGGCTCGAGGAGATCAGCTTCGCGTAGGCGAGACCGCTGTCCTTGATGGTTCTCTCCTGCGTTTCGTAGTCGACCCTGACGATGCCGAAGCGCTTGGCGTAACCCCAAGCCCATTCGAAGTTGTCCAGCAGGGACCAGACGAAGTAGCCGCGCACATCCGCCCCGTCCGTGATGGCATCCGCGACGGCCGCGATGTGCCCCAGGATGTAGGCGGTGCGCTGAGTGTCGGCCACCGAGCCATCCGGTTCCACGGTGTCCTCGTAGGCCGCGCCGTTCTCGGTGATGTACAGCGGTGGCAGGTTTGTGTAGTCGGCGGTAAGCCGGTTCAGCAACGTGCGGAGGCCCGCGGGGTTCACTTCCCAGCCCATCGCGGTGAGCGGCAGGTCCCGCGCGGGGAAGCTGACATGCTCGCTGCCGACGAAGGGAGAACTCTTCGGGCTGTCCGTGGGCACGACCGCGGGCGCTGCGTCCGGTGCCGCCGGATGTCCGCTGACGTTGTCGTCGTGGTAGTGGTTCACGCCCAGGAAATCGATGGGCTGGTGGATGATCTCCAGGTCGCCGGGCTCGATGAGTTCGGCAAGCCCGTGGCCCTTGAGGTCCTCGAGCAGGTCGTCGGGATAGGACCCCCGCAGGATCGGGTCGAGGTACATGCGGTTCCACAAGGCGTCGATCCGCCTCGCTGCGTCCAGGTCCACCGGGTCGTCCGGGTCGTTGGGCACGGCATTCGTCAGGTTCAGCGTGATGCCGATGGTTTCGACCCCCAACTCGCGCAGCCTGCTCGTGGCCATGCCATGCGCCAAGTGCTGGTGGTGCATCGCGGCCAGCGCGGCGCGCGGTTCCCGGCGGCCCGGCGCATGCTCGCCCGCGGCGTATCCGATCAGCGAGGAGCACAGGGGTTCGTTGAAGGTCGTCCAGTGCGCAACCCTGTCGCCGAGCACCCGATGGACAGCCTCGGCGTACTCCACGAAACGGTGGGCCGTGTCCCTGTTGGCCCATCCGCCACGTTCCTCCAAGGCCTGTGGAAGGTCCCAGTGGTAGAGCGTCAGCCACGGCAGGATGTTTGCCTCGAGCAGTTCGTCAACCAGCCTGCTGTAGAAGTCCAGGCCCTTGGCATTGACGCTGCGGCCGCCGGGGACAACGCGGGCCCACGAGGTGGAGAACCTGTAGGAATCCAGCCCCAGGGTCTTCATGATGCCCACGTCCTCGGCGTAGCGGTTGTAGTGGTCGACCGCCACCTCCAGGTCGTGGCCCCCGGCGATCGCATTGGGTACCCGGGCGAAGGCATCCCAAATGGAGTCCTCCTTGCCGTCCGCGTGCGCGGCGCCCTCGATCTGGGCCGCCGCGGTGGCCGACCCCCAGAGGAAGCCCGATGGCCAGGAAAAGTCGTGAATTGTGTTGACGCCCATTAGCCTTTTACCGCTCCTGCCATGATTCCTGATACGAGTTGTTTTCCGGCCAGCACGAAGAGCAGCAACAAGGGGATGGTCGCCATTACTGCGCCCGCCATCACGATGGTGTGGTCAACGTACTTTGCCGACTGAAGCTGGCTCAGCGCCACCTGCAGCGTGGGGTTTTGCGGGGCCACCAGCAGTGGCCAGAGATAATCGGTCCAGGCGGTCATGAACGTGAACAGGCCAAGGATGGCCATGGCCGGACGCGCCGCTGGAACCCCCACGTGCCAGAAGGTCTGGATCATGCTGGCACCATCGACACGGGCCGCCTCGATGAGTTCGTCGGGGATGACATCGACCAGGTACTGGCGCATGAAGAACACCCCGAACGCGGTGACCAACGTGGGGACCATGATGGCTCCCAGGGAGCCGGTCCAGCCGAACTCCTTCATCATCATGAACAGCGGGATGATGCCGAGCTGGGTGGGTATGGCCAGGGTGGCGATGACGAAGACCATCAGTCCCTGCTTGCCTCGGAAGCGCAGCTTTGCGAAGGAGTACCCGGCGAGGGTGGAGAAGCCGACCACCGAAACGGTGATGACGCTGGAGACGACGATGCTGTTGCCCAGCGCTGCCCAGAAGTCGATCGTCGCGAACACCTCGGCTACATTGGAGAGGAAGGCCTCCCCGGGGAAGATCGGTGGCAGGGAGCCCTCGAAGGCAGCTCCGGAGCTGGAACCCACAACGAACGACCACCACAGCGGATAGGCGCCGCCGAGGAAGAATGCCAGAAGCAGGCCGTAGGTGAGGAACCCCGGGCGCCGATCGAGGCCCAGGGAACGCTTGCGGCCCCTGGGCGGGGAGACGGCCCCGCGTTCGGGTGCCGGGTGCGACGTGGTTTGCTGGTTCATGACCGGTCCTCCTTCGGGTTCTCCGGTGCGGCATCCCGGACGGGTTGCCGTGCTTTGACGCTTGCTGCCCTCCGAGCCGCGCGGCCGGGTTTTCCCCGGCCGTTCTCGCCGGATGATGCGATGGACCGGGAGATGAAGAAATTCAGGAGCCCCACGGCAACGATGATCAGGAAGAGCAGCCAGGCCACCGCCGAGGCCTTGCCGAAGTCCCCGCGGTTGAAGGCAAGGTCCCAGAGGTAGAGCACCGTGGTCTGGTACTCGCGGTTCGGCCCGCCGAGCGTCGAGCTGCTGGGGTTGAAAAGCTTGGGCTCGGTGAAGATCTGCAGGCCGCCGACGGTCGCGGTGATGATCACGAAGATCATGGACGGACGGATGCCCGGCAGGGTGATGGAGAAGAACCGGCGGAAGGCACCGGCACCATCCAGTGCGGCCGATTCGTGCAGTTCGCGGGGAACGGCCTGCATGGCTGCCAACAGGATCAGGGCGTTGTAGCCGGTCCAGCGCCAGTTCACCATGGAGGCGATGGCAAGGTGGGAGGGAAGGACCTCTGATTTCCAGGCAACGGGATCAAGGTTGAGCGTCTGGAGGAGGTTGTTGATCAGCCCGTATTTCTCGTCGAAGGCGCTGGAAAAGATCAGGGTCACCGCCACCGGGGTGACGACGTAGGGCAACAGGACGCCCATGCGCCAGAACGTCTTGGCCCGCAGGTTCTGGTCAAGGATGGCGGCGATGAAGGTTGCCGCGACAAGCTGCGGGATGGCCGATAGCAGGAAGATGCTGAAGGTGTTGAACAGCGAGTTCCAGAAGTAGGGGTCCTTGAGCTCTGCCGCGTAGTTCTCAAGGCCCACCCAGTCCCCCGGCCCCGCGAGCAGGTCCCAGTCGTTGATGGATACGACGAAGGTGTAAACCAGCGGGAAGAGTCCCACCAGGGCAAAGAGGATGAAGAACGGCGCGATGTACAGGTACGGGGATGCTTTGACATCGAGTGCGCCGAGCCTGGCCCGGAGCGGGAGACGCGGCCGGGCTCCCTGTCCGGGATGGCCGACGCTGCGGGAGGCTGGCTCCCCGCGTTCCTGCCGTGGCCCCGAGGGCGGGCTGATGGTGCTGGTCATTGTTTTCTTCTCCCGGTGGGAAGGGGCCCGGCTCGGCGAGCGTGCCGGGCCCCGAAACTGCTGGGTGGATTACTTGAGATCGAGGTTCTTCAGGGTGGTCAGCGCGTCGTTCCATGCGCTCTGCCCGTCGGTTCCCTTGTCCAGGGCGATGGTCGCCGGCCCGAAGACCTGCTCCTGGATCACCGAGTCGTTGGGGCCCTTGAACTGGGCCTTCACACCTTCGGAGCGCGAGGCCAGGATTTCGCCGACCGGTGCGTCATTGAAGAACTTGCTCAGCGCGTTGCTGCCGGTGACGCCGGGGTCGGTCTGGGCGGCCACCACGCTGGGGAAGGTTCCGGCTTCCTGGAATGCCGCGACCTGGGACTTCGCGTCGGTGAGCCATGCGGCGAGTTCCGCAGCCTCGGCCGGGTGCTTGGACTGGGTGGGAACTGTCAGGAAGGTTCCGCCCCAGTTCGTGGCGCCGCCCGGAAATACGTCCGCGAAGTCCCAACCGGAATCCGCCGTGCCGCCTGCGGCCTCGACCTGGCCTTGGACGACGCCGAGCATCCATCCCGGGCAAACGAACGTGGCGAAGGAGCCGTCGACAAAGGCTTTGCCCTTGCCCCAGTCCCACTGGGTCTGGCCCGAGGAAAGTCCCGCGGCCGCGGCGTCGGCCAGCTCTCCCCAACGCTCGGTCAAGGCGGTGTTCCCCTCGACGTTCAGGGTACCGTCTGCCTTGTAGTAGCCCTCGGGCAGCTGGTTGACCATGGAGTTCCAGACGAATCCGGACTGGTCGTACCAGGCTTTTCCGGTTGATTCCTTGTACTTCTTGCCGGCATCGAAGTAGTCGGCCCAGGTTGCGTCGTCGCCGCCGAGAGCGGTTGCGACCTCGGCGCGGTCGGTGGGAAGCCCGGCTTCCTTGAAGAGGTTCTTGTTGTAGCACAGGCCAACGGGCCCGATGTCGGTGCCGTAGCCGATGATCCGGTTCTTGGCATCCGTAGCCTGCGCGGTCTTCCACGGCACCCAACGGTCCTTGATATCGGCTGCTCCGTATTCGCCGAGATCGGCAAAGGAGTCCGAGACTGCCATGACTTGGCCGAGCCAGCCTTCTTCGACGGCCTGGACGTCGGGCAACCCGGCCCCTGCCGCCTGCTTCGTCTTCCAGTCGGTCAAGGCGTTTCCGCCGGTATCGATGTTCGTGGCCTTGATGGTGATGCCCGGGTGTTCGGCCTCGTACTGCTTGTAGAGTCCGTCAAGTCCCATGGTTCCGAAAGTCGTGACGGTCAGGGTTACCGGGTTGTCGCTCGAGGCCGGCTCCGCCGAAGTGGCTCCGGAAGAGCAACCTGCTGCCAAGAGCGCGAGGGCCGCGACTCCGGCGACGGCCGTGGCGGTCCTAGTCTGACGTGAGAGCTTCACGTTCACTCCTTTGTGTGCGTTGGTGGTGCTGCGTGTGATTTGAGTTGAACCAAAATGAGAGCGCTCTCATTTTGTGTCGACGAACACCCATTGCATAAATCTCCAGGGGGACCGCCTAGTGGCGTGATCGCGTTCACTTGGGTGTGTGAGCGCTCTCACAAGATCGCTGAATATAAGATTCCACGGCTCACCACAAATGTCAACACCACACACCTCGCGGAATTGGCCCTGTGGATCGCAACGCTGACGCATCGATCCGATCCGGCGGATCCAGCCGGATGAAGGCGTGCCGCTCTCGCGGAACGGAAGAAGCTGGGACCGACGAGCCCGCAGTGCGGACATGCGAAAGGGCCGCAGCAGGGCGGCCCTTTCGCATGCGGATAAAGGACGGGCCAACTTCAGGGGGTTGGCAGGACAACCAACCCGTCGATGATCTCCAGAGGGATCGGGCCGTAGTCACGGGAGTCGATGGACCGTTCCCGGTTATCCCCCATGACGAAGACGGTCCCGGCGGGAACCTCTGTGCGCGGATAGTAGGTGCCATCGATCGTCGACAGATCGACGAACGGCTCTGCCACCGGTGATGAATCGACGTACAACACCGCATCCTGGACTTCGACCTGCTGGCCACCGACAGCCACCACGCGCTTGATCACGGGGGTGCCGTCCGCCGGGGACGGGAAGACGACCACGTCCCCGGCATGAACGCCGGAGAGTCCTGGCCCCGGCTTGAAGACGAACACGAGGCCACCGGCACCGACTGTGGGTTCCATGCTGTCCGATTCCACGGCGACTGGTTCCAGGATCCAGAGCCGGCATGCCAGCGTCAGCAGCACGATGAGAATTGCAACCATGAACGCCGCCCTGCCCCGATACCGCTTCGAAGGAGGCAGCGTATCGGCCCGTTCCGCTCCGGACGCACTCACTCCGGCCCCGTTTCGGGATCCTTCTTGGCCGGCGCGGCAAGGATCGGGTCGTTGGGGTCGGGGTCATTGACGCCCAGGCCGACGCGGAACTGGAACATCATGGAGTGGTCTTCGTGGACGAGGTTGTGGCAGTGCACCATGTAGCGACCCTTGTGTGGCCCGAACTGCATGATGACCTGGATTTTCTCGTTCTCGCCGATGTACATCACGTCCTTCGGCCCGCGCTCCCAGGCCGCAGCGGGCTTTCCGTTGCGACTCAGGATCTGGAAATCGATCAAATGGATGTGGACAGGATGGAACCAGCCTCCCGACTTGTTCTCGATCTCCCAGATCTCGATGCCGTTGAGCTTGGGGTCTGCCCCGGCGAGCTTGAAGTTGCTCGCGATAACGTCTTCCCACGTCATGCCGCTGATGTTCCAGGGGCCGTCGGGATCTCCGCGCTGGACCCTGAACTGGCGCTTCTTCTCAGCGTCGTTCTTGGTCAACCGCATCACTGGGCTGTCCACCAGCGTGGTGGGGATGAAGTTCCACTTCGGATCCTGCTTCATCTCGGCTTCGCTCGGTGGCGCAACAACGTCGAAGGCCATGATCTTGTTGGTGTTGTCGAAGTCCCTGTTGTTTTCGTTCGACAGGTTCCGCAGCTCGATCCGCCGGCCAGGTGCGTACTTGCTGAAGTCGATCAGCACCTCGTACCGTTCGGCCGATCCGTGCCGCCAGTACCTGACAGCCTCGGCCCGCGGAACCAGGCCCCCATCGGTGGCGACCACGTAGACCGGGTCACCCGTGCTCAAGGTCGGACGGTACGAGCGGGAGACCGAGGCATTTAGAATCCGAAAACGGTACACCCGGGGCTGCACCTTCATCACCGGCCAGGGTCGGCCGTTGACTAAGACCACATCGCCCCAGAGTCCCGAATGGTCACGGTCGTCGTAGCCCAGGCTGCCGTCGGCCGCGAACATTGCGTCGCTCATGATCAGCGGCACGTCGAAGGCTCCCTGCGGCAGCAGCTCACGTTCGAATTCGTCGTGCAGGATATACATGCCAGCCAGGCCGGAGTACACGTTTTGGGCAGTGAAGTGCACGCCATGGTCGTGATACCAGAGCGTGCGGGCAACCTGGAAGTTCGGGTAGAAATAGTCCTTGTAGAAACCGGGCAGCGTCACGTCGCTGGCATATCCGTCGTACTGCGGCAGCGAGGCCGATCCGTGCAGGTGCGTGGAAGTTGCCAACAGGTGGCCGAGCGTCGGGTGGTTCTTCGGAAGCTGGTTGCGCATGTGCACCATGGAGCGGGTGCCTTGTTCCAGTTCGATGGTGGGACCGGGGAAGGTTCCGTTGAAGCCCAGGATGTTCGTCGTCTTGCGCGGCAGGATCTGCGCTGCGGCCTGGCGCATGGTGATCCGGTAGTGGTTCACCTTGGCACCGTCCGGATCAGTCGAGACGGAAAGTGGCGTCAAGACCGGTGGCCTGACGAAGGTGGCCGCGTACGGCCGCGGCATGTCGCTCGAGCGTAGTTGGCTCGCGGACTTCGCGGAGACAGTGGAAATCGGCACTGTCACCAGACCAGCGCCGATGAATCCAAGACCCCCCAAACCCCCAAGCTTGATCAGGTCCCGCCTAGTTACTGACATTTCGAGTCACCTCCCAATTGATGACTGGTGTTTCGTGAAATGCAGGCGTTCACCCACCGGCGTGGTGCTCCTTGCCGAGTGAGAGCCGACTGCCGGTAGGGCTTTCAAGGACCAATGAAATAGCTTTGTTCGGCAACTCGAAAACCATCGTGACGCTGACGGATTCGCCTTCCTCCACGACGGTGGAGTCGGGCGAGGACCACAGCGGCCCAGGGCGACCGGAACCCAACCCGTCGACGACGAACCCCGCCGGGTCCAAACTGATGCCACCCGGATCCATGGCAGTGAACTGCACCTCGATCCGAACCCTGTGGGCACCTTCCTGAACCTCCTGTTGGAGGACCGCAATGGTCGTTGGCGGCTGCCACCCATCCACTTCCAGCGGAACGATTCCCGTGATCATGGCAATGCCGCCGGGAATCTCGGCCGGAGCGCCCAACTGCGTGCTTGGCTTGGCCTTGGCCGTGAGAATCAAATAGCCGAGGCCGAGCGCGAGTATCAGCAAGAACGCAAGCGGAATGGCCAAGAAGCGTCGCCGCCGGCTCAATGCAGGCAGAGCCTTGCCCTTCACACCGGTTCCCATGCCCGTGATTTTCCGGGTAAGACCTTGGGAAAACCCTGTCACGCCCGGACCGAGGGCCTAAAGTCGGGCCCAGCGGCAAGTTTCCACAGGTCAAGCCCATGTGGCGAGTCTCGGCAACGACCCTGCCACCGTCGTCCGAACCTGGGTTTCCTTGCCTGGCGACGTGACTTCGAGCACTGTTGGCCTTCCCAGATCGACCAGGGAGCCAAAGCTATGTATAGTTGTTCGAGGTCGAGCCGCAAGGCGCGGACCGAATTGAATATGCGCCCATAGCTCAGCTGGATAGAGCGTCTGTCTACGGAACAGAAGGTCAGGGGTTCGAATCCCTTTGGGCGCACCAACAAGAAAAGCCGCGAGAAATCGTGGCTTTTCTGCTGTCCGGCGTCAGGCCCTGGAAGGGCCGGCAGCACATTCATGCGGAGGCCCTTCGTCAGGAACGACTTGCGCCCGGCCCATTGAAGCCAGCCAGTCGCCGCACCGACTCGTCAACAGCTTCCAACACCGTCCTGGAATGCAGGAGCCTGAAGTGACCGGATACCGGCACCTCGATGTTCAGTGCCCCGGCGAGCGCGCTGCCCCCAGGGATATGCGGATCGAACTCGGGATAGATGGACACCACCCGGCCGTTGAGGGTATCCCTCTCCATCAGCGAGAGCATCACGGCGTCGGTCGGGGAGAAATCGCGGATGGTGCGCGAGAGCATGTACCGGGCATAAATCGAACCGGAGAACGGGGTCCCTATGGCAACCATCCCCTCGATTTCCACCGGGTGGTCGCCACCGGCAGCGGCGTCAAGCATCAGGTGCTTGCCGACCAAACCGCCCTTGCTGTGTGCCAGAAGAATGCAGCGGTCGATGCCGTGTTCCGCGGAAAGTTCCGCAAGCCTTTGCCTCGCGATCTCCGCAGACTCCGGGATCGGGCGCCCGTTGATCCCCAGGCCGGGAACTGTGAACACCTTGTGCCCCGCATCGCTGAGTCGCTTCGAGGGCGGTTCCAGGAACAACCACGTCTCGTAAACCCCGGGTAGCAGGACGATGGCCGGAAGCGACGGGTCGCCGCCCTCGTACGAACCCGGGGCCCCGCGCCTGAAAACGGAGATCACCTGCCGCCGTCCCGCGTACAGGTAATCCAGCAGCCACCACCAGGGGCGGAGCGCCCGCTTCACGTCCGCCCCAGGTATTCCAGATGCTCCACAATGTAGCGGGCCACGCAAGCGCCGTCCTTGACCATGGTTTCGTGGCCGCGACCATCCACTTCCACCATCCGGGCGTCGGGAATCAACGCCGTGACCTCCTCGGCCCATCCATGCGGGCAGACGGGGTCGCGGCTCCCCCGGACCACGAGCGTGTGGGCCTTGATCTGCGGCAGGGTTTCCTCCACATCGTGGTCCATCATGCTTTTGAGCTTCTTTATGAACCAGCGCGGACCGGTCTTCGCGTAGTTTCTGATCCCGATAGCCCACACGCGAGGGTTTTCCCCGAACAGGTCCTGGACCATGCGCCAAGCCTGCTTGGGGATCGACCGCTCATGCAGGTTGACTGTCGGGGCAACCAGCACCACCTCGGGGAACAGGTCCGGACGCTGCGCCGCAGCCTCGGCGACGACTTGCGTACCCATTGAATGACCCACCAGCACGGGCCGACCCAGACCCTCGACCGATACGAAGTCGACGAGGACCCTTCCCATGTCGGCCATGGTCAACGAGTGCTCCGGCTCCGGGGCATCCCCGAACCCAGGGAGGTCTATCGCGACCACCCGGCCGTGCGATTCCAGTTCGTTACTCAGTTGGGCAAAGTACGAGATCCCCATGCCAATGCCATGCACCAGCAGGAACGTGCGCCCTTCTGCATTGTCCGTGTCCGTGGTGACCACCGTGTATCCGCCTGCTTGGACATGTCGCACCGTCATCGTCCCAGTATTGCCGAGATCCACCGAAATCCGCCTGAACACAGACCAGGGCGCGGCGCGGGCCGCCCCGTCCCTAGGGAAGTGCCTGGGCCGCCAAGCAGGTCGGGCTTTCGAGCTTCAAGGAACTCAACCGGCGGTCGGGTCGCCCGTCCTCGGCATTCAGGCCGAACGCCACGATCGTATTGGACAGCTGGTTTGCCACAAGCAACGCCTGCCCCGACTGCACGTGGTGGCGCGGCCAGTCGCCTTCGCACGAATCCTTGCCGATCGGCGTCGGCACACCGTCCCACCCGATCCCGAGCATGGCGATCGAACCGGCACCGCGCACCCCCACGTAGAGCCGGTTGGTGCGCGAATCAAGGGAGATCTCCGACGGGTAGTGCTCCCCCGGGACGAAGTCCTCACCGAGCGCGGTGCGCGAGCGGACCTCGTACCCACCCTCCGGGAGCGGTGCCAGCGCGATGACTTCGACACTGTGCTCGGTCACCACATATATCCAGCCCGAGGGGTGTTCCACGAGGTGGCGCGGGCCATCGCCCTTGTTCAGGACAATGCGTTGGCGCAACACCAGTTGCCCGGCCGCCAGGTCCCAGACACGCAGGCAGTCGTGTCCGAGGTCGGTGGTGATGATGCGCCCGTTGCGCAGTGTGGTGCTTTGGTGCGAGCGCGAGGCCCGCGGCGCGTGCCCGTCCCGCGCATATGGGTCTTCCGAGGGCTCGGCCAGGTACGGGGATCCCAGAGTGCCGTCCGCGGCGATCGGATAGGCCAAGACCCGGCCGTCTCCGTAGCAGCTGCCGATCAGCGTGCCGCCCACGGCGTCGAGGGTGAGGTGGCAGAGCAAGGCACCGGCGGGCACCGGACGCCCCAACGACTCGATCCGGTTGGAGGACACCACCCGGTAGGTCGCGATCTCTCCTCGGTGTTCCAGTGCCGCATAGATGACGGGCAGCCCGGGGTGCGCGGTGATCCACGACGGGGAATCGGCGGGGTGGGCCAATCCAAGATCGTGCAGCGATCCGTTGCGATACTCGATCGCACGGATTCCTTGGCTTGTTCCGCCGCCGTCGGGCGAGTAGGCGCCGACCCAGTACTGGTTACCCATACGGCAATCTTCCCGCTCCAAGCCCCCTCCTGACGTCATCCGTTGTCAATTGATACGTGATTGTGTCGCCGCGGCCAGTCGCATCACAAAAAAGTGTCAAAGCAGACATCGCCACTATTTGAACTGACCGGTCAGTTTGATTTACGCTGGTCTGGTGCTTATCGCAAACTCGCTGGCCATTGCCGGACGCCACCAACCACTGCTGGAACCAACCAGCCTCGCCGCTGCCCGCGGACAGCTCCTGTTGGTGCAGGCCGAGCCCCAGCCCACACGTACCGCACTGGCCCTGGGCCTGAGCGCGCGCATGCGCCCTTCTTCGGGCACGGTGGCCTGGTCGGGCAACGCCGCTCTGCGTGCCGTACGGCGGATCAGCGCCCTGGTCGACTCGCCGGAAATCAACGAGCCGGAGGCCCACCTCAAGGTCCGGGACCTGGTGGCCGAAGACCTCGCCCTGCAGCCCGGTCCGGTATGGCGGCGCAGCAGCATCGATTCGTGGATGGAACGCCACAAGATGGATCACCTGGCCGATGAGTGGCTCGACGTGATCGACCCCCTGGACCGGCTGGCGCTGCTGACGCACCTGGCACTCGAGGACCACCGCGTTGAGCTGGCCGTCTTCGATTCCCCCGACAGGCACGGCATGGCCGAGGAAGCCTGGATCGACTACCTGCAAACGGTGGCCGGCGGGCGCCGGGCTCCCGCCGTTGTTGCCATCGTGACCCGCATCCCCGGCTGGTGGGAGGGCCCGATTGCCTACGCCGGCACGGAGCAGCAGCAATCCGCGGTTGACGAGGCCGTGGTTGAAGCCACCGAACCTGCCACCGACGCCGAACCTTCCGATACCGAGCTCACCGCGGGGGGCGAAGCGGCCCCCGCCGACGCCCCTGCCCAGGATCCCGGGCCGGCACCGGAAACCACAGTCCTTCCACCAGTATCCGAGGAAAACCGATGACCACGCTGCGCCTGGCGCTCTCCGAACTCAAGCGCATGACCTCCGGCCGCCTGCCGCGGCTGGCAATCATCGCCATGTGCCTGGTCCCGCTGCTCTACGGCGCCCTGTACCTCTACGCCAACTGGGATCCGTACGCGCACCTGCACAACGTCAAGGCCGCTATCGTGAACCTCGACACCGGTGCCGAACAGGACGGCAAGAAGCTGCAGGTCGGTGACGACGTCACCGAGGAACTGCTCGACGACGGGACCTTCGGCTGGACCGTGGTGAACTCGGAAGAGGAAGCGGAAGCGGGGGTCTCCAGCGGCGACTACGCCTTCGCGATGACCATCCCCCAGGACTTCTCGGCAAACCTCGCCTCCCCCGGGGACTTCGAAAAGGCACAGCAGGCCATCCTGAAGATCACCACCAACGACGCGAACAACTACATGGTCGGCACCTTCGCCGACAAGCTCGCCGGCGAGGTGCACAACACCGTGGCCAAGGAGGTCGGCACGCAAACCGCCGATGCCCTGCTCACCGGCTTCTCCGACATCCACACCAACATGGTCAAGGCCGCCGACGGCGCCGGGGAACTGCACACCGGAACCGTGAAGCTCTCCGACGGCGTGGGGGCCCTCTCGGACGGCGTGGTCTCCCTCGACGACGGCGCCACCCAGCTGGACAACGGCGCCGGGGAACTGGGCGCCGGCGCGGGCACCCTGCACGAGGGCACCTCGTCGCTCGTCTCCGGGCAGCAGAAGCTGGCCAAGGGCGCCGGGGACCTCGCCGACGGTGCCGGCACCCTCGCCGGCGGCACCAAGGAACTGGACGCCGGCCTGGGCGAGCTCAAGTCCAAGACCAAGGAACTCCCGTCCAAGACCGGCCAGCTGGCCGACGGCGCAGACACCGCCTCCAAGGCCTCGAAGAAGCTCGCGGACGGCGCCGCACAGGTCGCCGCGGGCAACAAGGCCCTGAACGACAAGGTCACCCAGGCCGCGGACACCATCACCGCCCTGGAGCAGGACGCCGACGAGCGTCTCTCCGCCGCCAAGTCCGCACTCGACGCCCAAACCGCCAAGCTCATCAAGGACGGGGTCATCACCCAGGCGCAGGCGGACGACCTCGAGGCCGCGCTGAAGGATGCCGCGGCGTCCACAGGCATCGAATCCCAGGTGGCCGACACCAAGAAGAAGCTCTCCACCGCCCAGTCGCAGATCGCGGCACTCGCCGACGGTTCGGCGCAGGTGGCAGACGGCGCCAAGCAGCTCTCCGGCGGCCTGTCCACCCTGGCCGACGGGACCGGCCAGCTGGCCGGGGCGATGCCGGCCCTGAAGACCGGGATCTCCGATGCCGCGGCCGGCGCCTCGAAGCTGAACGACGGCGCGCAGGCCCTGGCCTCCGGTGCCGGAACGCTGGCCGCAGGCCAGAAAGACGCCCTGGCCGGCGCCAAGAAGCTCGATTCCGGTGCCGGCTCGCTGGCCGCCGGCGCCAACACCCTGCACGAGGGCACCAGCACCCTGGTGGCCGGCGTGAAGGACCTCGGCGACGGCGTCGGGGAACTCGGCTCGGGCGCCACGGAACTCAAGGACGGCGCGGGGGAACTATCCTCGGGCCTTGCCGAGGGCAGCGACGAGGTTCCGCACCCTGACGAATCACAGCGCGAACAGATCTCCACGGTCATGGGCGACCCGGTGGACATCTCGCGCACCGACCAGGCGAAGGCCAGCGTGTACGGCGAGGGCCTGGCCCCGTTCTTCATGACCCTTGCCATCTGGATCGGCGCGTTCATCCTGGTGCAGATCATGCGCCCGATCACCAAGCGTGCGCTGGCCTCCAACGCCTCGGACTGGAAAATCGCGATCGGCGGCTGGCTGCCGTTCCTGGGCATCTCGATGATCCAGGGCACGATCCTCTACGTGGTGGTGCTCTTCGGCCTCGGCCTGGACACCGCGCACCCGTGGATGACCTGGGGCCTGTTCCTGCTGGCCTCCATGGCGTTCACGGCGATGATCCAGGGGATCTGCGCGCTGCTGGGCACCCCCGGCAAGCTCGTGGTGCTGGTGCTCATGGTGCTCCAGCTTGTCTCCTCCGGCGGCACCTTCCCCTGGGAAACCACACCCGACGCCCTGCACGTGGCGCACCGCTGGCTGCCCATGGGGCACGTGGTCACGGGCCTGCGCCACCTGATGTACGGCGCGGACCTCTCGGTGCTCGGCCCGATCGTCCTGGGCCTGGTCGGCTACACGGTCCTTGGTCTGGTGGCCAGCACCATCGCGGTGCGCATGCACAAGACATGGACACTGAAAACCCTTCACCCGGAGCTGAGCGCATGACCCAGGCACCGAACCCGCGTACCCGCACACGGGTCACGGACTCCAAGCACCGGCTCTTCAGCGCCTCCATGGAGCTGATCGGCACCCGCGGGCACCGGGAGGTGAGCGTCGACGAGATCGCCAAGGCCGCGGGCGTCTCCAAGGGAACCGTGTACTACAACTTCGGGTCCAAGGGCGAGCTGATCGGCGAGCTGCTGGACTTCGGCGCGGCGATCCTCTTCGAGCGGCTCGCGGCCGGCGCCCGGGAGCCGGAGGCCGACCGCGGCCTGCGGCTGATGGTCACCGGGGCGCTCGAGTTCATTGCCGAGTACCCGTCGTTCGCGCAGCTGTGGAATTCCGAGCAGTGGCAGGCCCAAAGCGAATGGGCCGAATCGCTGGCCCAGCTGCGCCACGAGGTCATCTCCCTGGTGCGCACGGCGCTGGGGCGGATGGCCGCCGAGGCTCCGCCGGCACAGGGCTCCCCCGCGGTGGACCTCGACGCCCTGGCCATCGCCGTCTTCGGTGCCGCGCTGATCCTGGGCCGGGACCGGCAGGTCTTCCACCCGGAGCGCACCGTGGAAACCTGTGTGGAGGCCGTCATGGCCTTCACCGCGCCGCTGCGGCAGGCTCCGGCGCACTAGGTAGCGGCGTTTCCGGCGGGGTCCTTTCCGACGAGGTCCTTTCCGACGAGGTCCTTTCCGGCAGGGTCCACGGCCTGTAGCCGGAACACCAGTCGGCCTCCGAGCAGACGACGACCACTCCGGGGTATGCCGCGAGCATGTCCGCGAGCCGTTCGCGGCTCGCGGCGTCGAGCATCGAATCGATACCCTCCATCAACAGCAGCGGCGGGTTCCCCAGCATGGCCCGGGCCGCCAACAGCCCCGCCCGCTGGGACGCGGACAGCTGGATCCCGCCGCGGCGCAGCTGCGTGTGCTCGCCCTGCGGCAGCGTGCGGACATCGAGCCCCAGGGCCAGCGCCAGCTCCAGGGCCGCCGCCGGGTCCGCGCCCGGGCGCCTGTAGCGCAGGGCCCGCAGCACCGTGCCGCGCTCGGGCACCATCGACCCGAAGGCCGCCCCCACCAGCTTCCGGCGCTGCCGTTCCCCGAGCGCCCCGGGGATGTGCCCGCCCACCACCAGGTTCCGCTGCCGCAGGGTCACTGACGGCTCCAGCCCGCCCAGCACCGGGCCTTCCGCGGTGCGGGCCGTGGCCAGCGCGGCCAGCAGACCGGCGCGCATCCGCGCGTCGCCGCCCTCCAGCCGGATCCGTTCCCCAGGTTCGGCACGCAGTGCCGGGATGGCGGTGCCCTCGATCTCCAGCCCGTTCACCCACACCCCGGCAACCCGGCCGGCCTGGATCTCGGCGGCGGCCCGCGGTGCGGCGTCGGGGATCCCGGGCCCGGCGGACAGGGCCCGCCCCTCCTCCAGCAGGGGTGCGACGATCCGGGCGGCGGCGCGGTGGTTCTGCCGGTATTCCACGATGCGCCCCCATTCGCCCACGGGAGCCGCACACAGCCCCAGCACGGTCAGCGCCGTGGCGACCTGGCCGGCGTCGAGCGCCGCATGGCGGGCCACCAGCACCACGGAGGCGGTGGCGACCAGCGGCATCCCGAGCGAAAGCGCGCGCATCAGCGCGGCAGGTCTGGCCCGCGCCACGGCTGCATCCATGACCTTGGCGCCGCTGGCCCGGACCCGGGACATCTCGCGCGACACCCCTCCGGAGGCCACCACGGCGCTTCCCGCGGCCGCGGTGTCGGCGATGCGCGCGGCAAGGTTGCCGCGGTGCCGCCGCAGGATGCGCGCCCGCTCGTAGGCGGGCCCGGAGAGCGCCAGCAGCGCACCGGCCAACAGCAGCACCGGCACCGCCAGCGCCGGGACCAGCGCCGGGTGCAGCATCCAGAGGCCGATCCCGGAGACCAGCAGCAGCGGGATGCCCGCCAGCAGCGGGGCGATCCCCTGCGAGACCCAGTTGCGCACCGAGGAGAGATCGTTGCTGGCCCGGGCCACCGTGATGCCCACCGAGGGCGGCCTGCCGGCCAGCAACGCGTGGGAGACAAGACCCAGGCGCAGCTGCGCCACGTAGTGCTGGCCCAGCTTCTCGGCCAGCACCCGCTCCAGGTAGCGGCCCAGGACCAGCAGCGCGACAAGCGCGGCGATCCCCGCGGCCGTCGGCACCACGGCTCCCCCGGAAACCAGCGCGCCGGCCAGCATGGCCACGCCCACCCCGAGCAGGCCGCAGGCCAGGGCCAGCGCCAGCAGCGCGGCGAAGAGCACCCTGCGCCTTCCCGCGACAAGCCGGGGCAGCCGGGGCGGTCCGCCGGCTGCCTTCGCGCGGATCACGAGATGCCCGCGCGCACCGGCAGCAATCCGGTGGCAACCCCGGGGTCGCACAGCGAGTAGGTGTCGATGACCGGGACCTCGAGCTGCGCGGCCGCCTCCGCGGCCGCCAGCGGGGACGCGGTGAGCAGGCCGGAGACCGCGGCCACCGGGACCCCGGCTTCCTGCAGCACGTCGAGCCCGGCGCGGGCGCCCAGGGCGTCCTGGGCGGAGAACACCACGGAGTCCACGCACGCTGCGAAGAGCGGGTCGCGTAGCAGCCGGGAGGTCTCCCCCTGGTAGAGGCCGTCGGCGATCTCGATGACCACCACGTCAGCCCCGGAGGCGGCCTGTTCGTCGACCATGGCCCCGAGCAGGTCGCGGACCTGCTCGTAGGCGAGCTTGAAGGTGGTGGGATAGCCGAAGTCGGTGAAGTCGCAGACCGGGAAGGCGCCGGCGTCGGTGAAAAGGTTCGGGTCGTTGCCGGCACCGGTGCCCGTCGCCTTGCCGGCCGCCACATGCAGCCCGGCGTTGGCCAACCCGTTGACCAGGCAGCCCAGGGTGGTGGACTTTCCCGAGTTCATCGAGGTGCCAAGCACCGCCACGACCGGCGGCCGCGGGGTCCCCACGGCGCTCACGGCCGCCAGCGACGGGCTGCCCACCCGCAGGGGCGCGAAGTCGGCAAGGTTCACCACGCCGTCGGCCGTGGCCAGCAGCCCGACGGGCTCGATCCGCGTGGCGGCGTCGATCGAGGCGTGCATCTGCGTGACGTACCCGGCCACCCCGCCGCCTGCGACAAGGTGGCAGGGTTCCAGGGTGTCCGGCACGTGGGCCAGGAACTGGTCCGGGGCGTAGCGGTTGCCGTAGGCGACCATGATCTCCTGCCCGACGAACATCAGCTGGCGCCGGGAGACCGGGGATTCCAGGCGGGTGTGCTTGCCGATCTCGACGACCCGGGCGACCACCACGTCCCCAGGTCGCGGTGCGGCCTCGGCCCCGGCCAGCAGGTGGAAGTCCCCGGGGCGCTTGGCGAAGCCGGAGGCGACAAAGCGGGTCGTGTAGGCGGCGCGGATGCGCCGGGCCCGCCCGGGTTCGATCTCCAGCCGGCGCAGCGGGCCGGTGTCGGCGCCCGTGCGGGGCAGGAGGGTCTCGATCGCGGTGTCGGTGCTGGTGTCCATCTCGGAACTCCTTGTCCAGTGGTCGGGCGAACGCGGTGCCCGCGCTGCGCCCGGCAGCTCGGCGAGCTACCTTTCCACTAGTCAAGGTCGGAAACATGTCTTTTTGGTGAACGGCAGATGAGGCCGCTCTCATCTTCGGACGCGCGTTCTCATTTTCGCGCCCGGCACCTGCGGAACCCCGCGTTTTTACCTCCGGCAAACTCTCATGATTCGTCTCCCGCGACACGTCCCGACCGCGCTTCCCCGGCACCCTCCCGCCCGGAGGCATCCGGCGCGGGGCCTGCGACGGGGATCCCGGCCCTCCGCGGGCGCAGGGTGCCGACGGCCACGCCGAGCACCAACACCGCGCCCCCGGCGATTTCCAGCGCGTTGGGGTACTCGTGGAGCACCAGCGCGGCGCTGGCCATGCCGATCCCGGGGATCAGCAGCGTGAAGGGAACCACCTTGGCGGCGGGGTAGCGCCCCAGCAGGGTGTTCCAGATGCTGTAGCCCACCAGCGAGGCCACCAGCGCGGTGAAGGCCACGCCCCACCAGGTCTCCGGCCCCATGGTGGCCAGCGCGTCGCCCACTGCCGCGGGCCCGTCGAGCAGCAGCGAAAGCCCCAGCATCGGCAGCGGCACCCAGAGCGCCGAGTGCACCACCAGGCCCAGCCCGGAGGCGCCCGCGGCGGAACGCGAGATGACATTGCCGATGCCCCAGCTGAACCCCGCGGCGACGCAGATCAGCAGTGGGACCAGCACGCTGCCCAGGGCGGCTCCCTCGGGCAGCGAGGCCACCCGGCCGAGCCCCACCACTCCCAGGCCCGCAAGGCCCAGCGCCGTCCCGGCCAGCTGCCGGCGCGTCGGGTATTCATGCAGGAAGAGCGCCCCGAGCCCGATCGTGAAGAACATCTGCGACTGCAGGACCACCGGTGCCAGGCCGGCGGGCAGCCCCAGGTGCATGGCGGTGAAGAGCAGCCCGAACTGCCCCGCGCTCATGGCCAGGCCGATGCCCGCGATGACCTTCCAGCCGACGGCGGGCCGCGGAACGAAGAAGACCAGCGGGAAGGCGACGGCGGCGAAGCGCAGCGCCACGAAGACCAGCGGCAGGGTGTCGCGCAGCCCCAGGTCGATGAACAGGAAGTTCAGCCCCCACAGCAGGGCGACGAGCAGGGCCAGGAGCGTATCGCGCGGTTTCACACCTCCACTGTGGCACCCGCAGACCATGTAGCACCAGCTTCGAATCCTTCAGGGTTTCTTGTAGCATCGCTTCATGATCGATGTGCAGGCACTGCGTTCCCTGGTGGCCATCGAGCGCTACGGCTCGGTGGTGGCCGCCGCCGAAGCGCTCGGCTTCACCGCATCCGCCGTCTCCCAGCAGGTCAAGAAGCTCGAGCGCACCCTGGATGCCCCGCTGCTCGAGCGCCAGGGACGCGGCGTGCGGCTGACCGAGCGCGGCCGCCTGCTGGCCATGGAGGGCGGGCCGCTGCTGCGCGAGCTGGAGCGCGTGACGACGCTCGTCGAGTCCCCCGCGGTGGCCAGGCGCAGGCTGCGGGTCATCGCGTTCTCCACGGCGATGCGCGGCCTGGTGGCCCCGGCGCTGGCCCTCCACCGCGCGGGCGGGCCCGGCCGGGCCCCGCTCGACACCCGCCTGCGCGGCGTCGAGCCGGAGGCCGCCGTGCTGCAGGTCGCGCGCGGGGATGCAGACCTCGCCGTGGTCCACAACTGGAACTCGATCCCGCTGGCCATCCCGCCGGGCGTGCACACCGAAACCCTGGGGTACGACGAGGCGGACGTGGTGCTCCCCGCGGGCCACCGGCTGGCGCCCCTGCCCGCGCTGGAGCGCAGCGAGCTGCTCGGGGAGCCCTGGGCAGCAACGCCGGCCGGCGCCATCTGCCACGAGGCACTCATGCGGCTCTTTGCCGACCTGGGCGTGGTGCCGCGCGTGGTCGCCGAGGACCCGGAATTCGCAACACTCATCGCCCTGGCGTCCGCCGGGGTGGCCGTCGCACTTGTCCCGCGGCTGGGCCGCGGCCCCTTGGACCCCTCGGTGGTGGCCCGCCCGCTGCGCGACGTGCCGCAGCGGCGTGTCATCCAGGTGATCTACAGGGATTCGATGGCCGGCTCCCCGGCCATCGCCGAGCTCACCGCCCTGCTGCGCGAGGTGTTCGAAAGGACCGGCGGCATGCTCGGCGACCCCGGAACCGCCTAGTTAGCGCGGCACCACGAAGTTCGTCACCCGCATGTCGCGGCCGTCGACCTCGGCCCACGGCTTGTCGGTTTCCAGGACCGTGAGGCCCAGCGTCGGGTAGTCCATGGCCAGCTCGTAAACGGCCTCCTCGTCCGAGTCGACGCTGGCCAAGCGCATTGCGAGTTCCTGCAGGACCGGTTGGTGCCCGATCACCAGGAGCGTGGTGACGGTTTCAGGGGTTTCGTTGACGATCGCGCACAGCCTGGCGGCCGAGGCGCCGTAGACCCGCGAGTCCAGGTACGGGGTCGGGGCCTTTTCGCCCAGCTCGGAGATCACCCAGGCACAGGTAGAACGCGTGCGCAGGGCGTCGGAGGTGACGATGTAGTCCGGCACCACGCCGTGCTCACGCAGCCAGGCCCCGGCCGCCGGCGCCTCGCGGTTTCCGCGCGCCGCCAGCGGGCGGTCGTGGTCGCCCACCCCCATCGGGTAGTCGCTCTTGGCATGGCGCAGCAACACGAGCCGCTTCAGGTGGTGGTCACTCATGCTACCCAGCTTAGGCCGGTTAAACGCCGCGGGGCGCCGCATCCGATGATGCAGCGCCCCGCGGGATGGAACCTGGAACTAGATGGTGTATTCCGGGGCAGCCCAGACGACGACCTCGGGGTGCTCGTAGAAGCGGTATCCCTGGCCGCGCACGGTGCGCACGGTGTTGGCCAGACGACCCAGCTTCGAGCGAAGACGGCGGATGTGCACGTCGATGGTGCGCTCGTTGGGCACCTCTTCGGCGTTGCGCCACAGGTTGGTCAGCAGTTCGTCGCGGCCCACGGTGCGGGTGCCGTTCTCCACCAGGTAGTTCAGCAGCTCGAATTCCTTGAACGTGAGGTTCAGCGTCTCGCCATCAAGGTGGACCTCGCGGCGGGACAGGTCGATCAGCACGCCGGAGGGACGCGGTGCCGCGGGACGGGCGTCGGCACGCGGGCGGCGGTTGACCGTCGGGTCGCCCAGCGCGTGGCGGACCACGTCGATGTTCTCGCCCTGCGCACTGGCCGGGGCCAGGGCGACTGCCGCGTGGGTCTGCGCCTCAGGGGAGAGCGTGGCCAGGAAGGCGCGAACCTGGGTGGCCAGCTTGCCCAAGGAGGTTCCCTGAGCCTGCGCCACCGATTCGTCAAGGCCAACGTAGAGCACGAAGCCGCGGGCCGTGGTGTCGTTGGCCACCGGCTGAGGGCCCGGGGTGCCGGCCGGGGCAACGATCGGGGTCGGCGCCGTCATCGGTCGAGTTTCATGGGTAGCCGGGACCGCATGGAGCTGGCGATAGCCGGCCGGGGCGTAGCCGCCGGGAGTCGTCGTGCGCTGCGCTGCTGCGGCGCGGGACTGGGCGTTGCGGATGGAGACATGGACGTATCCGGACGTAACCGACATGCTGCTTTACCTCTAACTCGTGTGAATGCCACGGAATGGCGCGAATGCTTAGATGCCCCAGACCACCTGTGCGGAATCGGGGCGGATGCGAGTTTCACTGAGCGTCGAAATAGGTTCGACGCTCAGCTGGGCATTCGACAACAGCTGTGGAGGTGAGTGGTCACCTTGCCTCCGCGGAGGCCCCGAGTTGCTGTTGCTGCGCTATTCACAAGGTTCAGTTTCCTCGTAATAATCGGAACCCGCAAGTAACAAACTTCGGTAAGGTCCACATAGTGAGACAAAACGTACCGAAAGTGACGATCATCACATTGCACAGATAGGCAACGGGAGAGCTGCGCGTGGCACGGTATGCCCGGCCATTTGCAAAACCGTGCGCAAAGTGATCAATTAAGCGCATAACGTTGGAATCGTGGGCAGCCTTACACCCGGATGCTGATCCATACAACGGGCAATTCAACAGCCCGCGTGGGGAACGCCGCGCAAGCCCCGCCCGGCAGGCAATAAGCTGTAGTCAACATGGTTCACAGGCCGCTCACAGAGTGATCACAGTCGCGACCTACGCCCCGGATGGAAAGTAGAAACATGCCAGCCTCACGCTTTTCTCCCACCCAGCTGCCCCGACTCACCCACCCGGACGGAACCCCCATCCGGGTTCTGGTGGTCGACGACGAACCGTCGCTTGCCGAACTGGTCTCCATGGGCACCCGCATGCTCGGTTGGGAAGCAACGGTTGCGCACGACGGCCCCAGCGCCGTCGAATCGGCACGCGCCTCCGCGCCCGATGTCCTGGTGCTGGACTGGATGCTGCCCGGCTTCGAGGGCCCAGAGGTCCTGCGCAAGGTCCGCATGTTCCTTCCCGAAGTTCCGGTGCTGTTCCTGACCGCCAAGGACGCGGTCGAGGACCGCATCGAGGGTTTGGGCATCGGCGCCGACGACTACGTGGCCAAGCCCTTCAGTCTCGAGGAAGTCCTGCTGCGGCTGCACAAGCTGGTTGAGCGCTCCGGCGCCAGCGCCGCCGACACCGCCGAGCTCGTGGTCGGGGACCTGGTCCTGAACACCGACTCGCACGACGTCACCCGCGCCGGCGTTCCCATCAGCCTGACCGCCACCGAATTCGACCTGCTTTCCTACCTGATGCTCAACGCGCGACGCGTGGTCTCCAAGTCCCAGATCCTGGACAACGTGTGGCACTACGATTTCGGTGGCCAGGCCAACATCGTGGAACTGTACATCTCCTACCTGCGCAAGAAGATCGAGGCAGACTGGCCCCCGATGATCCACACGGTGCGCGGTGCTGGATACATGCTCAAGCCCGCATCATGAGCGAGAGCGCAGTACCCCGCCCGAACCGGGCCAGCGAGCCCGATTCCGCCGCCGGCCCAAGCACGGCGCCCCCTGCGGCTCCGCCGGCTCCGGCCCATCCCCCGGTGTTGCCCGGCGCAACGGCCGACCCCGGTGGGACCGTCGGGGAGACGACAGACCAGACATCCGGGGATGCCCCCCATGCGGCAGCCGACGAGGGGCGTTTTCGCTCAGGGCGCCTTGGGCACCTGACCCTGCAGCGCAGGCTGCTGCTGGCCCTCATCGGATCCCTCGCGATGATTTGCGCGGTGATAGGCCTGCTCCTGAACGCGGGCATGCGCCAAACCCTTTCCGTCCAGCTCAACGAACAGCTCAGCAACGCGGCAGACCGCGCCGAGGCCTACTCCCGCACGCAAGGCCACCCGACCAAGCCGGCACCCTTGTTCGCGCCAGGCCAGGCGTCGGGCACCCTCAACGCCAAGATCGTCTCCGGCTACCTCTTTGCCGCCGGCGTGCTGGATGAGAAGACCGGCGAGCGCAAGGACCTCGTCAGCACCGACGCGCTGCCGCTTTCGCAGCTGGAAGTCGACGCCCCTCCCGAGGTCAAGCACCTGAGCATCGGCGACTACCTGCTATCCGCCCAGTCGGATCCCGCCAACGGCGGCATCCTGATCACCGGGCTCCCCCTGGCACCCAACGAGCGGACCATCGCCTCCCTGACATGGCTGACGATCATCATCTCTGTGGCTGGGCTCGCCGCCACCGGGCTTGTCGGGTCGATCATCATCCGCCGCTCGCTCGCCCCCCTGAAGCGCGTTTCGGCGGTTGCCTCGTCGGTGGCCAATGCGGAGCTCGATTCGGGCACTGCGGCTCTGGAAGTCCGTGTCGCGCCCGAAGACTCGGTTCCCGGCACCGAGTCCGGCGATGTCGGCAACGCCCTGAACGCACTCCTGGACAACGTGGCCACCGCCTTTGCCGCCCGCGAGCAGTCGGAGGCACAGATGCGCCAGTTTGTTGCGGACGCCTCGCACGAGCTTCGCACCCCGCTCTCGGCCATCCGCGGCTACACCGAACTGATCAGCGCCACCGAGCATTTCAGCGACGACGGCCAGCGCTCGCTGGGCCGCGTGCTGGAGCAAAGCACCAGGATGAGCTCGCTGGTCGAGAACCTGCTGCTGCTGGCCCGGCTGGATGAGAAACACCAGCTCAAGAAGACCCCCGTGAACCTGGGCCAGCTGGCCTCGGAGATCACCGAGGATTTCCGCATCACCACCCCCGACCACCATTGGGTCACCCAGGTGCCGGACGAACCCGTCGTGGTCTCGGCGGACGCCGGCTCGCTGCGCCGGGTCATCACCAACCTGCTGGCCAATGCCCGCAAGCACACCTCGGCAGGAAACACTGTGACGGTGGCACTCGATCGCGACTCCGACGCCCGTGAGGCGGTTCTGCGGATCGAGGACACCGGCGAGGGCATCGATGCGGCGTTCCTGCCGCACGTCTTCAAGCGCTTCACCCGCGCCGACTCTGCCCGGTCAGGTGCAGACGGCACCACGGGGCTTGGCCTGCCGATTGCACAGGCCATTGCGGAGGCCCACGGAGGCACCATCGCCGTCGCATCCCGGCCCGGTCGCACGGTCTTTACCGTCCGCCTGCCATTGGCCTTGAAGGAACCATCCAAGCCGGTTGCTCCGCCCAAGCCCGCGAAATCCCCCAAAGCCCCCAAGGGATAAATCCCGCCAAGTGTGGGAGGACCACGGAATCGGCCACGAGCCCGAACTAGAATCCGGCCATGAGCGTAAATCTCCAGCCGATGTCCGCGTCCGACTCAGAGGACGTCATAGCGTTCCTGGCCTCAAACAGGTTTCCTTTCCATGTCCAGGCCGCGCCACAGGCCGACTCCGTGCGGTCGGGGGTGGAGAACGGCAGGTTCTGGAACGCGGAAACCCAGGGCTACTGGATACTCCGAAACGGCCAACGACTCGGCATCGCTGTCCTTGAAGACCTTCAGGATGCCGCCCCCTTGTTCGACTTGCGGCTGGACGAAGGGCAGCGCGGCATGGGCTTGGGAGTCGAGGTCCTCCGTGCGCTCTGCGACCTGGTCTTCACCACGATGCCCGGTGTCCTGCGCTTCGAGGGGCAAACCCGCGAAGACAACATCGCCATGCGCAAGACATTCCTCCGGTGTGGCTTCCTCAAGGAGGCCCACTACCGCATGGGCTGGCCGACCGAGGACGGCGGGCACGTGGCTTCCCTCGCCTACGCAATCCTGCGCCAGGACTGGCAGCACGGAACATTGACCACGTTCGATTGGGAAGAACCCCATATTCGACCGTCCTGAAGCAGGATCGCCGCTTAAGCACCGCGGCGTCCGTCCCTGCCCCCTGTCCGGGGAGCTGGAACGGACGCCACGGTCCAAAAACTGCGGTGTTAGTGGGCCACTCCGTACAGGCGGTCGCCGGCATCGCCAAGGCCCGGAACGATGTACGAGTTCTCGTCCAGCTTCTCGTCCAAGGACGCAAGCACCAGGTGGACCTTTTCGTTGTCTCCGTAGGCCTCTTCCAGGCGGGCCAGGCCCTCCGGTGCGGCGATCAGGCAGATGCACGTGACATCCTCGGCGCCTCGGTCAAAGAGGAACTTGATCGATTCGATCAGCGTTCCGCCGGTGGCCAGCATCGGATCAAGCACGAACACCTGGCGGCCGGTCAGGTCGGATGGAAGGCGTTCGGCGTAGGTGATGATGTCGAGGGTTTCCTCGTTGCGGGCCATGCCCAGGAAGCCGACCTCGGCGGTCGGAACCAGGCGGGTCATGCCTTCAAGCATGCCCAGGCCGGCGCGCAGGATCGGCACCACCAGAGGGGTCGGCTTGGCGAAGGCGATTCCCGTGGTCGTTGCCACGGGGGTCTCTACCTGTACCTCGACGGTCTTGACCTCGCGCGTTGCCTCGTAGGCCAGCAGGGTCACCAACTCGTCGGTCAGCTGCCGGAAGACCGGCGACGGGGTGTTCTTGTCTCGAAGGACCGATACCTTGTGTGCCACCAGCGGGTGGTCGACTACCTGTACGCGCATGAAGCAAAATCTACCAGCCGTGATGGTCCAAAAATCCGTTTTTGGGCCGATTTATCCCGTGATTCCCACCATTGACCGCCATTGGGACCGGACGGACAATGAGCTGGAAGCCTGTCTATCGAACCGGACACGAATCTAGGCGAATCTCATGGGCACACCCGAATTGCCGCAACCTTTCGAAGTCAAGGCGCTGGCTGACAAGATCCAAGGCTCCGTCCTCACGGCAACGGACCCCGGGTACGACGAAGCACGTTTGGTCTGGAATGCCATGATCGACCGAAGCCCGGCGCTCATTGTCAGGGCCACCGAGGTGTCGGACATCCCCGTTGCCCTGGCCTTCGCACGCGATCATTCCCTCCCTCTGGCTGTCCGCGCCGGAGGCCACAACGTTGCGGGTCATGGCACGGTGGAAGCCGGGCTCCTCCTGGACCTCAGGGCTTTCAACGACGTCACCGTGGATCCGGAGAGGCGGCTGGTGACCGTGGGCGGGGGCGCCACCCTCGGCGAGCTCGACAGGGCGACCAGCGCCCATGGTTTGGCTGTCCCCGTCGGTGTCATCTCGCAAACCGGCGTTGCGGGTCTTTGCCTCGGCGGTGGCTTCGGGTGGCTCACCCGAACCTGCGGGCTGACGGTGGACACGCTTGTTGCCGCCGATCTCATCACTGCCGAAGGCGAGGCCGTACGTGCGGACGCGGACACCAACCCTGAACTGCTGTGGGGCCTGAGCGGCGGAGGCGGCAATTTCGGTGTCGTCACCTCGTTCACGTTCAAGGCGCACCCCCTGCCGCCAACACTTTTTGCCGGCAACCTGATCTACCGCCGAGCCGGCTGGCACAGGGCCCTGGTGGCGCTACGAACCTGGGCAATCGACCTGCCCGATGAAATGACCGTCATCGCCAACGTCATGGTGCCGCCGCGCGAGTGGGAAATGGGCGATGACCCCCTCCTCATCGTCGGATTCCTCTGGGCGGATCCGGACCACGATGCCGGCGCCGCATGCGTGGGGCGATTCACCCACTTGGCGCCACCCGATGTCGAAGACGTTTCTGCGGTCACCTGGCCGGAGTGGCAATCCGTTTCCGATTCCATATTTCCCAAGGGAGTTCGCGCGTACTGGAAGAACACCGCATTCGACAGCCTCGACGAGGAGGTGATCAACGTCCTGGTCGCCCGGGGATCCGAACAGACGTGGCAGGGCACAGCATTCGACATCCACGTCATGGGCGGGGCCATGGGCCGGGTACCTCCCGATGCCTCCGCATTCCCCGATCGTTCCTCCGCGTTCTGGCTCAACATCTACGGTTTCTGGACAGATCCCCGCGAGGACGAACACCATGTGGCCTTCGTGCGTGGTTTCGCGCATCAAATGCAGCGCTTCGCCACCGGCGGGCAATACGTGAACTTTTCAAGCGCAGATGAGCGGGCCGCACACGGGTTTGACGCGTTGGGCGTATACGGCGCCGCGAAGCTGGCCCGGCTCACAGCGCTCAAACAGCGTTACGACCCGCGGAACCTTCTGCGGTTGAACCACAATATTATCGTCCCGGACACCGACGCCGACCAGGTTGTCCCCTGAGGAATGGGCTTCTTCCGATCGACCGAACTAAAGTTGGCATCGTGATCGCCCCAAATGCCGCCCACCATGCCCTGATGGGTATCGCCCTGGATGAAGCACATGCCGCCCTGGCCACGTCGGACGTCCCCATTGGCGCCGTCATCCTGGGCCCGGACGGGCAGGTCCTAGCCACCGGACGAAACGAACGCGAAGCACACGGGGATCCCACCGCCCACGCCGAAGTCATTGCGATCCGTGCCGCGGCCGAGGCACTGCGTGCTTCCGGAAACGACGACGGTTGGCGGCTCGAGGACTGCACGCTGGTGGTTACCCTTGAACCCTGCGCCATGTGCGCCGGGGCAATTGTCCTTTCCCGCATCCCGAAGGTCGTCTTCGGCGCTTGGGACGAGAAGGCCGGTGCCGTCGGTTCCGTCTTCGACATCCTTCGCGAGCCGCGTCTCAACCACTGGGTCGAGGTCTACCCCGGCGTGCGTGAAGAAGAATGCGCCAAGCTGCTCACCGATTTCTTCCGCGCCAAGCGCTAGGTATCCAAGCGTCCCGGCCCGCACCTGCGGGGCTCATGCCGTCCGCAGCCTGTCCAGCATGACGATGTTCTTTTCGCGTGATTTCGGCGAATCCAGGCTGAAGGACCGGAAGTCCCCCAGGTCCTCCGCGATCCAAGCCTGTACTTCGTGGATGCGCTTCAGGACCTTTTCGCTCGCCGGTTCGAAGGTCCACCAGGCGATTCGTTCTTTCTCCGGATCGTACTGCCACAACCCGATGATCCGCCCCCGGTCCACAATCGGGTGGTCCGACAAGTCTGCGGCCAAGGCCGATCCGCTCATTCCGGCGACCGCGGCCCGCCCAACAGCATCGAACGCGTCAGCCGAGTTCCGGCGGAGCAGCACCAAGGAATCCGACCCTGCCAGCAGTTGCACGTCTTCCTCGTCCGGAACCTCGAACGTCGACATGAAGGCCACGTCCCTGGGCATCATCCACAAAATATCTTCGCCCGCGGTACCCACTGCCACCGCACCGATCGCGGCCAACGCTGCCTTGGTCTGCGCCACGGTGAACGCGGTAAACCAACGGATCTGTCCCGTGGTCGCCCCTCCGGTCCAGCCCAGGAACCTCTCCACCATTCGCGCCCTCACAGTTGCATCGTTCTCCCCAGTCGCGGGAAGTTCCCATGCCACGTACGAGTACCGCTGTTGGTCCAATCGGCCGTTCACCGGGATCCTCCGGATTCGTCCGTGGGCCTGAAGCAAACCCAAAGCCGCGGGCAAGGTGGTGGTGGCACCCTTCTTCTTGCCCGCCTCGCCCAGGTTCCTGACTTGGTCGCCCACGACGTCCTTGAGCTCGCGGGGGTCCATTGGCGGTCGGCCCGATTCCTTGGCGTGCTGCAGGGCTTCCATCACGGATTCGGCCAGGCGCTCGACTTCTTCCCGCCCGACTCCCAATCGCAACAAGACTTTCACTGCGGCCTCTGCGGAGGCTCCGCCCAATTGTAGCCCCCAGGCGAAATCTCCGGCCGGCAGGACGTAGGTGCATCCTCGGGCCGTGGGCAACTCGTGGATCGCCTGCGTTGCCACCAACTGGTCGGCGGATTCACGCCCGATGCCGGCCCGGGCAAAGAGTGACAGGTAGGTATTGGCGCCTCCGATTGACCGCGCCCAGCCCGCGCGATCCAGCACCCTTGCGGCTCCCTGCCCCGCAAGCGATCCATCGAGCCCCTGCCGATGCCACGACCACGCGCGGAGGAACTCCGGGGTGAGCTGTTCGACGGGAATGGTCGGCACATCGGTCTTCGGCAACATGGCTTCATTCTGCCCCGCGGGCACCTCGTTTTTGTTGTACGCCATTCTTCCGATAGAGTATTCAGGTCTGGTGACGTGTCCGAGCGGCCGAAGGTGCAACACTCGAAATGTTGTGTACGGTAACCCCGTACCGAGGGTTCAAATCCCTCCGTCACCGCCAAATTGAAGGGTTCCAACTCCTTGCGGAGTTGGAACCCTTCAGTCGTTAAGGCTTCGATGCCATATCGGCCGCGTCCTTTAGAACTTTGTAGTGAAGATGCGCGACACCATTCGGGAATGTGCGTTGCCCCAGTAGCGCCAGGTTCAGCCGAATGTCGTGGGGCAAGGCACGCTTTCCTCCTCCGACCATCACCGGGGACACGAAGAATCGGACCTCATCGACCAGTCCGGCCTTCAGTGCCTGGCCGGCCAGATCAGCACCACCAATGCTGAGGTCGGCAGTCGCTTCGGCTTTCAATTGTTCGATTTCCCCGGGATCGAAGGTGGATTCAATCTTCGTCCGTTCGCTGTCGGTCTTCCGCAATGTCCTGGAATAGACGATCTTCTCGGTATCGTGCCAAATCTTGGCATATTCTTCGATGAATTCGGGCAGATCTGGTTGCCAGTGAAGCGGCTCCCAAAACAACATGACCTCGTAGAGTTTCCGTCCCAGGAGCTGCGTCCCGACGCCCCGTTCGAGGTCATTGATGAATGAATGAATCTCGGGGTCTGGCATGCTCCAGTCGAAGTTCCCTTCGGCATCGGCAATGTAGCCATCAAGGGAGGTTATTGCCGTATAGATGAGCCTGGCCATGGGACCTTCTTCGTTTGATTCGGGCTAACAACTACTCAAATATCGAGGCACATCCGGGACCTTCCGGTGTTGCCTGACAATTTTCGGCGACCAGCACCTTCTTGGTTCGCCACACGCTCATGGTCACCGACGTACTTGGCACATTGGCTATCCCGGGGATCGGGGTCCAAGGACCACCTTCGGTGGAATACTCGCCACGGAATCTCGTTGTGAGGCCGACACCAAAGTCTCCCGTTTCCTTGTAGACATGGCTGGTGGAAGTTGGGGAATCGAAACCACGGTTGGCTTGTGGCTCTCCGGGGAAGCTAAAAGTTCGAGACGAGCCATCTCCGTAGTTCCAAGCATAGGAAGTCGGAATGGCGCGCACCCGCACGTCTTGGTCGAAAATGACAATGTCGAAATCCTGGTTCTCCGACTCTGCATACAAATGTGCGTGACCATTTCGCAGTGAGAAGCTCTCTGGCTGGCTGATGATGGTCGAAGCCAAGATCGGGAGTTCACGGAAGCGTTCAGGAGTCACTTTCGCAACGTCTTGTTCAGCACCGGGAATATCGATCGCCGGTTCGACTGTGCAATAGGAGCTTGATCCCACGAGCTGGCCTTTGCGCGGTCCGTTAAGTGCGTAGATCATGCGAATAAGTGGGTAACTTCCGTCGGCGCAGGGTGGATCCACATTCGCGTCACAGCCCATGAGATCCACGAGCGACGGTTCACATTGTCGGAGGTACTCAACTTTGTATCTTAGTTTTGGGCCGTAGGATATTTGCTTTGCCTTCGACGGATCTTTGAAGTACCCGGGGCCAACCGCCGTCTGGTGGTCTTTGCATTCACCTTCATAGGTATGACCACTACTTCCCCCAAAAGTAACCTCTGACGAGCATGACGTTTGAGAAGCAGACGCCGGCTGAAATCCGGCACCTAGGAAAGCACCAATAAGGATGAGCGTGAGGAGCCCCGCCATTCGCGACATCCCGGCTACTTTCCGCCCGGATCGACAAACTCAACATCCGTGACTTTCCACCCATCCGCAAATTTCAACTGAAGAGTACCAGCAACAGGCTTTGAGACTTCCGGAATCGTTCCTTGAAGAACCTGATCTGGCCTGTAGACGGTTGTTTTTTCGCGTATGAACGTAAATCCGGCTACACCACTTTCCTTTACTAGCTTGGCAAAATTCACGGTCAAAGTAGTCTCTCCGCCGACGTGCCACCCGCCCTGTTTCCGATTCGCATCTGACGGATCAATAACCTGTTTGGCACATAAATAGCACGAACGCTCAGTCACTGCCTTGATAGGTTTCGTATCGTAAGTCAGCACCGTGTAGTCAACGAGCTCAAAGTAGTACTTGGTGAATGCGACAACTCCAGCCTCGGTTTTCTCCTTGGCAGTGTCCGGCATCTTGGGAACGGGCCAGTTTTGCGCCGGACCCTTCGAACTTGCCGGAACCGGTGTCGGAGTCGGCTTGGCGCTGGCGGTAGCCGATTGACTCGGTTGGCTTGCAGACGCAGTCGGCGGTGAAGTGGACGGCAGAGGGTCGGCCGAGGCGGTGCAGCCCGATGCCCCCAACACGAGGGCGCCCGCACAGACGATGAGAATGACACTTTTGGTTCTGCCGATCATGCCGGGCCTACGATTCAGGTCGGAGTCATTTGATCGACATCGTAGACCGGATCGACCGTGCATGGCAGTGGTTATCCACAACCCGGTTTACCTCAAGGGAAGAACTGACGCTCGGCACGCGACCGTCGCAAAGCACCGTCGCCCTGCCTGCATGCGGCCCACCGGCCGTGTGCCGCGGCTATGCGGTTCGCCCGTTGGCCAGCCATTCCTCGAACAAGGTCGGGTCCGTTGCGATCCCTGCTCCCGGCAGCAGCCCGCCGTTCAAGACCTTGAGTCCGGGCACCGGAACGGGGATTACCCGGGGATGCGCGGCGCCGTTGCGGAGCACAGCGTTGTTCCGGGCGACAAGGCGTGCCAGCTTCGCGAGGTCCCGGGTTTCCGGGCCCGCCAACTCGACGCCCGCGGGGGCAT
The DNA here is from genome assembly GCF_051550675.1 of Paeniglutamicibacter selenitireducens. NCBI lineage: Bacteria > Bacillati > Actinomycetota > Actinomycetes > Micrococcales > Micrococcaceae > Paeniglutamicibacter > Paeniglutamicibacter selenitireducens. The sequence goes on along the minus strand of NZ_JBPULF010000010.1, from coordinate 138,311 downwards.
CGACCCCCAGTTCCACGACAGAAGCCACAAGCCGCGCTACGGCGTCGGCGGCCACGGGCTGGCTCATCATGCGCGGAACCACGGAAACGGGTCCGACCTTCATCTGGGCGATGAGCGTCTCCGCGAGTTCAAACCACTGGGTTGTACGGACGATCGTGGTGGGGATCCGGGCGTTCTGGTACATCGCTTCCTGCGCCGCCTTGCCGCGGTAGTAGCCCATGCGACGGTTGACCTCGGGGTTGCGCGCGTTCACGATCGACACGCACACCAGGTGCGCCACATGGGCCTCCTCGGCCGCCCGGATAACGTTCCGGGCGGTGGTCTCGTGGAAGTCGACGCAGGCGTCGGCCTTCATCGAGTCGATGTTCAGGCAGTCGACCACCGCACCGGCACGCTCGAACGCGCCTGCCAGCCCGGTTCCGGCATAGGCGTCGATGCCCGTCGACCGGCTGGCCGCAACGACCTCATGCCCCGCACGTTCCAGGAGCCGGACGACGCGGGTTCCCATCGTTCCGTTTCCGCCAAGCACCACGACCTTCATGCCCCGAGACTACCCGTGAAACGCCCACGGTTCGAGAGGCGGTGGCCGCTGCGCTCACCGCCGGCCTGGGCTGCCGGCTGCGGACCGGGCTACACCGCGATCCAGTGCGCGAACCGCCGGTTCTTCAGCACCGTGAAATGGTGCAGCACCATGACGATGGCGGCCCAGGCGCCGCCGATCAGCAGCCCCTCCAGCACATCGGTCAGCCAATGGTGGCCCAGGTAGATGCGGCTCCAGCCAATGGCCAGGACCAGTGCCCCGAGGGAGACCAGGAACGCGATGCGCGCCAGCCGGCTCCGCAGGACCAGGAACAGGAGGTAGCCGATGATCCCGAGGATCGCCGTGGCATTGAGCGTGTGGCCGCTGGGAAACGCGTACGAGGCCGGAGCCGGCTCGATGGCCTGCACCAGCGGCGGGCGGGCACGGGCCGTCAGGTTCTTCAGGAACACCGTCAGTGCCACGGAGCCGGCGGCGGTGACGGCGACCAGCAGCAGCGGCCAGTAGCTGCGGGTTCGCCAGACCAGCAGGCCGCAGGCGACAAGCGCGATGACCGTCATGCCCCACGTGCTGCCGAGGGCCGAGAAGAACCAGGCGGCATTCGTGGCGACGGGTGTCCGGTGCTCAACCATCCATTCGAGCACCGGGATGTCCCAGGCTCCGAGGCCGGCTCCCAGCGATGCCGAGACCCACACGCGCCGTGCCACGCCGAAGAGCCCCAGCAGCACGGCGAGGACCAGGAAGATGATGGAGCCGGTGCCCGGGGTGCGTCCGGATCCGCGGCGTTTGCTGGCGTTCATGCATCCCAGCGTATCTTCCGGACCTGTCGCCGGCTCGAAGCCCGCTGGGAGGACGCCCGGATGCGGCGGCGGACGGCGCATGCGGGAAGATGGATGCATGAGTATCCGCGTGCTGGCCATCGGCAAGAAACACGAGTCCTGGGTGATCGAGGGCATCGAGCGCTACGAGAAGCGCATGAAGAAGCCCTTCGACGTGAAGTGGCAGTTGCTGCCGCATTCTTCCCGCGACGGGGACGCCGCGCGCACCGAGGAATCCGAGCGCATCCTTGCGAAGGTCGACGCGAAGGACTTCCTGATCCTGCTCGACGAGCGCGGCAAGAACATCGACTCCCCCGCGCTTGCCGCCACGCTGCAGCGGCCGCTGGACACCTCGCGCAACATCACCGTGGTGATCGGCGGGGCGTACGGCGTCGATGCCTCGGTGCACCAGCGCGCCGACTTCACCTGGAGCCTGTCCAAGCTGGTCTTCCCGCACCAGCTGGTGCGCCTGATCCTCACCGAGCAGCTCTACCGCGCACAGGAGATCGCCGGCGGCGGCAAGTACCACCACGTCTGAGCCCGCCCGCCGGTGACGCCGCGGCGCATTTTGGCGGCGCCGGCGCTTAGGCTGGGAAGCGATGGCCACGCAACCCGATCCACGCACGGTCCTCGACCGGTTCACGCCCGCAACGCGGGCCTGGTTCGAGGGCGCCTTTGCCGCGCCGACCCCCGCCCAGGTCGGCGCCTGGGACGCGGTATCCACCGGGCGGCACGCCCTGGTCATCGCCCCGACGGGGTCCGGCAAGACGCTCTCCGCGTTCCTCTGGGCGCTGGATTCCTTTGCGCGCACCGCCACCGAAACCACGGCGCCGGCGCTGCCCGGGCTGGAGGACGGCGGCACCCGGGGCGGCCGGAAGCCCGGCACCCATTCCGCCGGGACCCGGGTGCTCTACATCTCGCCACTGAAGGCGCTGGGCGTCGACGTCGAACGCAACCTGCGCGCCCCGCTGGCCGGCATCAAGGCCACCGCGGCGCACCTGGGACTGGCCGTCCCGCAGGTCTCCGTGGGCGTGCGTTCCGGGGACACCCCGGCCAACGAGCGCCGCAAGCTGGTCACCAACCCGCCGGACATCCTGATCACCACCCCCGAGTCGCTCTACCTGATGCTCACCTCCCGGGCGCGCGAGTCCCTGGCGGGGGTGCACACCGTGATCCTCGACGAGGTGCACGCGGTGGCGGGCACCAAGCGCGGGGCGCACCTGGCGCTGTCCCTGGAGCGGCTCGACGCGCTGTTGGCCGCCCCGGTGCAGCGTATCGGGCTCTCGGCGACCGTCGAGCCGCGGGATGAGGTGGCGCGCTTTGTGGGCGGCGGCGCCCCGGTGTCGGTGATCGCCCCGCCGATCACCAAGACCTGGGAGCTGAGCGTGCGGGTGCCGGTGGAGGACATGACGGACCTGCCGGCCGCGGCCGCCGCGCACGACCTGGGTCCCGGGTCCGGGCTGGCGCCACAGGCGAGCATCTGGCCGCATGTCGAGGAGCAGATCGTCGATTTGATCGAGGCGAACCGTTCCACGATCGTGTTCGCCAATTCGCGCCGGCTGGCCGAGCGGCTGACCGGGCGGCTGAACGAGATCCACGAGTCTCGCGTGACGGGGATCGACGCCGCATCGGGATTCGCCCCGAACGGGATTGGCTCCACCGGCGCGGAGCTGACAGGCGGGACCCCCGCCAAACGCATCCAGCCGGGCAGCGGCATGCCGGCGGCGATGATGGCGCAGGCCGGCATGGTTTCCGGGGCCGGAGGGCGGGCCGACGGGGAGGAAGGCGCCGTGGTCCCGCTGGCCCGGGCCCACCACGGGTCGGTCTCCAAGGAGACCCGCGCCCAGATCGAGGACGACCTGAAGACCGGGGTGCTGCGCGCCGTGGTCGCCACCAGCTCCCTGGAACTGGGCATCGACATGGGCCTGGTGGACCTGGTGGTGCAGGTCGAGTCCCCGCCCTCGGTGGCCTCCGGCCTGCAGCGCGTGGGCCGCGCCGGGCACCAGGTCGGCGAGACCTCTATCGGCACCTTCTTCCCCAAGCACCGCGCCGACCTGCTCTCCACCGCGCTGACCGTCTCCCGCATGCGCGAGGGGAAGATCGAGAAGCTGCACATCCCCGCCAACCCGCTGGACGTGTTGGCCCAGCAGACGCTGGCCGCCTGCGCGCTGGAGGACCTGGACGTGGAGGCCTGGTACGACACCGTGCGCCGGGCCGCGCCCTACGCTTCGCTGCCGCGCGCCGCGTTCACCGCGACGCTGGAGATGCTCGCTGGCAAGTACCCGTCCGACGAATTTGCCCAGTTGCGCCCGCGCATCGTCTGGGACAGGGACAGCGGAACGCTCACCGGGCGCCCCGGCGCCCAGCGGCTGGCCGTCGTCAGCGGCGGCACCATCCCGGACCGCGGGCTCTTCGGCGTCTACCTGGCCGGGGCGGAGTCGGACTCCGGGGCCAAAGGCGGGCGCCGGGTGGGCGAGCTCGACGAGGAAATGGTCTACGAGTCCCGGGTCGGGGACGTGTTCGCGCTCGGGGCCACCAGCTGGAAGATCGAGGACATCACCCACGACCGCGTGCTGGTCTCCCCCGCGTTCGGCCAGCCGGGCAAGCTGCCGTTCTGGAAGGGCGACACCCAGGGCCGTCCCGTGGAGCTCGGCGCCGCGCTGGGGCGCTTCACCGACGAACTGGCCAAGCTGCCCGAGCCCCGGGCGCGCGAGCGGCTGGGCGAGATAGGGCTCGACGGCTTCGCCGCAGGCAACCTGCTGAACTACCTGGGTGCGCAGGCGGAGGCCACCTCCGTGGTGCCCAGCGACAAGACCATGGTGGTCGAGCGCTTCGTCGACGAGCTCGGCGACTGGCGCGTCATCCTTCACTCGCCCTTCGGCCTGCCCGTGCACGCGCCGTGGGCGCTGGCCGTCGGCGCCCGGCTGCACGAACGCTACGGGCTCGACGGCTCCGCGATGGCCGCCGACGACGGGATAGTGCTGCGCGTCCCGGCGATGGACGACACACCGCCGGGGGCCGAGCTCTTCGCGTTCGAGCCCGAGGAGATCGAGGACCTCGTCACGGCGCAGGTGGGCAACTCCGCGCTCTTCGCCTCCCGCTTCCGCGAATGCGCTGCCCGCGCCCTGCTGCTGCCGCGCACCAACCCGGCCAAGCGCACCCCGCTGTGGCAGCAGCGCCAGCGCAGCGCCCAGCTGCTGGACGTCGCGCGGAAGTACCCGGACTTCCCGATCATCCTGGAGACGGTCCGCGAGTGCCTCAACGACGTCTACGACCTGCCCTCGCTCAAGGACCTGTTGGCCCGGATGGGTTCGCGCGGCATCTCCGTGCGCGAGGTCCAGACCCGCCTGCCCTCCCCCTTCGCGCAGTCACTGCTCTTCGGCTACGTGGCCCAGTTCCTCTACGAGGGCGATTCGCCGCTGGCCGAGCGCCGAGCCGCCGCGCTGAGCCTGGATCCGGCACTGCTGAACGAGCTGCTGGGCCGCACCGAGCTGCGCGAGCTGCTTGATGCGCAGGTCATCGAGCGCACCGAGGCCGAGCTGCAGCGCCTGGCCCCGGGCCGGCAGCTGGCGGGGCTCGAGGGCGCCGCGGACCTGCTGCGCATGCTCGGACCGCTGTCGGCCGGGGAGGTGGCCGCGCGCCTGCGCGACGAGACCGCCGGGCCGGAGGATGCCGTGCCGGAGGATTCCCACCTGGCCCTGGTCGAGACGCACCTGCGGGGGCTGGTGCGCGCGAACCGGGCACTGGAGGTGAGGCTCGGCGGCCGGGTGGTCTTTGCCGCCATCGAGGACGCACCGAGGCTGCGCGACGGGCTGGGCGTGCCGCTTCCGCATGGGGTTCCGCTGGCCTTCATCGACCCGGTCGAGGACCCCGTCGGCGACCTGGTTTCGCGCTTCGCCCGCACCCACGGGCCCTTCACCGCCGCGGATGCCGCCGCGGCACTGGGCCTGGGTGTCGCCGTGGCCAGGGCCGCGCTGGACCGGCTGGTCTCCGAAAACCGCGTCATGACCGGCGCGTTCAGGCCCGCCGAGATGCTCGGCGAGAGCACCTCCGCGACCACCGGGATCGAATACTGCGAATCCGGGGTGCTGCGGATGATCCGCGGCCGCTCGCTCGCGGCCCTGCGGGCGGAGGTCGAGCCCGTCGACCAGCCGGCGTTCGCCAGGTTCCTGCCGGCCTGGCAGGGCATCGGCCAAGGGCTCTCGGGCATCGACGGGGCGCTGGCCGTCATCGAGCAGCTGGCCGGGGTACCGGTCCCGGCGTCGGCCCTCGAGTCATTCGTGCTGCCGGTGCGCGTGCGCAACTACGTCCCCGGCATGCTCGACGAGCTGATGAGCGCCGGGGAGGTCCTGGTCTCGGGCGCCGGCGCGCTGGCCGGCACCGACGGCTGGGTCGCGCTGCACACCGCGGAAAACTCGCCGCTGAGCCTGCCGCAGCCGGATACCGGAAACCTCGGGCCGCTGGCCCGCAGGCTGCTGGTGGTGCTCGAGGCCGGCGGGGCGTACTTCGTGCCGCAGCTGGTCCGGCTGGTGGCCGCGGTCCCGGGCCCGGCGGACGGCGGCGTGTACGCGGCCGAACCGCGGACCGAAGAGGTGCTTGAGGCCCTCTGGGAGCTGTTCTGGGCCGGCGCCGTCTCCCCCGACACGCTCGCCCCGCTGCGTGGGCTGCTCTCCGGCGGCAAGTCCGCACACCGCGCCCCGGCGCTGCCTGCCCGGGCCCGCACCGCACGGCTCGGGCGAATGGCCATGCTGCGCCAGGGACGCTCCGGCCTGGAACCCGCCGGTACCGGCGAATCAACGGTCATGCGCCTGCACGGGCGCGAGCTGGGGCCGCGCTCCGGCTTCGGCGGTGTCCCCGAATCCGGCACCGGGCGCTGGGCGGCCCTGCCGCACCCCGTCGCAGACCCGACGGTGCGGGCGCACGCGAGTGCCGAGTTCCTGCTCGAACGCTACGGCGTGGTGACGCGGGGCTCGGTCGCCGCCGAGTCGGTGCCCGGCGGATTCGGCCAGCTCTACCGCGTGCTCGGCCGCCTGGAGGAGGCCGGCCACGCCCGCCGTGGCTACTTCGTCGAGCGGCTCGGGGCCGCGCAGTTCTCCACCTCCGCCACGGTCGACAGGTTGCGCACCTTCGTGCGCGACGCGACAACCGAAGTCTCGGCCCCCGCCGCCCTTGCCCTGGCGGCCACCGACCCGGCCAACCCCTACGGGGCCGCGCTCGCCTGGCCGCAGGCACCGGGCGGGCACCGCCCGGGACGCAAAGCCGGGGCCATCGTCGTGCTGCTGGACGGGCGGCTGGCCCTGTACGTGGAGCGCGGCGGCAAGACAGTGCTCGACTTCACCGGGGCCTCGAGCGCCGGGCCGCCGCTTGAGACGGCGGCGGCGGAGCTCGTTGCCGCCCTGCGCCGGGCAGGCATCGAGAAGCTCGCGGTGCTCAAGGTCAACGGCGAACCGGTCTCGGATTCACCGTGGGGGGCCGCGTTACGTCGCGCCGGTTTCTATTCCACCCCAAGTGGATTGCGCTTTAGGAGCTAGCCACTGCAGATTTTCCCCCCACCCGTCGGAATCTCGGGCTAGTCTAGTGACCAGGGTCACCCGGCTATGGGGGTCGAGTGCCCGCCTGAGCGATTGGTGGTAAGACAATGCCCGAAGGGGATACGGTTTTTCGCACGGCACGTCGGTTGGAAGCAGCGCTGGCCGGCCGGCGCTTGAGCGTGAGCGACTTCCGGGTTCCGGAGCATGCGACGCTCTCCATTGTGGATTGGTTGGTCGAGTCCGTGGTCTCCCGCGGCAAGCACCTGCTGATCCGCGTCAAGCCACCGGCCAAGGTCGCCGCGCCGCCGCTGAGCATCCACTCGCACCTGCTCATGGACGGCCACTGGGATGTCTACGCCTCCGGCGAGCGCTGGCGCACCCCGGCCTTCAAGGCCCGTGCGGTGCTGGGCAATCCCGCCTTCACCGCCGTCGGCTTCGACCTGGGGTTCCTGCACGTGCTGCGTACCAGCGACGAGGTCGAGGTGATCGGGCACCTCGGGCCCGACCCGCTGGGCCACTCGTGGGATCCGGACGAGGCGGTGCGCCGCCTGAGGGGCAACCCTGAGCGGCCCATCGGCCTGGCGCTGCTTGACCAGCGGCTGATCAGCGGGCTGGGCAACGTCTACCGCTCGGAGCTGCTCTTTGTCACCCGCGTGCACCCGCGGACGCCGGTGGGCGCCGTTGAGGACCTGGGCCACCTGGTGGACATCGCACACCGCCTGCTGCACGCCAACAAGGACCGGGCACGCCGCGTGACCACCGGTACCGACGGCATGAACCCGTACTGGGTGTACGGCAGGGACGGCCAGCCGTGCATGCGCTGCGGCGGCCTGCTGCACAAGGACTCGCTGGCCGAATCCCCGCGCAGCGCCGAACGCGACGTGTATTTCTGCCCGGAATGCCAGCACGTCTACGTCCCGACGAGCGAAACGGCGCACTAGGCCGCGACGCCGTGCAACGGTGCGGCCCCGGTTCCCCCGTTGCGGGTTCCCGGGCTGCACCCTTCCGTTTCCGGGACGCACACCCGCGGCATGACAGACTTGGTTCCATGGCCATGCTCTCCCCCCTGCCCGTCCGCAACGGCGTCAACGCCACCCGTCTCCGCATCCCCTCCGCCGGGGAATGGGAGACCGTCTGCGACTACATGCTCCACCGCTTCGGGCACGTGGACGCCGCCGGCATCGTGCGGCGCTTCGAGTCCGGCGAGGTGGTTGGCTTGGGCGGGGTACCCCTTGAACGCTCCACGCCGCTGGGAGCGCACGAATTCATTTGGTACTACCGCAACCTGCCCGTCGAGCCGGAGATCCCGTTCACCGAATCGGTGCTGCACCACGACGAGCACCTGTTGGTCATCGACAAGCCCCACTTCCTGCCCACCACCCCCGGCGGGCGCTTCATCCAGCAATCGGCGCTCGTCCGCCTGCGCAACAAGCTGGGCAACCCCGATCTGATCCCCATGCACCGGTTGGACCGGGCGACCGCCGGCGTGCTGCTCTTCTCCACCAACCCGCAAACCCGCGGCGACTACCAGACCCTCTTCGAGCGCCGCGAGATCACCAAGACCTACGAGGCAGTCAGCGCCCTGGAAACCGTTGACGGACGCCCGGCGGGCGAGGTCATGGGCGTCGGCGGGCTCGGCGGGCGGGCGGAAGACCGCAGCGGCAATTTCGTCCCCGGCACCGCGGGCCCGGGCAATAGCCTGCTGGATGCCGCGGGGCTTGCCGCGGCGCTGGAGGGACTGCCACTGGTCTACCGGAACCGCATGAGCAAGATCAAGGGGCAGCTGCGCTCGCTGGTCGAGGCCGGGGAACCGAACGCGGAATCGCTGGTGGAGCTGCTGGCCACCGGTCCCTCCACGGGAACCTTCACGGGGCTGCAGGTCGCGAAGTTCCGCCTGAGCCCGCATTCGGGCAAGACCCACCAGTTGCGCGTGCACCTTGCCGCCTTGGGCCTGGGCATCCTGAACGACCCGTTCTACCCCACGCTGCTGGACCTGGCGCCGGACGACTACACCCGGCCGCTGCAGCTGCTGGCCCGCTCCATTTCCTTTGTCGATCCGATCAGCCAGGAACCCGTCACCTACACCTCCGGGCTTGAGCTCTCCGAGTCCCCGGCCGCGTAGCCGCGACCCGCGGAGGCACGGAGTCCACGACCGCCCGGCACGGGGAGCCCGGCACCGGGGTCCGGGATTTCCCTTTCGGGGATCCACCAACGCGGGCCCGATCTTCGGTACGCTGGTCGAAATCGTACTGGCCGGAATGCCACCGGCCGGGTCACTGGCTTTGCACAGGCGACGAAGGGGCTGAGCATGAGCACATCGGACACCCACACCACTGCCGCGTCCGCGGCCCTTGCCCGTCTTCGAAACGACACGTCCGGCGCCGAAGACGGGTCCACGGATCCGGCGTTTCCCTTGGCCGCGGGCTCCGGGGCACGTGGTCCCGCCGGAACCGCACCGGAACCGCCGTCCCCTGAAGCCCCGGCAGCGCCCGCACCGCCGGCCACGGCCCACCCCGCGCAGCCGCCTGCTGAGCACCTCTCCGAGCGCATCGCCCACCCCGTGCCGCGCCACCGCGGGGAAGAACCACGGGACCTCGACGAGCTGCTCCACCCCGACAGCCCGCAGCCGCGCACCGGCCCGCCCTTCAGGCACCTGGACAGCGAAGACTGGTCGGGTGCCGATCCCGCCGGCCAGCCTGAACCCCCGCGGGAACCATCCACCGCACGGGCCGCGGCGACTCCGCCCAAGCCCTCCACGGCTCCCCGGGTTCCCGGGGCACCGGCCGCATCCGTTGCAACTGCCGTTCCTGCAGCGGCAAGCACGGCAAGCACCGCCGCCCCGGCAGACGGGCTCGAATCTGTTGCCGTCTCCGGGGGTTTCCGGTCGGTCAATGGCTGGCTCGATGCCCTCCCCGAACCCGAATGGGAACGGATCGGCGACAAGATCTACTCATCCCCGGCCACATTCAAGGCCAGGATGCTCAGGGCGAGGGTCGAACGCGCACGGGCCGCCGAGACCCGCGAACGAACCCGTCTGGTGGAAGCCGCCCACACGGAGGCCCTGGCCGAGGCCGCCCAACGTGAGGAGGCCGAACACGCGGCCCGTTTCCGCGCCGAGCAGGAAGCCGTTGAACGCCAGCTCCTCGAGGAGGAGCGCCGGGAGCGGCTGCTGGAGCAACAGCGCTCCGCTGCGCGACCCACCGAACCACGCCGGCCCGCAAGCCCCGAGGCACTCGCAGCCCTGGTGGCAAGCGCCAAGGCCGCCATCGACCGCCAGCAGGCGCTGGCGGAACCCCTCTACGTCGCCCCCTACACCCTGCCGGACGACTCACCCAACCCGGAACCCACGGCCCAGGACACCATCCGGCGCTGGCTTTTCACCTTCGCCGCGGCCGCCCTCGGAATCGCGGTGATCCTCGGCCTCGACGCCCCGGCCTCCGGCGCCTTCCCCGGCCAAAGCACCACGTTGTCCCTGGCACCCGCGGCCTTCACGGTGGTTGCGGTGATGGCGGTTTGGGCGTTGGCCGGCTCGCTCTTCGCCTGGCATCCCGCGCAGGCCTCCGCGCTACGACAGCGCGCCGTGGGCCGCACCTTCCCGGCGGCGCTGCTCGCCTGCCTGCTGTGGCTGGTGTCCGTAAACGCGGGATCCCGGTTCCTTGCCTTTTGCACCGCGGCCGTGGCCGCCGGGTTGCTGTTGGCAACGGTACGCGAACTGAACAGGTACACGGCCCGGAACAGGCTCGAGCGCATGCTCACCGATGCGCCGGTGGGGCTGATGGCAGGGTTCTTCCCCATTGTGGCCGCCGCGTCGCTGGCGGAGCTGCTGCAGTCCTGGAACGTCTTCGCGTTCCCCGTGGTGCTGGCCTCTCTGGCGGTGCCGGGGCTGGGCTACCTCGCCCTCGCGTTCACGCGGACCGAACGAGGGCGCATCGTGCTGGCCCTGGGGTTCGTCTGGGGCATGTTCTGGTTGATGATGCCGCGGCTCGTGGGCCCGGAGCGCTCGGTCCTTGTGGCAGTGCTGGCCGCGATGACGGGGTTCGTGGTGCTGGTGGCCACGGAGAACCGGCGCTACCAGATCAACCACGCCGAGCACCGGGCGGCGCTGGGCAAGCGAACGGTCTTCTAACGCCGGGGTTCCGGCGCACGTGTTCCGCCCGCGGCGGCTAGCGCCGCAGCACCACCCAGCGGCCCTTGACCCGGCGCAGCACCACGAGCTTCTCGCTCACCGCCACGGACTCCACCGCCGCTCGCATCAGCGCGGCCGATTCGATGCCCGTGGCATCGGGCCTGCCGTCGTCGTCCACCGTGTAGCGCACCGTGATGCGCGGGACCCCGGCAATGACGTCAAGCTGGTTGGCATCCACGTGGTGGCGTTCGGCCAACGCCGCCACCGCGGAATCCATGACGGCTTCCGGGGCGTGTCCCGGGCGAAGGCCCATGATGTTCAGCTGCGCGCGGTAGGAAGGCATGCCTCCCAGCCTAGTGTGCGGGCCCGTCCGGGGCCCTGTCCCCCGGGCCGTCCACCCTGGCGTGGCAGACTGGATCCATGAGTGCACCAACGGAATTCGCCCTGTGGCGACGCATGCGCAACGAGGGCCTGGCCGTCGAGTTCGGCTGGCTGACGCTGAGCAGCTACCAGTGGCTGCCCGGCACGCCCGGGCCACTTGACCTGCTGCCGGGCCTCTGGAGCGCCGACGCCGACGCCGCCCGTGTCGTGTTTGCCCCCGGGGACGGTGTCACGGACACCGACGGCCTGCCGCTGTCCGGAACGCTGGAAAAGCGGCTGGACGAGGGCGAGTCGATCCACTGGGTGCGCTTCGGCGACGTCCTGGCCGAGCTGGGCGTGCGCGATGGGCGGTACATGGTCCGCACCCGCAACCGCAGCCACCCCACGCTGCGCGGGTTCACCGGTGTGCCGGTCTTCGAGTACGATCCGGCATACGTTCTCCGGGGCCGCTTCACAGCGTTCGAGACCCCGCGCACCGTGCCGATCGGCAGCTTCCGCGAGGACGCGAACTTCACCGCGGAGCTGGCGGGCGAGGTTGCCTTCGAGCTGGCCGGGCGGGCGCATCGCCTTGCGGCGACCCGGAACGACGACGGATCGCTGGTGCTGGCCTTCGGCGATTCCACGAACGGCGCGGGAACCGCGGCCTGGCGCTTCGTGGGCGTCCCGGCGCCGGCCGCCGACGGGTCGGTGGACATCAACTTCAACCGCACGCTGAACTACCCGATGGCCTTCTCCCCGTACGCGGTGTGCCCGGCGCCGGCGGCGGGGAACCGGCTGGATGTCCCGGTCCGGGCCGGGGAAAAGCAGCCGGAACAGCTGCCCGGGTAGCCGGTTCCCGGCCTGGCCCACACTTGTTCCCGGCCGGGCCGGTCGCCCTACTTCGGCCCCATGCGGATGGCGCCGTCGAGCCTGATGGTTTCCCCGTTGAGCATCTGGTTGGCCACGATATGGGTGACCAGGGACGCGTACTCCGCGGGCCTGCCCAGCCGGGCCGGGTGCGGCACCTGCGCGCCAAGCGAGGCCTGCGCCTCTGCGGAGAGCGAGGCCATCATCGGGGTCTCGAAGATGCCCGGGGCGATGGTCATGACGCGGATGAGGTGGCGGGCCAGCTCCCGGGCCAGCGGCAGCGTCATGGCGGCGACGGCGCCCTTGGAGGCCGAGTAGGCGGGCTGGCCGATCTGCCCGTCGAAGGCTGCCACCGAGGCGGTGTTGATGATGACGCCGCGTTCCTGCGTGCCGGTGACGGAATCGGTGAGTGCCTCCTGGGCGGCCATGGCCTCGGCGGCCAGCCGGATGACGTTGAAGGTGCCCGTCAGGTTGATGGCGATGACCCTCTCGAAGTTCGCCAGCGGCAATACGCCCTCGCGCCCCAGCACCTTGCCCGGGGTGGCGACGCCGGCGCAGTTCACCACCACGCGCAGCGGGCCCAGTTCCAGGGCCGCGGCTATCGCGGCACGCACGTCGTCCTCGTTGGTGACGTCCGCGGGCACGAAGCGGGCCCGTTCCCCCAGCGCCGCGGCGGTGTCGGCGCCCCTGGAGCCGGGCAGGTCCAGCAGGACCACCGAGGCTCCGGCGTCGTACAACGCCTTGGCCGTTGCCGCCCCCAGGCCGGAGGCCCCGCCGGTGACAAGCGCTACGGAATCGGTGATCAGCATGGGCCCTCCATCAGGGGTACGTTCCAGGGGTGCCCCGGGACGGCAATTTGAGTTAGAAGTTGTTAACTCATGCCAGCCTAGACCGGGAACCGCCCGGACAGAAGGGCACAGGGCCGAAGGGTGCCGGACATAGAATGTGGCCATGAAGCGCTTCATCCTTCTTTCCACCCGCGAACACGAGCTGGCCGCGGCCGACGAGGTGCGCGGGGTCCTGGCCGCCGGCGGACTGCGCGAGGAACAGCTCCGGGTTATCAGCCTGGCCAAGACCCCCCTGGGACCCATCGACGAACTTGATTTGGGGAACTGCTCGGGAGTGATCCTCGGCGGCAGCCCGTTCAACGCCTCCGACGACCGCGCGAGGAAATCCGACCTGCAGAAGCGCTGCGAAGCCGATCTCGACTCGCTGCTCGATGTGCTCGTCGCCGAGGACTTCCCGTTCCTCGGTGCCTGCTACGGGGTCGGCACCCTCGGGGTCCACCAGGGCGGGGTCATCGACAGGACGTTCGGCGAACCCGTGGGAACCTCCCGCATCAGGGTCCTGGAGGCCGGGCGCGGGGATCCGTTGCTCGCGGGGATCCCCAATGAATTCGATGCCTTCGTGGGACACAAGGAGGCGGTCTCGGTGCTGCCCGCGGCGGCAGTGCTGCTGGCGGATTCCGAGGCCTGCCCGGTGCAGATGTTCCGCATCGGGTCAAACCTCTATGCCACGCAGTTCCACCCGGAACTGGATCCCGCAGGCCTGGCCCAGCGCATCATGGTCTACCGGGATGCCGGGTACTTCCCGCCGCACGAGGCACAGGAACTGCATGACCGGGCCCTTGCCTCCCGGGTGGATTGGCCGGAGAAGATTCTCCGGAATTTCGTGGGGCGCTACGGGGAAGACGGGGCGGCACATCCCCCGGGCGGCAGCTAGAAGATTCCCTGGCCGGCATCCAGCTTCGCGATGAATTCGGCGATCTTCTTGCGCCGGGTTTCCTCGCGCTTGACGGTGTGCAGGCGGAAGTAGATCGCAAAGATTTCGCTGCGGCCCAGGGTCGCCAGCTTCTCCTGCGCCGCCGGGTGCCCCTCCAACGCGGCAACGAAGTCCTCCGGCAGTTGCGCGTCCTTCTGGCCCGCGTAGGCGCTGTCCCAGCGGCCGTCGGCCTTGGCCGAGTCGACGGCCGCCAGTCCGGCGGGCACCATCAATCCCGCCTCCGTCAGGCGCGCGATGGTCTCCACGTTCTTGGCCGACCAGGTGCTCCTGGTGGTGCGCGGGGTGAACCTGTTGCTGAAGCTCTCCGCGTCGCGGCCGTTGCGCCGGCCGTCGATCCAGCCGAAACACAGCGCCTGCTCGACGGCCTGGGCGTAGGTCAGTTCGGTGACGCTGCCGCCCTTCTTGTGCAGCACCAGCTGCACCCCCGGGTGCGAGGCATGGTTCTCATGCAGCCAGGACCGCCATGCGTCCTCGTCGGGCACCAGGAGTTCTTCGAGTTCAATCGCCATAGAACCATCCCACCACACCACGGGCCCGAAGCAACAGGGAATGCCGCCGGGCTGTGGGCGGGCTCCTGAACGCCTACAGCACCTGCATGCCCTGCATGAACCCCTGCCGCGCCCGCACGACCCGGCGGGGATCCCAGCCGGGGCCGGGCGTTGAGGCAACCAGCAACTCCGTGTACGGGTGCTGCGGGGTGGAGAGCACCTGCGAGGTCGGCCCCTGCTCCACGATGGCACCCCGGAACAGCACCAGCGAACGCTGGCACAATTCCTGGATCACCGCGAGGTCGTGACTGACGAACAGGTAGCTGACCCCGGAGTCGCGCTGGATCTCCCCCAGCAGCTCGAGCACCTGGGCCTGGACCGAGACATCCAAGGCCGAGACGGCCTCGTCGAGCACCACGAGCTTCGGCTCCAGCGCCAGGGCCCGCGCGATGGCGATGCGCTGGCGCTGACCGCCCGAAAGCTCGTGCGGCTTCGCGTTTCCCTGGTTCCCGGTCAACCGGACCCTGTCCAGCAGCTCCGCCACCCGCGCCGTTGCCTCGGCCCGGGTGGAGACCATGCGGTGGGCCGCAAGCGCACGGCGCAGTGTCTCACCGACCGTCAGGTGCCGGTCGAGCGTTCCGTTGGGGTCCTGGAACACCATCTGCACGGCGCGCGCCCGGCGCATCCGCTCGCGGCGTCCGCGGGCCGGGGACAGGCGGTCCTCGCCGTCGATGGACACCGAACCGGAATCGGCCCGCTCCAGGCCCATGAGGATGCGGGCGATCGTCGACTTGCCCGAGCCCGACTCGCCGACAAGGCCCACGGCCTCCCCCGCCTCGATGGTGAAGCCCACCTTGTTGACGGCGACAACGTCCCTGACG
Source organism: Paeniglutamicibacter selenitireducens (assembly GCF_051550675.1). NCBI lineage: Bacteria > Bacillati > Actinomycetota > Actinomycetes > Micrococcales > Micrococcaceae > Paeniglutamicibacter > Paeniglutamicibacter selenitireducens. The sequence continues at coordinate 122,920 of NZ_JBPULF010000010.1, read as the reverse complement.
TCGGTCGCGCCGCGGCGCATGTGGAACACGCGGTGCAGGTCTTTTACTTCAACGAGGCTCACGAGTCGACCTTCTTCTTCATGACGGGCGCGGTCTCGATGAGGCTCCGCGTGTAGGGGTGGACGGCATCCGCGAACAGCCCCGGCGCACGCAGGGTTTCCACGATCTCGCCGCGCCTGAGCACATAGATCCTGTCGCAGATGGCGGCCGCCAGGTGCAGGTCGTGCGTGATGAACAGCATGCCCAGCCCGCGCTCGCGGATCTGTTGCTGGAAGATAGCGAGCACCTCGGCCTGGGTCGTGACATCCAGGGCGCTGGTCGCCTCGTCGGCGAGGACCAGGCTCGGGTCGGTGCTCAGAGCTGCCGCGATCACGACGCGCTGCAGCATGCCGCCGGAGAGCTCGTGCGGGTACTGGCGCACCCGCAGCTCCGGCTGCGTGATGCCCACGGAGCCGAGCAGTTCGACGATCCGGGCCATGGCCCGCTCCCGCTTCCAGCCGTGCACGCGCACGAGCCGTTCGGCGAGCGAGTCCCCGATGCGGCGCACCGGGTTCAGCGCGGCCCGCGGGTCCTGCTGCACGAGGGCCGCCTTGGCGGCACGCACCTCGCGCACGGTGCCGGGGTCCGCGCCCATCATCTCGGTGCCGTCCACGCGGATGCTGCCGGACAGGGCCACCTCGTCCCCGTAGAGGCCCAGGGCCGCACGGATGCTCGTCGACTTGCCCGAGCCCGATTCCCCGACCAGCCCGACGAGTTCGCCGGGTGCCACGGAGAGGCTGATCCCGTGCAGGATCTCGACGGGTTCGCCGTCGCGTTCGAAGGCGAGCCGCAGGTCGCTGATTTCCAAGAGCATGACGCTATCCCCTTGCCTGGAGCCGGTCGGCAATGCGCACCCCGACGATGTTGACGGCCACGACCACGAGTGCGATCGCGAGGCCCGGGACCAGCGTCGGCAGGAAGTACCCCTGCGCGATGCCGGCTTGCCCTTCCTGGACCATGAGGCCCCATTCCGAGCTTGGCGGCTGGGCGCCGAAGCCGAGGTAGCTCAGCGTCGCCAGGCCCATGAGCACCTCGCCGAACTGGACCACCAGGAACCCCACGAGCGCCGGAAGCAGGTTCGGGACCACGCCGCGCACGCAGATGGTGAAGCCTCCGAGCCCCTGGGAGCGGTACGCATCGATGTAGGGCCGCGCCATCTCGCTGAGCGCAATGCTGCGCGTGTACTTCGCGATCACCGGGGCGTAGGCCAGCGACAAGGCGATGATCGCCGTCCACTTGCCCTTCCCGAAGACCGCTATCACCAGGACGACGAACAGCAGTCCGGGGAACGCGAACATGACATCGGTCAGCCGGGCCAGCACGGTGTCGACCCATCCCCCGCGCCATGCGGCACCCACGCCGATGGCGACGCCCAGCACGGTGGCCAGCGCGAGCAGGAGCACCGGCCCCACCAGGGTCTCCCCGGCGCCGATCAGCAGCCTGGAGAAGAGGTCCCGGCCGAGTTGGTCGGTGCCCAGCAGGTGCCCAGGACCGGGCCCGGCCCAGATGGCGGAGAAGTCGATCTCGTCCGCGGCGTGCGGGGCTAGGAACGGGCCCGCGAGGGCCGCGAGCACCGCCAGGGCCAGGAAGCCCGCGGCGATCCAGAAGCCGGGCGGATTGCCCTTCCTTTTCCCCCGCCGCACCGGGGTGCGCGGGGCCATGGCCACGCTCATGATGTCACCGCCTGTTCCTTGATTCGGGGGTCCAGCAACGGCAGGCAGAGGTCCACGAGGGTCGTCACAGCCATGTAGGCGACCACCATGAAGAGCAGCACCGCCTGGACGAGTGGAAAGTCGTGGGTGTTGATGCCCTCGACGAGCAGCGACCCGATGCCCGAGATGCCGAAAACGGTCTCGACCGCGACCGTGCCGGCGATCATGCTCGCCGTCACCAGGGCGACCATCGTCAGGATCGGGCCCCAGGCACCGCGAAGCACGTGGTCCCGGACGATGTAGCGCTCGCGCAGGCCGGTGGCCCTCGCCGCCTCGACGTGCTCGGAATCGAACTGCTCCACCATCGACTGCCGGGTGACCCGGCTGATGATGGCCAGCGCCCCGAGCGAAAGCGTGATCGCCGGGAGCGTCAGGGCATGCAGCCGGTCAAGCCCGCCACTGCCGGCGCCCGCGACGGGGAACCATTGGAGTTCCACCGCGAAAAGCGCCACCAGGGCGATGCCCAGCACGAAGGCCGGGACACTCGCCGCGAGCGTCGTGCCACCGACGATCAGCGTGTCGGTGGTGCGCCGGCGCCTGACCGCGGCAAGGATTCCCAGGCCGATGCCGAAGACGCACATCAGCACCGCGGCATAGGCCACGAGCGAGAGCGTGACAGGCACGCGCGAGGCAAGGATCATCGCCACGGGCTGGCGGTACTTGAAGGAGTCGCCCAGGTCGCCGGTGAAGACGCCCGAGGCCCAGTGCCAGTACTGCGCAACCAGCGGCTCGTTGAGGTGGTACTGGGCCCTGACGCTCTCGATCCGCTCCGGGGTGACGTCCTCGGAGCTGCCGATGAGGAAGGTCACCGGGTCTCCGGGTGCCGCGAACATCGCGGCGAAGATCACGAAGGAGGCGATCACGAGGGTCAGCAGCAGCCCACCGGTTTTTCGGATCATGCGGGACATGGCCGGTTACCCCTTCTCGCTGCCGATGTCTGCGGCCCACGGGTAGTAGAGGTAGGCCGCGGAGGAGGGTGCGCCGGTGACCTGGTTGGACATCACCAGCGTGGCGGGTGTCGCGACGACCGGCAGCCAGACGGCGTTCTCCACCCACTTCTTCTCGAGCTCGACGGTGATCCCGGCGCGCTTGGCGTCGTCGGTCGCCGCGTAGCCCGCATCAACGAGGGCGTCGTACTCGGGGTCGTTGTAGCCGACGAAGTTCCGTGCCGAGTCGGACCGGCCGTTCTTGTAGAAGCCCAGCGGGTCTGCCTTGGAGATGTAGTAGACATCGGGCCACAGGTCCGCCGAGTTGCGCAGCTGCTCGTCGTTGTAGAAGTCGCCGTACTGCACCTCGGGCACCGCGAGGATGCCGGCCTCGAGGCCGATCTTCTTGGCGGCGTCCATCAGCGCACCGGCGATCACGTTGTGCACGGGCGACCCGTTCGACGCGATGACCAGCGGTTCCTGCGGGGCACCGGCCTCGGCCACCAGCTTCTTCGCCGCCTCGAGGTCCGCATCGCTTGGTTTCGCGGGGGCGCCCTGGAGCTGGTCGTACGCAGCCTTGAACGTCTCGAGCTCGTAGCCCCAGGCGCCGGATCCCACGGGGGTCTTCCACGGCTGTGCGAGCCCGCCGAAGGCGGCGTTCGCGATGCCCTCGCGGTCGATGGCCAGGGACAGGGCCCGGCGCAGGCGCACGTCCGTGAGCGCGCCCTTCGGCGTGGCCTCGGCAACCCACGCGTTCGTGGAGGGTCCCTGGAACACCGAGTTCGTGGTGCTGGAAACGAACGGCCGGGCGGCGGCGGGGTTTTCGAAGTACGCGCCCTGGACCTCGCCGGCAGTCAGGCTGTTGATTGTCGCTGCCTCGTCGGCCCAGCGCAGCACCACGCGGCCGGTCTTGCCGATCCGGTCCTTCTGCCAGTAGTCCTCGTTGCGCACCAGCGTCAGCTGCTGGCCGGGGGTCCATTCTTCCACCTCGTAGGGGCCGCCGCATGCGGAGGCCGAGGTCGGGCTGCCGAACTTGTCGCCCTCGGCCTCGATGACGCGCGGGTTCCAGACGATGCCGCCGTCCCCGGCCATCGCCTGCAGGAAGATCGCGTCGGGTTGCGTGGTGGTCACGGTGATCTGGTCGTCGGCCGTCTGGTCGATCGAGACGACGTTCTTGTATTCGTCCGATTCCCCGGCGCCCTCGGCCGCGTGGCGCTTCATGCTCCACAGGACGTCGGCGGTGGAGACCTTGCTGCCGTCGTGGAAGGTGGCGTCCTGGCGGATCGTCAGCAGCAGGTGCGTGTCGTCCTTCCACTGCGCGTCCGAGGCGACACCGTGGCCGAGCGACAGGTCAGGCCGGACCTGCATCAGCCTGTCGCAGGTGTTCGCCAGGATCATGTCATCGGGCGTCGTCGCGTCGATGTCGGAGTCCAGCGTCGTCGGCTCGCCCGGCAACATCCATGTCACTGTCTCGAGGGAACCCGCCGCCGTCGGCGACGAGGGGTTGAACGGGACCTTGAGTTCCTGGCCGGCGGAACCCCCGTTTGCGGGGTTTCCCGACGCGCAGGCGGTCAGGCCGAGGGAGGCAATTGCCGCCATGCCGAGCGCCGAGGCAAGCCATCGGTTCTTCGTGTTTGTCATCTGGATACGTCTCCTTGCGTTAATGGTGGGTTGTTGCAGGGAATACTGAAAGGGACAGGGAGTTATCGGCGCCGCCCGGGCCGTCGTAGATGTTCCAGGGGAGGCGGGTGTACGGGGTCTGGCACGGGTAGCCGGCGGCCACGTGGTACTCGCCGCTGGTCAGGTCGACACAGCTGGAAAGCAGGGTCGACCACTGCTTCAGCGGGTCGGCGGAGGGCACGGGGTGCGTGCAGACGCCCTCCGGGTATCCCAGGTGGTCGGACATCGCAGCGCGGACAAGTTCGCGGCCCTCCTCGGCGGTCGTCGCTGCAGCGACCTTGCGCAGCCCCGAGCTCACGCGCGGGAGGCGGATGAGCGAGTCGACGGAGGCGGGGCGGTAGCGGCCGGCGAGCTGCGGCGGAACCGACGCCTGGTAGTGGTTGGTGTGCGCGATCATGTCGCCCTCGGGGTAGATCCAGTCGATGCCGTGGGGCGTGGTCTCGATGTCGACCCCGAAGCCGCTGCGGTGCGCCAGCAGGGCGTTGCTGGCAATGTGGGGCTTTGTCTTCACGAGCGTCTTGAGTGCCGAGGCGAGATCGGACTGGTCCAGCACGAGGCGGCGGATGAGGGTCTGCGGCAGGCCGCGCTCCGAGCCGAAGGTTCCGCCCAGGCCGTTTGCGTTGAGGGCGATGCCTGCCGAGTTTGCGCCATGCCGGCCCACCTGGCCGGCTTCCACCTGCATCACGATGGTGGGCAGCGGATCCTGCTTGATGCGCAGCACCATTGTCGTTTCGGCGGTCAGTGTCCGCCAGTCCCAGTTCTGGCCGATCAGCGTGTGGCCGGTTCCGCTCGCGGCGCCGGTGAGGAAGAACGAGGTGCAGCCGTCGACCGAGCTGCGTTCCTCCTCGTCGATCTCGTGCGCGTCCAGTGCGGCGCCGTGGCCGGCCTGCCGGGCGCGGTGGCTGTGCACGAATTCACCGCGCAGGTTCAGCGCCAGGATTTCCTCGTAGGCGACGCCCGCTCCTTCGGCGATGCCGCGCATTTCTTCCACCAGGTGCGGTGCCAGCTGCTCGCACAGCTCCTGCCAGGCGAGAACCGAGCGGGTGATGTCCGGCCAGGCCATGCCTGTCTGCTCTCCCAGCGCGGCGGCGTAGTAGCCGATGGCCTTGCCAATGAGATCGCGTGCTTGCTCGCCGTACTGCTGGCCGCGCTGGCGCGGCGTGCCGCTGATCTCGACTAGTCGGATGGGTGTGGTGCTCACGCGAGCGTCCTCTCTATGTCCCGGCAAACCGGGTAGTGTATGGAACAACCATTACAGAAGTTCGTGAACATGAATGAGATCTTACACACATGGATGACTTTGTAACAACCGATACAGCAAATCCGTCGATCACGCGTCTGCGCGACAGGATCGCCCGGTCCTGGGACGGGCTTTCCCGCGCCGAACGCGCGGTTTGCCGGGCGCTCTCCGCCATGTCCGCCGAACACCTGCTGTACTCGAGCGCGGCGGACCTCGGCCAGCAGAGCAAGACCTCAAACGCCACCGTGGTCCGCACGCTCCAGTCCCTGGGCTACTCGGGGCTCTCCGAACTCAAGCAGGAGATCGCCGCACCCCTGACCTCGAGCGTTGCCCCGGCAGTGCGCCTGCAGCAGCGCATCGACCACCTGGGCCAGGACATCGGGCGGATCCAGCACGAGATCTGGTCCGAGGCCCAGGGGCTTGTCGAGCTGGGCCGAAGCGCGAATTCCGACGAGTCCCTGACGCAGGCCATCAACCTCCTGATCCGCTCACGCACGGTGTATTGCTACGGGCTCGGTTCCTCGGCCGCGGCATCCGACCACCTGGCGATCCGCCTGGGCCGCACGGGGATCAACACCCGGCGGCTCACCAGCGACGGATTCCGGCTGGCCGACGAGATCCTGCACTTCGAGGCCCAGGACACGCTCGTGGTCTTCTCGCCGGGCCGCAAGACCCGCGACATCGAGGCGCTGGTCGACCAGGCCCAGCTCGTGGGGGGAAACATCATCCTTGTCACCGACCACCTGCACGAGAAACTCCCGCAGAGCGTCTCGGTGGTGCTTCGCGCACCGCTGACGCCCACCGGCCTCACCTCCGACGGGTTCACGGCCATCCTCGTCAGCGACATCCTCGCCCAGGGGATCACGGCCGTCGGGCCGGACATCGCCCTGCGTTCCTCGCACGTGCTCAACGACATCCGGGCGCGCCTGGGCTACTGATCCCCGCCTTCCCGGTACCGCCGGACCACCACACAAAACCCCGCATTTCCCCCAGGAGGAACACCGATGTTGCGCGTCAGGCCGATCCTGCACACCCCGCATGCCACCGAATGGGCGGCGCTGCTCACCGCGCTGGGACTCCGGGAGCTCCGGGTTCCCGCCGGCGACCTCGCCTCAGGCCTCGGCGTGGCGGCGGGCCGGTGCCTGGCCGCCGATGCCGGACGCATCCTGCTGGTCGATGCGGACACGTTCGGCATCCGGCTGGGGTTCGAGGTGCGCGACGTGCTGAAGTTCGCGCAGTGGACCATCGGCGACGGGACCCCGGTGCGGATGCGCACCGAAGGGGTCGGCCACATGGCGGTGGAGGTTGCTGACATCGTGGCACCCGACGGGACAGCCTTCGACGCCCGCCCCGTCGACCCCCTGCACACCGACGGGACCCCGGGACCCGGGGGCCCGGCCGCGGGCGGCACCGCGGTGGTGGCGCACTGGGGCACCACGGACGTCGCCGGCGCCGAATCCACCCTGGCCAACATCGGGGCCAAAACCGAGGCCGCGCAGGCTTCGGGGGACGGAGAAACCAGCAGGTACCGGGCCAAGCACGGCGGATACGTCGAGGTGCGGGCAAGCGGCGAACCCACCCTCGGGCTGCACCTCGAATACGCCGGAACCGCCGCGGACCTGGAACGGCGGCTGGCCCTGGCGGGGTTCGACGTCCGGCTGCCCGGTGGCGGACGGCACGCGGTCCTGTCCGTGGCACACCCCGATTCGGGCCGGCTCCGGGTCACCTGCACAGGTCCCACGGGGAATAGCGCTCCCGGCGAACAGGTTGCCCACTGACATGAGCAAACTGTTTACCGCGGCCGTCCTGGGCACCCCCGACGGCGGCGGGCTGGAACTGCGCAACCGCACGGTGCTGGCACCCATGTGCCAGTACTCGATCACCCGGCACGACGGGGTGCCGCACGCCTGGCAGCTGGCCCACCTGGGTGCCCGGGCCGCCGGCGGGTTCGGGCTCGTGTACACCGAGGCCACGGCCATCACCGCCCAGGGACGCATCAGCGATGCTGACACCGGGATCTGGAACGACGAGCAGGCCGCGGCCTGGGCCCCCATCGTCGACTTCATCCACTCCCAGGGGGCCGCAGCCGGGATCCAGCTGGCCCACGCCGGCGGCAAGGCCTCGACCTACGCCTGGTTGCCGGCCCATGCGTCCGCCGGGCAACGCGGAAACCTCAGCGCCCGGGACGGCGGCTGGGAAACCATCGGCCCCTCCGCCACCGACGCGATGGGCCTGTCCCCGGCGACCCCCATGACGCAGGAAATGATCGACGCGTCCCTGGCCGACTGGGCCGAGGCCACCCGGAGGGCGGACGCCGCGGGGTTCGACGTCGTGCAGATCCATGCCGCCCACGGCTACCTGGTCCACCAGTTCCTCTCCCCGCTCACCAACAAGCGCACCGACGCCTACGGGGGCAGCTACGAAAACCGCACACGCTACCTCCGCCAGGTCATCGCCGAGGTGCGCGGGGCCTGGCCGGCGCACAAGCCGCTGGCCATCAGGCTTTCGGGCGACGACTGGGTCGAGGGAGGCTGGCGCATCGCCGACACCGTGCGTTTCGCCGCAGAGGCCTTCGCGCTGGGCGTTGGCGCCTTCGACCTCTCCAGCGCCGGGATCGGCGCCTACCGCGGGCCCGGCGGCCCCGGTTTCCAGGTGCCTTTGGCCGCCGCGGTCAAGGCCGTGGTTCCCGATGCGTTCGTCACGGCCGTGGGCCTGATCACCGAACCGGCCCAGGCCGAGCAGATCCTGGTGACAGGTGCCGCCGACGGGGTCTCGATCGGCCGCGCAGCCCTGAAGAACCCGAACTGGCCGGCGGTCGCCGCAGCCGAACTCGGCGAGCCGCACGAGAACATCCCGTTCCCCGCCCAGTACTGGCGCGCCAACTGGTAGGATCCCGCCCTGGCACAGCCAAACCGGGCCAACAAAAACCGGGCACCCACCCCCTGCGGGGTGGATGCCCGGTTTGCTGCCGTCGGGGGCCGGTGCCGGCGCACAATCAGGCGTGCAGCTCCTTGCCCGCCGATTCCGGCAGCCGGTAGGCGGTGAACGCACTGACCAGCAACAGGACCATGGCGTAAACGGAGAAGACCATCGCTCCGGCGGCCATGCCGAACCAGGCGGCGAAGCCGGCCTGCAGGAAGGCCGCGGTGCCGCCGAAGGCCGCCACGCAGATGGCGTACGGGATCGCCACGCCGACGGTGCGGATCGCTGTCGGGAACAGTTCGGCGTACACGGCCGGGACGATCGAGGCGGAGGCGGCGATGAAGATGAGCATGACCGACATCGAGATGAACAGCTGCCAGGCCTCGCCGCGGACAAACGCCGTCATCGGGATCTGCAGGGCTGCGGCGCCGACGCTGGAGATCACCAGCACCGGGCGGCGGCCGATGCGGTCCGAAAGCCTGCCCCAGAACGGCAGCGCCACCATGAAGACGATGTTCGCCGCCACCCCGGTCCACAGGGCCGCTGCCGGATCCATCTTCAGCGCGGAGATCGCGTAGGCGGGGGTGGACACCGACCAGATGTAGTAGACCACCGTGAGTCCCACGGTCAGGCCGATGACCTGCACCGCCTTGCGCCAGTTGGCGATGACCTGCGAGAACACCGAGGGTCCGCGGTCCCCCAGCTCGGCCTTGGCGGCCTTCTGCTCCTCGAACTGCGCGGTCTCCTTCAGCCGCGAGCGCATGATCAGGGTGTACAGGCCCATCAGGGCGCCGATGGCGAACGGGATGCGCCAGCCGAAGCCCGCCATCTGCTCCTTGCTCAGCGTCATGGTCAGGATCGCGCCGAGCAGTGTGCCCGCGACGATGCCTGCGGTTCCGGAGAAGTAGATCAGTGTGGAGTACAGCCCGCGCTGGCGGGCCGGCGCCATCTCGGCCAGGTAGGTCTGCGCGCTGGGCATCTCGCCGCCGTGTGCCAGCCCCTGGAGCAGGCGGGCCACCAGCAGGATCAGCGAGGCCGCGGCGCCGATGGAATCGTACGTCGGGGTGATGGCGATGATCAGCGACCCCACCGAGGCCAGCGCCACCGCGAAGGTCATGGCGGCCTTGCGCCCGACCTTGTCCCCGATCAGACCGAAGAACAGTCCGCCGAAGGGCCGTGCCACGAAGCCGACGGCGAAGATCGCCATGGTGGCCAGGAACGCCGATGTCGCATCGGCCTTGGAGAAGAGCTGTCCGGAAATGAAGGAGGCGAACGTCGCGTAGATGGCCCAGTCGAACCATTCCACGGCGTTGCCGGCGCCGATGCCCATCAGGGCCTTCGCCTTGGACTGCGGCGCCCCGCCGTGCGGGGACACGGGCTCGGCCGGGGCCGGGACGGCGGGGTCGGTGCCTACCCCGGTGGCCGGGGGAAAATTCTCTGTGACGCTCATGATGTGGGGTTCCTTCTGTGCTGGCCTGGGAGAAGCGGGAGGGTGCGGGCTAGTGCGCCGCGGATGCACGAAGTGCTTGAAGTCGGCTGACGGCCAGGTGCGTGTAGAGCGCGGTGCCGCTGGGGAGCACCGAGTCGTCGAACCTGGCGTAGGGCGAGTGGTTGTACTCGGCGGTGGCCGGATCCGCTCCGGGGGTCAGCGCGGAGAGGAAGAGGAAGGAGCCCGGAACCTCGTTCAGGACTCGGGAGAAGTCCTCGCTGCCGGCCAGCGGATCGCGCATGGCCTTGAACCTTGTGGCATCAAAGAGTTCCTCGACAGCGTTGCGCGCGAAGAGCGTCTCAGACTCGTCGTTGATGGTGGTGGGGTACTCGGTCCGGTAGTCGATAGCGACCTCGAGTCCGTGGGCCCGGGCGATGCCCTGCAGCAGCTGCGGGACGGAGGTCTGGAGCTTGTCGTGGGCCTCGGCGCTGAACGAGCGGATGGTCGCCTCGAAGTAGGCGGAGTCCGGGATGATGTTGCGCACCGTGCCGGCCCGCAGCACACCCACGGAGATCACCACCGGGTCGAAGATGTTGAACTGCCGGGTGACCATGGTCTGCAGCGCAGTGACCATTTCCGCCGCCGCTGTCACCGGGTCCTTGGCGGCGAATGGCGCCGAACCGTGGCCGCCGGCCCCGCGGACCGTGACATAGAGGCCGTCGCTGGCGCTCATGACGGGGCCGCCCTTGGCGGTAAACACGCCGGTTTCCTCCATGGCACTCATGACATGCAGGCCGAAGGCGGCATCGACCTTCTTGCCCGAGGCCTCGAGCACCCCCTCGCGCACCATGTAGGAAGCGCCGTCGTAGCCCTCCTCGCCGGGCTGGAACATGAGCACGACGTCCCCTGCCAGGGAATCACGGCGTTCGGCCAGCAGGGTTGCGGCGCCGGCAAGCATCGAGGTGTGCAGGTCGTGCCCGCAGGCGTGCATGGTGTCTCCGGTCTGCGACGAATACTCGATCCCGGACTTTTCCGTCAGCGGCAATCCATCCATGTCACCGCGCAAGAGCACCGCGGGGCGCTCGCCGACCGGGAGATCTGCCGCGGCACCGCCACGCAGGACCGCTGTCACCGAGGTCAGGTCCTGTCCCAGGGTGACTTCGTAGCCCAGCGGCTCCAGCCATTCCAGCACCCGTTCCTGGGTGCCGGGCAGCTGCAGCCCAACCTCGGGTGCCCGGTGCAACGCGTGGCGCAGCTCCGTGATTTCCGGAGCCAGTTCCAGCGCGTCCTGGAGGATTGAGGTTGATGTGTTGCTCATGCCGGGGTCGCTTCCTGTAGATCGGTGACGGCGGCCTACGCTTCGTGAGCCGCATCACTTTCGATAGTGGGGCACGTGCAGATCAATGGGGTAAAATTCGATAAAAATTGCGCAAGGTGGGCAGAAAACCGCGATCCTGTGCACGGAGAACCGAAAGGTGAGCATGGAACTGCCCGTCGAGGACCTGCAGCTTGTTAATGCGCTGCAAATCGCGCCGCGGGCCAGCTGGGCCGAGTTGGGTGCCGTCCTGGGCAGGCACCCCGCAACGCTCTCCGCGCGGTGGAACAAATTGCGCGAGGACCGCATGGCCTGGGTGCTGGGACACTTGGGAGGCTTTCCCGAACAGCATTGCACGGCCTTCGTCGAGGTGCAGGCGAACCCGGGACTCCTCGAGCAAGCCTGCAAGGACCTCTGCGCCATCTCCCAGGTGCTCACCGTCGACGATGCGAGCAGCGCCGCGGACTTCCGGCTCACCTGTCTGGCTGCGGACTGGGTCACCATGGCCCGCGAAGTCCTTCCCCAAATCCGCAACGCCACGGGAGTCCAACGCATCAAGGTCTCGCTGTGCACCAGGCTTTTCGCCACGGGAAACGTCTGGCGCCTGGATGTACTCTCCCCCGCCCAGACGGCGTCCCTGCAACGGCTGGTCCAACCACCCGTGGCCCGACCGACCCTCATCCCGGACACGTTCTGGCCCATGCTGCACGTGCTGATGCGCGACGGGCGGGCCACCGCATCCGAAATCGCCCAGACCACCGGGCAGCATCCCTCCACGACGGGACGCGCACTGAAAACGGCGCTTGAAACGGGCATGGTGACGCTGCGCTGCGAACTGGCGAGCCACTACACCGGGCACCCGCTGACCGTGCAGTGGTTCGCACGCGTGCCGGCGGGCTCCGAGGATGCGGTTGCCGCATTCCTTCTGGAACATCGCACACTGCGGTTGTGCGCCTCGACCACCGGGGCGGCGAACTTCACCTTCACCATGCAATTGCGCATACCCGCCGACATCGCCGACATCGAGGCCAAGCTTGCGGCCCGCGTCCCCGGTGTCGCCATCGTCGAATCATGCGTGGGGGTGCGCTCGTTCAAGCGCATGGGCTGGATGCTGGACGTGGAGGGACGCCCCACCGGGGAGGTCGTCGTCTGAGGGGTCCCCCGGCCCCGCCACGCCTTAACGCACCGATGCCCCGACCAGGAGGTCGGGGCATCGGCGGAACCACAGGTGTTGCCGTGCCGGCGGCTAGTGTACGTTCGCCTGTTCCGAGGGTTCCTCGGCCGAGACCTTGGTCAGGAACAGCGCCACGACGACCATGCCCAACGCGCACATCGCGGCCACGGTGAAGCCCGCGGAGAAACCGGAAATCTGCGCGGCGATCGGGTCGGTTCCGGCAGCGGCTCCCGCGGAAATCCGCGAAGCCAGCACGCCAACCAACAGGGCAGTGCCCGCGGCGCCGCCCAGCTGCTGCAGGGTGCTGAGCACCGCCGAACCGTGCGAGTGCAGCGAGTGCGGCAACGGGTTCAGCGCGGTGGTGAACGCCGGGGTGAAGATCAGCGCCAGGGACAGCGACATGGTCAGGTGCAGGCCGATGATCACGGGGATCGGGGTCTCGGCGCCGAGCAAGCGTGAGTATCCGAAAAGCACCAGGGACAGGATGACCGAGCCGGGAATCACCAGCGGGCGCGGGCCGACCTTGTCGTAGGCACGGCCCACGAACGGGGCCAGCAGGCCCATGAGCAGGCCGCCGGGCAGCAGCATCAGGCCGGTGGCCAGGGTGTCGAGGCCGCGCACGTTCTGCAGGTACATCGGCAGCAGGATGATGACGCCGAACATTGCCACCATGGCCAGCACCATCAGCACCAGCGAAAGCGTGAACGGGCGGTAGGTGAACGGACGCAGGTCCAACAGTGCGTGGTCCTTGCGCTGCAGCTTCAGCTGCAGCATCACGAAGCTCACCAGGGCCAGCACCGCAACCACCAGCACGGCCAGCGTGGTGGCATCCAGCCCGCTGGAGGAGAGCTTGCTCAGGCCGTAGACCAGGCCGCCGAAGGCCGGGACGGACAGGATGATCGAGGGGATCGAGAGCGGGGTGCCGGAGGCCTCCGCGTTCTTGTTCAGGCGCGGGGCGCCGATGAACAATGCGGCGATCGCGATCGGCGCGACGATCAGGAACATGAAGCGCCAGTTCAGGAACTGCAGGATCAGCCCGGAAAGGGTCGGCCCGATGGCCGGTGCCACAGAGATCACGATCGAGACGTTGCCCATGATCACGCCTCGGCGGTGCGCGGGCACCAGGTCGAGGATGGTGGTCATCAGCAGCGGCATCATGATCGCTGTGCCGGAAGCCTGGATCACGCGGGCACCAAGCAGTACCCCGAAGCTCGGGGCCGCCGCGGCCAGCAGCGTGCCTGTGGAGAACAGGCCCATGGCCAGCAGGAAGACCCCGCGGGTGCTGAAGCGCTGCAGCAGGAATCCCGTGGCGGGGATGACGACGGCCATGGTGAGCATGAAGATCGTTGCCAGCCACTGGATGGCTTCCTCGCTGACCTTGAACTCGTGCATCAGCACGGGCAGGGCAACGTTCATGATCGTCTCATTGAGGATCACGATGAAGGCGGAAATGATCAGCACCGTAATGGTGGCCAGGTCCTTGGGATTGAGCCGGGTATTGGTCTCGGTCACGTAGTGTGGCCTCTTCCATGAAGTGTTTGGTGGTTGGTGAACATCTGAGTCTAGCGTTCGGCACAGTCATTTCATTCCCGTACGGTGGTTAATTCTCGGCATCCTGCGGGACAACACGACGACACCGAGATCGCCATTGGGGCACCCATGCGCCAAGATGGAGAACATGAACGTACGCACTCCGGATCCACATCCCGGCTGGTTGTCCGACGAAGACCTCTACGAGGCTCGTGCCCGCCTGCCGATGCTCTACGTCGAGGCGATCCCGGTACGGCTGGATCCCCTCGGCTACGTCACCGAATTGGGGCTGCTGCTCACCGCAGACCCGGAGGGCAGGATGCTCCGCACCTTCGTTTCGGGCCGCGTCGTGTACCGCGAAACGATCCGTGCGGCGCTCATCCGCCACATCGAGAAGGACCTGGGTCCGATGGCCATGCCGCAGCTCCCGCCAAGCCCGGCCCCCTTCACCGTCGCCGAGTACTTCCCGTCCCCGTCCGAGACGGGTCTGACCGACGAGCGCCAGCATGCCGTGGCGATGGCCTACATCGTTCCGATGCGCGGCGAATGCTCCCCGCGCCAGGACGCGTTGGAGCTGACGTGGCTGACACCTGAAGAGGCGCTGAGCCCGAACATCCAGGACGAATTCGCCGGCGGTCGCGGGAACCTGGTGCGCCAGGCCCTCGCCCACGTGGGCTATATCCGCTAACGCTCCGGGTTCGCTGTTCGGCGCCTGTACCAGGTGCCGAACAGCGAACCCAGCAACACCACCGCGATGCCGACCGCCGAGCCGATCAGGGTTTCCAGCACCCTGTCGTAGAGCAGTCCGGTGCCCAGGCCCGTGCCGATCGAGGCCCCCATCAGGGCCAGCGGGGTCACGAAGATCTGCGCAATGAAGTAGTTCCGGGCGATGAACAGCTCGGCGCATACCTGCAGCAGGCCGACCAGGACCAGCAGCACCCATACCGGCGGCTGGAACGCGATGATCGCTGCCATCAGCACAATGCCGGTGAGTGTGCCGAGCACTCGGTGGATGCCCCTGCGCACCCGGTGCCGGGTGGTGTGCCCGACCAGCGGCACCACAGCAGCGACCATGGCCCAATAGCTGTGACCGGTCAGGAGTGCCGGGGCCAGCAGCGTGGCGATGCTTCCGGCCAGGCCCGCGGCAACCAGATAGAAGAACGCCTCCCACCAGATGGCCGTGCGCATGTTCCGGGACAGTGCGGGAGGCTGCGTGAGCCGTCCCCATCCCCCGGAACCGGGAACCAGCATGCCCGAGAACCCGATCACGATGGCCAGCAGCACCACGGCCAGTGCGGCGCCCAGCGACTGGGCCACCGGCGGCTGGTTCGGCATCGAGGCGATCGCCGCGAAGGCGAAGATGTGGAAGAGCGATCCGCCGGGACGCAACTGCAGCAGTCCCGCGGCCACCGCGCAGATGCCCGACACAGCGGTGGTCAGCAGGACAATCATCCAACCTGCGCGCACCGGATCCGAGTGGTCCACCAGGTGGGTCGAGCTCAGCGCGGCCGCCAGGATCACGGCCAGGAACAGCCCGCCAGCCTTGGATTGAGCGGCCAACCGGTTGGCATAGCCCGGCACCCGGCCGTAGACGCCGGTAAAGGCGCCGAACACCACGAACGGCACCAGGTCCAGCCGGCCCAGGGCCAGCAGCGCCAACAGGGGCACGAACACACCCATGCCGGTGCGCAAGGCAATCCAGTGGTCGTCCCGTGCCGGGCCCAGCGTCAGCAGGCCCCCGAACTTTTCGCCCATCTGGCAGCCCCGTTTCGAATCGCGGGCCCGCAGGAATCCGTTTCCGGGCCTCGGTTATCCACGCTACGCCCGCGGGAGGTGTCCGATGCACGATTGCGGCCCGGCGCCCGGGGTCGGGTCCGTCACGGTTGCCGCATTTTCCGGCTGCCTCGTGCCGGCCTCTGCGCACCATCACCCGGCGGCGGGGGCTTCGCCGCTAGACTCAAGCAACCTGCCGGCCACACAATGCGGCCGCGGATGCGTTGACTGGGGGACCGATGGGATACAAGATCTCGAAGGCCGACTTCTTTTCCGAGTCGGCGGTGTACGGGCTGGTCGTGGTTTCGGCCCTGCTGCTGGTCACCAACCAGTACGAGGCCACCTCGGGCCAGGTTTTCCTGAAGGTCGCCGGAACGGTCGTTGTCTTCTGGCTCGCTCACGTCTTCGCGATGGCCGTTTCCCGCATGGGTTCGGTCTCCGATGCCAAGTCGCCGTTCGGCGAGTCCCTCCGCTACGCCTTCGCCCACTCGGCGGGGCTGCTCTTCGCCGCTGTCGTTCCGCTGGCCATCGTGCTGCTGGGCGTGCTGAACCTTGTCAGCGACGACACCGCCCTGTGGACGGCCCTCTGGGTGGATGCGGGCCTGCTGGGGTTGCTCGGCTATTTCTCGGCCGGAACATGGACACGCAACACGTCGCTACGCCTGCGGGTGGGGCTCGGGACCGCGCTGCTGGGCGTGGGCGTCGTCTTGCTCAAGGCGTTCATGCACTAGTTGTCCCAGTCTCCCGCGAACGCGGTGAGCCAGCGCACTTCGGGTTTTTCAGCCGTTTCACGGAGCATGCGGCACACTAGATAGGTGCCCCACGATTCTTTTGACCCCACAGCGCCCCATCCACGCCAGAGCGATTTCTCCTTCGAGGTCGGGACCCGGCTGAAAAACGCCGACGGCTCCACGGCCCGCGGGCGCACCGGTGTCATCAAGACCCCGCACGGCGAGATCAAGACCCCCGCATTCATCGCCGTGGGCACCAAGGCGACGGTCAAGGCGATCCTCCCGGAGGCCGTGGCGGAGCTGGGCGCCCAGGCAGTCCTGGCCAACGCCTACCACCTGTACCTGCAGCCGGGTTCGGACCTGCTCGACGCCGCGGGCGGCCTTGGCAAGTTCATGAACTGGCCCGGCCCCACCTTCACCGACTCCGGCGGATTCCAGGTCATGAGCCTGGGCTCCGGGTTCAAGAAGGTCATCGACATGAACCTGGTGGACCAGTCCGGCCCGGACGACGCCGTGGCCCCGGGCAAGGAGCGCCTAGCCAACGTCGACGACGACGGGGTCTGGTTCAAGTCCCACCTCGATGGTTCCAAGCACCGTTTCTCCCCCGAGATCTCCATGAGAGTCCAGCACGAGATCGGCGCGGACATCATGTTTGCGTTCGACGAGCTGACCACGCTGCAGAACTCCCGCGGATACCAGGTCGAGTCGCTGGAACGCACCCGGCTGTGGGCCGAGCGCTGCGTCCGCGAACACTTCAACCTCACCGACGAGCGCACCGGCAAGGAATACCAGGCGCTCTTCGGCGTCATCCAGGGCGCCCAGTACGAGGACCTGCGCCGCAAGGCCTGCCAGGACCTCGGCGCCATGTCCTTCGACGGCTTCGGCATCGGCGGCGCGCTGGAGAAGGAGAACCTTGGCACCATCGTGGGCTGGTGCGCGGAGGAGCTTCCGGAGAACAAGCCGCGCCACCTGCTGGGCATTTCCGAGCCCGACGACATCTTCACCGCCATCGAGAACGGTGCGGACACCTTCGACTGTGTCTCCCCGACCCGCGTGGCCCGCAACTCGGCCTTCTACACCCCGTACGGCCGCTTCAACCTCTCGGGCCGCCGGTACAGGACGGACTTCACCCCGCTGGCCGAGGGCTGCGAATGCTACACGTGCAAGCACTACACACGCGCCTACATCCAGCACATGTTCAAGTCCAAGGAAATCCTCAGCCACACGCTGATTTCCATCCACAACGAGCACTTCGTGGTGAAGATGGTCGACGACGCACGCCAAGCCATCGAGGACGGAACCTTCCACGAGATGAAGGCCGACGTCATGGCCAAGTACTACGCGGGCCAGCCTGACCCGCAGGGCCTGCCGGACCCGGTCCCCGCAGCCTAGGTCAAAAACGGGGGGATGCCGCGCCGGAAACCCGGCGCGGCATCCCCCCGTGCTTTCCCTCCCGCCGGGAGGTCCTAGTCGTCGGACACCACGACCGTGACCTCGATGTTTCCGCGGGTGGCGTTGGAGTACGGGCAGACCAAGTGCGCCGCGTCGGCGAGCTCGCGGGCCTGTTCGTGCGGCATGTCCGGAATGACCACCTCGAGCACGACGGCCAGCTGGTAGCCGCCTTCCCCGTTGCTGCCGATCGAGACGCGGCCACCCACGCTCGAGTTCTCGACCTTGGTCTTCCTGCTACGCGCCACGGCATGCAGCGCCGAGTGGAAGCAGGCCGCGAATCCGGCGGCGAACAGCTGCTCGGGGTTGGTTCCGGTGCCCGCCCCGCCCAGCTCCTTGGGGGGAGTCATGGCCAGGTCGATGCTTCCGTCCGGGGTTGCGACGCGGCCCTCGCGCCCTTGTCCGGTGGAGAGGGCTTCGGCTGTGTACAGGGCGTTCATGGTGTATACCTTTCCAAGGTCGTGGGTGTGGCACTGTGGCGCCACGGTGAAAACGAAAATCAGGGGGCGTTTCCGCCCGGTTGGGCGGCGTCTAGCCGTTGTCCTTGCCCAGCCGGCCCATGGCCGCCGTCAGCTTCTGCAAGGTGTCGATGAGTTCCCTGGCCGTGGCCACGTCCGGCAGGCCCGTGGCGCAGGCGATGCTCATGGGGATGTGTCCCAGTTCCCCGCGCAACTTGCCGGCCTGCTCGGTCGGGGCAATGGTGACCACCCTGTTGTCCTCGTGGACCCGCTTGCGTTCGATCAGGAGCTTTGCCTCCATCCGGCGCAGCAGCGGCGACAGGGTTCCCGAATCAAGCTGGAGCATCTCGCCGAGTTCGTTCACCGATTTGTCGCCCTCAGACCAGAGGACCACCAGGACGAGGTACTGGGGATAGGTGAGGCCCCACGGGGCCAGCAGTTCGGCGTACGCCCTCGTGGTGGCCCGGGTGGCCGAGTACAACGAAAAGCAGACCATTTCATCGACGATTGACATGCTTAACATGGTTGCACACAACTTAGTTGTACACAACCAATTATCGAAATATGCCGGAAATCACCAGGGATCGGGGCCTGCACGTCGACGCTTACGTCGGGAACCGGCAGTGGCCCCTCGGGCGCCCTTCTACCGCTGCGCCGAAGGACGGCGCCGCATGACCAGATACACACCCAACGCCACGCAGGTGGCGTAGGTCAGCGCGACGGCGGCCCATCCGGCCGCGAAGCCTCCCGGCGATCCGACCAGCGCCCCCATGGCCAGCGGGCCGATCGTGAAGCCGCCGAACTGCCCGGCCGACACCCACCCGGTGGCAGATCCCATGGAGGAGGCCGGCACGCTGCGCAGCAGGGCGGCCATCAGCACCACCGACACGCCCAATGCCGAGGCCCCGTGCAGCGCCACGGCCAGCCAGAGAAGCGGGGCATGGCCCGTCGCGCCGGCGGCAAGGAACGCCACGGCGCCGCAGACGGCCATCGCCGCCAGAAGCAGCATCAGCTTGGGCGCGGCAACCCCGCGACTCATCATGCGGCCCCACCCCACGCGGGCACCGACGCCTATCGCCCCGGCAGCGGCCGCGGTGAGCCCACCCAGCACCAGCGAGAAGTCGAGTTCACGCACCGCAAAGAGCGGCAGGTACACGTTCGTTGCCTGCACGCCCATGCCGTTCACGAAGCCAAACACGGCAAGCGCGGCGATGATGAACCTCGTGCTGGCCACCGGGGAAGCCGGCTGGCCATGGGCTCGCGGGGCAGCCGAAGCGCCCGGCGCAGGCGCCGGGGGAAGGAGCGGGACGGCCGCGAGCGACCGCAGGGCGAGGAAGCCGAGCAACCCGGCAAGGACGGCACCCGCCGCGCTGGCACCGTGCCAGCCGATCCACGCGGCCAGCGCGGGAAACCCGAGGCTTGCCACCAGCTGGCTGACCTGGACGCCCGACTGCTTCACGCCGATCCACCCGATGCGGTACTCGGCGGGAACCCTCTCGGCGAGGATCCTGTTCGTCACCCCGTTGGGGAAGGACTGGGCGAGCCCGGCGAAGCCCGAGGCCACCAGCAACAGGATGTAGCCACCCGGGATCGCGGCCAGCAACAGGGCCATTGTCGCCAAGCCGAAAACCGCCAGCAACAGTGTCCGGTCCGGCTGCCTGTCGGCGAACCTCCCGAAGACCGCGTTGCCGATCGCCGCACAGGCAAAGCACACGGTGGCCAGCAGCCCGAACTGCGCGGTGCTGATGCCAAGATCGGAAATGACAAGGTCGCTTGTGGCACTCAGGCCGTAGGTCAGCAACGGGGCGATCCCCACTGCGGCCAGGAGCGTGCCCAGCAGGCTCAGTGGCGGGCGCTTGGCCGGGATCTCCACGGCGGTCCTTTCGGCTCATCCAACGGTGGCGTCCGGATCACGGCCGGCACATCCTCCAGCTTTGCACGCGCGGGCCGAAGCCCGGCGATAGGTGTCGCCCGTGTTAACCACCAGCGCACGTGGACTTCCTCCGCACCCTAAGCGGACTTTCCGTCAATCCCATGGACCTTCGAGTTCACGGCCACCGAGGTTCCGACACCCCAGCAGATGGCTGCCACGACCGCGGCAATAACCACCAACGTGGGCGGCAGCGGATCCAGGAAGAGCCCTGCGACAAGGGCGATCATTGAAACCACCATGACGTCGTACCCATGCGTGAAGTGCTGGATCATGGGACCTGTCGCATTCCCGAGTGTCGCAAGCAGCATCACCGACCCCCAGTCCAGGGGTGGCCGGTAGGCCAAGCGCACCGCGCCGGCGGCCAGTGAAGCTCCGGCGAGCGCACCCAAGCCCAGAAACACCGGCAGTGACGAGGCATCGACGGAAACCGCCCACGCCAACAGCGCAGCCAGCCCAACACCCCAGGGAACCAACAGCATTGCCGCCACCGCAGCATGGGTCTGCCGCATGGCACCGCGACCCAGCGGGATGATGGATTCGAGCGCCGGAACGTCGGAGGCCTGGGAGGCTGCCGCCGAAGCCGCCTTGGCTGCCACGCAGGAACCCACCAAAACCAGGGTCCCAAGGACCAGCGGCTGCCCGCCTTGGACGGCAAAGATCCCGGCCGCGGGGATTCCCCAACCAACCAGCAGGCCACGGCGAACCTTTGGCGCGCGCAGCAGTACCAAGGCATCGGCCCGGACCAGCGCGGAAAATGGGCCACGCACGAGGGACGCCGGGAGCATGCGTGAAAATGCATCGCCCCCTCGTTTGCGCATGCGCTCTCGCCGGGCTGCGCTTCGCCTGGTTTCGCGTTCCCCGGCCTGATCGATAGCGACCGACAAGGATTTGTCATCCATCAGCGCCAAGGCGGCACCGGCATGCGCGCTGGCGGCGCCCTTGGAAACCAGATCGCGGCTTGGGATGCGCTGAAGGTGTCCCCGTATGCCCATGGACGCAGCTGCGACAGTGGCCAGCAGGACCGCCGGAATCCACCAAGCCCCCTCCTGCACCGTGGCGGGAATGGCTGACGGCAACACCGCCCAGGTTTCCTCCAAGGAGCCGGTACCCGTGAGACGCAACAGGACATCGGCCCCGTAGGCAGCCGCAACGGCCAGGTAGAGGGCATTCACCACGCTATGGAACTGCGGTGCCCAGCCGCGGGTTTGCACCAGGGCCGCCAGCAACGACAGCAGCACAAAGAGCAACCCCAGACTCAGCGCCCCCAACAACACGCCCGCGGGACTTCCCTGCGAGAGACCTCCCAGCACCGAGCCATACCCGATGGGAAGCCACAAGAGCAGGCCGTAGAGGCAGGTGGCGATAAGCCGTTGGCGCAGCAGCCGCGAGAGGAACGGCGTCCGGTCCACGGGCAGGCCCAGCCACCAAAACCCCTGGGCACTGTCCACCGCCACCGGCCCCAGCCTGGACATCAGCGAAAGGCCGGCAAGCAGTCCCAGCAGAACCAGCGCGGAAGCCGCGGATTCACCGGGAACAACACCGATTCCGTCGCCGACCACCCCTCCTTCGGCACCCACCCGGAACGAGGCGGAAAACGCGTGTGCGATGCCTGCCGCGTAGGCCACGGCGATCCCCGCCGCGAGCATGGAAATGTAGGCATCCCCCATGCGCTCCCAGAAGTCTTCCCTGCGGATTTTCTTCTCCACGACCCGGTGCCGCTTCCACGGGTCGAAGTCGACAGGCACCCCGTCGGGCACGGCCACGGGGTCAGGCATGGGCGATCGCCGCCGCACCTTCGGCAACGGTGGACGCAATGACGCGCCCGTCGGAAACCACCAGGACGGAGTCGGCAACGCTTGAGAGGAATTCCGCGTCGTGGGTGACCACCAACATCGCTGTCCCGGAATCCACCTGCCGGCGCAGGCGCGAAGCCAACGCGGCACGCATCGTCGGGTCCAGCCGCTGTTCGGGCTCGTCCAGCACCAGCAGTTGGCACGGGCGCAGCAAGGCGGCCGCCAGAAGCAACCGCCGGCGCTGCCCGGAGGAGAGCCGCTTCGGAAGTTCTGTCCTGGCCGCGGCGAGGTCGAAGAATTCGAGTTCCCGGTCCACCGCGGCCTGCGGGTTGGCGACCGCATGCCCGCCGGCGATGAGCTGCAGGTGTTCCTCGACGCTGAGCGAGGGGAAGAAGGCGTCCTCGTCGAGGACCACCGAGACGGCCTTGCGGTAGATGAAGCTGGAGTCGTCGGTAAACGACCCCAGGATGACCGATTCCCCGCTCACGGGTTCCTGGTAGCCGACGAGGGTGCGCAGCAGCGTCGATTTGCCCGCGGCGTTGAACCCGACGATGCCCAGCGACTGGCCCGGCTCGACCAGCAGGCTGATGGGCCCACAGACGTCCTGCTGGCCGTATCCGGCCACCAGGTCGGTGGCCCTGAGCAATTCCCTCGAGGTGCTGTCCATATTCTCGAAGGTATCCCCAACCCGCGCCCGGGCCCTTCAGCACAATTGATGATTTTCGTCAGGCGACGCGGGTCCTCCACCGGAGGCAAAACCAAAAGGGGCGGCAGCATGCCCACCAGTGCTGTGGGTGTGCTGCCGCCCCGAGGCGTTGCCTGGCTATGCGGCCGCGGTTTCCTTCTGCCCCAGCGAGTAGCTTGGCTCGCGGCGCTTGAACCAGCGGATGACAAGTGCCGTCACGGGAACGAAGGCGAACTCGACAAGGGTCTTGTAGAGGAATCCGACAAGCACGTAGTTGATGAACGTTGGCACGTCGGCGATCCCGATGACCGACGCCGCGATGGAGCAGAAGATCAGGGTGTCTGCGAACTCGCCCACGCCCGTGGATCCCATCAAGCGTCCGACCAGGCCGCGTTCGCCGAAACGCTCCTTCATCTTCACCAGGACCAGGGAGTTCAGCGTCTGCCCGACCAGGAAGCCCAGCAGCGAGGCAAGCACGATGAGCCAGATCGGGCCGAGGGTGCGTTCAAGGGCTACCTGCCCGTCGTACCACTCGGCGGCGGGCAGCTCGATCATGATCCAGAAGCAGAGCGTGGAGAATGCCGCCAGCACAAAGGTCGTGATGATGGCCCTGCGTGCGACCTTGAATCCGTAGACCTCGGAAATGACGTCGCCCAGGATGTATGCCAGCGGAAAGAGGAAGAACCCTCCGTCGGTGACGATCGGACCGAAGGTGACGCCCTTGGTGGCACCGATATTGGAGAGGATCACGGTCACCGCCATCAGGGCCAGGACGGTGGAGAAATAGGGGCTTCCCGCAGCCGCGAAAACCGCGCGCGAAAGCTGTGGACGTTGTGATGTTGAGGCGGAGATTTCGCCCATGGTTATACCCAATCGAAGAAGTGGTTCGCCAAGTCACCCCCGGGCAGCATTCTCCCCCGCGATTCGAGCAACGATCGGCGGGTCGATTGCGGGCCTCAGGGAGCACTCGCTGTATTAGCACTTGAGGTTCAAGTATCCCACGGCGCTTTCCGGCGCCCACTGCGCTTTCCAGCCGCTGCGCGCAACTTTGGTCACGCTTGCCCCACTCGAACGTGATCCGGGCCACTAAATTCGCATGTTGAACATGTTCAAAAACCACTATGATGGTCTACATGCCTACTGATTCAAGGGCTCGCGTGGCTCAGCAAACCGCAAAGGGCGCCGAAACTCGCCAATTGCTGCTAAACACCGCACTGCGCCTCTTCGCGGAGGACGGCTTTTCCGGCACCACGATGCGCGCCATTGCAAGGGAATCCGGGCTTTCCTTGGGAAACGCGTACTACTACTTCGACTCAAAGGACGAGATCGTCCACGAGCTCTACCGGGGCCTGGCAGAGGAGCACCGGACAGCCACTTGGCCGCTGTTGGTCGAGGGCAACAACCTCGAGACGAATGTGCGCCTGGCGCTGGAGAAGAACCTCGAAATCCTGGCTCCGTTTCACGAGTTCGGGCCCTCGTTCATTCGCACGGCATTTTCCGGGCCGCAGGGCGAACCCGGGGACATCCACCGGTCGCAGGAGCTGGGGTTGTGGCGCCAGGTCGTGGCCGCTTCCCGACCGCTGCCCCCGCTGGCCATCAGGCAGGACCTTCCGCAGCTCCTCTGGCTGATCCAGCGCGGCGTTTTCCTGTTCTGGGCCCACGATTCATCCCCCGGGGCGAAACGCAGCTTCAGGTTGGTCAAGAACGTGGCACCTGTGGTGGCCCGCCTGACCGTTCTCTCGCGCATGCCGGTGGTCCGGACGATCCTTGATGACGTGCTGTCACTGGTGCGCACCGCGAACTAACCCGTGCGCACTTAGGGGGTGTGCCCGCGCCGGCGGGCGCCGCGACCTCGAGCCGATCCCGGGACTTCGGGCATGAGGCGTAGAGTCGGTCTTGACGACAGGCGGGGAAACCCTGAAATCGTATCCAGGGACCTCGGTTCGCTTCGGGGCCTTCGCCGGTTCCGCGGTTTGAGCAGATATCAGGAGGAGACGACAAATGCCATCCGAACACAAGAATCTTCCCAACTGGGTCCGCGAACTTGCGCCGCTGAAGGATCGCACGATCACCCACGAGAGCCCCTACGAACTGCACAGCGTGGGAACCACCAACGGCGACATCGAGGTCCTGCGCTGGTGGCCGACCAGCGACGAGGTTCCGTCCCTCGACAACCACCTGTCCGAAAGCGCCCAGGGACGGGCCGCCCACCTGACCTTGCTCGGAACCCCGGATCCAACCGTCGTCAGCGAACTGGAAACCCGCGGATGGAAGGCCCGGGGACACCACGTCCTGCTGGCGGCCACCACCGACGACGTCGAGCAGGTGGCCAGCATCCCGGAAACCGCAACGTTGTTCGAGGCCCCCATGGACGCATACGACGTCGTGGAAATCGCGGATTTCGATGCACCCGCCGGTCGCGGGCGCATCCGCTTCGCCGACGGTTTCGCACTGCTGAGCGAGCCCGAAATCATGGCCGCCACCGATGCGGAACAATTCCGGAACGCCGTCATCGCCAACCTGGCTGCATCGGCCTCGAGGCAGGGCCTGCCGTGGCTGTTCATGGTCGCGGAAGCCGACAATGCCGCAGGGACCCGCTCGCGTCGCGGTTCCGGCTGGTCCAACGCAACATTGATCACCACCTTCGCCCGCAACTGAACCCTGCTCGCCAGGGGATGGCGGCAGCTGCCGCGGATCCGGACGGATCCACGGATGAATTCGGCACCCGCGGATCGCCCTAAGCTTGAATCATGACTTCTGCCTCCAACGGGACCCGTCCCGCCATTACTTTGACCATCGCAGGCTCCGAGGCCACCGGCGGCGCCGGTGCGCAGGCCGACCTCAAGACCTTCCAGGAATTGGGCACCTACGGCATCACCGCCCTCACGTGCATCGTGTCGTTCGATCCCAAGGACAACTGGAACCACCGCTTCGTTCCAGTGGAAACCCAGGTCATCGCCGACCAGCTCGAGGCAATCCAGACCTGCTACGAGCAGGACCTCAAGACCGTCAAACTCGGCATGATGGGTTCCCCTGCGACCATCAACACCGTGGCCACCGCGCTGCGCAACCAGGATTGGGACAACATCGTCCTTGACCCCGTGTTGATCTGCAAGGGCCAGGAACCGGGCCACGCACTGGACACCGACGAGGCGCTCAAGGCCAACCTGCTGCCGCTGGCAACCTTCGTCACACCCAACCACTTCGAAGCCGAATCGCTCTCGGGCATCACCATCAACAACGTGGATGACCTGACCGCAGCCGCAAAGAAGATCCACGAACTCTCGGGTGCCGCAGTGCTGGCCAAGGGCGGCGTGCGCCTGTCCGGCAGCGAAGCCGTGGACGTTTACTACGACGGCGAGACCCTTGAGGTGCTGTCCGCACCCAAGGTCGGCGAGGTAGCAGTCTCGGGCGCCGGCTGCTCGCTTGCTGCGGCAATCACCGCCGAATTGGCCAAGGGCGCCACCCCGCTTGAAGCGGCGCGCAACGCCAAGGCCTTCGTCACCGAGGGCATCAAGAACCGGGTTTCCTCGGCCGCTCCGTTCGACGCCCTGTGGCAGGGTGGCGCACGCTAAATCCCGCGCCTCTAATCGAATACCCGGTTCCCCGGGAACCAATCGGCTTCGGCCTTTGGCGGTGGCCTCATTCAGAGAATGAGGCCACCGCTTCGTGTTTCCCCCAGTACGCACGGAACCGCCTGTCGCAGCCGGTGCCCTTGCCCGGTACCGCACGCGACGGGCAGCCCGCCCGGAGGGCGATTCCCCCAAGGAATGTGCCCCACCGCAGAGACTACTTATCAACTCCGATATTTTGCCCGCAGGATCCCTCCGCCGGTCTATCGGGTATGTACAAAAGTACATATTTCGAAAAGTTCTCAAACAACTCCTTGAGATATGGGCCAACTCACATAGGATTTCGCTAGTGACTTGCAGGCTCTCCGGCCACACGTCCCACTCATCACTCCCACTGGAATGAAGGAGCACCATGACCAACCCGCGTCGCCCCAAGATTGCGCGGACGATACTGGCATCGGCCACAGGGCTAGCCCTGGCCGTGACCATGTCCGTCCCCTCAATGGCGGCATTGCCCACTGCCGACCCGTCACCCGGGGGTGACGCCGCATCCCTTGGCGGTCTCACCACCGAAAACCTGAAGTCCCTCAAGGTCGCAGGTTCCCTGAAGAAGGCACAGGGAGAGGTGTCGGTCTTCGTCCAGTTCGAAGGCGAGGGCGCCTTCGAGGCCACCCAGCCCGCCGCCGCTGCAGAGTCGTCCAGCGCATTGGTCAAGGATCCCGCCAAGGTCAAAAAGATCCGCTCCGACATCAAGGCCAAGGGCAAGACCGTTGCCAAGGTCGCCGACGCCGAGGTCATCTACACGACCTCCAACTCGATCCCGGGCGTGGCGCTGCGCGGCGACGCCGAAGACCTTCGCGCACTCGCTGCCCGCAGCGACGTCAAGAAGATCACGGCCATCGTGCCCAAGACCCCTGACAACAAGAACGCCGACATCGACACCAAGGCGCTTGAAACCTGGAGCGCCCTGAAGCAGACGGGCAAGGGCGTCACCATTGCCGTGCTCGACACCGGCATCGACTACACCCATGCCGGGTTCGGCGGCCCCGGAACACTGGAAGGCTACGAGGCGGCGCAGTCCTCCTCGACGATTCCGGCCAAGGATTCGGGCCTGTACGACCCGAAGAAGTTCATCGGCGGATGGGACCTGGTCGGCGACGACTACAACGCCGATCCCCGCTCGCCGGGCTACCAGCCCGTCCCGAAGCCCGATGCGAACCCGCTTGACTGCTCCTCCGCCGGCCACGGTTCCCACGTTGCCGGATCGGCAGCCGGTTACGGCGTCAACGCCGACGGCAGCACCTTTAAAGGCGATTTCACCGGCCTGACCGCCGACGACGTTTCGGGCATGCGCATCGGACCGGGCAGCGCGCCGGAAGCCGCCTTGGTGGGCATCCGCGTTTTCGGCTGCGAAGGATCTTCCGACGTCGTCGGCCAGGCGCTCGACTACGTGCTGGACCCCAACAACGACGGCAACTTCGATGACCGTGCCCAGATCATCAACATGTCCCTGGGTTCGGACCAGTCCCCCGCCGATGATCCGGAAACCGACATCGTCAACTCGCTGGCCAAGCTCGGCATCCTCTCGGTGGTCTCCTCCGGAAACTCCGGGGACATCACCGATGTCGGTGGCGCCCCGGGCAACGCCCGCTCGGCCCTCACCGTGGCCAACTCGGTGGGCTCCAAGGTCACCCTCGACGGCATCACCGTCGAGGCACCGTCCGACGCCGCAGGCACCGCGGCCGGGCAGTACTCGTCCAACTTCAACTACGCCGCGGCGGACCCGGCCAAGCTCAGCGGCCAGGTGGTCATGGGCCCTGCGGGCAACCCGTTCGGCTGCTCCCCGTTCGCCCCCGGCTCGCTGGAGGGCAAGTGGGTCTGGCTCAAGTGGAGCGAGAACCAGGTCTTCCCGTGCGGTTCGGCAGTCCGCTTCAACAACGCGCAGGCCGCAGGCGCCACCGGCGTCATCCTCGACTCCGAGGTTTCGGTCTTCGAGGCCGGAATCGGTGGCAACACCACCCTCCCGGGCGCACAGTTCACCAAGGCATACTCGGATTCGCTGCGTCCGGCAGCCGAGGCGGGGACCCTGAAGGTCACGCTTGACCCGGCACTCGTGGGCACCGCGGCGGCCGAATCGGGGAAGGGCGACACCCTGAACTCAGGGTCTTCCCGTGGCGTCCACGGCTCGGAAGGCATCGTCAAGCCTGACGTTGCGGCTCCGGGCACCCTGATCGGCTCCGTCGGCGTCGGCACCGGCAACGGCCCGGCAGTCATGTCGGGCACCTCGATGGCCGCACCGCACGCGGCAGGCATCGCCGCCCTCGTGGCAGGCAGCGGCAAGTACAGCGCCTACGAGATCAAGTCGATCGTCATGAACACCGCCTCGGCGGATGTGCTGGCAGCCAACGGCAAGGCCTACGGCCCCAACCGCGTCGGCTCCGGCAGGGTCATCGCCTCCGCTGCAGTGGAGACCCCGGCCTACGCCTTCGCCACCGATGCACCGGACCTGACCTCGGTCGTCTTCGGAGTCATCGAACTGGACAAGAAGAAGTACAAGTCCACGAAGTCCATCACCGTTGTCAACAAGTCTTCCAAGACCCAGACCTACAACGTGAAGTACGTCCCGGCCACCGAGATCCCGGGTGCCAGCTACTCCTTGAGCGAGCGCAAGGTGACGCTCAAGGCCGGCAAGAGCACCAAGATCAAGGTGACGCTGAACATCGATTCCCGGAAGTTCGCAAAGACCCTGGACCCGACGATGGACCGCACCCAGCTGGGCGTCCCGCGCGCCTGGGTCAGCGATGTCTCGGGCCGCGTCGAATTGACCAGCTCCTCGGCACCGACGCTGCGCGTTCCCGTGCACGCCGCACCGAAGCTGGTCTCCGACATGGAAGTTGATGACGAGATCGAGTTCAAGAAGGGCGCAACCACCGCAAAGGTGGAGCTCGAGGGCAAGCACGTGCTGGCCGGCACGGGCGACTCCCGTGTCCTGTCGCTGGTCGCGGGCTTCGAGTTCGGTGCGGCATCCCCGCGCCAGGGCCAGGACCTTGACTCGACCCCGGGCGGTCGCGAGATGGACCTGCAGTACGTTGGTGCGGCCTCCACGGCCCCGACCAGCGGTGCCGCGGACGGCCTGGTGAACTTCGGCGTCAGCACCTGGGGCAACTGGGCGCACCTGGCCGGCGGAACCGAGATCGACATCGAGATCGACACGAACAACGACGGCCGCGCCGACTTCCTCGCGTACAACACCACGGCCGATGGCCTGGACCTGGACGTCGTGGCGACCTACGACCTGAGCACCGGCAAAATGGTTGACCAGCAGTTCCTCAACGGGCTGCCGGGCAGCGTCGATTCCAACACGTTCGACACCAACGTGGCCACCTTCCCGGTCTCGCTTGCGGCACTGGGCCTGAGCGGCTCCAGCGCCCCGATCAAGTACCGCGTGCTCACGTACTCGCAGTACAACACCGACGAGACCGGCGCGAACGTGCCGGTGGACGGAACCAAGTGGATCGGCTTCGACGCGATCGCCCCGGCCCTGTCCTTCGACGGCGACGGAACCGTGTTCGCCGACCTTGATGACACCAAGCTGACCGCCCGGTTGAAGGCAGGCACCAAGGAGGCCCAGGCATTGTTCCTGCACCTCCACAATGCCACCGGCGACCTCAGCGGCAAGAACAAGCACGCCACGGGCGACCGTGCCGAGCTGGTGAAGGTCGAGATCAGCAACAAGAAGTAGGTCCCCAGGGGACCTGGCCGGTGCGGGTGCAAACCCGCACCGGCAGCACGAATGCGGCGCGGCCGGATTCGCGGCGGAATCTTTCCGCAGCGGAGCCGGCCGCGCCTTTCGCGTTCCGCGCCGGCACCCTGGAGGCAACGCACGCGCTGGAACACCTGCGGGGATGGTCCCCGGAGGCCCTGTCGCAGCCGGGGCCTAGCCCTGCCGGTCAGCGTCCTTGGCGTTCAGGACCCTGAGGGCAGCCTGGTCGATCCGCCCGGCAAACCCCGGGTCCTTCGTGGCCTTGGCGGCCAGGGCCTCGGCCATCGTCGCGGTCTTGGCGGTGTCGACGCACAGCAGCATGGTTCCGCCGGCCTCGAAGAAGCGCACCGCCCGTTCCCCCACGCCCCAGGGCGAGAGCTGGTTTGCCTCGCACACGTCGTCGGACACGATGATGCCCTCGAACCCCAGGTCCTCCCGGAGCATGCCCTCCATGATGGCCGGGGAAAACGGTGCGATGTTCTTCGCGTCGATCCGCGAGTAGTAGGCGTTCGACACCATGACCCAGTCGTTCCCCGCCTCGATGGCGTCCCGGAACGGCAGCAGGTACGGGTCCTGCCGCGTCGTTTCGGTGTCCGTCACCCCGGAGGCGACATCGGTGTTTTGGGTGACCCGGCCCAGGCCGGGAAAGTGCTTGACGACCGGGTCGACGCCGGCCTCGAGCATTCCCGCGGAGAATGCCGACGACGAGTCCGAAACCGCTTGCGGGGTGAACCCGAATTGCCGGCCGAAATGGCCGATGGGCGCATTGGACGGCGCGAAAGCCGCACCCGGAACGGTGTCGGCAACCGGTGCCAGGTTGACGTTGATGCCGGCGCCGGCCAGCTGCCCGCCCCACGCTGTGGCCTTGGCCTTCAGCTCGTCCGGGTCCCAGCTACCCTGGACCTTCGCGGAGGGCATCGTGTCGAAACCGCTGCCCTTGAGCACCTGGACGAGGCCGCCCTCCTGGTCCGTGGCGACGTACGGGGCGATTGCTACGTCCTGGGACGCGGCAATCGTCTTTTTCACGCGGTCGACCTCGGCCTTGGTGGCTTTGGCGCCCTCGGTGCTGCGGCCCTTCAGGAAGACGTTCCCGAGGGAGTGCTCGGCGATCGCAGAGCGGTCCAGGGCACTGCTGCCGGTGGCCGGGAATCCCGCCATGAGGACCTGCCCGATCTTCTCCTCGAGGCTCATCCGCTGCAGCAGGGCCCGCGCGTTTCCGGGTGCCGGCGTTTCGCCGGTTCCGGACGCCGTTGCGGGTCCGGTCGGCACGGTGGGTGCAGGCGATCCGGCGGGCCCGGGCGACCCGCTTCCGGAGCCGGGAGCCTGGGACGCCCCGGGCTCCGGGGCCGGACTCGGGGTCTGTTCCGGGGGCATACCGGACGTGCAGCCCGACACCGCCAGACACGGGATGGCCAACCACAGCATCGCCCGGTGTTTTGCTGAAACCGTCCTGCTGAAACCCATCACTGCCTGTCTTCCGCTTGCATCCGTCTTCTTCCAGACTGCCAGATATTTGGCGGGATTGTTCCCCCGTGGTCGGGACCGGCGGGCAGGATCAGGCCCGTGCCACGGGAAGTTCCGCCCATTCGGTGGTGAATTTCGGCGAGGAGTACTCGCGCTTCATCGACCACTTCGGTTCCACGGCGAGTCCGCCGGACCCCAGCCCGATGGCCTTGTCCCCGAACTTCGCCTTGACCGCCCCCAGCACGTCGCCGACGTGGTGTGCCGGGGCATCGTCCTCGAAAATGCCGAATGCTTCCTGTCCCGGGTCCGGTTGGAGGCCGGAGAGCACGACGCCGCCACGCACGTAGGACGCCCCGGGGCTCATGATCTCGCGCATTGCCGCGCTGGCCAACCGGGTCAGCAGGATGGGGTCCTGGGTGGGCCGGGGCAGCTTGAGCGTCACCGAAGGGAAGGAGGCCTCGCCCGCGGCGAACCGGCTGGTTCCGGCCGTGACAGTGAGCAGCGTCGCCCACAACCCGTCGCCCATCAGCCGGGCCGCGCCGCGCTGGGCGTAGACCGACATGACTTCCTGCATGGCGTCCAGGGTGGTCACCGGGCTCGAGAACGAGCGCGAGTACATGACCTGCTGCTTGTCCGCGCGTTCCTCGTGGTGGGCGATGCACGGGGTGCCGTTCAGCTCCAGCACGGTGCGCTGAAGGACCACAGAGAACTTCTTGCGGATGGCGGCGGGATCGGCCCGCTTGAGGTCTGCGATGCTGTTGATGCCCAGGCCCGCCAGCTTGGTGCCGGTCTTCCCGCCCACGCCCCACAGGTCCGTCACCGGTACCCGGGACTGGATCCGCTCGACCACTTCCGGGTCCATGGAGTCCATCGAACAGACGCCGCTCAGGTGGGCGTTGTGCTTGGCCACGTGGTTGGCGAACTTGGCCAGCGTCTTGGTCGGTGCAACCCCCACGCACACCGGCACGCCGACGCTGCGGCCCACGGTGGCCCGGATGCGTGTGGCCAGTTCCCCGAGCTGGTCGGGACTGCCCTGCACGCCGAGGAAGGACTCGTCGATGGAGTACACCTCCTGCCAGGTGCCGAAACGCGAGAGCACCTCCATGACGCGGGCGCTCATGTCCCCGTAGAGCTCGTAGTTGCTGGAGCGGGCGACCATGCCGTGGCTGCGCATGAACTGCTTGACCTGGAAGAACGGTGCCCCGGTGGTGATGCCCAGGTCCTTGGCTTCCTGCGAGCGCGCCACCACGCAGCCGTCGTTGT
The DNA here is from genome assembly GCF_051550675.1 of Paeniglutamicibacter selenitireducens. NCBI lineage: Bacteria > Bacillati > Actinomycetota > Actinomycetes > Micrococcales > Micrococcaceae > Paeniglutamicibacter > Paeniglutamicibacter selenitireducens. Next base: position 90,069 of record NZ_JBPULF010000010.1, on the reverse strand, counting down.
TGGAGAGCACGACGACGGGGCGCCCGGCGAGCGCGGGGTCGAAGACGCGTTCGCAGGACACGTAGAAGTTGTTCACGTCGATCAGCGCGATGCGTTCGGGGCTCATGGAAGCCGCGATCCGCGGCCGGCCGTGCGCTGGAAGGGGGGTCGACATCCGCGGGCCTTCCGTTGGTGGGCAGGGACTCAAGCTTAACGGAGACGCCTCACGGGTTGCCCTCCGGGTGCCCGCCGCGGGTGCGGTTCAGCTTGCAGCGGTGGCCTGCGTCCCGAGGCCCACGGTTCCGGCATCGCCGTCCACGGTGATCATGTCCCCGGTGCGGATCCGCCGGGTTGCGACGCCGGTTCCCAGCACCGCGGGGATCCCGTATTCCCTGGCCACGATCGAGCTGTGGCTCAACGGTCCCCCGACGTCCGTGACCACCGCGGCGGCCATCGCAAAGAGGGGCGTCCAGGCCGGGGTGGTCATCCGGGCCACCAGCACTTCCCCGGGTTGCATCGTGGCGAAATCCTCCGGCCCGGCAAGCACCCGGGCCGGGGCGCGCACCGTCCCGAGGCTGGCACCCACCCCCTTGATCACGTCCCCGGTCTGCGTCTGCAGCCCGGCGGGCATCATCCCGGACAGCGCCTTGTCCGCCCAGCGGTAGGCCGGAAGCATCTGCGGGGCATCGGCCCGGCGTTGGGCTTTCCACAGGGCCCGGCGTTCGGCCACGGCGCCGGCCCGCACGGGGCCCGTCGTGCCGGTGATCCTGACCGGTGCGGGTGCGTCGCCGTCGGCTGCCGGGTCGGCCAGGCCGAAGCCGGCGGCGGCACGCAGCTCGCTGCCCCGCAGCCAAAAGACGTCCTCGGCCGAGCCCACGACACCTGCCGCAGTGAGGCGCTCCCCCAGTTCCAGGAGCATGGCCCGCAGCAGCGGCCAGGCCAAGCCGATGTCCCAGAGTGCGTCCTCGCGCATCGGCGCCGCCTTTTGCGCCCAGGCGAGCAGGCGCCTGAACGTGCGGGCCTTGCGTCCCGCAAGCCGGGCAGCAATCCGCGCGGTGCCCTCCTCGCGGCGCAGTGCCGAGTTTCGCTGGCGTTCGTGCGGGTTCCCGCCCTCGCCGCGCAGGTTGAATTTCAGGGTCTCCAGCAGCTGGGCGGGGGAATCGGCGGGCACTGGCGTCGCGAAGTCGAGGTTGTAGACAGTGTGCCCGAATCGTTGCAGGTGGGCACGGAAGCGCTCGAGGAACTCGGCGCGTTCGGCATCGGGCGACGGTTCACCCTCGTGTGCGCCGGGTTCCAGTACCTCGCCGGCGAGCGCCACGCTGTCCGTGGCCAGCAGGCGCTCGGCAAGGCCGGGCCGGCCCCGGGCCCAGGCGGCGAGGTCGTACAGCGAGTACTCCGCCCGGATCGGTTCGCTCTCGAATCCCAGCAGGAAGGTGTCGGCCGCGGGGTCCCCCGGGGCCCGGACCAGCTTGCCGTAGAACGCCCGGAAGGCGATCTCGCTCGCCGCGGACACCGGCACCACGGACTGCACCGCGGTGTAGTAGCGGGTCCCGGCGTCGAGCAACTCGATGGCAGCCCCCAGCAGCTCCTCTCCTGGCAGCGACTTCCAGTCCCGCGCTGCCCAAGCCTCGATGGCGGCTCGGTACGCGGGGTGGGACACGTTCTTCCAGCCCTCGAGCCCCATTCCCGCCCGCGCGCGACCCAACCTGGCCACGGCCAGCGGGGAGATTGCGAGCACCCGGAGGAACCCGGAGTTCCGGTAGAAGTAGTAGGCGTAGCCGTTCACCGTGGGCAATCCGATGTCCCCCTCCCGTATGACATTCCGGCCGAATGCCGTGGACATCAAGGACCCCAGGGATGCTGTCACGGACGGGTCGATCAGGTCGGCGAAGAGCGGGGTCAACGGGTCGGGCAGCTGCTCCACGATGCTGGCACGGAAGTAGAGTCCATGCTCGTGCGGAAGCGGCCAGGTCTCCGGCACGGCGATCCCGGCATCGGGCAATGCGGTGGCGGGGCGGGCCTGGAGGATGCGGAACACGCCGCCAGAGCGGGCCCATTCGATGTCCTGCGGGACCCCGAAGTGCCGTGCGATCCTCAGCCCCAGCACCGCCAGCCGTTGCGCTTCGCCGGTGCCCAGCACGGCCCGGTGACGCAGTTCTTCGGGAACGGCAACCTGCTTTGTCCGGTTGCCCGCGTTCACCGTCATCGTGTCCTTGGCGGCGATGCTGCTGGAGAGGACCTTCAAGGTCCCGGCATCCACTATCAGGTCGTCCGTGCTGACCAGGCCACCCACCACGGACTCCCCCAGCCCCCAGGCAGCGCCGATGGCCACTTCTCCCCGGTTGCCGGTGGCGGGGTTGGCCGTGAACATGACACCCGCGGCATCGGTGTCGACCATCTCCTGGATGACAACAGCCAGGGCGACATCCCTCGGTGAGATGCCCGCCCGCGCCCGGTAGGACATCGCCCGCTCGGTCCACAGCGATGCCCAGCAATCCTGGACGGCAACCACCAGCTCATCGGCGCCCACGACGTTCAGGTAGGTGTCCTGCTGGCCAGCGAAACTGGCTTCCGCCAGGTCCTCGGCCGTCGCGGAGGACCTGACCGCTACCGGAATCCCGGCCCCGGCCCCGGCGCCCATGAGCCTGTAGGCCTCGCGCACTTCCCAATCCATCTCCGCCGGGAGCGTGCCTGCGGAGAACAACCCGGCAATGGCCCCGGCGGAATTTGCGCCTTCACCAGGCAGCGTTGCGGCGAGCTCCAGGATCCTCTCTTCGAGGCCGTTCGCGGCGATGAAGGCCGTGTAGGCGTCGGTGGTGAGCACGTACCCGCGCGGCACCGGGAATCCCGCTGAGATGAGTTCGCCGAGGTTCGCCGCTTTTCCGCCGGCCAGATCGAGGTCCGATGCCCCGACGGTGTCCAGGTTCCTGACGTAGCGCATCCCGTATGCCCCTCTCGCGTTCCTCCTGTTGCCGCCGTCGCCCCGTGCGGCTGCTTGAAGTCTTGCACCGGGCGCGCACCGTGGCTAGGCGCATGGCGCCGGTTCACGGAATATTGCCGGGCACCGCCGCCGCTGCCGGATCGGTGCCACCGGTGGCCGGCGATGGGGGCGAGCTATGCCTCCGGGCCCTGTACGGCAGCGACCTGTTCGTAGTGCTCCACGGTGGGGAACGGCGAGTAGAAACGGTGCAACAGCCCGCGCCATTCCTGGTATTCGGCGGATCCCCGGAACCCCTGGGTGTGGTCTTCCAGGGTTCGCCATTCGACCAACAGCAGGTAGGTCGAGGGGCTCTCCATGGATCGCGAAAGAGTGAGCCCCTGAAAACCGGGCATGGACGAAATGATGGATTTCGCCTTGCCGAAGGCCATCTCGAATTCGCCTTCCAGACCCGGCCTGACCGGGAGCAACGCATGTTCTGTGATCATTCGGCCATTCTCCCCCGACACATCGGATCCGCCGCAATGTTCGGTGGACTCCGGACCATGGATAGGATGACCCCGGCAGTGAAACCGAAGTGGAATGACCTTCATTCCAGGCAGGAAGAATCAATGGTGGGTCCCGGGGATGACGCGGCACATGATTTTCGGGTGGTTTCATGGGAAGCGCTCACCGACCCCGTCAGCCGGCGCGAAGTCCGCGCCTACCTCCGGAACCAGCCGCGCATCCGCCGTTCCTCCTACATGTCGTGGTTTGAGATCAGCTGGGTTGCAACCATGTGTCTCGCCGTGGCCACACTGATCTTCTCCCTCGCCGCGGACGATGCCCAGGAAGCCGCTCGATCCGCGGTGTTGCAGGCCGCCTGCGCCGCCGTCGTCATGGTCATGGCGGTCTGGACCTACTTCCACCGCCGCAAGCCACACTTGGATTCCATCCGGCTTGCCCGTTTTGCGGCAGCGAATGGATTCACCTACTTGTTCGAAAACAAGGCCCCTGCCTTTCCTGCCACCGGGTTCGGCAATGGCCGCGACGGAATGACCTACGACGTGATCACGCGTGGGCCGCGGCAGGAGCTGGAGATCGGCAGCTACCGCGCATTGGTCGGCTCGGGTGACAATACCCGGACCCATACCTGGAGATACGCGCAGGTGCGCCTGCGTTCCGCACTGCCGCATATCGTTCTCGATGCCAAGGCCAACGGCTCGAATCTCCAGGAGGATTTCGTGCGTCGCGGACAGAAGCTGGACCTCGGAGGGAACTTAGGCAAGAACTTCGCCGTGTACTGCCCGACGGGCTATGAGGACGACGTACGGCGGCTCTTCACTCCGGAAACCTGCAGGCACCTCGCCGCGGAACTGCGCTCGTGGGACCTGGAAATTGTCGATGACCGGTTGTTCCTCTTTTCCGGCGCCCGCGCCGCGCAAGCCCCTTCCGCAGTTCGCGGCCTGTTGGAGGGTGTCACCGTGCTCGAGCGCTACGTGGAGGAGTGGGGCAGGTGGAGGGATCCACGACTAACGGCCACAACCGGCCCCTTCACGACGACAGCCAACGAGGCCATCCCCGGGATGCCGGCTGTGGCTCCGCAGGGGCGCAGGCTCAAATCCCGCATGGGTTGGGGGCCATGGATCATTCTTGCCATGTCGGCTGCCGGAATCGTGCTGGGCATACTCAAGTCCCTGGGTATCGTCGAATACTGAAAGCGGTCGACCGGCGATTCCGTCCTAGGCGTCGGGAAACCTTCCGGCCGGAAAAACACCGGTTACACGTGGTGCAGGCAGCGCGTGACGACACCCCAAATACTGGTTTCCTCAAGGACCGCTTCGGCGTCGGCTGCCGATTGCTCGTCGCTGCACAGCACCATGGAACCCTGGTGAAGGACCAGGCGCCGGATGACGAGTTCTCCCTCGTGGATCGCGATAACCACCGACCCGTCCTTGGGCGTCAGCGAGCGGTCCACGATGACCTCGTCCCCGTGGGTGATGCCCGCCGAAGCCATGGAGTTGCCTGAGACGCGCATCAGGAATGTCGAGGTGCGGTCGCGAATCAACAAGCGGTTCAGGTCGATGCCGCCGTTGTAGTAGTCGCGGGCTGGCGAAGGGAAGCCCATCGCCTCGACGGCGCCGACGGGCCCCTGCGAGTCGGGGCCGGGCGAAGGAGGTTGCGGCAAGTTGATCCCGAACACCACCGCACCTCCTAGAACACAGATTCGACCATCAGCCTAGCAGTGCTGCTATGCCAGCGTTACCCGTTGGCGTCGGCTCGGCCGCCCTCCAACGCGTTTGCGTCCTGTGCATCCTCCGGAATGCCTGCTTCACCGCTTCTGCGGATGGCCGCACGTAGCCACCACACCATGAGCAGGACACCCACCAGGAGTGTCCAGACCCAGGCCGGGACGAAGGAATCGATCCACTGGGCCGAGCTTTCCATGAAGGCGGTCCAGCTGGCGGGGAGCAGCTCGGGGACGGAGGCCATGCCGTTGGTGAAGATCATGAGGCAGCCGACAATAATTGTCACGGCGCCGATCAGCAGCGACGTGGTGTGGAATGTCAGCGGCCCGACAGAGAACCTGCGCCCGCGCATCCAGCGCACGGATCCGTGCCCGGTCTTGCGGATCAGCAAGGCGATGAGCAGGATCGGGATGACCATTCCCACCCCGTAGAGCCCCAGCAGCAGGCCCCCGCGGGCGGGACTTGCCGAGGTCAACGCGAGGGTCAGGATGGCGCCGAGCACCGGGCCGGTGCAGAACCCCGCAATGCCGGACACCGCGCCGAGGGCAAAGGTGCCGACCAGCGACCCGGCCGCCGGTGCCGGCCTGCCGCCGGGGATGAACCGGGAAAAATCGAACCCTCCGCCCAGCGCCGTGACAAGGCCCAAGCCGATCAGCACCCATCCGGCGCCGGTCAGCAGGACGCCGCGGTCGATGCTCAGCGTTCCGCCCAGCCAGCCCAGCCCCAAGCCCAACGGCACCAGGGTGACGAGCAGGCCCGTCAGGAAGACCGCCCCGAGGCTTAGAAGCCTGGCGCGCGACGCGGCGATGTTGGCAAAGAAGGCAGGCAGCAGCAGGGCGTTGCACGGGCTGAACACCCCGAGCATCCCGCCGACAACCGCGTAGGCAAACCCGACCTCCATGCGTTCGGCCTTCCCCTAGCCGGCGAGTTCGGCGTCGATGGCCTGGATGAACACCTCAAGCGGCTGCGCCCCCACCACGGGTGTGCCGTTGATGATGAACGTCGGGGTTCCGGTGACGCCGAGGTTCTTGGCCTCGTCGTGGTTCTTCTGGACCAAAGCGGAAGTTTCCTCCGATGCGGCATCTGCCACGAGCTGCTTGTGATCGACACCGATCTTCGCGGCGAGTTCCTTGACGCCCTCGGCGGAGAAGTCAGCATTCTTGGCCGTGGCCCCGTCCGCGAAGATCGCGTCGTGGAATTCCTGGTACTTGCCCTGCTTGCCCGCTGCGACAGCGAGCTCGGCGCTCTGGCGCGAGTTCTCGCCGAAGAACATGATGTCCCGGTACTCGATGCGCAGCTTGCCCGAGTCCACGTACTTCTGCACGATCGTCGGCAGGGAATCCGCTGCCCACTTGGCACAGTAGCCGCACTGGAAATCGGAGTAGGTGACCATGGTGACCGGGGCGTCGACGGCTCCGACGGCTGTCGGGTCGTTGGCCTCGCGGCGTTCGACATTGATCTTCTGTTGCGCGGCCCCTGCGTCCTGCGTTTTTTCGGGTGCCGGCGCGGTGGCCGACGGCGCCGCGGCCACGGAGTCCCCCGGGGTGGGGATCTGCATGCCGATGATGATGCCGATCAGCAACGCCACGGGGATCGGCATGATCCAGAACCAGGGCAGCTTGGGCTTGGCTGGTGTTTTGGTTGCTTCTGACATCACAGAGACGCAGGGTCCTTCCATCGGGGCATTCCCCGCCGGGCTTCGGCGACGCAGGTGGCCGGTGCGCGGCAGGAGGGTCTACCTAGAAACGTATCGGAGCCACCGGCACAAGGTGAAATCGCGGCCCCCTGGGCAGACGGAATCCGGTTGAACGACGGACGTCCTCGCGGGATCTCCCACTGGGTACAGATTTCCCCATGTCAAGTTCATTTTTCTGCAGACCGACGCTGATGCGGGACCCCGGCCACCCCTCCGGGTTTCCCCCCGGCGGGCTGTGGCCTCAGGCGTTCCCTTCGGGGGATCCCGGGGTGCCTCCCGGGAGGCCGTGGGACCGTCGGTGCAGCTCGCGCACCAGGTCCACGAGCTCATCCGCCGGGCCGTCAACCGCAACCCCGGGCACCACCACCCCCACCGGCAGCGGCGCCACCGGCGCGGGTGCCACGCCCCACTCCCGCAGCCAGCCATCGAGCATGGCGCCGGAGGCGGCAAACACGATCCGTCCCAGACCCGCCCAACCATGCGCCCCGGCGCACATGGGGCAGTGTTCCCCCGAGGTGTAGACGGTGCAGGCGGCCCGCCGGGCAGGGGTGAGGTTCCTGAAGGCCCACTGCGCGATGGCCAGCTCCGGGTGGGCTGTTCCGTCGCCCGATGCCACCTCGTTGTGCCCCTCGAATAGCATCGTCCCGGTCTCGTCGACGAGGATCGAACCGAATGGTTCGTCCCCTTCGTCCAGGGCCTGCCGCGCCAGGTCGATGCAGCGGCGCAGGTGTCCGATATCGGTCCCGTTGATTCCCATAGACCCATCATCCATCGGGAATCGCCCGTTGACCATGGACTTCCTGCAGCCCTGCACCCCCGTGGATCCGGTGAAACCCGCTCCCCGGCCAGCGGCGAATGCGCGGGCGGCACAATCGGCGTAGGCTCAGGGGTAGGGCGAAAGGTGAATAATGAGCCACTCCGAGTACTTTGAAGAACAGCTGGGCAAGGTGGAGGACGATTCCATCGCCGAACTCACAGCATTGTGTCGCAAGTTGCAGGAACAGCAGCCCGGGTCACGGGTCCCGCTGATAGACCCGGTTCACGACGTCGACGAGGCCAGGGTCATCTCCCTGCAGATCGCGCCGGGTCCGGGCACCTCTTCGGGGTTCCTCTCGCTGCGCAACGACGATCCGACGGCAGCCCGGCTCGCGGCGGTCTACGACGCTGCCGGGCTCGATCCGCGTTACGGCATCCCCTGGAATGTCTTCCCGTGGGAGCTGCCCGATGGCGGGACCAAGCTGACCCCGGAGCAGGTCAAGGCCGGCATCCGCCCGCTCAAGGAACTCATGCGCATTGCGTACCGGACCTCCGCGATCGTGGCCCACGGCACCGAGGCCAAGCGCCTGGTGCAGGCCTGGATCAAGGCCGGAGGCCAGCAGGTCGTCAGCCAGCGCGGCATCAAGGTCTACGAGGTGCGTTCCACCGCGGACCGCGCGTTCTTGGGCTCGGCCGAGAAGCAGCAGGCCTGGTTCGATGAAATGGTTGCCGCCTACACCGACGCCATGGCGCGCGCCGGGGTCCGGCCCACGGAAAAGTGAAGGTCCTGATCCTTGGTGCCGGAGACCTTGGCACCGAGGCAGGGCTTCGCCTGGTCGCCGCCGGGCACCAGGTCACCGCATGGCGCCGGCGCGCCGGGGTGCTGCCCGGTTCCTTCACCGCGGTGTCCGCCGACCTGGCCGATACCGGGGTGGAGCTTCCCACCATCGATCCGGACACCGGGCTCGTGGTGTTCACGCCCGCCGCGCCCGAGCGCAGCGCCGAGGCCTACCGGCGCACCTACCTGAGCGCCGCACAGCGGGTTGTTGAGGCGTTGGAACGCGATGGCGTGCACCCCGCACGCTTCATCATGGTTTCCTCCACCGCCGTCTACGGCGATGCCGCCGGCGGCCTTGTCGATGAGGCCACCCCGATCGACCCGCGCACCGAGACGGCGCAGATACTTGCCCAGACCGAGCAGCTGGTGCTGGGACAGGACGGGACCCCCGTCGTCCTGCGCCTGTCCGGGATCTACGGACCGGGCCGGAACCACCTGGTCAACCAGGTCAGGGACGGCAAGGCCCGCACCGCCTCGCGGGTGGTGTGGACCAACAGGATCCACCGCGACGACGCCGCGGCGGCGATCGTCCACCTGGGAACCATGGCAGCGACCCCCGAACCGCTCTACCTGGGGGTCGACCACGAGCCTGTCGACCTCGCCCGGGTCCAGGAGTTCCTGGCCGGGCAACTGGGCGTCACCTCTCCCCCGTCCGGCGAGGCGGCGGTGAACCGCGGCGGGGACCGCAGGCTGTCCAACGCCCGGCTGCTGGCCAGCGGCTTCGAGTTCACCTTCCCGACCTACCGGGAAGGCTACGCCAGCGTGCTGGCCGGCGAAGGCGTGCGGCACCCCTAGGCACCGGGGAACGCCGCGAGGTGTCTTCCGGCCTGGCACGGGGCCTGCCGGAAGACACCCCCGGGTGGAACGCGGCTAGTTGTTGACGTAGCCGTTCGGGTTCAGCACGTACTTCGTGGCGGCCCCGGCGTCGAACTCGGCGTAGCCGCGCGGCGCGTCAAGCAACGAGATCGCCTTGGCGTTGACGGCCTTGGCGATCTGGATCTTGTCGTGCAGGATCGCCATCATCAGCTGACGGTTGTACTTCATCACCGGGCACTGGCCCGTGGTGAAGGACAGCGACTTGGCCCAGCCCGTGCCCAGGCTCAGCGACAGGCTGCCGCGCTTTGCGGCATCGTCGACGGCCCCCGGGTCGCCGGTGACATAGAGCCCCGGGATGCCCAACGCGCCGCCCGCTGCGGTGATGTCCATCAGCGAGTTCAGCACCGTGGCCGGGGCCTCCTGCGCCCCCGTGCCGTGGCCGTGGCCGCGCGCCTCGAAGCCGACGGCGTCGATGCCGCAGTCGACTTCCCGCACGCCGAGGAGCTGCTCGATCTGGTCCGCCGGGTCGCCGTTTCCCACGTTGATGGTCTCGCAGCCGAAGCTGCGCGCCTGGGCCAGGCGTTCCTCGTTCAGGTCCCCGACGATCACCACCGCGGCCCCGAGCAGCTGGGCCCCTGCCGCAGCGGCCAGGCCCACGGGGCCGGCACCGGCCACGTAGACCGTCGAGCCAACACCCACGCCCGCGCTCACTGCGCCGTGGAACCCCGTGGGCAGGATGTCGGAGAGCATTGTCAGGTCCATGATTTTTTCCAGCGCTTGGTCCCGGTCCGGGAACTTCAGCAGGTTCCAGTCCGCGTAGGGCACCAGGACGTACTCGGCCTGGCCGCCGACCCAGCCTCCCATGTCCACGTAGCCGTAGGCGCTTCCGGGGCGGTCGGGATTGACGTTCAGGCAGATGCCGGTCTTTCGTTCCTTGCAGTTCCTGCAGCGGCCGCAGGAGATGTTGAAGGGAACCGAACAGATGTCGCCGACCTTGATGAATTCGACGTCCGGGCCCACCTCGATGACCTCGCCGGTGATCTCGTGCCCCAGGACCAGGTCCGCGGGGGCGGTGGTCCGGCCGCGGACCATGTGCTGGTCGGAGCCGCAGATGTTGGTGGTGACAGTGCGCAGGATGACCCCGTGCGGGACCTTCCTGCCGATGTTGGCCGGGTTTACGCCCGGCCCATCTTGTAGTTCGAAGGTGGGAAACGGCGTATCGATAACCTCGACGATTCCAGGCCCCTTGTACGCAACAGCTTTGTTACCTGACATGAGATTTCCTTCCTGTGACCAAAAGGCCGGGGCAAGCGCCTCGACCTCCGGACAGGCTATCGACGAATATGGCGATTGGCCATAGCTAATCAGTCAGGCCTGCCTGCCGATGCCACGGACGCTCCAACGGACGCCGTGGGCCACGAAAAAACCCGGCATCCCGAACGGAGTCTCTCCGTGGGGGATGCCGGGTTGTTCCAAGAAACACTGCCTAAGGTCAGAAACCCTTGCGCAGCGGGTTGAAGTGGCGGGCCACCGCAGGCTTGTCCTTGCCCACGATGCCGGCGGCAAGCAACTTGCCGGTCAGCGGGCCCAGGGCCACGCCCCACATGCCGTGTCCGCCGCCGACGTGTACGCGCGGGGACTTGGTGGCGCCGACCAGCGGCAGGCCATCGGCGGTGCAGGGACGCCCGCCAACCCACTCCTCCTTGCGGTTTTCCCAGTTGATGCCCTTGTAGACAGGAGTCGCCGCGGCCACGATGGCCTCGATGCGCTTGGGTTCCAGCGCGTGGTTCGCGTCGCGGAACTCCATCGTGCCGGCGATGCGGAAGCGGTCCCCGAGCGGGGTGCAGGCCACGCGCTGGGTCGGGAAGTAGATCGGGTGCGTCGGCATGACCTCGGGCTGCACGGTGAAGGAGTAGCCACGGCCCGCCTGGACCACGACGTTGACACCGAACTTCTTGGTCAGGTCGTTCAGCCATGCGCCGGTGGCCATCACCACGTGGTCGGCGGTGATCGAACGGCCCTCGGAACCGATGACGGTGACCGAGCTGCCGTTGTCGCGGATGTCGGTGACGTTGAACGCGCCAACGATGTCGCCGCCGCGGGCAATGACAGACTCCGCCAGGGAATCCATGTACTTCGGCGGGTTGAGGAAGCGCTGGTTCTTGATGGCTACGCCGGCCGCGACGCTGTCGGAGAGCGTCGGTTCGATGGCGCGCAGCTCGTCGCCGGTGAGCAGGTCGAACTCGACGTTGCCGCCGGTCTTGTGGATCATGTCGAACTCGTGGAGCAGCCCGTCGCGGTCCTTCAGAGACTTGAAGCCGGTGAGGAACGGATTGGCGGGCTTGGTCTTCTCGACCACGCCGGGGCCGGCGTTGGTGCCTTCCGCGATCTCGTCGAAGGCGTCCAGGCCGGTGGTGCCGATCTCAGAGTAGATCCGCATGGCTTCCTGCCACTTCTTCGGGGTGCTGTGCCAGGCGAAGCCCACCAGGAAGCGCAGAAGCTTCGGATCCGCCTTCAACGGAATGTAGAGCGGGGAAGCCGGGTCGATCATCATCTTCAGGCCGTTGGTGAAGACCGCGGGCTCGGCGATCGGAAGTGTCAGCGCCGGAGTCAGCCAGCCGGCGTTGCCCCACGAGGCACCCGATGCTACGCCGCCCCGGTCGACAACCGTAACCTTGACGCCCTCTTCCTGCAGGTACCAGGCAGCAGACAGCCCGACGAACCCGGCGCCGACGATTACAACATGCTCAGGCGTCGTTGCGCTGGCCATGGTTCACACTCCGATTCAAAAATTTCTTAACAGTTGACCTCAACTTTGACGCTGAAATGCGCACGAATCAACGGCATTTCGCATTTCATCGGTGACGCAGGCCACACGACCGTTTGAGCTGCAATAAATGCGGGTAAAAAGATATTCGGCAGTATTTTCTGCGGCCTGAATTGGCGTCCGCCATACTTCAAGCCGCCCGCTCCGGCAATACCCACTCCGGCCTGCCCGCATACCCGGTGCGTAGCCGATACGGCCGACCCAAGGTGTCCGGTTCCTGGCGTCTTTGGGCACGAATTCGGGGGGCGCAGGGCCGGGAGGTGGCGCCGCGGGGGATGGCTCCACCATCGCGGTCGGACGCCACGTGCCGCACGGCCCATCCCGCAGCTTCGCGTGGGCTCCCCCGCCTAGACTGGTTCCATGACTTCCGCTTTCCCCACGCTTCCTTCGAGCTCATTGATTGCCGAGCTCGTGGGCCCGACGAGCATGGACCGGGGCGCGGAATACGCCAGCACGGGTCGGGTCCTCGACACCACGTGGATTCCCCCCATGAGCATTGTGCGAGGCAGCGTCGTGGGGTCCGGAAACAAGATCTACCGCACCGCGATCCACTCACAGGTACGCAACGGGTACCTCTACCCGCAGCACGGCATCTGCACCTGCCCCGTCGCGAACAACTGCAAGCATGCCGCTGCAGTCCTGCTCGCCTTCATGTGGGAGGAATCCAACTTCGAAGAGCCAGATCCCCGCGCACCGTGGGAACGCTCCCTGCTGGCTTTGATGGGCGAAGGTGAACCCCGCAACGAAAAGAGGCAGGCACGAACCCTGGGCGTGCAGCTTGAACTGCGCCCCAAGGCCGCTCCGCGCTACTACGCAAGCGCCCTCGAAAAGATCAACGCCGGTGAAATCCCGCATACTTCCAAGCTCGAGCTCACCATGCGCCCGGTGCAGCTAAATGAGAAGGGCCGCTGGGTCTCGGGCAACCTCGCCTGGCAGCACTTTCGGTACACCAGAAGCGGCGAGGTCCCGACGCTCCCCTTCGACACCGAATACGAACCCTCGCAGGTCGAGTGGTTCTGCACGCTCCTGCAGCTGAATTCCTTTGCGGCATGGAACGGTTCGCACCTGCTCACCAGCGACTTCCTGAGCCCGATGGTGTGGAGCCATTTGGCCCAGGCAACCGCCCTCGGCATCGAGTTTCGTGCACTGTCGTCCAAGTCGAAAGTCACCGTGCACGACGCCGTGGGCGTCCGCGCGGACGTCGTTTCCGAGGGCAAAAAACTCCGTCTTCGACCCCTGATCGATGGAACCCCCGACGGATTCGACACCGACTTCGCAGGGACCGTTGCGGACCACGGGGTCTACTGGTGGGACAGCACGAGCACCCTCAAGAACGCGAACATCCACCTGGCACCGACCAAGGAGCGCCTATCGCCGATCCTCACCGGACTGCTGCGTTCGGACAAGAAGATTACGGTCCCCGCCAACGGCCGTGAGAACTTCGAACGGGAATACCTGCCAAAGATCGCACGCGCCACACCACTGGTCTCCTCGGACCACTCCATATCGGTTCCGGCCTCCGTCCTCCCGACGATGGTCCTGAAACTCACCCACCTCGCAGGGGACGCAGGAAAGACCCGGAAATCGAAACAGGACAATTCCGCCACACCCGGCGTGAAGCTGGCCTGGGGCTACGACTACGCCGGCACGTTCGTGCCCATGGGGCGTCCGGCAGTGGAACCCGACCACAAGGCCGAAGCAGCGCTGCGCCGCGCGGTGGCCGCAGCACTGGGCGACTTCCCGGAGGCATTCGCCGACCTGTTCACAGGCGCGAACCCAGCCGGGGAAGCACTGAATGACACCGCCACCCTGACGGGGGTCCCGGCCGCCCGGTTCGTTTCACTCGCACTGCCGGTGCTTGGGCGCCTTCCCTCACTGGACATCCGCGAGGAGGGCAGCGCCACAGAATTCGAGGAACTGACGGCCGACCCCCTGATCACTGTCTCGGCCCAGAACACCGAGACCAACGACTGGTTCGACCTGGGCGTCGAAGTCCAGATCGACGGGAACAAGGTTCCCTTCACTGACCTCTTCCAAGCCCTGGCTCACCACGAAAAGCACCTCATGCTGCCCAACGGCAAGTACTTCGAGCTCGACAGGCCCGAATACGAGCAGCTTCGCCGTCTCATCGAGGAAGCCCGCTCGCTCTCCGATGTGCGCGGCGAGGACACCGTCCGAATCTCAAAGCACCAGGCTTCACTCTGGGAAGACCTGAAGGACTTGGCAACGAATGCCGAGGCCACGGTGGAATGGAAGGCCTCGGCCGGGAGCTTGGCCAACATCTCCACCGTCGAGCATGCCCCGGTGCCCGCAGGTATCGACGCCACCCTCCGCCCCTACCAGCGTGAGGGCTTCGAATGGCTCTCGTTCCTCTTCGACCACTCACTCGGCGGCGTGCTGGCAGACGACATGGGGCTGGGCAAGACCCTGCAGACCTTGGCCCTCATCCAGCACGCCAAGGACCGCCACGATCCCTCGGCCGGGAAGATGCCCCCGTTCCTGGTAGTCGCACCCACCTCCGTCGTCTCGAACTGGGCGGCCGAGGCCAGGCGTTTCGCCCCCGGCCTCAACACCATCTACCTCACCGAAACCATCAAGCGCGGCGGTGTCCCGGTGCGCGAAGTGGCGCACGAGGCAGACATCGTCGTGACGTCCTACGGCCTCTTCCGCATCGACCAGGACGAGTACCGCGACGCCGAGTTCTCGGGGCTGGTACTGGACGAGGCCCAGTTCGTGAAGAACCCCGCAACGCAGGCCGCCAAGCAGGCCCGCGACTTCCCCACGACCTTCAAGCTGGCCATCACCGGCACACCGATGGAAAACAACCTCTCCGAACTGTGGTCGATGTTCGCCATTGCCGCACCCGGCTTGTTCGCCACGCTCAAGCGCTTCGACGAGACTTACCGGAAACCGATCGAGAAGGACGGCGACACCGAGGCCCTCACCCGTCTGCGCCGACGCATCCGCCCGCTGATGCTACGCAGGACCAAGGAACTTGTCGCCACGGACCTGCCCGAAAAGCAGGAGCAGGTCCTGGAGCTGGAGCTCAGCCCGAAGCACCGCACCATCTACCAGCGCCACCTGCAGCGCGAGCGGCAGAAGGTGCTGGGCATGCTCGAGGACATGGACAAGAACCGCTTTGCCGTGTTCTCCTCGCTCACCAAGCTGCGCCAGCTCTCGCTCGATGCGTCGCTGGTCGACGACCAATACCATTCGGTGCCCAGCAGCAAGCTCGAGGCCCTGCTGGAGCAGCTCGAGGACCTCACCTCAGAAGGACACAACGCCCTGGTCTTCAGCCAGTTCACCTCGTTCCTGGGCAAGGCCAGCACAATGCTCACCGAGGCCGGCATCGAGCACGCCTACCTGGACGGCTCGACCACCAACCGCGCCAAGGTCATCGAGTCCTTCACCTCCGGCAAGGTGCGGGTCTTCCTGATCTCACTGAAGGCCGGCGGCTTCGGGCTGAACCTCACGCAGGCCGACTACTGCTTCCTCATGGATCCGTGGTGGAACCCCGCATCCGAGAACCAGGCCGTCGACCGCGCCCACCGCATCGGCCAGAAGCGCAATGTCATGGTTTACCGCATGGTTTCGAAGAACACCATCGAGGAGAAGGTCATGGCGCTGAAGGAGAAGAAGGCCAAGCTCTTCACCGCCGTCCTGGACGACGATGCCGCCTTCGCATCAGCGATCAGCGCCGACGACGTCCGCTCCCTCTTCGAGGAATAGCCCGGCCACATGCGTGCCGCGGCAGGGAATCCTCTGCCGCCCGCCACAATTGTCAATAGCACCCAGCCCCCGTCGACCCCGAGGAAGCAACGCCATGTCGAAATCCAAGTCCAAGTCCACCGCCGGCAAGCCACGCGGTGGACACCCGGCACGCCGCGCAAGCGACGGGGCTTCCGCCTTTGAGCAGCCGGTCCGCCAAGCCATGGCTCGTTACGCCGCGCAGCTGCTGGCGTTCTTCAACGAACGCCACACCGCGGCGGACACCGAGGCCGGCATCGAGGGCCTTGCCACCCTGCTGACGGTGCACTCGCGACTGCGCAACCAGGTCTCGGTGACGGAGCTGGACCACGACGCCCTGGCCATCCAGTTCGGCGACTTGCGCGCCATCGGCGAGGACGTCGCCATTGCCTGCGCCAGCATCCTTAAGGAGTTTGTCCTCTTCCTGGCCGAGACCGGCTTGTGGAGCGGAACGGTGGAAGGCTTCAAGGCCGTGTTCGACCTGATTTCCGCCCAGAGCGGCGAGTCGCCCATCGTGGTCCCCGAACTCGACGAGGCGACGGCCGACGAGAAGTGGTCGAAGGTACCCATGGTCGCCACGGCCCGCCAACTCCTGGGTTGGGTCGGCGAGGGCCGGGCGGTCCAGCCGAACGGTCTGCTCCTGGAATCCGAGCTCGTTTCGGCGGCAGCTGCCATTGGCATCGATGTCGTTTTCGACGCCGATGCCCAGCCCGGGTCGCTCCGCTGGGTGCCGGAACCCGGGACCTCAGTGGGATCCCTGGCCCACCTCCCCAAGCTCGGGGCCTACTGGGATGCTTTGCTGCGTGCGGGCATGCTCACCAAGCAGGACGACAAGGCCGTCCCCACGCCCGTGGTGGCCGAGGCGCTGGCAGCCGACGCGGGGTTCAGCGCCCGCGGTATCAAAGACATCATTGCGGAGGGCATCTACGCCCACGTACTGCTCAACGCGATAGGTCCGGACAACGACCACACGGTCACCCAGATGGCTGCGGCACTGATGAGCAAGGCCGGGTCGAACAACCCGCCGCGCACCGAAATCGCTTTCCAGGTGCCGGCCGTCGGTGATCTTGAACCCGAGCAGGCCCACCTGCAGCCGCTGTTCGCGAAGACCATCCCGGGCGCAGAGTCGATCCTGCGCGCCCTGGAGTCCGAGGGAATGGTCCGGATCGGCAAGCACCTGCGAGTGCCCCGCATTCTCCGCGCGCCGCTGGAACGGGCGCTGACGCGCGTCGCCGAAGAAGTCCTCGGCTAGTTCCCCCCTGCCAAGACAATGGGGCCGTGCCCGCCTTCGTCGGCGGGCACGGCCCCATTGCATTGCGGCTTCAGGTTCGAAGCCATGAACCGCCTAGAGGCTGTTGGTGGCGATCTCCGCACCGAGACGCGGCAGGCGGTCGAACCAGGGGTTCTCGCCCGGGGTTCCGACGTTGACGATCAGGAACGAGTGGTGGGCCTTGTCGACGTTGACCACGGTGTCGACACCTGCGGCGTTGAAGCCGCCCATTGGTCCGGCGTGCAGGCCGGCGGCGCGAACGGCCATGATGAAGTAGCCTGCCTGCATCCAAGCGTTGTTCTTGGCGATCTCGGCGCGCATCACGGCGTCACCATCGAACATGGCCTTGCGCTCCGGTGCGTGCGGGAAGAATTCCGCAAACTTCTCGTGCCAGTCGGCGTCGTAGCTGAGGACGGCCAGCGCCGGGGCGGTCAGCGACTTTGCGCGGTTGCCTTCCATCATGTGAGCCACAACCGCTTCGCGGGCTTCCTGGCTCTTGATCCAGGTGATGCGCAGCGGCTGGTTGTTCATCATGGTCGGGCCCATCTTGGTGAGCTCGTAGATGGTCTCCAGTGCTGCGTCTGAAACAGCTTCGTCGGAGAAGGTGTTGGCCGTGCGCCCCTCGAGGAACAGCTTGTCGGCGGTTTCGCTGTCGATCGCCAGGTTCGAGTAGATGGATTCGGTGGTTTCCAGGCTCACGGAAATTCTCCTTGTGATTCGTTTGGGGTTTCCCTTAGATGAACCCGCGCAACAGCCCGAATCATTCCCGCTCACAATGTGAGGCCCGTCACTCGATCGACACTGGGTCGAGAGTGCCCATTAAAGTCATCAGCACGCCTGACGACGCCGTGGGCTGCTGCACTTGGGGTTGCAGCAACCCGGGGAATCATTCGCAAAAGTACTGCTTGGGGGAAAGTACTTGTGCGTATCCCGGGTGCGAACCAGCTTGGGGGAATGGTTCGCAGTTTGGCGTCGTCTGGCGTGCTGGATAAAAAGTCTTTGGAACGCCACTCGCAAAACGTTCCTGAGACTTCCTAAGACCAACCGTTCCGTCGATCTACACATAACTTTATAGATTGGTCCCGCGTTGCACATTGGACTTTTGACTATAGTTGCTGAGGTTGCCTCAGCTATTTCGGGTGGTCGGCATCACGTCGGTAAATCCGGCGCGCTCGAGGTCGATAATGTCTGCCGGAAGTTCGGCCCTGACGACCCAGTCGCCCCGTTGGCGCCGGGCCGTCAGGGTACCTCCGAAGGCCGCCATGCGGTCCGTCATTCCGACGATCCCGGAGCTGTGTTCGCTGCGTGCGCGCCCGTCGAACGTCGTGTTGCTGGGCAGCTTGTTGGCGACTTCAAGCCAGACGCGACCGTCGGCGATGAGCGCTTCAATGCGGCACACCGAATTGCGCTCGGCATGCTTGACGATGTTCGTCGTCGACTCCTGGAGGATCCGGTACAGCGCGGCCTGCGCCGACTGCGGCAACCCGGAGAGCCTTGGGTCCACCGCGGTCGTCGTCGGATGACCGAGGTCAACAAGGCGTTCCGCGAAGATTTCGACGCCAATAAGAATTTCGAGACTGCTGGCGGCATTGCCGGCGGAGTCAACAAGGGAGCCATCAACCCGGGTCGCGGTGCCGTCGCTGCGCAACACGTTGAGCATCACGCGGAGGTCCTGGAGCGCTTCCTTCGAGGTGGCACCAATGACCTTGAGCGCGGCCTGCGCCACCAGCGGATCCCCGGAGAATTCCGCGGCCTTGGCCTGCATGGAAATGACGGTGATGTCGTGAGCGACGATGTCGTGAAGGTCCCGCGCGATCGCCTTGCGTTCGGCCTCCACCGCTTCCTGCTGTTTGCGGCGCAATTCTGCCATGCGAACCCTGTCGGCTTCGCGCTGGGCTTGGATCTTCCGTGAAAAGTAGGCAATTGAGTAGGCAAGAGCAAGCAACGGCAGGATCAGGATCAAGAAGCCTACGTCTTTCGGCCTGACCACAACCACCGAAGCCGTCCATGCCACTGCCACACCCAAATATCTCAACGAATATTTGCGATCGGCGGAGAGAGTGATCATGCCCACGAGGAACGGGACCACCAATACCGCAAAGAGATACGAGCCTGCCCAAACACTGGCGACCATGGCTATGACGGAGGCGATTGCAGCATAGGTTGTTCGGACCCACAGGAGGCCCATAGAAGCAACATACAAAGCACTGACTAGCACTGCAATACCGGCACGCTGACCCACCACGGGATCAGTGGCACCCAAGAAAGTGACGAAATCAGTACCCAGGAGAAGCACAGCTATGCCGCTCGCAACCAAAAGGATCTTTCGTCCGATGGGATACGTCGAAGCAGCTTCTGCAGGTCCGGACAGGAAGGGCAACGAAAGTTTCACCCCTCCATTGTCGCCGAGTTGGGAGCCCAAACTAGAGGGCTCCCAACTGAAGAGTCGTTAGCGGCACAAAGCCCCAAGGTTGCGGCAAACCCAATCGTTGAATGCATCCGTCATTCCAAGGGTGCTAACACCTGGGTTGTTGGCGCCCTGCGAGATCGGACCCGAAACCACCAAATTGGAGATCGGAGCGGCCTGGGCAGGGATAGCTGCTGGAATCAGCAGGGCAGCGGACATGGCTACAGCGGCGAATATGCGAGTTTTATGCGTCATGTGCCCCATTGTTCCAGCTATTTTCCGCTGTCAATAGGTACTTTTGTACACATTTTCATGCCAATTTCGCGTCTGCGCAGATGGAGTCTGAGTTCCTTACTAAACTCGGAAATGTGACGGATATACAAGTTCTAGTTGTCGACAACGAACCATTGATGCGGCAGGCCATCCGGATCATTCTCGACGCAGCTCCGGGGTTCCATTGGATGGGCGAAGCCACCAATGGAATTGAGGCCGTCAACTTCTGTGCCGGAAACACACCGGATGTCATTCTCATGGACATGCAGATGCCCCGCATGAACGGTGTCGATGCGACGGAAATCATCACCACGAACTACCCCGGCATCGGAGTACTCGCAATCACCGCGTTCTCCTCCGAGGAATACCTGGTGCCCGCCCTGCGCGCAGGAGCCGCCGGCTACATGGTCAAGGACTCGGAACCAGCCGAACTTCTTGCCGCAGTCAAAGCCGTCTACGACGGTAGCGCAGCCATCTCACCTTCTGTTTCCCATGACCTCATCAAGGCTATCCGCGAGGCTCACGAGGTGAAATCGAGTGCGCAGGGTGGAACGTCGCCCATCGCCCTCTCGGAACGAGAGCTTGAGGTACTCCGCCTTCTGGCGCGAGGAAGAAACAACCCTGAGATTGCAGCCGAACTGCATGTAGCCGAAACCACTGTCAAAGCGCATCTCAGCCGAATCATGGCCAAATTCGGTGTCCGCGACCGCGTGCAAACGCTTATTCGGGCAACCCAGTTCGGCCTCGTTGAACTCAGCATGGACTGATTCCACTGCCGCAGTTTGTTTTCGGGGATTCATGCTCCTCCGAAGTGGCCGCACAGTAAGCACGAATCGACGCTGAACCGAGCTCAGCCCGTTACCTAGCCGGCACAGATTTCTGGCTCCCAAGCAGGGCTTAGTCCGGTCCGGGGACCACCAGGACCCTTGCGGCGCAGGAGCCCGCGTCTCCGATATGCCCGTTGCCTGCGGGTGGACCCTGCCACGGACAGATCCCAACCCTTACCTCGCGGCGTCCGGCGGAGTATCTTCAATCCGATACATAGTGCAAAAACACATTCCATATCTTTTTCACAAATTTGGTGGGCAAAACCACGTTTCTTGGAGGTTGCCCCCTTCAATCGCATAGGCTCGGCAGATGACAACGGAACAGAAAACGGAAACTTCGTCACCCCGCGTCCATCGGTGGGTGTTCTGGCCCGCCGCCCTAATCATCACCATTTTTGTCGCTTTCGCGATGATCGCACCGGACACCGCAGAGGCACTTTTCGCCTCAATCCAGTCCAAGATCATCGGTTACTTCAATTGGTATTACGTACTTATTGCCACGGCATTTGTGGGTTTCAGCCTGTGGCTGGGATTCGGAAAGTTCGGAGACATCAAGCTCGGCAAGGACGAGGATGAACCCGAGTTTTCACTGGGTTCTTGGTTTGCACTGCTCTTCGCCGCAGGCATGGGCATCGGCCTGGTCTTCTACGGCGTCAGCGAGCCACTGAGCCACTTCGCGTCGCCGAAGCCAGGTGTCACGGGGACCCCGGAGCAGCTTGCCCAGCAGGCGCAGGCACAGACATTCCTCCACTGGGGCGTCCATGCATGGTCGATCTACGTGGTGATCGGATTGGCCCTGGCCTACGCCATCCACCGCAGGGGCCGTCCGATCTCCATCCGTTGGACCCTTGAACCGCTTTTGGGCCGCAGGGTCCGCGGTGGGCTTGGCAACGTCATCGACGTCATCGCCCTGGTTGGCACGATCTTCGGCGTGGCAACCTCGCTGGGGTTCGGCGTCCTGCAGATCAGCGCCGGGCTCCAGAGCGTTGGGCTGATCCAGGAATCCGCGGCCCTCGACCTCGTGATCATCGCGGCCGTCACCGGCATGGTGCTCTTCTCCGTGCTGTCCGGTGTTGGCAAGGGCATGAAGTGGCTTTCCAACACCAATCTCATCCTGGCGGGGGTCTTCGTGCTGTTCCTGCTGGTGGTCGGCCCAAGCCAGTTCCTGCTGCGCAACATCGTCCAGTCCACGGGCAACTACCTGCAAGAGTTCTTCGCCCTGTCGTTCAACGTCAGCGCCTTCACCGGCGAAGAGGGCGAGGCCTGGCAGGGACTCTGGACCACCTTCTACTGGGGCTGGTGGATGTCCTGGGCCCCGTTCGTGGGGATCTTCATTGCGCGCATCTCGCGTGGCCGCACCGTGCGCCAGTTTGTTGGCGGAGTCATCCTGGTGCCGACCGCCGTGACGGTCCTGTGGTTCTCGGTGCTCGGCGGAACCGCGATCTACGGCCAGCTGCAGGGCACCGGAAACCTCATCGGGCCCAACGGAAGTGTGGACACGGCCGGAGCGCTCTTCGGCATGTTGGACCAGCTGCCCGCGGGTTCGGTCCTCACCATCGGGGCGATCATCATGATCGTCATCTTCTTTGTCACGTCTGCTGACTCCGGCGCGCTGGTCATGGGCATGATCGCCACCGGCGGAGAGGTCGAACCCAAGAACTGGATCCGGATCTTCTTCACGCTTACCACCTCCCTGCTGGCGGCATCGCTGCTGCTTTCCGGCGGTCTGGAGGCCCTGAAGACCGCGGCGATCATCATCGCCCTGCCGTTCAGCGTGGTGCTGATCCTGATTTGCTGGGCGACCTACCGGGCGTTCTCGCGTGAGGTACGCGTCTACGAGAAGGCCCGTCGAATGGCCTTCGTCGACCACATCGGCGACTTCTACGGGTTGGAGGTCGAGGCGGCCAACCAGGAATCGCAGTTGCTGGACCTGCGGAGGTTCACGGCCAGGTTGCGCCGGGCGGTTCCCTCGGCACAGCGGCAACACGGGCCGATGTCCCGCGTGAAGCCCACTCCCCCGCCGGGTTCCCCGGACGGTGAAAACACACCCGAGTAGCGCATCTGCTTCCCCGGGGACATGAAATCCGGAAAGCCTGGAACTTCGAGGGGCGCCATCGTGATCGATGGCGCCCCTCGACCTGTCCAGAGCGCTACTTCTTCAGGTTTACCTGGTCCACCGTCCAGAAGGCGCTGTTGGTGCCGGTGTAGCGGAAGGAGACCTTGGCGCGCTTGGCCTTCTTCGGGACCTCGACCGCGATCTCCTCGACCCCGTTGAAGTTCTGGGTGTAGGACTTCACCAGGACCGGATCGCCTCCGTCGAAGCTGATGAACACCTCGCCGCTCTGCGGTCCGTCGATCCGGTAGTTCGAGGCGAAGCCCAGCGTCGCCGTCTTGCCGCCGCGGACCTTGTAGCTCGGGCTGACCAGCGTCGAGTCGAACTGCCCTGCCGCATGTGCCTTGTCATCCCATTCGTCGGAATCGGCCACGGCGAAGACGTTGCGGTTGTGAACACTGGTTTCCCGCCCCTGGTTCAGGTCGGTATTCGTCCAGAACTCGTCGGTGGCGAACGACCAGCCCCTCCATTCCGTCACGCCTCCGGAGGGCATCGCCGAGTTGTCGATGCTCCAGCCGCTCGGGGCCGTCGTGGTCCACCCCGTGGTCGTCGCGCCCGGCCTCGTTTCATCGACCCCGGTCTTCAAGTGCGGGCGCAGCGAATCGAAGTCATCGGCCTTGAGGGTTCCGATTGCCTTGCCATCCAGCGCCCATTCGTCCTCGATGCGAACACCCTGGTGCTTCAGGACCGTGGGGGCGATGTCGGAGATCTTGACGTCATGACGCACGGAGCCGGCCTCGATGCCCTTGCCCTGGGCTATCACGAAGGTCGCCCGTTCCCCGGTGCTGCTGCCGCCGTGCCCGCCGCCGGGGGTGTGCCCGTGGTCCGCGGTGATGACAACCAGCCAGTCCTCGCGCTTCTTGGTCTTGCGTTCATCGAGTGCCGCGAGGATCTGCCCGATCTGCGCGTCGGCTGTCGCATGGGCCTTGGCATACGCTGCCGAGGAACTTCCGCTGCTGTGGCCGGCCCCGTCGATCTCGTCGAGGTGCACGAAGGTGCTGTCCGGGTTGCCGTTCCTGAGGTAGTCGACGGCCTTGGCGGTGGTGCCCGCGTCGTTCCCGCCGGCAATGCGCAGGTCGGTCTTCTCCCCGAAGACCTTCTGCGGGATCGGGGACCAGGTGCCGATCACCAGGGTGGAGCTCTGGGCGCGGGCGGTTTCCAGACGCGTCAGGTAGTCCGGGTACTGTGCGTAGTTCGGGTTGGAGAACGAATTGTCCGGGACCTTGTGCTTGTCGGGCCAGACGCCAGTGGCAATCGTCGACCAGCCGGCGCCGGAGACCGTGGGGGCCATCGGGTTCGCGTACAGGTTCGAGTTCGCGAGCATCCCGCCCTTGACCAGGCCGGCAAGGTTGGGGGTGTTTTGTTCGCTGATTTGCGCCGCCGCGGCGCCGTCCAGCCCGATGACGAGGGTCTTCTTCTTGCTTGCCCCCGACGGAAGGCCCTTGTAGTTTTCGGTGGTTTTCTTGGCTGCGACGGGAGCCTGGGGTGCCGTGGGAACGGCCATCGCCGTGGTGGGGGCAACCACGGCCAGCGCCAGCACGCCTGCAGCAATTGAGGTACGGATTCGTGGGGAAGAATGCACGTTTGATTCCTTGGGTGGTCAGAAGGGAGCTGTCATCGTCGGGATTTTCCCGATCGAACGCGACAATCCTCTCCGCCCGCCAGCCAGCGGTTCAATGCCCCCGCGCGCTTGTTCAGACAACGTTCATTCTTGATCGCGTCTTGCCCCGCCACGTCGCCGGAAGTACATGAAAAGTTCCGCTGATTTGGTCCGAAGCACCCCGCGGAATCCTGTATATGCGCGAGTTTCGCGGATCGGACTATCGCGCGGCCCGGCCCCGACGCTGTACAGACAGCCGGAGGGACCTGTAGCAAATACCTGCCGCAAACATGGCCAGACCGCCTGCCACAGCATTCAGGGGAAGCGTGGCCACCAGCGCGCCGCAGCCGATGGCGCCGGCGATACCCAGCCAACGCGGATCCCGTCGTTCCCCGGCCGGTTGCCTGAAGGCCGCGATGTTGGCCACCAGGTAGTAGATCAGCACGCCGAAGGAAGAGAACCCGATCGCGGTGGTCAGGTCGGCGAACGCGACAAGCACCAGCACTGCCGCGCCGACCGCCAGCTCGGCCCGGTACGGCGTGGCGAAGCGGGGATGGACCGGGGCAAGCACCGGTGGCAGGTCGCCTTCCCTGGCCATCGCCATGGCCGTGCGCCCGATGCCGGCGATGAGCGCCAGCAGGGCCCCCAGCGAGGCAAGGGCGGCCGCGACCTGGACCAGCGGCAGTGCCCACGAGGGGCCCACGGCCGCGGCCAGCGGCGTGTCGGTCGCGGCGATACCGGCGGCCCCCAGGCTGTGCAGCAGCACCAGTGCGACGACCGCGTAGAGCACAACGACGATCCCCAGGCTCAGCCCGATGGCCCGGGGAATGGTCTTCGCGGGGTTCCGCACTTCCTCGCCCAGCGTGGCGATGCGTGCGTAGCCGGCAAAGGCGAAGAAGAGCAATCCGGCACCCTGCAGGATCCCCGCGAACCCGGCTGCCCCACCGGCCGTGACGGTCGGCCCCTCCGGGCTTCCGCCGAGGATCGCGGCGAGGACGACTGCCAGCAGCACAAGCACCGTCGTCACGATCCAGCGCGCGGCGGCCGCCGTCCGGGTGACCCCCAGGCAATTGACGCCGACCAGCAGCACGACTGCAGCCGCCGCGACGGGCTTGACCCAGGGTCCGGGCACGGCGTAGGTGGCAAAGGTCAGGGCCATGGCTGCCGCCGAGGCCGTCTTGCCGACTACGAACCCCCAGCCCGCGATGAACCCCGGCCACGGGCCGAGCACTTCCCTGCCGTAGGCGTAAGTGCCTCCCGAGGTAGGGTAGCGGGCAGCGAGCTGGGCACTGGACCGGGCATTCGCGTAGGCCAGCGCGGCGGCCACCACCAGCGACGCCATGAGGGCGGAGCCGGCTGCCGCGGCCGCAGGCGTGAACGCCGAAAAGAGCCCGGCGCCGATCATCGAACCCAGCCCGATCATGACCGCGTCTCGGGTCCCCAGCCTGCGCTGGAGCCTGGAACTCACTGTTTCCCCGCCGGATTGTGCATCAGCCATCATAACCACCGCCAGGTTAACGCCCGGGGTTCCTGCCTCTACCGCACTGCCACATCCACGGCACACTCCGGCGTCGACGGCGCCCGAACGAGCCGCGGCCGCCCCAGGGGCGGAACCACCGACTCGACGGCCGCGGCCACCCGGAACGCCATTGCCTCGTCGAAGGGGTGCCCCACGACCTGAACGCCCGTGGGTACCCCGCCTGCGGAGAAGCCGCTGGGAACCGACAGCACCGGGCAGCGGTTGGCCACGTTGAAGGGGCTGGTCATGTGTGCCTCCCAATAGTGGCCCAGATGGCGCTCCGGCGTGTCGATCCCGTCCAGGTAGTCGCCATCGGCGGCCAGCTGCCCCACGGCCGAGGTCGGGCACAACAGGGCGTCGAGCCCGGCCATGGCCGCCGCCAGCTCGCCCTGCAGGCGCGCATCCATCCCCAGCGACTCCACCATGGTGTGCCGCTTGGCCGCGGCCGCCGCATCCTCCATGAAACGCGTGGTGTAGGCGGCCAGCGGCCCGTCGCTGCCGGCGGTCTCCACGGCCATCGCCGGGCCCAGGATGTGCCCGAAGTGGGCGAAGATCGTTTCCGCGATGCGTCCCGTGGTCCAGGGCAAGTCCACCGGGACGATGGTCGCGCCGGCCGCCTCCAGGGCACGCGCCGCGGCAAGGGTGTTCTCGCGGACCGCCGGGTCCACCGGGTAGTCCCCGAGGGTGATCGACAGGCCGATCCGCAGGCCCTCCACTCCTCCGCCGGCCAGCGGGTTGATGCCGTTTTCCCCCCACGATCCGTGGTCGGCGACGTGGCGTCCGGA
This sequence comes from Paeniglutamicibacter selenitireducens, assembly GCF_051550675.1. Lineage (NCBI taxonomy): Bacteria > Bacillati > Actinomycetota > Actinomycetes > Micrococcales > Micrococcaceae > Paeniglutamicibacter > Paeniglutamicibacter selenitireducens. The sequence goes on along the minus strand of NZ_JBPULF010000010.1, from coordinate 63,450 downwards.
GAGGACAGCGGCCAGCAGCGCGGTGTCGGCAACGGTCCGTCCCATCGGCCCGTCCCCGCGGTACCAGTCTGCGGCAAGCGGCGGGAGGCCCGGGATCCGGCCGTAGGGCGCCTTGTAGCCCACCGTCCCCGTGAAGCCGGCGGGGATCCGGGTTGACCCGGCGATGTCCGAGGCCGTGGCCAGCGTGGTGAAGCCGGCGCTCAGAGCGGCGCCGGCCCCGCCGGAGGACCCGCCCGGGGAGGCCTGAAGGTTCCACGGGTTGCGGGTGATCCCCCACATGGGCGAATGCGTGGTGGTGGCACAGCTGAATTCGGGGCTGGTGGTGCGCGCATGGATGATGCCGCCCGCCCGCTTCAGCCGTTCCACCACCGGGTGGTCCGCCGCCGCGAGGCGCCTGCGGTGGGCCGCCAGGCCCTGTTCGAGCCGGAGCCCCGCGATGCCGTGCTTCTCCTTGGTGGCAACGGTCAGGCCCAGCAGCGCGGGAACCGGTCCCCCGTCCCGGGCCAGTCGCACGTAGGCGTCGGCGGCACCGGCGGCCTCCCGTCGGGCCGTGTCGAAGAGCGTCTCGGTGAAGGCGTTGATCCCGGTCTCCCGGTCGCCGTTGCAGGCCTCGATGCGTTCGATCTGCGCCTCGAGGACCTCCACCGGGGAAATCTCCAGGGTGCGGAACCCTGCCAGTGCCTCGGAGGCTGTGAGCCGGGCCAGCCGATCCGCATCCGCGCGGGCGGGGCCGGAAGCGCCCGGGTTCATGCCGCACCCGCAGTGGCACGGTCCTGCGCCTTGGAGGGCGCGCCGGCCAGTGCGCCGTTGACCATCTCCCAGGCCACCTCGCCCAGTGCCTGCACGCCGGAGACCATGTCCGCGTCGGTCGTGAATTCGCGTTCGCAGTGGCTGACCCCGTCCACCGACGGAATGAACATCATGACGGTGGGCACTATCCGGTTCATGGCCACCGAGTCGTGTCCCGCCATGGTGCGGATGCGGCGCACGCCCAGGCCGAGGTTCGCTGCGGCCTTCTCCGTCAGTTCCAGTCCTTCCTCCGGGTAGCGCTGGATCCCGCGGACGTCGAAGTCATTTACGTTGATGCGGATGTCGTGTTCCTTGGCGACCCGGGCGATGTCCGCCAGCAGCGAGGCCCGCGCCTCGGCGACGATCTCCGGGGAGGCCGAGCGGAGGTCAGCCACCAGGTGCACGCGGCGCGCCACCACGATCGGCGAGTTGGGTTCCAGGGTCAGCCTGCCCACCGAGGAGACCAGGGCCTCGTCGTCGAACCTTGAGGTGACGTCGTGGACCAGCAGCACCACCTTGGAGGCGGCAACCAGGGCGTCGTGGCGGTCAGCCATGGCCGTGGCGCCGGTGTGGGACTGCTCCCCCAGGACCTCGATGTCCAGCTTCTGGGTGTGCCAGGAGTAGTCGACGGCTCCGAGCGTGATCCCCTCGCGTTCCAGGATCCGGCCCTGCTCGATGTGGATCTCGGCATAGCCGGCGACCTCCGGGCGCTCGTCGCTGCCCAGGTAGCCGATCGCCTCCAGCGCCTCGGCGACGGACGTTCCGCCCAGGTCCCTGACCGCGAGCATCTCCCCCTGGTCCATGAGCCCGGCGAAAACCGAGGATCCCATGATGGAGGGGGCGAATCTCCCGCCTTCCTCGTTGAACCAGTTCGCCACCGCGAGGTTGAACTCCGGGACGCCGTCCCCGGCCGCCACCCGCTCCGCGACGCGTTCGGCTGCGTGCAGCCCCGCCACCACGCCGTAGGCCCCGTCGAAGCGCCCGCCGAGCGGCTGGGAATCCAGGTGCGAACCAAGCAGGATGTACGGGGCTCCCGGAACCAGCTCGAGCAACGCGAACATGTTCCCGATCCCGTCGACGCGCACCTCCCAGCCGCGCTCTCCGGCGAAGCCGGCGAACCAGTCGCGGCTGAGTTTGTCCTCGGGCGTGGCCGCTTGGCGCTCGACGCCGTTGTTGTCCGTGGCGCCGAAGGTGGCCACGTGGTGGAAATCGGTGAGGAATGTCGTGTCGCTCATGGCGGTGGTGCTCCTAGCGGTGGTTCGGGGGATCGTGCGGGTGGTTCGTGTGCGGTCAGCCGACGCGGCGGCGGGTTTCGGGGACCTTGGTGAGGGTCAGCAGCAGGAAGACGATGACTGCCGCGGCCGCCATGTAGTAGCCCGGCGCCGCGCTCATGCCCGTTTGCGAGACCAGGAAGGTGCCGATGAACGGGGCCGATCCGCCGAAAATCGCGTAGGCGACGTTGTAGCTGATGGCCGCCGAGGTGAAGCGGGTGCGGGTGGTGAAGATTTCGACGAAGAACGTGTACGCGCCTCCGCCGTAGATGCACATCGGAACGACGAAGAGCAGCTGTCCGGCGATCGCCAGCGGCAGCGACCCACTGGTGACAAGCATGAAGCAGGGGATCGCCAGCAGCGCCAGCGCCGCGGCACCGGCAATGAGCATCGGCTTGCGCCCGACCCTGTCCCCTATCAGCCCGCCGACGGGCAGCAGCAGCGCGTAGAGCAGCATGGCCGCGGCATTGGCCAGCAGCGACTGCTCGCGGCTGAGGTTGCCGGTCACCTGGACGTAGGAGACGAAGTAACCGGAGAGGAAGTAGAAGCCCATCGCGGTCAGGCCCATCACGAAGATCACCTGCAGCATGCGGACCTTGTTCTCGGCGAAGGCCTCGCGGATCGGGCTGTATTCCTTGGACTGCTCCTTGGCCAGCACCGCCTTGAATGCCTCCGATTCCTCGGTCCGCGAGCGGATCCACAACCCGAACAGGGCCATGGGCAGGGCGATGAGGAACGGGATGCGCCAACCCCAGGACATGAACGCCTCGGACGGCATCGAGCTGGAGAGCACCAGGATCAAGGCGCCGCCGAAGACCGAGGGAAGCGCTGTTGCGGCAAGGGTGATGTTCAGCCAGAAACCGCGCCTGTTGATGGGCGCGTGCTCGAACACGAAGGCCGGGGCACCCACGGATTCACCGCCGGCGGAGAACCCCTGGACCATGCGGCAGAGCACCAGCAAGACGGGTGCCATCGCACCGATGGCAGCGTGGGTGGGCAGCAGGCCGATCAGGGCCGTCGCCCCGCCGATGGACAGCAGCGTGATGAACAGGACCTTGCGGCGACCGATCCTGTCACCCAGCGCGCCGAAGAACAGCCCGCCCAGCGGCCGGACGAGGAAGGCCACGCCGAAGGTGGCAAACGTGGCCAGCAGGCCAGCCAGGGCGCTGGTCCCGGGGAAGAAGAGCTGGGACAGGACCACTGCGGAAAGCCCGTACAGGGTGAAATCGTAGAATTCGATGAACTGGCCGATGCTTCCGCCGGCCAGCACCCGCTTCTGCATGCCCGAGGCGGGAGCGCGGCCTTCGCTCGTCGATGGTTCAGCGCCGTGAGGTTGGGTCGTGGTTTGCATCGTCGCTCCTGGATCTGCGCTACCGGGAAAGGCGGGTGCCTCCCGGTGCGGTGTCTGAGGTTCCTAGTTCCATTTTCGTGACCCCTCTCACATTGTTCCAACGGAGAATTTCGGTTGGTCCCATCGAGAAAAACGATCGAAGCCGGGCGCGCCCCTCAGGCTTCCTCCCTCTGCCCGTACAGTTCCCCGCAGATGCGCTCGAAGGCCAACGATTTCTTGGTGGGCTTCGCCCCCGCCGGACGGACCAGCGACACCTCGATCGACGGGAGGTCCTCAAGGATGCGCAACGGGACGACCGAACCCCCGGCATACGTCGAGTCGTGGAGCAGGCGCTGGTTCAGCAGCGAAAACCCCTGTCCTCTGGCCACGTACGAACGGACCGTCTCATACCCCGATACCTTGTGCCTGACCACAGGGTTGATCCCGACGCGCTTGAACATGTCGAGGTAGTATTCCCGCGTGTGCTTCATGTCCAGCAGGATGAACGGCTCGCTGGCGAAGTCCATCAGGCTCACCGGCGCCCCGGGTGTCGCCGCCCGGGGGTGCTCCGCCGGCACCAGCACATGCGGCGGGACTCGTTCCAGGACCCGGCGGTCGAACTCCGGGCCGACGCCGAGGTCGTACATCAGCGCCAGCTCGCACACCCCATCCAGCAGGGCCTGGCGCAGGGATTCCTGGTCGCCCTCGTGGAAGCTCACCTTCACATCCGGGTGGGTGGCTTCGAACGCCTGCAGGATCACTGGTGCCTTGAAGGGGGCCAGCGGCAGGTAGATTCCCACCACCAGTTCACCCGCCAGCGACTCGCCCTCGTCCCGCACCGACTGGTAAAGCAGGTCGGCGTCCTCGAGGAAGGCCTGCGACCCCTTCAGCAGCCGCTTGCCGGCAGGCGTCAGCCGCAAACCCTTGCTGGAGAGCCGCGTGAAAAGCGCCGCGCCCAGCTCCTGCTCCAGCCGGCCCAGGGCCGACGAGAGCGTCGACTGGGTGACGTTGAGCTCGGCGGCCGCGGCAGTCATGTTCTCCAGCTTGGCCACGGCCTCGAAATACCGCAGCTGCACCAGTGTGAAAGATTTGGTCATGAGTGCATTATTGCGCGACCCGCCGCCGGTGAACGGTCTGGGCCGCGGCGGAAACGCATTCGGCGGCATTCGCCAATTCCCGACCCGCGGTTCCATCCGCGGGCGCTCGCCAGTACGCTCGAGGCAACGCCGGCCGGACTTCTGGGACGAGCTGGACCACTCCGTTCAACCCGTGGAATGACAATGTCGGACAAAGAACCAGAATCCGCAAAAAACCGAAAGACCCGAGGCGGTTCGCCGGCCGGCCAGCTGAACGACGTCGTGATTTCAATAGACGACATCCGCATCCGGCGCGAGTTGCCGGGGGTACTGAGCTCATTCGGAACGTGGTGCACGCAGGAAAACCTGGGCCTTCCCGAAGAGCTGCTCAGATCGTCCATGACAAATTTCCTGCGCCGCTACGCCGCCGTCAACGGGGACAGGAAACTCAGGGTCCTGGGTCTCTACCCGTTCGCCACGGCCATGGACGACTTCATGTTTTCCATGAAACCCGGTGACTTCCGGGACATGGCCGGCGTCATCGACGCCTACCTCCGTTTCCTCAGCACCACCGGGACGTGGGGCGGAACCGCTGAGGACTACCGCCGAACCAGGAGCTACTTCGACAGGCTGATGCTTCCCGCCCCGGGCCCCCGCTACTCCGGCATCCCCGAACTCCAGTCCGCGCTCATCAGGGTTCCCGTGCTCACGGGAAGCCAGGCAGCGTCCGCGATCGAACAACTCGAAATCACCTCCCGAATGCGTTCGTTCCTCACGTGGTTGGGCAACAAGCGCGAGATCACCTCCACCAGGGCCCTGCCCCGTAAACACGTCCAGGCGGCGGCCGCGAGCCTCGACGTCCTTGCCGTGGACGTTGTCGACGGATCCGGAGCGGCGCTGGTCCCCGGCACGGGACCAGAAACCGGCCCAGTATTCTTCAGGAACGCCAGCCACGTCCCCCGGCTCAAGCTGTATTGGGATGCGCTGGTCGGCGCGGAGTTCATCCGCCTAACCCCGACACGCGCCTACCCGACCGAACGTTGCGGGAAGTTCCTGGCGGGCGGCCACGCAGATGCCACGGCGGGAGTGAGGACCGTGGCCAGGCACATGTACAAGTCCGTGGCCGAGGAAAGCGGCGGCCGCGACGTCGTTCCGGAACTGGGTTACCTCACCCGCTACTTCCTGCTCGAAGCCGGCGTCGAACCCCTGAGCGTGGAAATCCTCAGGCATCCGGTACGCGGCCTCGACGACGTGGATCCGCGCGGACACCCGCCAGCCATCGAGGCGGCCTGGCGGCGGCTGGAAAGCCTCCGCGACGAGGGGCTGGTCTCCATTGGGAACATGTTGTCGATCCCTGAGGTCCTGCTCGAACCGCTGGTGCTCGAGCTGGCCGAGCCCTCCGGCGTTTCCTACGAGTTTGCCGGGCCCGGGGACCGGGATGACACCCCGACCTAGGTTTTGCACGGATCCATGTTCGATGCCCGGGCGGCTTCCCCCCGCTCGGCGCAACGCAGCCGATGGCCGGGCGATGACGCCCGCGGTGCCATAGGGTGGGACCATGGTTCAGTGGTTGGCCGACGTGCTCGGTCCCGGATTCGAACAGCACACCCTGCTGCTGCCAGGCGGCGACGAGGCAACGCTTGTCCGTTGCACCGATGCCCCGACGGCCGCGGTTCCCCTGTTCGGCGACGTCGATGTGCTCTACATCCACGGGTGGTCGGACTACTTTTTCCAGAAGGACCTCGCCCGGTTCTGGACATCGCGTGGCGCCAGGTTCTTCGCGCTCGACTTGCGACGTTACGGGCGCAGCCTGCGCCCGGGGCAGGTCCCCGGATTCATCACGGACCTCGAGGACTACGCGGAGGAAATCGACGCGGCCTTGGAGGTCATGGGAGGGCATGCCGAGGGGGACGACGGACGGGAGCTCGTCCTGCTGGGACATTCAACCGGCGGGTTGACGGCTAGCCTCTGGGCGGGGAACAACCCCGGACGTGTCAGCGCGCTGGTGCTGAACAGCCCGTGGCTCGAGTTCCAGGCCAGTGGAATCATCCGCTCCGCCGTGGCTCCGTGGCTGGCTGCCACGTCTTTGATCAACCCCCGGCGCCCACTGCCTACCATCGACCCAGGGATCTACACCCGGGCCGTTTCAACGGCGTTCGACGGCGAATGGGACTACAACCTCTCCTGGCGGCCGGAACAGGGATTCACCCTGACCCCCGGCTTCCTGCACGCGGTCTTCACCGGCCAGGCACAGGTGGCACGCGGCCTGGAGCTGGATTGCCCGGCCCTGGTGATGCTCTCGCGCAAGAGCTACCTGCAACCACGTTGGAGCGAGGACGCCAAGGCAGCCGACGTGGCATTGAACGTCCAGGCGGTCGCGGCCCGCGCCGTAGACCTCGGGCACGACGTCTGCATCCGCCGCATCGAAGGGGCCTTCCACGACATCTTCCTCTCCCCGAGGGACATCCGCGACGTGGCCTACTCCACGATGGGCAGGTGGGCCCAAGACACCTTGGATGCTACACGCCGCGATCTGTGGAGCAATTTGTCGCACGCCCAAACCCCCGGCATCTGAAGCAACCCAGCCGGGCCCGCCGGGAGCCTCGGGGCGATTGGCCCCGCACTTGGCCTTGCCTTACGGCGTCCCGCGGCTTTGTGTCGCCATCAATGCACGGACCGATCCGCCGTTCTGGAATACTGTCCGGGTGCAGAAGTCGTCCCGTTCAGATCGTGCGTTGAGAGGTGCCGTTGCCGCGTTGTTCGCGACAACGGTGGCCCTGTGCTCGCATGTGCTGGCCGGCGGGTCGGTGCCGGACCTCCTGGGCATCATGTTGCCGTTGGCGGTCTCCGCACAGGTCTGCATCCTGCTCAGCGGCCAACGGTTCTCGCTCCTTCGTTTGTCCATTGCCGTGGCGTTCAGCCAATTCTTCTTCCATGGGCTCTTCTCCATGGGCGCCGGCCACGGCGGCGGCGCGTCAATGACCGTCAACACCCAACACGGGCATCTCATGCATGCCACGCTCGCGGCATCGTCCGAAAGCCCCGTGTCCGGCCAGCTCCCACACGGCGGCCCGATGCTCGCGGCCCACGTGATCGCCGCCATCGCCACGGTGTTGGTGTTTCACCGCAGCGAATCGATCCTCTTCAGCCTGGCGGGTTTGCTGGAGCTGTTTTCCTTCGGCTTCCTGTGGCTCCTGCTCGCGGCATTTCGCGTTCCGACGCTGCCTCCGCGCCGACCCGTTCGCCGGACGGAACCGACGGCCTTTGCCTCGGCCGTCTTTGTAAGTTGCGTGGCCAGACGAGGGCCTCCCGCATCGTCGATGGTGTGATCCGCCCGGCGATGCGCCGGTGATGCGGCAGGGGTTTCCCCATGCCCGCGAAACGTCCTTCACCCGTGCCCGCAGAAGCAGCAGCAACTGGATGGGCCCGGCGTAGTCGCTTGCCAATGCAGTGTCATGTGCCGATTCCTTAGGCGGTGATCCGCCGTCGTTTCGGCATGCCCCGGCACCCGTCATGGACGTTCAAAGCCGCCTCTCCGCACGATTCCCCGTCCTTCACCGCCGCGATGCGGAGCGGCGCAGGGCGTCACGGATTCCACCTATCCACCCCATTCCCGCAGCGGGCGACAACCGCTTGAACGCGTCGTCCTTCGCCGGCCGCCCACTGAGGGCCCACAGCGCAGTGCCTCCGCGAGCCGTCCGATGGTTCTCAACGGTCCCCCGGTGCGCTGCCCTCGTTTGGCCCCGCCCGGATGCGCCGGCGAAACCCAGTTACCCATGCTTTCCCATCCCAAGGAATACCCATGTCAATTAATGAAAAAGAGACCCCACGGCTCGGGGCAATGCACCATGCGTCACCTGCGCAGCTTCCGCACAAGGGTTGGTTCGGCCAGTTCCTGCTGCGCCTGCATTTCTACGCCGGAATCTTCGTCGGCCCCTTCATTCTCATAGCCGCGATCAGCGGGGCACTCTACGCACTGGCCCCGCAGGTCGAGCAGGTCGTCTATGCCAAGGAGCTTCATGCACCCGCCGCCGAGGCCTACTTGCCCTTGTCCGACCAAGTCCGGGCAGCCAATGCCCATATCGGCACCGCGGAAAGCCCCGTTGCTGTGCGTCCCGCACCGGAACCTGGCGACACCACCCGGGTGATGTACGCCGGGGAAAACCTCGGCCCCAGTGAAACCAGGGCCATCTTCGTAGACCCCGCCACCGGCGAGGTTCGCGGAGACCTCACGGCCTACGGATCCAGCGGGGCACTCCCGCTGCGAACCTGGATCGACCAACTGCACAGCAACCTGCATCTCGGTGAACCCGGCCGCTTGTACAGCGAACTTGCCGCTTCGTGGTTGGGTGTCATTGCCTTGGCCGGCCTCGGCCTTTGGGCCACGCGCTTTGCCAGGACCAGCAGGAAAAAGGATCTCCTTCGCCCCAACACCAAGGCCAAGGGGTACCGCCGTCTGGCCAGCTGGCACGGATCGCTCGGACTCTGGGTGCTCGCGTTCGCGCTTTTCCTCTCGGCCACGGGAATCACTTGGTCCACCTATGGCGGCGCAAACGTCAGCACTCTCCGCACGGCACTGGGCTGGAAGACCCCTTCGGTGAACACCGCCCTTTCAAAGCTTCCCGAAGCCGCAGGAGGAGACCACTCGCACCACCAGCCGCAAACGGCCCCCTCAACCGGGCTGGCAAGCCCAGCGGGCTTTGACACGGTCCTTGCCGTCGCCCAAGAAGTGAATGTGAATACCGGCCGCGTTGAGATCAAACCTCCGGCCTCCGAGGGCACCGCCTGGGTGGTCCAGGAAATCCAGCGCTCCTACCCCACCGAGGTCGACGCGGTCTCCATCGACGGACAAACCCTTGAGGTTCTCGACCGTGTCGACTTCAAGGATTTCAACCTCGCATCGAAACTCACACGGTGGGGCATCGACACCCACATGGGGTCGATGTTCGGGCTCCCGAACCAGATCATCCTTTTCCTCGTGGCGTCCACCGTTGCAGCCATGGTCGTATTGGGATACCGCATGTGGTGGAAGAGACGCCCCACGAAGAACCTGACCCAGCGCATGGGGAACCCGCCCGCGCGCGGTTCCCTGCGACGGGCACCCTGGTGGGGCATCGCGCTTGTCCTCGTGGCGGCACTGGGGCTCGGGCTTTTCCTACCACTCATGGGCATCAGCCTCGCGGCTTTTGTCGTCGTGGACCTCATCCGTGCGCAAACCGCTCACCGGAAGCGCTCGCTGTTGGTTTCGGCAGAAACCGCCAAGTAGTGAAATAGCCCTATCGCGAGATCTATGGGTGCCGTTGGCCTGAATGCAGTGTGGATCAACGGCACTCTCGCGAGCGTGACGGGCGGTGTAGTCGATTCGTGGATTTTGTCGCAGCACCCTCGAACCTTGTCCGGATGCTGTAGTCACCCGCTCGACCGATTGCCTAACCGCTGGGCAATGGGCGCCAACAGCCTTTTCGGCGATACGCGGATCCCCTCCGTCGGCAGGGCCTTTAAATTGTGGCTTGCCGAACTCCCGAGAAAGACGGTTGGGCAAGTGCGGGACCTGGCGAGTGTGGTCTGCCTGGATTCAGGGTTGGTTCATTCACGTTTGGAGTGCCGCGACCCGAGCCATGGGTGCCCCGCTCTCAGGAGAGGTTGCTCCATGGATTCAGTCGGGCCGGCTTCCGGCCACAACCGTGAGGATACTGGATTGCCCTGTCGGCGCATCGCCAGATGAAACCTGAACCGGGTCGTGGACGCCGTTGACGTTGCGTTACGGGGTGGCGCCGCCACAGAGGCGTCACCACCCCGACGCATCCGACCTTAGAAAGGCCAGTTGTTGTACGTGGAGACCTGGCCGAAGCGGCCGGCCTGGCTTGCGCCGTCCTGCTGGTCAGCCTGTGCTGCCGATACGCCACCGAGGAACACGCCGCCTGCCAGAACCATGGTTGCCAGCGCTGCGCCAATGAGCTTCTTCAAAGGGAACTCCATTTCTGTCGATATTGTGGGCAACTTCAGGGCTTTGCCCGTTCCACCGACACTTAGCAAGGTCGGCCACCCCAAAATCAGATTCTAGCTCCCACCTGAACATATGGAGTGTTAATCACAAAAATTAATCATGATTACTCGCCTGCTCTGAGAATCCGAATCTGGAATGAAGCCCTGGAAAGGACGTAACTGTTCCGACCTCATCGCCGTGCAGCCCGATCATGGACCATAATTGAACCATGCACCCCCGCTCCCTAGAGGCCGAAGCATTCCGATGTGAGGCTCTCCTCCGCAAAGCTCGGATGGCCGAGGATCAGCATCTTATTGCCGATGCTGCCAAAGCCTGCGCCCGCGCCTATGCGGCAATGGGGGAGGCATCCAAGGAATGGGATTTCATCTACATTCTCGGGCAGTCAGAGATCCTGTCCGGTTCGTACAGCGCGGCCTTGCGAACATCCGAACTACTCATAGAATCTCCTATTTCCAGGGTCAACCCCGACTTGAGAGTTCGCGCATTGCTCCTGCGGGCATCCGCACTACGCAACAAGTCCCAGCATGCTCCCGCAATAGCTGCCGCCCGGGAAGCCTTGACCGCGCTCAATACGCTCGACGGCCACCTCGAGATCCACGCGGAGGCCTACCAAGGACTCATCGCCAGCCTCGTGGAAGCCGGCATGATCGATGATGCCTGGAACCTCAGGGACGACCTGAAGGTGGTCCTGGACCGCATTACCGACTCCAAGGTTGCAAGCAGCGGATACTGGACCCTGGGCAATCTAGCCTTCGCCCACGGTCGGCATTCCGAAGGCCTGGCCTACCACGACCGTGCGAGCGAACTTCTTGCCCCGACCAACGACATGCATGCATGGGCTCGCTTCAACAAGGCCACGGCCGACGTACAGCTTCAAGCAGGGATAGCCAACGACCAGACACTTCATTGCATTGACCGGGCCCAGCTTGCCTACGACATCATCGGTGGCAGCGAACCGGAATTGATGGGCTTGGCCGTCACACGGGCGCGCTGGAACTTGGCCACGGGCGAGCCACTCAAGGCCTCGGGGATCCTGCAGCGGGCCTTCGACGCGGCCACCGGATCCGACGAATCAGAACACATTGCGGCCCACCTGCTGTGGTCTGAAATCTTCACCAAGCTGGGCCGCGAGGCTGAAGCCCAGGGCCAGCGCGACGAAGCCGATCGCATCAGGGCTTTGGCAGACCAGGGACGAACCTAGACCGAAGTGCTACGGCGATTTGGTCGCGGCCCCGTCAATCGCATCCTGCAGCTGGGAGTTCGACAAGCGCAGCCACGGGGAGTTCACGGCACCCTGCAATGCCGCCTCGGGGCTCTCGCCCTGATTCCACCATTTGGATTCAAAGACGCGTTCGCCATAGATGATCCTGTCCGACTTCTCGTAGACAGTCTCGGCTGACCACTCCGGATACAGACCCGAAGGGGCCGTCGGGATCGGTTCCGGCTTGTCTCCGGGCAACACCGGCCCAATCAACAACCACGGAGTGGTTCCAGCATCCGCGACCGGTTGATCCGGGACATCGCCTTGGGTCCACCATTTGGCTTCGAAGACATTTCCACGCCAAACAACCCGCTCGGACTTCGGGTATGCGGCATCGACATTCCAGACAGGGTACGGGCTCTTGGCAGGATCGTCGACGATCGCGGTTTCTTCCGGCACCGGGACCGCCGACGGCCTGGCGTCCTCGGTCGAAGAGCCGGATCCCAGGCCGAGCGAGAGCAACTTGCCGAATTCCCCCTTGGCTTGCTTCGTTCCGCTGCAATTGTTTGAGACTCGCTCGCTTTCAGGCATGTTGGGTCCGCAGTCGGCGTCGCGGTTCGCCGACCACATGGATATCCGACCCAGCCCGTTTTCCTTAGCGAAGGTGTTCAGGGAAACAGCGTCCTCAAGCGTGAATATCTCGCCACTCAAGTCGTTCTGCCCAATCATGGGGGTCAGCCCGATTTTTGACCACATCGTTTGCTCGCCGGTGGCCTTGTTCAGGCTCTTGTAGAGTTCCAGCAATTGTCGGTGCGCACTGGTGGCTGCCTGTTCCGAGGCTGCAGCCATGGACTGGTTGGCTTCCCTGGTCTCGCCGAAATTCATGGTCATCAAGTTGATTCCGGCAAGGTCCACTCCGCCCTCGAGCAGGCGGCGAACCTCGCCGAGCCCGCTGGCCGTGAGTCCCCTGGTGTCCACCGGCAGAGTCACCCAAACCTCGATGTTTCGCCCTTCTCCCGCTGCCCGCTTTTGCATCTCGGCAACGGCGGCTGCCCTGCGCAAGCCCGAATCGGAATCTTCCAGGTCGTCACCTTCAACGTCCAAATCCAAAGTCGTCGATTCGTAGCGCTCCAGCAGACTCTCGTATCCGGAAACCACCTTGCCGATGTCGGTGCATGCCGTCGCCAGTTCATCGTTAAGCAGTCCGCCCGTGGAAATGACCACCTCACCGCCCTGCTCGCGCACACGGGCCACCTGGCGATCCAGATCGAATGTCTCGTTGGCGGCATCCATTGAGTAGTAGCCACCCCAGGACGGGGAGCATGCTTCCTTGGGGTCGGCAACGGCAAAGCCAAGCACCACGCGTTCGCGTTTCCCGACGTCTTCCGCAATCGGGTAAAAGGGGGTGGAAGTGGTGTCGACGTAGGCCCCGAACCAATGTCCGGATTCTGCCGCCCTCGCCGCATCGCGGTTGGAGGTCCAATAGTGGAGCCCCGCCCACACCGCCGCACCAACGACTGCAACCAAGAAAAGCAGGCGACCCCAGGAGAGGCGCCTTCCATCGGTACGACTCAACTGTGCCCCCATAGCCGCACCAGCGAACGGCATCTTGAATGATTGATTCGGATTCACGGTGGTCGATGCCCGGTGAGCCACGGGATCCGCGACCGAAAATCCGCTTTCATACGCCGCATGAAGAGCTTAAATGTGACGTATCTTGCAAGCATAGAGCACTAATATAGAATCAATGAACTCTGCGAAAATGTGGCGTTGACTACACTTCGTTCATCATTCACCACCGGGGGCAGGAGAATCTTGACGGTACGAGAAGAGGAATTGCTGGTCGTCGAAGCTGACGCGCAATGCACTTCCGCCGAAGCCCCCGCGGGCCCCGAACCGATCCGGAAACGACAGTGGGGTTCGGAGAAGCGCTCCGAGCCGCTGTCGATTGTCCACCCGGCCCCGTCAAGACGAAAGATCGTCTGGGGTCGAGTCGGCATCGTAGTCACCATCTTGGCGTGGGTGACATACGTCGTATCGACGATTTTCCGTCAGCTGGCAAACAACCCGGAAGCCGGATTCAGGTTCCAATTCGAAGCCGTGATGTACCTGACCGTGGTCTCGTTCCTGACGTTCTCCGCCCTCATGTACCTCACCGCGCGGCAAGCTGCGCTCCACCGTTTTGCCGAACACCGCAGGGTGCCGCGTGGCGAGCTGGACCGCCATTTCCGCGTGTACGAACGATCCATCACCACGCTTGTGCCCAGCTACGCCGAGGAACCCGGCGTCGTGCGGCAGACACTGTGGTCGGCTGCCCTGCAGGAGTTCGCGGACCTGCGTGTGGTGCTGCTGATCGACGACAACCCCAATCCGAACGATCCCGCAGTCCTGGCCAGGTTGGAAGCAACCCGCCGTCTGGTGGGCGAGATCGGTGATGCGCTGGAAACGCCGCGTTCCGCCGCCGAAGCGGCGCACCGGCGCTTCGAAGTGCGCTTGGCCGAAGGAGCCGCGCCGGCGGAACTTCTTCTGGGCACATCCGCTGCCTACCTCGAGGCCGCATTGTGGATTGAATCGATGAGCGAATCCGAACAGATCAACGACCATGTCGACGAATTCTTCGTTGACTCGGTCCTGATGGGCCTGGCCCGGGAATTGCGCCTGACGCTACTCGCGCTCACGGCGGCACATGCACAAAATGCAGAGCTGGAACCGGAACGACTCACGGAGCTGCACCTCCGGCTGGTCAGGATATTCTCCGCCCGCCTGAGCAATTTTGAGCGCAAGCGCTACGCGAACCTCTCGCAGGAGGCGAACAAGGCGATGAACCTCAATTCCTACATCTCGCTGATGGGCACCCGGTGGGTGCCTGACCAGCGGGGAGATGCCACCGTGCTGCGGCCGGTGGACTCCGGCACCTCCGCGTCGCCGGACGTCCCGGCCCTGGACATCCCAGACTCCGAGTACCTGCTGACCCTTGACGCGGATTCGTTGCTGCTGCGGGACTACTGCCTGCGCCTTGTCTATTTCCTGGAATCGGATGAGAACTCGCGCGTTGCCGTGACCCAGACACCGTACTCCTCATTCCGAGGGGCGCCCACGCGCATCGAACGAGTGGCAGGTGCTACCACCGACATCCAGCACATCCTCCACCAGGGCATGACCCGCTATGGCGCAACCTTTTGGGTCGGTGCCAACGCAATCATCCGCAAACGGGCGCTCATGGACATCCGCGAGACCCAAACGGTCGGCGGTTACGAGATACACACCTACATCCAGGACCGCACCGTCATCGAGGACACGGAGTCCAGCATCGACCTCGGAGCCCACGGGTGGACCCTGTCCAACTACCCGGAACGCCTGAGCTACAGCGCCACTCCCCCGGATTTCGGTTCGCTGGTCGTCCAGCGCCGACGCTGGGCGAACGGCGGGTTGCTGATCCTGCCGAAATTCTGGCGCCAGCTCAATGAACGCCGGCACCGTCGGGAACGGTTCAGCCTGCGCGAGGTCCTCCTCCGGGTCAACTACATGGCCTCCATCTCCTGGGCGAGCTTGGGCCTGATCTTCCTTCTGGCCTATCCCTACGACGGGCGCCTCCTCAGCCCGCTGATCTTCATCGCGGCCCTTCCGTATTTCCTGGCCATGGGCAGCGACCTTCGCGCCTGCGGCCACCGTTTCACGGACATCTTCCGCATCTACGGGTTCAACCTCGTCCTCTTGCCGGTCAACGTCGCAGGGGTCCTGAAATCGGTGGAACAGGCGTTCACCGGGGAAAAGATTCCCTTTGTCAGGACGCCGAAGGTCCGAGACCGAACCGCGGCGCCCGGCCTCTACGTCGCCATCCCCTATGTCATCGTGGTCTTTTCCCTGGTGACCCTGTGGCGTGATTTCCAGGAACAGAACTGGGGAAACGTCGCGTTCGCCGCCCTCAACGCGATCCTCGCAAGCTTTGCGATCCGCGCCTACATAGGGGTCAAGAATTCACTCGTTGACATGGTGCTGGGTGTCGTCAACTGGCTGTACGTCGAACCCCGCAAGCCCAAGGCAAAACCGGCGCCGTACCCCGTGGCAACCCCGGAAAATACGGATTGGTCAACCATGCTGTACCAAGGTGACCGCAGACTGAACCGCGACCTTCGCGGCAGTGAAGACCGACGGAGGCGCATCGGTGTCAAGTAGTCTTTCAACGTGGGAAGCCGTTGGTGAGCCGTTGGCCGATGGAACTTTCGACCGACACGGCGCTGCGTTGTGTCTCTGGACCTGGTCCGGGGACCTGTCCAGAATGACGTTCTTCGAGGACCACATCCTCGAAGTCCAGTTCAAGACAGGTACCACCCTGACCCTCGCAATGTTGGTGGAGATGCTGGAACAATTCGAAAGCCGGTCAAGTGGTTTGGCTGCGCGCCTGATCATCGACATTTCAGGGCTCGACGACATTGGGTCCGATGTGCCTGCATACTTCAACGACCTGATCCGAAACCTGCGTGTGGGCGTGCTGGGTTCGGGACCGGCCGACCAGGTCCTGGCCCGCTTCTTCATGCGCAAGCTGGATGAGGACCACACGTGTGCCTACTTCGAACGCCGGAACGACGCCGTGGAATTCGTGTTGCCCAGTGCCTGACGAGCTTCACACGACGGACAACGATCCCCGCCTCGACCAGATTGTTTCGGCCATCCTGAAGATCGCCGACATGGACTTCGACACCGGGCTGCGCCCGGGCCCCCGCCGCGACGAGATCGATGCGATCATCATGGGCATCAACGCGATGGCCGCCGAGCTCAAGCTGACCTACTCGACGCTGGACCGGCGGGTGGAGGACCGGACAGTCATGCTCGAAAAGGCCCGGGACCAGATGGAGCTGTTGGCGTACACCGACCCGCTGACCCAGCTGGCCAACCGTTCTGCGCTGATGAGGGACATCGAAATCGCACTCAAGGGCATGGAGGAAGGCGGCCCCGCGCCGATCCTGCTGCTCCTGGACCTGGATGCCTTCAAGAGCATCAACGACACCCACGGCCACGCGGTCGGGGACCAGGTCCTGCGCCAGCTCTCCGCCCGGCTGCGTTCCGGCATTCGCGCACAGGACCTGATAGCCCGCTTGGGTGGGGACGAGTTCGCCATCCTGCTCTGCGCCCAGGAACACGGGGCCTACGAGCTTGGACAGCGGATCGTCAGCACCGTGAACGAGCAGATGGTCGTGGACGGCATCAGCCTTGCGCCCGGTGCCAGCCTGGGCATCGCCATTGCCGCGGCGGGGTACGACGCCGACCGGCTGCTGCTCGAGGCGGACACCGCCATGTATGCCGCAAAGCACTCGCGCACCTCCAAGGTCCACGAATTCGAGCCCTACATGCTTTTCGAGCGGCAGGAGAAAGCCGCAATGGTCGCGGACCTGCGCAGGGCCCTGGGCACCGACCAGATCCTTCCGTACTACCAGTCGCTGGTTTCCCTGCAGGACGAGGCGATCGTCGGCGCCGAGCTGCTGGTCCGGTGGGAGCGCCCAGACTACGGGTTGACGCCTCCGGGCGAATTCCTCGCCGTTGCCGAGGAAGCCGGCATGATGGGTGCCATCACGGAACAGCTGCTGGACGAGGCGCTGAAGGACCTCGTCCGCTGGCGCGCGCTCGGGGTGGCGGACGAGGCTTTCACCGTCCACCTCAACGTGAGCTCCCGGGAGCTCCACCTGCTGGGCTTCCCGGACATCATCCGCGACGCACTGCGCCGCCACGGGCTGCCCGCCTCCACCTTGGCCCTGGAGATCACCGAGGACAAGCTCATGACGGGCGACAGGCTCCACAAGTACACCATGCTGGCCCTTCGGCAGATGGGCGTGGAGGTGTACATCGACGACTTCGGAACCGGGTACTCCTCCATCAGCTACCTGCGCCAGCTGCCCGTTGCGGGGGTGAAGATCGACAAGTCGCTCGTCGACGACGCGGACACCGATCCCCAGCAGGAGAAGTTGCTGATGGCCGTCGCCTACCTGATCGAGGCGTGCGCGCTGGAGTGCGTCGTGGAAGGCGTCGAAACCCGGGGCCAGGCAGACAAGCTGCGGGCCATGGGCTTCGGGCACGCCCAGGGGTATCTCTTCGGACGGCCCATGGGCAGTGCTGACTTCACTGCCGTGCTGTCCGCCCGGCCCCGCGCCAAGGATTCAGGCGCTGCCGGCGATCCGGCGAAACTGGGGCA
This sequence comes from Paeniglutamicibacter selenitireducens, assembly GCF_051550675.1. Classification (NCBI taxonomy): domain Bacteria; kingdom Bacillati; phylum Actinomycetota; class Actinomycetes; order Micrococcales; family Micrococcaceae; genus Paeniglutamicibacter; species Paeniglutamicibacter selenitireducens. The sequence goes on along the minus strand of NZ_JBPULF010000010.1, from coordinate 45,589 downwards.
CGGGGCCGGCTAGCTAGCGGTCCGCGTCCGGATGGATGCTGCGTGTTTCCGTGCGCCGGTTGCGGCCGTGGAACCAGTCCGACGGGTAGATCTTCGGCAGGATCTTGGAGATCGACAGCGCCGCGTACATCAGTGTGTTGATGGCGACGAAGGTCGCCCACACGGCAAACCACTCGCTGTGCAGCAGGGATTCGGGCAGGACCAGTCCGGTGGATGGGACGAGTGTCATGGCGCGTCGGCCTCCGCTTCGGTTTTTGCCTCGTGCTGCAGGTGCGTCCAGGCCGCGCGCCGTCCCACGGCGCTGTCGATGATTCCCTTGACGTACACAAAGTTCAGGTACATGTCGAAACAGAGCTCGGGGATCAGCAGCACCGCCAGCATCCTGGCGCGCCAGCCGCCCTTCCACACCGTGACGACGCGCTCGATGGAGAACACCGCACCGAGCCCCAGCCAGAACGGGAACCAGATCCAGGTATCCAGGGCCAGCGCCATGACCAGCAGCAGGGCCAGGTAGGAGAACAGCGCAATGACGCCGTAGCCGATGCCCAGTTGCTGCGCCCAGTAGCGCACGGTCTGTGGCGTCATGCCGTAGGCACCGAGGTTCTCCAGGGCCCCGCGCTGCCAGCGCAGACGCTGGTTCCACAGGGTGCGCCAGGTCGGCATGAGCTCGGTGACCACTGTGCATTCGGACGGAGAGATGGTCAGTGCGCCAAGCGACTTCAGCGCAATCGTCAGCTCGTTGTCCTCGGTCAGGGCGGCGGTGTCGTAGACGTCGCCCGGGATGCCGGGCAGCGCGGTGCCCCGGTTCGCCGCCACTTCGCGCAGGGCCACGGGCCTGAACAGCGAGGCGGTGCCGGTCAGGACGAACACGCGTCCGCGGCGGCGCTTCAGCTCGCGCGAATACCTGATGTACTCGTTGCGCTGGAACTGCCCGATCAGCCCGTGGCCCGGTTCCCCGTAGAACAGGCCACCCACGGCCATCAGGGCCCGGTCGTTCGTGAAGCGGGCGGCGGCGGCCTCGAGGAAGCCGTCGTCAAGCTGGGTGTCGGCATCCATGATCATGACGACGTCGTTGTCGCCCTGTGCGGGAAGGATGCGGGCGAGCACCTGGTTCAGCGCACCGGCCTTCTTCAGCGTGTTGCCCACGCTGGGCATGACCTCGACACCTCGCTCCGCGGCGATGCGTTCTGTCGCGTCGGTGCAGTTGTCCGCCACCACGATGACCCGCTCCGGCGGGTGGGACTGCGAAAACAGGGAATCCAGCGTGCCGGGAAGCGAGGCCTCCTCGTTGTGTGCCGGAAGCAGCACGGTGATCGTGACGGGACCGGCGAACACGCCCCGGGTCTTGTTCATGATCAGCTTCGGGGCCAGCGGGGTCGCCGTCCCGTCGCCGGAGCGCCGGTAGCGGGTGGCGATCCGCCGCTCGACGATGGCAATGCCTGCCGCGAGCAGCAGGGCCAGCGCGATGGCCGTGTACATGACGGCCTGGTCCGGCGCCTGGGAATCGTAGAGGACGTTCCACAGGCCGAACAGCGTGCCCTGGGAGGTGATTCCCGTGTCGACGTGTATCCGGGTTGCCACGGCAAACACCAGCAGGGCGGCGGCGGCAACGACCAGCAGGGCGATCACGACTCCGGCCCAGCGGCTGAAATTCGACTTGTTCACGCGAGGAATCCTAACGGAGGACGCGCACTTTCCCGCGCCCACGCTCCGCGTTGACCAGCGGTTACTTGAAAAATGACACAAAAAGCCGCGGTTTCCCGGGCAGGATCGCGTTCTGTCGTAGATTGGGTGCATGAGCACACTCGGGCAATCCCTGTCGGTGGACGTCGGCGAATCAGCGGTTTCGGCCGTGTTCTCCGAACCGCCGGAATCCGCCGCGACCGTCGTGGTGGCGCACGGCGCCGGGGCCGGCATGGAGCACCCCTTCCTGGTCGGCTTCACCGAGGCGCTGAACGAACGCGGCATCGCGACGATGCGCTTCAACTTCCCCTACATCGAGGCGGGCAAGAAGTTCCCCGACCGGCCGCCTGCCGCGATCGCGACCTGGAACGCCGCCATGGATGCGGCCCGGCAGCGAAGCGGCGGGCGACCCGTCTTCGCCGCCGGCAAGTCCTTCGGCGGACGCATGGCGTCCATGGCGGTGGCCGAGGGCATGGAGAGCGACGGGCTGGTGTTCCTGGGCTACCCGCTGCATGCGCCGGGCAAGCCCGAGAAGCCCCGCGACGCCCACCTGTACGGGCTCGGGATCCCGATGCTCTTCCTGCAGGGAACCCGCGACCCGTTCGCCCTGCCCGGCGAGCTGGACCCGGTGGTGGAGCGCATCGGCCCCCACGCGGCCCTGGCCTGGTTCGAGGGCGGGGACCACTCCTTCAAGGTGGCCCGCTCCAAGCGCACCCCGGCGGAGGACGGCGCCTGGCTGGCAGACACCGTGGCTGGTTTCATCCGCGCCAACGGCTGACCGGTCGGCGAGGCAACCGGGCTGGCTAGGGCTGCTGCAGGACCATGTCCCGGACCTGCTTGCGCAGGATCTTGCCGAGCATCGAGCGCGGCAGCTCCTCGACGGCGACGATCCGCCGGGGGACCTTGTAGCCGGCGAGCGCGCCGCGGCAGTGCTGGCGCAGGGCCGCCTCGTCCAGGGTCGCACCCGGCGCGAGCTCCACGGCGGCCACCACCATTTCCCCGCCGCCATCCAGCGGCCGGCCCACGGCCGCTGCGTCCTTCACCCCCGGGTGTTGGCGCAGCACGGCCTCGACCTCGGTGGGCGAGACGTTGAAGCCGCCGGTGATGATCAGTTCCTTGACCCGGTCCACGATCGTGGCGAACCCGTCGGCATCCATGACCACCACGTCCCCGGTACGCAGCCAGCCGCCGGGAAGCAGCACCGCGGCGGTTTCCTCCGGGTTGTTCCAGTAGCCCGTGAACACCTGCGGCCCCTTGACCAGCAGTTCGCCGGGCTCCCCCGGGGCCACCTCGGTCTCCGGGTCCTCCAGTTCAACGACCCTGACCAGGGTGGAGGGGAAGGGCACACCGATGGTCCCGGGCTTCCGGGTGCTGTGCAGGGGGTTGCCCAGGGCCACGGGAGAGGACTCGGTCATCCCGTAGCCCTCCACCAGGGGCCCTCCGGCCACGGACTCCCACAGTTCCGCGACCTCCGCCGGCAGGTTCATGGCCCCGGAGATGCAGTACCTGGCCGAGCGCAGCGACACGCCCCGCTCCGCGGCCGCCTGCATGGTTCGCTCGTAGACCGGCGGCACGGCGCTGAAGATCGTCACGGGCGACTTCTTCATGGCGTCCAGGACCAGGTCCGGGTCGAACTTCGGGAAGAGCACCAGCAACCCCTGCTTCAGGATGCCGAACGTGAGGTACATGGTCATGCCGTACGCATGGAACATCGGCAGGACGGCATAGAAGACCTCCCCGCGCGGCAGGGCCCCGGGCATCCACGCATCGCCCTGCAGGGCGTTGGAGTACAGGTTGGAGTGGCTGAGCATCGCGCCCTTGGGCCGCCCGGTGGTCCCGGAGGTGTACTGGATGACGGCCAGGTCGTGGACGTCGGGGTGGGGGTGGCCGGGGTCCAGCGACCCGCGGCCCAGCAGCGAATTCCAGGGGGCGGTTCCCGGCGCCGGGGCCGTCAACGCGTTCCTGCGCGCGCGCAGCGACTTCACCGGCAGCATCAGGGCCAGCCGCTTGGGCGCGGGGAACGCTGCCAGCAGGTCGACGGCGACCACGTGGTCCGGGGCGATGTCCGCCGGGAAACCGGCGAGCGCCGCAGCGGCCTTGTCCCAGACGATGGCCACCCGCGCGCCGTGGTCGGCGAACTGGGCGGCCAGCTCGCGGGAGGTGTAGAGGGGGTTGTGTTCGACGACCACTGCACCCAGGCGCAGCACCGCATAGAACGCCACCACGTGTTGCGGGCAGTTCGGCAGGACCAGGGCAACCCTGTCCCCCGCCTTCACGCCGAGCTTGCGCAGGCCCTCGGCCGCGCGGGCCACCTGTTCGCCGAGTTCGCGGTAGCTGGTGCGACGGCCGAAGAACTCCATGGCGGGGCTCTCGCCCGCCTCCGCGACGGAACGCCCGAACATCACGGAGAGCGGTTCGGCGGGGAGCTCGATCCGCGCGGGGACGCCCGGCTGGTAGTTCTTCACCCAGGGCTGCGCTTCGTCGGTCTCCATCCCCCCATCATCCCACCCTTCTCTGGACGCCTCGTCCGCGTGATCCCAGGGCACCGCGGCAAAAGCTCGTGCAAATTTTCGAACAATTGCACCGGGAATCAGGCACAATGGGAACGTGACGACGCACCGGACAGGTCCCGTCCAGGACCAGCTGCCGATTTCGGATGACGACGCCCCCGCCGCCGGCCACCTGCCTCCGGGTCGGGAGCTGGAGGAACTGCGCGCCGAAAACGCCAGGCTCCGCCGGCTGCTGGAGATCACCGAGCAGGAATCGCGCGCCGCACGCGAGGCCCAGCCCGAACTGGCGCTCCACACGGGAGGACCTGTGACAAGCCGCTCCCCGGCCGAAACGAAGGTCGCGTTCTACCGCTCGCTCTTCGGCGCCTGCACCGACATCTACGCCCTGCGCTGGGAAAACGCCAGGGCCGGGACCTCGGGGTGGGTGCCCGCCGTCGCCGGGGGCTGGCGCAAGTGGATGGACCGGGAGACCGCCGACTACCTGCCCCTGACGCCCGCCGCCATCGAGGCGCACCTTCGCGGCTCCGAACACCTGGGCCTGTACTCGCTCACTGGCAACGACGGCTGCCACTTTGTCGCCTCCGACTTCGACGGCGCCGCAGCCCTGCTCGACGCCTTGGCCTACACCAAGGCTGCCCGCCATTTCCAGGTCCCTGCGGCCCTGGAAATCTCCCAGTCCGGGCGCGGGGCACACGTCTGGATCTTCTTCACCCAGGAGGTCCCGGCCGCCGACGCCAGGGCGCTGGCCAGCGCGCTGCTCGCCGAGGCCATGGACATCCGCGGCTCCATGTCGCTGAGGTCCTACGACAGGCTCTTCCCCTCCCAGGACCGCCACACGGGCAAGGCCATGGGCAATCTCATCGCCGCACCGCTGAACGGGAAACGCCGGCAGCACGGGGCCACGCTCTTCCTTGACACCTCCACCCTTGAGCCCTATGCGGACCAGTGGGCCTACCTTTCGACGTTGGGCCGCGTGACCCCGGCCGAGCTGGGCCGGCTGGTCCGCAGGCTTCCGGCCCCGGTGACCGGCGCGAAGACCCGCTTCCGGGCGCCCACCGCCACGCGGATCGTGCCGCGCACCGCTGCGCTTGTGCATGCGGAGATCGGCTCCCGCATCACGGTCCGCTCCGGGGACCTGGGCCCGGCCATGGTCAGCGCCCTGAAGCACGCCGCTTCCCTGCCCAACCCGCTGTTTTTCGAGAAGCAACGCCAGCGCCGCTCCACCTGGGACACCCCGCGCTTCCTCACCAGCTACGACGAGACCCTCGAAGGGGACCTGGTCCTCCCCCGCGGGGTGCGCCCGCTGCTGGAGGACCTGGTGCACAGCGCGGGCAGCACCCTGCAGCTCGAGGACGTCCGCGAACGTGGCACCGCGCAGGAATTCGCATTCACCGGGGAACTGCGAGAGGGTCAGCGACAGGCCGTGGACCACGCGCTGGCCCACGAGCTTTCGCTCATCGTCGCGGCCCCGGGTTCCGGGAAGACCGTCATGGCCCTTGCCGTCGCCGCGACACGGAACACCAGCACGCTGATCCTCGTGGACCGCAATGCGCTGGCCGACCAGTGGCGCGCCCAGGTGCTTGCCCTGCTGGGCGTCAAGGCCGGGCAGCTCGGCGGTGGGCGCACCAAGCTGCGCGGCGTCGTCGACGTCGCACTGCTTCCCACGCTGGCCCGCAAGAAGGACGTGGCCCGGCTGTGCACCGGCTACGGGCAGGTCATCGTCGACGAGTGCCACCACGTTCCGGCCGCCGCATTCACCCACGTGATGAACCAGATCCCTGCGGCCTATTGGCTCGGCCTGACGGCGACGCCGTACCGCCGGGACGGCCTGGAGGAGCTGATCTTCCACCAGCTGGGCACAGACTCCCACGAGTTCGCCAAGTCCCGGCCCGGGCAGTTGCCACATGCCCCCGGGCAGGCCCCGGCCCCCGCGCTGGAGCTGCGCCTGCATGAGACAGCCTACGACTATGCCGGCGACGCCGTGGCGGGGGATCCCGGCGGGCTGCACGAGATCTACCGAGATCTCATGGCCGACCCCGGGCGCCTGGCGCAGGTCGCCGACGATGTATGCGCCGCGTACGCCGGCGGGGCCAAGGCGTTGGTGCTTTCCACCTGGAAACGCCACCTCGACCTGCTGGCCGGCGCCCTGCGGGAGCGGGGAATCGAGCCGGTGCTCCTCACCGGCGCGCTGACGGGCAGGGAGCGCACGGCCGCGATTGCCGCGACCGAGGCGACGGCATCCGGCGCGCCGATTGTCGTGCTGGGGACCGGATCGCTCATCGGCGAGGGGTTCGATGCCCCGGTCTTGGACACCCTGTTCCTGGCCGCACCCATTTCGTTCAAGGGTCGGCTGGTCCAGTACGTGGGCCGCGTGACACGCAGCCACCCGGGCAAGGAGGTCGCCGTCGTGCACGACTACCACGACGTGCTCACCCCCGTACTGGCTTCCTCCTGGGCCAAGCGCCGGGCGGGTTACGCGGACATGGGGTTCACGCTGCCCAAGGCCTGAGCGCAACCCCGCGGCCCGTCTTTGCCCCCGTTCGCGTTCCAGGGGTCCAGCCGGCACAACCGGATCCGGGACTTCAGCTCCGACGTGCCGTGGGGCAGCAGGGACGCCTTGTGGCTTTCCGTGGCAGCAGTCCCCCGCACAGGGCCGGTGGGTCTTGTGTCCCTACAGTGGACTTCCGTCCGACGAATCCCTATGCCCCGGGCCCAATGGCTCGTCGTTGACGCTGCGCACCGTCCAGTGGCCGTCGGCATCGTCCACCAAGGCGACCGAGCCGTTGTGGATCTGGTCGAGCTTGTAGCCGGCAATCGACGAAAGCGTGTAACGGATGATGGTTCCGTGGCAGACGATCGCGACGTTCTTCCCGGGAAACTCCGCGGCGATCAAGTCGATGGCCTGCCGCCCCCGGGCCACCACGGAGTCGAGCGGCTCGATTCCGCCACCCGTCCGATTCGGCCAGTGCTTTTCCGACTCCTCGAGGGTCATCCCCTCCGCCTGCCCGTAGTCGCGCTCAATGAGCTCGTCGTAGCTGCGGCCCAGTTCAAGACCGAGATCAGCGGCCATGATGCTGGCCGTTTCCCGGGCACGGGACAACGGTGAGCTGACGATTGCCTCCCACTTCCCGTGTCCCAAGGCGGCCGCCGCTTCATGGGCCTGCCGGCGACCTGTATCGTTCAGCGGGATGTCACTGGATCCCTGGAGGAAGTCCTGTGCGTTCCAGTCTGTCTGTCCGTGGCGAATGAATCCGAGTTCCATGCTTCAATCCTCTTGGCTGCTGTGGGTCTGCGGCGATCAGGTGGTTCGGGGCTATTTTTCCTGCGAGTGCAGGGACAGGAACGAATAGACTTCCGTCTCGTCCACACCGGGGAATGCGCCCTGCGGCATGGCGGCGAGCAAGTGGGTTTGCGCCCTGGCACTCGGCCACGCGAAACCCGCCCATTCTTTCTGCAGGGCCAACGGCGGCCGGCGGCAGCACGATTCATCAGGGCACGTTGACGTTGACCGTTCGGTGGTGTCCCTGCCTCGGAACCACTTCACGTGCACGTAGGGAACGCCGATGCTGAGCGAGAATTTGCCGGCCGTGGATCGTTCGGTGCGTGCGGTGCACCAGAAGGTCCCGGCTGTGGTGTCGGTGTACTGGTTGTAGGCGCTGAACTGGTCCGCCACATCAAAGACCTCGCGGCTGGTCCAGTAGCGGCAGACAGCCTGGCCTTCGATGGCCCCGAGGTGGTCCATGGGGAAGTTGACCCCATCGTTCTCATAGGCCTTGTGGATGATCCCCGACTCATGGACCTTCTGGAAGTGCACCGAGATCCCCAGGTGCTCGGTGGCCAGGTTGGTGAACCGGTGCGCGGCGGTTTCATATGAGACGGAGAAGGCATCGCGGATGTCCTCGACCGCCAGCTCGCGGGCACTCTTGGCCTTCTGCAGGAAGTCGACTGTCGCCTTTTCGGGCATCATCAAGGATGCGGCAAAGTAGTTCGTCTCGACGCGTTGGCGCAGGAACTCCGCGTAGTCGCGCGGTGTGGCGTGCCCCAAGACGCGGTGCCCGAACGCCTGGAGCAGCACCGAGCGCGTGGAATAGTCCGAGCGCTGGGACTGGGTGAGGTAGACACGCATGTTCTTCAGATCCGTCACGGACCGGGTGGAGTGCGGAAGGTCCGAGACGTTGTGGAGCGAAAATCCGAGGTGCGAGGCAATGTCGGTAATCTGGTGGTGCGAAAGCGGCCCGGATGCATGCCCGATGGCCTTGAGGACCTTCGCCGATTCCTTTTCGATCTCCGGGTAGTAGTTGTTGCGTTCGCGCATTTCCCCGCGCAACTCCGCATTGGCGCGGCGTGCTTCTTCGGGGGTCGCGGACTGTTCGTTGAGCCGGCGTTCGAGTTCACCTTGGAGGCCGACCAGCGATTCGAGCACGTCCATGGGAAGCCGCGATGAAATGCGGACCTTGGGCAGGCCCAGGGACTGGTAGAGGGGTCCGCGCTGGGCGCGTTCCAGTTCGATCTCCAGCGCGGCCCGCTTGGTCGGCGGCGCAGCACCGAGCAATTCGTCCAGCCCTACCCCGAAGACTGCAGCCAGCGACTTGAGCATGCTCAACTTGGGTTCGCGTTTGCCGTTCTCCATCAATGACAACTGGCTCGGTGCCGTGCCCACGGCTTCGGAGAGGTCGTCAAGGGTCATCGACTTGGCCTTGCGCAGGTGTCGGATCCGCCGGCCAAGGGAAATGATGTCCAGCGCTTCGGCATCTTCCGGCGAGAGGACACTCTTCTCAGGCAACGCCGGCCGGTTCCATGTGGGGGTGCTCACGTTTTCAGAGTACGGGAAGAAACAGAATACTTTCCAACATGTGACCCTGTTTTTCGGGCGCAGAAGTGCCGCAATGCGCCCATTGGGAAAAGAAACGTCGTTCGCTTGGCCCCGCCCCCGGAATTTCCGGCCTGGTTCCAACCTCCATCGGCGCCCGAAAATCTAGAATTAAGATACCGACCGAAGGAACGGTGAGCACCATGAAAAACATGCGATTCCGCCCGAGGAGCCCGTCAGCGAATATCTCCCGGCTGGGTTTCCCCGCGCTTCACGGATCCGCTTCAAGCCCCGGCCTTCCACACCTGGCGGGAGCCCAGATTCCGGGCCCGGGGACCGGCCACGTCCTATGCGGCGAAGACGGCCGGCCAGCCGATGCCGCCGCAGATCCATGGGAGATTGAAGGCCACCAAGCACACCGTGGCGGGTTCCAGAGCTTCCTGAGGCGTGTACTGGGCCGCTGAACGGCACAAACAAGACCACCTCGATAGGCCCGCCACCTTCTGGTTTTGTGACGGGCACCGGTTGCGCGTCCTGGCTGTGCCCCATCCCTGAAAACGTTGAAGCCCCGGCTCGGTAAGCTCGTGACATGATCGATTTCGACAATTCCTCCATCTTCAAGCTCAGCCCGTGCAACCCCGGTGACGTTGCAGGCGAAATCATTCCCCTCTTTGTACAGGGTGAAGAACTACTCGCAGCATTCAAGGGGGTGCGCGACTACGTGGTCTTCACCAACAAGCGGCTCATTGCGGTCAATATTCAGGGCATCACTGGCAAAAAGCGCGATTACACGTCGCTGCCCTATTCCAAGGTTCAGGCGTTTTCGGTGGAAGCCTCCGGAACATTCGACCTCGACGCCGAGCTGGACCTGTGGTTCAGCGGCCTGGGCAAAGTTCGGCTTGAATTCAAGGGAAATGTCGACGTTCGAGCTCTCTCGCAGCTCATCGCTTCCTACGTCCTGTGACGTGGCAGGCCGGGGCCCAACGGGATCTGGCTACCGTACCAACAGCATCGCAGTAGTTTGGTAGACGACCTCCGGAATCATTGCGGGTATCGGGCAAACAGACGTCGGGGCCGCACCCATTGGGTGCGGCCCCGACGTCTTGCATCATTGGATTGAGCCAACTGCTACTTAGCGACCGACTCCGGGAATTCCGACTCCTCGACGCCAAGCCCAGAATTGAAAGCCGCAGCTGCCTGCCGCTCTTCCTCGACCTTCGCAGAGTGCAGTACGCGCAACGCTGCGTGCTGCGGGTTGCGACGCAGCAGGCCGTATCCGATACCCAGGGCCACGAACCAGAGCGGGGTGAAGAGCAGCGCTGACAAGGTGTCCGGCTGCGTGGTCAACGCCCACAGGATGAAACCGAAGAACGCCAGGACCACGTACGGCATGAACGTTCCACCGGGCATCTTGAATTTGCTCGCCGCGTGCAGCTGCGGGCGGCGCTTGCGGTAGACCAGGTAGCTGATCAGGATGATCGACCAGACGAACATGAAGCACAGCGCAGACACGGTGGTGACCAGGGTGAAGGCCTCAGCCACGCCACCCTCTGCGTAAAGCAGCACTACGCCCGCAAGCAGGAACGTGCAGGAGAACAACAGTGCGTTGCGCGGGACCTTGGTCCGCGAGAGCTTTGCAAAGGCCTTGGGTGCGTCGCCGTCCTCGGCCAGCCCGTGGATCATCCGCGACGTCGAATAGATGCCGGAGTTTGCACTCGAGGTTGCCGAGGTGAGCACCACGAAGTTCACGATGCCGGCGGCACCCGCCAGGCCGGCCAGGGCGAACATGGCCACGAACGGGGACTCCTCGGCGCTGAAAAGGTTCCACGGCTGGACAGCCATGAGGATGACCAGCGCACCCACGTAGAAGAAGAGGATGCGGACCGGGATGGAGTTGATGGCACGCGGCAGCGTCTTTTCCGGATCCTTGGTCTCGGCGGCGGTGGTTCCCACCAGCTCGATGCCGACGAATGCGAACACCGCGATCTGGAAGCCGGCAACGAAGCCCATGAAGCCCGTCGGGAACATCCCCTCGCCGCTCCAGAGGTTCGTGAAGGACGCGGTGACGCCGTTGTGCTCGAAGCCCGTGATGACCATGACCAGGCCGATGACGATCAGCGCGCCGATGGCGACGATCTTGACCAGGGCAAACCAAAACTCGGTCTCACCGAAGTTCTTGACACTCGGCAGGTTGAGCGCGATCAGCAACAGGATGCAGCCTACGGCCGGGATCCACAGCGGCAGGTCCTTCCACCAGTAGGCCACATAGTGGGAGATCGCCACGACATCGGCGATGCCCGTGACCACCCAGCAGAACCAGTAGGTCCAGCCGGTGAAGAACCCGGCCCAGGGCCCGAGGATGTCACCGGCGAAGTCGGAAAAGTTCTTGTAGTTGGTGTTGCTCAGCAGCAATTCGCCCATTGCCCGCATCACGAAGAAGAGCATGAAGCCGATGATCATGTATACGAAGATGACGGAGGGTCCGGCGACGGAGATGGTCTTGCCCGAACCCATGAACAGGCCGGTGCCGATGGCCCCGCCGATGGCGATCAGTTGGATGTGGCGGTTGGAGAGCCCTCGCTCAAGATGGGGCGTGGAACTGTTGTTGCTCATGCTGTTGCCTTCCAGATGGGTGCTGGTGCTTCGGTGGCGGGACGTGGGCGTTTCGCACCATCAAGTCCGCGGCATTGTTCTCCGAGGCCACCGTTTCCGCGCCGACGCACTTGCAGGAGAGCGCACAGGGTGCGCGCGGCGGACGCCGGACCGGTCGGTGCCGGATCCAGGGTACGGCCCGCGGGCACGCCAATGTACAACCGGGCAGTGGCTTGGGTGGGTGGCATCTTGGAGGAACTCCCGAATCGCGTGCGGGCGATGCCGCACTGTTCTTGGATCCTCCCCAATCTGTTGACGTACCTGAGAGTTTCCATCCCGGCCCTCGAGGGGGGGACTTGCTCCTTCGGTGAGCACGGATTCCACCGTGCTGCTTTCCAGATTCGCCTCTTCGTGGCGGTGCGGGGGCCTGAGAGTTTCCTGGGGAGGAATTGCTCCTACGGCGCCCGTCCATGGCGTGAACGGGACTCTCCCGCCACGTGTTAGCGGCGATAGCTTGTGACTGCTGTCACAACGTACGCCTGTTGCGGCCACGAACGCAACTTGTTACGCCGACGCTCCGGCAACTGCAGCGGAAACAATTTTCCGACTTGGCGTGAAGAAGATTCGTGGCGACTTCACATTCCGGGCACGATTCGTCCATTGCGACGCAGTCCGATCGGCGATGGCCTTCCAGACGCGTGGCGACAACTCGCCGGAGGTGCGCTTTCCGGTCCTGGCAACTACGCGGTGATCAAAGTGCGGTGGCCGCCTCCCAACAACGGGGGGCGGCCACCGAGAGCTTTTGCTGCTGGCTACTTCGTAGCCCAGAGCGCGGACTCGTCATCGAACGACAGGGTTTCCGTCACGCGTACCTTGGCATCGACAACCGCGGCCGCCGGAACATCGAACACCACTTGGTACGTGCCCTTCCCGCCATTGCGCAGGGTTGGCATGTCGGTTGCAGGCTTTGGCGCAACTGCCATCGAAGCGGAGGAAGTGTCATAGATACGAGCATCGGAACCGAGCAGTTCAGGCGACAAATCGATCCAGGCGTCACCCTCCTCGTCACCGTTGTAGACAACCGAAAGTTCGACGAGCACGTACTGGCCATCGGCCTTTTCGTTGAACTGGTTGGCCTTCGCGATTTGCTTCGCAGCATCGAGCACCACGGAATCCACCGTCACCGTGTACTCGCCAACCTCACCCGACTGCCCGAGCGCAAGCACATTCGATTCATCGGCGGCCTGTTCAACCACTTTTTTCGGTGCTGCAACCTCACCGTCCGATGCATCCTCGATGGCAGTCGCGACGGAATCCAACGCGGCAGAATAGGCCGCCTGGGTGATGAATACCATGGCGATCGAAACTACCGCAATGATGGTGGATGCGATTCCCAGCCCCTTGCCGCCGTTGCGCTTGATGGCGAAGACCAGCGAGAAGATGCCAAGGGCCAGGGCAACAATCCCGAGGACTGCAGCGAAATTGTTGATGATCGGCACCCAGGACAGCGTCAGGGCCACGATGGCGATAACCAACGCGGCAACACCCAGCCCCTTCCCTGCTGCTGATTTCGGAGCGGGTGCTTGCGGTTGAGGCGCCGGTGCAGGCGCAGGTGCGAGCTGATTTTCCATAGACATGTTCCCCCATGTGAATGAGGCGCCGAACGGCGCCGGAATGTTGACTGCCGCCTCGGGTACGTACCTGCAGCGCCGGTCTGGATCGTTAGTTGACCCTTCAATAAGGGTAGTGGTGGCCGCCCACGATTTGGATTGGCGACTCGATCCAAAGACCAGTTCTTCCCAAGCCAGTAACAGATTCAACCCATAGCGGGTACGACCTCGCCCTCCTTGAGACCACAAGCGTTGGGCCATCTGGATGACCACAGACCCATTCAGGACCCTTCATGGAAAACCCACAGCTGCTTTCCTGCATCGAATCAGTCCGTTTGTTCGTTGGACCAAATATAGACAACCTCACGAGACACTAACGGAGTCCCTTGCCCTTGTTCCGAACTGCACCCAAGGCCTGCGCCGACACAACCTCGAAGGCTTTGCTCCCCAATGCCTCGTCGAGCACGTTGTCGCGCCGCAGGACTGTTGTGTTGTTGGGAATCGACGGGGCCGGCAAGACCACCGCCGCAAATGCGCTCGTTGCGGGGATCCGGGAGAGCGGCGGGCGCGCCCAGCTCTTGCGCAATCCCGCAGGACGACGTTGGATGTCCCGCATGGCATCGCGGTTCGGTACAGCGTTGTCACCAACCTGGGCCAACCGACTTGAATCGTTGATTCGATCCGTCAACGTACTCATCGCCCAGGCACGCGCCTTCGTGTATCCCGGCGCCACTGTCATGGACCGGCATTTGGCCTGCCAGCTCGTCCTGCGCTCGGTTCGCGGCTTGCCGCAGGGCCGTCTCCTGCAATGGATCATACGAGTGCTTCCGCGCCCGGACTCGGTCATCCTGATCGACGTCCCAGCAGAGGTGGCGCATGCCCGAATCGTCTCGCGCGGCGAAGACAGCGAAACGATGTCGTACCTCACCTCTGCCCGTGCGGCGTACCTGGAGATTGCCTCAGTCAGAGGCTGGAACATTGTCGACGGCTCATCCACTCCGGACCAGGTCGCCCGCGACGCGCTTCGGGCCGCACTGCACGACGCCTGATCCGCAGCCGCCCGGTCGCCTCCAGGCCCGGCCTAGCCGCAGTGGCTGCCGGCATTCCCACCAAGGATGACCAACCCTTCCCTGCCGACCTGGAAAAGTGCAGATCAGGGATTCTTCAGTTCTCAGAAATTTCCTCCGGTTCTTCGGCTGGTTCGTGAGCCAAACCACTCGTTTTCGGTTTCGTCCGATGAATCCCGGGACGAGTCGCCTCATTTTTCGCAAACGCGAAGAACTGCAAATCTTTCCTCCAAAACCCTCTGGCAGGGGCTGGCAAAGTGCGGAAATGTAGTTCCCACGCAGAAAGAACGCCGGAACAACCTACCGGGCTCGACGAAGATGTCGACCCCGAACCGGCACCGGCAACCAGCAAGGAGAAGGCAATGACCGAGCAGAACTCGACCGAGAACCGTATCGCAGCAATTGAACAGGATTGGGCAACCAACCCCCGCTGGAACGGCGTTACTCGTGATTACTCGGCAGCAGACGTAGTGAAGCTGCAGGGATCGGTGCAGGAAGAGCACACCCTGGCAAAGCGCGGCTCCGAAAAGCTCTGGAAGCAGCTCACCGAGGAAGCACCGACCGGCGGCTACACCAACGCACTGGGCGCCCTGACCGGCAACCAGGCCGTTCAGCAGGTCAAGGCCGGCCTCCGCGCCATTTACCTTTCCGGTTGGCAGGTCGCAGCAGATGCAAACCTTTCCGGCCACACCTACCCGGACCAGTCGCTCTACCCGGCCAACTCGGTTCCGCAGGTCGTTCGCCGCATCAACAACGCACTGCTCCGTGCGGACCAGATCGAGCACGCCGAAGGCATCAAGTCCGTTGAGGACTGGCTGGTACCGATCGTGGCCGACGCCGAGGCCGGCTTCGGCGGCCCGCTGAACGCCTACGAACTGATGAAGTCGATGATCTCCTCCGGCGCCTCGGGCGTCCACTGGGAAGACCAGCTCGCTTCGGAAAAGAAGTGCGGCCACCTTGGAGGCAAGGTCCTCATCCCGACCCAGCAGCACGTTCGCACCCTGAACGCAGCTCGCCTGGCCGCGGACGTCGCCAACACCCCGTCCGTAGTCATTGCACGCACCGACGCCGAGGCAGCAACCCTGATCACCTCCGACGTCGATGACCGCGACAAGGAATTCATCACCGGCGAGCGCACCGCGGAAGGCTTCTACAAGGTCCGCAACGGCATCGAACCGTGCATCGCCCGCGCCAAGGCCTACGCACCGTACTCCGACCTCATCTGGATGGAAACCGGCACCCCAGACCTGGAACTTGCCCGCAAGTTCGCGGAGGCAGTCAAGAAGGACTTCCCGGACCAGATGCTCTCCTACAACTGCTCCCCTTCCTTCAACTGGAAGAAGCACCTGGACGATGCAACCATCGCCAAGTTCCAGCGCGAACTCGGTGCCATGGGCTTCACCTTCCAGTTCATCACCCTCGCCGGCTTCCACGCCCTGAACCACTCGATGTTCGACCTGGCTCACGGCTACGCCCGCGAAGGCATGACCGCCTACGTCGACCTCCAGGAGCGCGAGTTCGCTTCCGAGTCCCGCGGCTACACCGCAACCAAGCACCAGCGCGAAGTGGGCACCGGCTACTTCGACGACATTGCAACAGTTCTTAACCCGAACGCATCCACCCTGGCTCTGGTGGGATCCACCGAAGCCGGCCAGTTCCACTAAGCACACCACGGCGGTTTCCGCCCCGGTGTCCCGTGGGGCCGGCTGAACACAGCCGGCCCCACGGGGTTAAACCCGTTTCAATGACACCCCAGGCACATCGCCACCCACCATTCTTGATTTTCGAAGGAGTCCAGCCATGAACGATCCCATCACCCTGAACGGTATTACTTTGGTCGCTGCGCCGGTTCGCCGGCAGGAAGAGGTCCTCACGCCTCAGGCGCTGGACTTCCTCGCCCAGCTCCACAAGGCATTCGACGGCCGCCGCGCCGAACTGATGCAGACCCGCCAGCTGAACCGTGCCCGCATCGCCAACGGCGCCGATCCGAAGTTCCGCCCGGAAACCAAGCACATCCGCGAGGACAGCTCCTGGCAGGTCGCCCCCATCGCCCCGGGGCTCGAGGACCGCCGCGTGGAAATCACCGGCCCGACCGACCGCAAGATGACCATCAACGCCTTGAACTCCGGCGCCAAGGTCTGGCTCGCCGACATGGAGGACTCCTCCACCCCGAGCTGGTCCAACGTCATCAACGGCCAGCTGAACCTGCGCTCCGTGCTGGACCGCAACATCGATTTCACCTCCCCGGAGGGCAAGGAGTACAAGCTCGCCGGCGAGAAGCTCACCGACCTGCCCACCATCGTTGTCCGTCCCCGCGGCTGGCACCTCCCGGAGAAGAACCTGCTGGTTGCCGGCAAGCCGATGTCCGGCGCCCTTGTCGACTTCGGCCTGTACTTCTACCACAACGCCCAGCGACTGATCTCGCAGGGCCGTGGCCCATACTTCTACCTGCCGAAGATCGAAAACCACCTCGAGGCCCGCCTCTGGAACGACGTCTTCGTCCTGGCCCAGGACCTGGTCGGAATCCCGCAGGGAACCATCCGCGCCACCGTCCTGATCGAGACCATCACCGCGGCCTTCGAGATGGAGGAAATCCTCTACGAACTGCGCGAACACGCAGCGGGCCTGAACGCCGGCCGTTGGGACTACATCTTCTCCATCATCAAGAACTTCCGTTCCCGCGGCCCGCGCTTCGTCCTCCCGGACCGCGGCATGGTGACCATGACGGCACCGTTCATGCGCTCCTACACCGAGCAGCTGGTGCGTGCATGCCACCGGCGCGGCGCCATGGCCATCGGCGGCATGGCGGCCTTCATCCCGAACCGCAAGGACCAGGCCATCAACACCGTGGCCTTCGAGAAGGTCCGCGCCGACAAGACCCGCGAGGCCAACGACGGCTTCGACGGTTCGTGGGTTGCACACCCGGACCTGGTTCCGGTGGCCCGCGAGGTCTTCGACGCAGTCCTGGGTGACAAGCCGAACCAGCGCGACCGCACCCGTGAGGACGTCACCCCCGACGACAAGGAACTGCTGAACGTTGCAGGCACCGAAGGCAAGATCACGGAAGCCGGCATCCGCAACAACATCGAGGTCGGCATCCGCTACATGGAAGCCTGGCTGCGCGGCAACGGCGCCGTGGCCATCCACAACCTCATGGAGGATGCCGCCACCGCCGAGATCTCGCGTTCGCAGATCTGGCAGTGGATCCAGCAGGCCGCCATCACCGATGCCGGCGAACTGATTTCCCGCACCTGGGTGGAGGACCTCACCGAGGAGGAGTTCGACAAGCTTTCACGCTTCGAGGGCGACCGCTTCGACGAGGCACGCGAGATCTTCGAGGCTTGCGCCTTGCGTGAGGATTTCCCGACCTTCCTCACCGTCCAGGCCTACAACCGCTACCTGCACGAGGCCAAGGCCCCGGAAAAGGTCAGCGTCTAACCCACCGGATCTTTGGCGGCGGGGTCGAGGGGCAAGCGCAACGACGCGACAACCCCTCCGATCCCGCCACCAGGACACAACTTCATAAACTTCGATAGTCCCCACCGGCAGAGCTGCTTAGTGCGGGGACTTTCGTTCTTAACGACGTGTCTGCCCGCTGGTCCGCGAGTTTCAGCGGACATCGCAGAAACCCGGGCCCGCGGCACGCCCGAACGAGGGGTGCCGGAAGGCAAGCCACATCGCCGGGACAGCTCCCCACCCCGTCTCGGGTCATCCCGTCATCGCGGAAAGGCGCCGGACGGAACGGCCCTCGAGAATCGCCCGGGCGGCACCTCGACCCGCCACATGGAACAGCAAGCCGGAACCGCCCCTGGCGCGCGCCGGGGGACGGGAATTTCCGGCACGCAGCCTGCGGGATCCCGGCTGGGTGTCCGGCTGGGTGTCCGGCCCGCGACACCTTTCCCGGGCATCGTCCGCCCCTACCTGCGTGGACGTGCCGTCGACGTCCGGGCCGGTCCCGGCGGGGTTGGATGGGTTGGGACCGGAAGGTAGGGGCCGGAGCCGTGGAACCGCGTGGTGGGCGTTGCCTGGGCACAAGGCGGCAGGGGCCGGGCTGCAATTTCTGCAACCCGGCCCCTGCCGTCTCTTGTTGTTTAGCGGGCTCCCGTCCTGAAGTTCCAGGACTTGGCAGTCAGCTTGTTCGACCGGGAATCCTTGATGCTGCTGGACACCTTCACCGTGTAACGGGTGTTGGCCGCGAGCTGGGACCTCGGATTGATGGTTGCCGTGCGCGTGCTGGCCTTGTAGCTCACCACGGCCGACACGGTGGAACCGGAGGACGTCGTCAACCGGACGCTGCCGGAATTGACGCCGCTCACTGCTTCACTGAACTGCACCGTGACGTTGCCGCTGCGCGAGACGCTGGTGGCGTTGGCGCCCGGCGTCTGGCGTGCGATCGTCGGCACGGGATCGGTGGTGAAGCTCCAGGTCGTTGCCGCCAGGGAGTTGCCACCTGCATCCCGGATGCCGCTCGAGAGCCGCACCGTGTAGCGGGTGTTGGCCGCCAGGGTTGCCGACGGGTTCAGCGTCGCGGTCCGCGAGGCGCTGTTGTAGGTGACAACGGCCCCCACTGTCGCGCCGCTCGGGCTTGTCAACCGAATGTTGGTGCCGTTGGCCCCGGTTACTGCCTCGCTGAACGTCGCCGAGATGTTGCCGGTGCGCGAGACGTTCGTGGCGTTGGCCGCCGGCGTCCGGCCCGTCACCGTTGGCACGGCGTCGGTGGTGAAGCTCCAGGTGGTGGTGGCCAGGGCGTTGCCGCCTAGGTCCCTGATGCCCCCGGAGAGCCGCACCGTGTAGCGGGTGTTGGCCGCCAGCGTCGCCACCGGGTTCAGCGTCACGGTGCGGTTGAGCGCGTTGTAGGTGACAACCGCCGTCACCGTCGCGCCGCTCGGGCTTGTCAACCGAACGTTGGTGCCGTTGGCCCCCGTCACTGCCTCACTGAACGTCGCCGAGATGTTGCCGGTGCGGGAGACGTTCGTGGCGTCGGTGCCCGGCGTCCGACTCGTCACCGTGGGCGCAGCGTCCGTGGTGAAGCTCCAGCTGGTCGCCGCCAGTGCGTTGCCGCCCCCGTCCTGGATGCCGTTGGTCAGCGACACCGTGTAGCGGGTGCCGGTGGCCAGGTTGGCATTCGGGTTCAGCGTGGCGGTGTTGGTTGCCCCGTTGTAGCTGTAGGTGGCCGCCAGCGGTGCCCCGTTCGGGCCTGTCAGCTGCATGGTGGCGCTGCCGGTGCCCGTGACCGTTTCGCTGAAGGTTGCCGTGACGTTGGTGCCCACCGCGACGTTCGTCGCGTTGGTCGCCGGCGTCCGGGCGGTGAGCGTCGGTGCCGGGTCAACCGGTGCCGCCGCCGTGGTGAACGACCACTCGGTGGCCACCAGTGCGGTGCCCCCGGCGATGCCGATGCCGTTGGTCAGCTTCACCGTGTAACGGGTGCTGAAGGCCAGGTTGGCGTTCGGGTTCAGCGTGGCCGTCCCGTTGGCGTAGCCGACCGCCGCGGGGATGGTGTCGCCGGCCGGGTTGACCAGCGTCATGGTGCCGGTTCCGACTCCGGTGACGGCCTCGCTGAAGGTCGCCGTGACGTTGGTTCCGACGGCAACGTTTGTCGCGTCGGCTGCCGGCGTCCGTCCGGTCACCGTCGGGGCAGACCCGGCGATGGTGAAGGACCAGCTGGTGGCCTCGAGCATGTTGCCCTTGGCGTCGCCGATGGTGTTGGCCAGGGCCACCGTGTAGCGGGTGTTTCCGGCCAGGTCGGCGTTCGGGTTCAGCGTGGCGGTGCGGGTGGCGGAGTCGTAGCTGACGGCCGCCGGGATGGCGGTGCCTGCCGCGTCGGTCAGCGTGACAGAGGTGCCGTCGACGCCGTCGACGTCCTCGCTGAACGTTGCCGTCACGTTGGAGCCGGCCGCGATGTTCGTCGCGTCCACTGCCGGGGTCCGCTCCGTCACCGTCGGGCTCGTGGTGTCGTTGAGGACCACCGTCTGGTCGGTGAACTTCAGCTGTTCCACGTTGGTGATGCGGTCGGTCCCGTCATCGCCGGTGCCGCCGCTGTGGACGACCGTGGTGACGCCGTCGGGCGCGGTGGTGATGGTGTATTCGGAGCGTGCACCGGAGAAGTTCGCGGTGTCCACATCCAGGTCCGCACCGGTCGAGGTGAGGATCTCCCGCACGATGGCCACCTTGCCCGGGTCGATCTCGCCGGACATGATGTCGGCCTGCAGCTCCTTGAGCGAGGTCGCCGTCCGGGTTTGGGTGGCCGGGTCGTTGACGTCGGTGCGGACGCTCAGGCGGACGTTGAGCCACTTGTCGCCGTCGATGACGTCATCCGCGCCGTTGCCCCAGATCTGGTCGCTGCCGGAACCGCCGATGATGATGTTGCCTTCACCGAAGGTGATGGTGCCCGGGGGCAGCAATTCACGCAGGCCGTCGATCCTGGCGATGCCCTCGGGGCTCAGCACGTTGCTGGCGCCCGGGACAGCGACTTCCGCGTCGGGTTCGGAGGGAACCACGTCGTTGCCGCGCAGGATGTCGTCCTTCTCCCAGCCGGAGAGCGCCTCGACCAGCAGGAACCTGTCCTTCAACTGGTTCGGGCCTTCGACGATGATCATGCGCATGTCGGAATCGCCGCGCTCCACGGACCGGGCGTGGGTGACCCAGTCGAAGCCGTAGACGCCGTGGTTGCGCTCGATGCCGGGGCCGGCGACCATCACGTCGTCGCCGCCTTCGGCGTCGTAGTCGTCCTCGCCGCTGTCGCCGATGAGTACGTCGTGGCCGGGGTTGTTGACGTCGTCGAAGAACGGTGCGCCGGAGTCGCCCTGGAGCAGGTCGTTGGAGTTGCCGCCCTCCTCCCAGTCGTCGCCGCCGCCGCCGAACACGGTGTCCGGTCCGTCGCCGGCGAGCACCAGGTCGTTTCCTTCGGCCGCGAAGTGCTCGTTGCCGTTCAAGCCGCCGTTGGAGAAGTCGTCCCCGTCGCCCGACATGATGATGTCCAGGCCGGGGCCGGCGTCGATGGCGTCGTTGCCGGGACCGCCCTTGAGGACGTCGTCGCCGTGCGAGTCGGTGATGATGTCACGGCCCTCGCCGCCGAGGACGGTGTCCGCGCCGTCGTTGCCCTCGACGACGTCGTTTCCGTCGTTGCCCCAGACGGTGTCGTTGTCGATGCCGCCCCAGATCCTGTCGTTGCCCGCGGTGCCGTTGAACGTCGACTGGGCGTTGAGGCCCGGGCGGTCAACGGTGTTCGAGACGCGGTAGCGGATGGTTCCGTCGGCCATGCGCATCAGCAGTGCCGATTCGTCGCAGACCGAGGCGGGGTCGTCTGCCACGGCGTTGGAACCCGCGGTTCCGGTGCCGAGGTTGTCCAGTTCGAACTCGCAGTCGGCGACCGCGAAGACGTCCGCCTTCAGCGCCTTGGCGTCGGTGTTGCGCATGATCAGCTCGGCGAAGGAGTTTCCTTCGAGCTGGGTGCGCAGGTTCAGGCCCGAAGTGCGGGAGAGGTAGTACAACCGGTCCCCGTCCTGCAGGTCCGTCATCTGGCGTTCGAAGATGTAGTTGAAGGTGGAGCCGAGCAGGCCGCCGAAGAGGTTCTGCGACTCCGCCAGGCCACCGACCCACAGGTCGATGCCGTCGACGCCGGTCTTCGACACGCCGCCTGTCGTTGCCCATTCCCCGGAGCTGTTGACGAAGTCGTAGGCGTCCACCGGGGTGGCGGCGTCGGTCGGCTTCATGTCGAAGAGCAACTGTGCCGCGGCGCGCTTTGCGTCGATGGTCGTGGCGCCCTTGATGCTCGGGTGGGTGCCGTAGGCGGCCATGAAGTTGACCACCGAATCGGGGTGCTTCATGCCCTGGCCGAAGTCGACCCAGCTGGTGTACGGCTTCAGCGAGGACTCGCCGCTGGTGCGGTAGAGCTCCTTGCGGAAGTTGTTCAACGACGGGACGCCGGTGTCGCGTCCGCGGGCGATGTTCAGCGTGGCGAGGTCAAGCGGCAGGCCCAGCACGTTGTTGCGCAGGGTGTCGGTGACGAACTCGTCGAGCTCCGCGCCGACCTGGTCCGACATGCCCATGGCGATGGCGCCGGCGGCCTGTTCGGGGCTCAGTGTCGCGTCCCCGTTGGCGTTGTAGGCGGCCGGGTTCAGGAAGGCCTCAAGCAGCGGCATGCCGATGTCGGTCCCCGAGTTTGTCGTCCGGTCCACGGTGTCGGTCAGCATCGAGTGGCCGAACCGGTAGGTGGCATGCGCGAACTCGGCCTTGATGGCCGGGTTGATGCCGGTGTCGGACTGGGTGAACACGTTGAATGGGTTGATGCCCGGCTGGATCTTGCGGGCGAAGTCCTCGAAGACGATGTGCTGGTATTCCATCTCCGTGACGAAGCGGGCCGCCTGGAAGATGCGCTCACCGTTCCATTCGCCGTTGGCGAGTTTCCATTCGTTAAGGTCCAGGTTCAGCGAGGCCAACAGGTCCTTCATGTAGCCGGTGAGCCGGTTGTGTTCGGAGTGGAAGACCTGGTGGATCGCC
This sequence comes from Paeniglutamicibacter selenitireducens, assembly GCF_051550675.1. NCBI lineage: Bacteria > Bacillati > Actinomycetota > Actinomycetes > Micrococcales > Micrococcaceae > Paeniglutamicibacter > Paeniglutamicibacter selenitireducens. Next base: position 22,818 of record NZ_JBPULF010000010.1, on the reverse strand, counting down.
GTCAGGCCGATGTTCTCGTTGACGCGGCCGTCGCCTGCGATGAAGTGGATGTCAAGCATCTCGTCGTCGTAGGTCCCCGCCGCCATGGGCGAGGTCGGCGTCCCTGCGGTGTCGTTTGCGTCCGCGGTCAGCGCCGCACCCGTCTGCCCGTTGAAGGGGTTCGCGTTGTGGGCGATGTCGTCGAGGAAGGCGATGCCGATGCGCTGGACGTTGGCGGGGGGTGCCACCGGGGTGGCGAGGTTGCCCTCAACCAAGTCGTTGTCCGTCGTCACGTACTGGGGCAGGCCGTTGGGTCCGCGCAGGAACCGTCCGTACTGGTCGGTGGCAAGCATCGGGATGTCCGCGATGTCCCCGTCAGAGAGCTGCAGGCCGAGCGTCGATGCCGCCTGGGTCTTGATGCCGGCCCATGTTGCCATGCCGCCCGCCGCGCCCTCGATCATCTTGCCGGTGGATACCGGCTTGCCCTCGAACAGCTTGTATTCGCGCAGGAACACCTGCTGCGAGGAGTGCGAGCCGTAGGTCTGGCTCTGGTCGACCCACGGGGAGTCGGTGTTGGTGGAGTCCTGCACGTCGTCTTCGGTACCCAGCACGCCGTCCGGGCCGGGCTGGTTCTCTGCCCGGTTCAGGATCATGAAGCGCTGGTTGGCCGGGACCTTGCCCTCGAGCACCAGGGGGTCGTCCGCAGCCAGCGGGACCATCACGATGTTCTTGGTCTTCTTGGTGAAGTCGACGCCGTGGTCGAAGAACTGGCCGAACAAGGCGAACATGCCGTTGTACGGCGGCGAGAGGCCGAAGTCGGTGGTGATGTTCGGGATGTCGAGCGTCTCGCCCTCGGGCACGCAGTTGGCCGGCACACCGGGGGCCTCGCAAGGAACAGCCGTCGGGCCGTCGTTGACGGTGCGGTGTGCCTTGCCGGCGGCAGCGATGGCCGCGGGGTTCGACGGGGTCTGGTCAACGATCACGTTGCTGATGAACCGCGGTTCCGCGTCGCTCAGGCTGGTGTTGACTGACTGATAGGAACCCTCACCCAGGCTCGTCCCGTTGGGGGCGATCTTTGTCGCCATGCGCCACTGGGGCGGAGCCAGTCGCGGCATGGCCAGGCTGGCCGCACCGAAGTGGCCCTGGTTTGGAACCAAGTTGTTCTCGGAGCCGTCAACCGCACGCAGCCCGTAGGGCAGCAGCGCGTTGGCGATCTGGTTCGGGCCCGAGCCCACCAGTGGCTGGCCTGCCACGGGGTTGCCCTGGGCGTCTTCCTTGGTGGCGTGGTTCTCAGCAATCTTGATTTGCTTCAGGATGAAACGCATGTCCCCTGCGTTGAGCGTCAGTCCTTGGCCCACGGGTGCGGCCCCTGCAGCCGGGGCCCCCACGACCGGCAGGACGCCGGCCCCCAACAGGATTGCGGTCAATCCCGCGACAAGTTTCCGCGGCGGGGACGGATGCCCCCTCTTCGCTTTCCGTGTCCCGTCGTGGCGGTTGCGATGCACAGCATGTGTAGACATTGCGTCTCCCCCAATAAATTGAATTGCGTAAATGCGTGAGTGTCCACAGCTTCTGCCGGGCACCTTGGAAAAACCTTGCCTGTGCCGGGGCCGTCCCAAGGTTTCACGAGGGCCCTCCACAGGCTTCCCCGAGATGGGCACGGAAGCCCCTGCCTCGTGCACAAGCCGTGGTCCACTACCCCCTTGGGGTCGATACCTTTCCCGGATTCCCCCTGCAGGAACGGGCCCGGGGCGAGCACCGGCGAATCCGTGCCGTGCTGTCTGGCCGCGGCGCCGACTGTCGCCAATCGCACAACAGCTTGGCCCCCGTTTGCGGCGGGCCGCCCGCGAAGCGGGTCAATAATGGAAAGCGGGCCTCGACGGGGTCCGCGCACGTGAAGACGAAACGCAAGGAGCCAGGTGAGCACCCCACACAATCCGCCAACGAAGCTATTCAGCAGGGATTTTGTGCTCGCCGCCGCCGCCAACCTCTTCATTTCCATGGTCTTCTACCTGCTCATGACCTCGATGGCGCTGTATGCGGTCGACCGCTTCCAGGCCTCGGACAGCGCCGCGGGCCTGGCCTCCAGCGCATTCATCATCGGTTCCGTCGCGGCCCGTCTCGTTGCCGGAAAGCTGTTGGCCCTCTGCGGCCGCAAGCCGCTGCTGGTCGTTTCCCTGGCCGTTTTCGTGCTGGTTTCCGTGCTGTACATCCCGGCAGGGTCGCTGTGGCTGCTTCTTGTGCTGCGGTTTGTCCACGGCATGGCCTTCGGCGCGGGAAACACCGCACTTGCAACCGCAGTCCAGGCACTCATACCTCCGGCGCGGCGCAGCGAGGGAACCGGATACTTCAGCCTTTCCAGCACGCTCTCGACGGCCGCGGGCCCTCTGCTGGCAGTGCTCCTGGCGGCGAGCGGCGACTACTTCACCGTGTTCGTCTTCTGCGCCGTTTCGTCGGTGGTTGCACTGCTGATCGGGATTCTGCTGAAGTTGCCGGAGCCTGCCAAGGCACCCGCGCACCCGCAGCACGGAGCCCGACTCGGAAGTATCCTGCGCTCGATCGTCAGTCCTGCGGCGCTGCCCGTCTCGCTGGTGATCCTCGTGTGCGGCGTCGCCTATTCGGGGATCATTTCCTTCCTGGCGCCGTTCCTGCTGTCCCGTTCGATGCCTGCCGCGGCCAGTTGGTTCTTCCTCCTCTATGCGGCAACGGTGCTGCTCTCCCGGCTGTTTGCCGGTCGTGTCCAGGACCGGCACGGCGACAACGCGATCATGTATCCCTTGCTGGCGGTGTTTGCCCTAGGCATGGCCATGCTGTCCTTCGAACCCAGCACCCTCACCGTCGCGCTTGCCGCGCTGCTCACAGGGCTTGGCTTCGGGGCGCTGATGCCCTGTGCCCAGGCGATTGCGGTGTCCGCGGTGTCGCCCACAGACATGGGTGTTGCCACCTCGACGTTCTTCCTCATGCTCGATCTGGGTGTCGGCTTCGGCCCCGTCATCCTGGGCCTTGCAATTCCGATGCTGGGATACACCGGCATGTTCGGAATCCTCGCCGCTGTGGCCGCCTTGGGAATCTGCCTGTACTACATGGTTCACGGACGGCATCGGTCCGGAACAGCCGCGGTTTCCTCCTGACGAACCGGCCGCCGACGCCGAAGCCCCTGGCCCTGGCCCTGGCCCTGGCAGGACGTACTACCCCTTGACAGGATTCCCTGCCGTTGCAGTCCGCATTCGGCCCCGGGAAACCGCCCACCACGGCGCTTGACCGCTTCACACAGGTCCGGCAGGATTTCTCGTCCAACCGCTCCAGAATACGGCGCTCATGCGGGGCGTGATCCGCACCACCGGATACCGTTGGGGCCGGGCCGCAGACTTACCATGGGATAAGCCCCTTCCACCCTAAGGTTTACTTTCGTGCCCCAATTTTCCCAGGCGCTAGCCCGCGGACTCAATGTCCGCCACGTCCGGTTCATGGCCCTCGGTTCGGCCATCGGAACCGGTCTTTTCTATGGTTCCGCAGCAGCCATCCAGGCCGCCGGTCCAGCCGTACTTCTGGCCTACATGATTGGTGGCGCGGCCGTCTTCATGGTCATGCGCGCCCTGGGAGAGATGGCAGTGCGCCATCCGGTGTCCGGATCCTTCGGCCAGTACGCCTCGAAGTACCTGGGGCCATTTGCGGGGTTCATCACCGGCTGGACATTTGCCTTCGAAATGGCCATCGTCGCCATCGCCGACGTCACAGCATTCGGCATCTACATGGGCTTCTGGTTCCCGGACGTGCCCCGGTGGATCTGGATCCTGGCGATCATCTTCTTCATTGCCGCCTTGAACACCATGAAGGTCAAGGTCTTCGGCGAAACGGAATTCTGGCTTTCCCTCATCAAGGTTTCCGCGATCATCGCCATGATCGCCGGTGGCGCCTTGATCGTTGCCTTCGGCTTCGGACTTCCGGCCGAGGCAAACCCGGGCATCGGGACGATGCTCGCGTCCGGCGGGTTCTTCCCCAACGGCTTCTGGGGCCTTCTGGCGTCGTTCTCGATCGTGATGTTTGCCTTTGGCGGCATTGAAACCATCGGCATCACGGCGGGCGAGGCCGAGAACCCGAAGAAGGTCGTTCCCGCGGCTATCAACACCGTGCCTGTGCGCATTCTGCTCTTCTACGTGTGCACCCTGGGCATCCTCATGATGATCTACCCGTGGAACCAGATCGGCACCGAAGGCAGCCCCTTCGTGCAGATCTTCGACAACCTGGGCATTCCCGCCGCGGCACACATCCTCAACGCGGTAGTCATCACGGCGGCGATCTCCGCCATCAATTCAGATATCTTCGGCGCAGGGCGCATGATGTTCGGTCTGGCTCAGCAGGGCCACGCCCCGGCTTCCTTCGCCAGGATTTCGCGCAACGGCGTGCCCTGGATGACGGTATTGGTCATGGGCATCGTCCTGCTACTGGGCGTGTGGCTCAATGCGGTGATGCCCGAATCGCTGTTCCTGATCATCGCATCGATCGCGACTTTCGCAACCGTGTGGGTGTGGGTCATGATCCTGCTCTCGCACATTGCCATGAAGCGAGCGATTGTCCGCGACAACCTTCCGGCCTCCGAGTTCCCCTCGCCATGGTGGCCTGCGGCCTCCTACGCTGCGTTGGCCTTCATGGGCTTTGTGATTGTGCTGCTCGGCATCGTCCCGGACACCCGAGTCGCACTGATCGTGGGGACCGTCTGGATCGGATTGCTCTTCGTCGCCTACAAGCTGTGGGTCCGCGGCAAGGGCCACCAACGGGCGGAGCTCGTTGACGAAACCGGGCTCGAATATGCCTCCGGGGACGCTCGTTAGCATCCCCAACGGGACGAGAGCAAACGATGCCGCCCACGGCCAGTGGGCGGCATCGTTTGTTTGCGCGGGATCTCAGGGAATTTCCTTATAGTTCGCCTCGGGAATATATGTTGTCAATGGCGCACCGTCGAGCTGCGCCATGGTTTGTTGTTCTCCACACAGGTGGGAATAGGCTTCGGCCACCGGCTGTTGACGAAAACATGACAGATACCCGCCTCAGCGTTGACATTTTTTCCGATATCGCCTGCCCCTGGTGCTTCATTGGCAAGCGCCGCTTCGAAAAGGCCGTGGAGGCTTTGCCGTTCGGCGCCAACATCGACGTGAAATGGCATGCCTTCCAGCTCGATCCGTCGCTGCCGGACCACTACGAGGGAAGCGAACTAGACTACCTGGTCAAGGCCAAGGGCATGCCGGCAGACCAGGTCGCCGGCATGCTTGAGCACGTGACCGGCCAGGCCGCAGCAGAAGGCTTGAAGTACGACTTCGACGCCCTGCGCCCAGCGAACTCTTTCACGGCCCTGCGCCTGCTGGCGTTGGCCAAGGAGCGCAACATGGGCGACGTGATGAAGGAAGCATTGCTGTCGGCCCACTTCGAAAAGGGCCTGGATACGGGAGACAAGGAAACCCTCCAGCGTATCGCCGATCAGGTGGGACTCGACGCCGCGGAGTCGGCGGAGGTCCTGTCCGGGGACAGGTACGCAGCCGAGGTCCGTGCCGATGGAACCCGGGCCCGGGAAATAGGTGTCACCGGCGTTCCGTTCTTTGTCCTGGACAACAAGTACGGAATTTCCGGCGCCCAGCCGTCCGAGGTATTCGAACAGGCGCTCAGCCAGGTATGGAAGGAAATCGGCGGAAGCCAGTTGCAGATGATGGATACGCCATCTGCCGACGGCGAGGTCTGTGGCCCCGACGGCTGCAACTAGCCGCTACTCCTTGGCCGACTTCGACGGCTCCGGCTCGGCCGGGGCCGTCGATTTCTTTTTGCTGGTGCATCCAAGCTTCCCGGGATTGGTGTTGACCTTGGTTTCCTTGACCAGCTTTTTGTACTTGGTGCCGATCACCAAGTCGACGGTCTTTCCTTTTCGCTTGGGATCAAACACATAGGTCAACCCCTTGATATGGCGCTGAACCGTCATTGCCTGCGCATACCCTTCGGGGCCCGAGGTCACCGCGCCGACGACATTGGTCTTGGACAGCCGGGCATTTCCTACTTCCCCCACCTTGAATCCCCGTTGCCCGAGTTTCGTGGCAGAGGCACCTGCAAGCCCCGCAATCTGTGTTCCGTTCATGACGTTGACCTTCATCTTGGACGGTTCAACGTAGTCGAATTGGTCCCTTGGACAGGCGCTGTTCGGTGCTACCGGGGCCTCGGCCACCGGCTTGGGTTCGAGGGCGTCGATGACGATGACACGTGTATTCACCAGGTAGGCCAGCACCAAGGCCCCGGCAAGAAGCACGAGCGCCACGGAGAGAATAACGCCGTGGCGTATGATTCGATGCCTTTTTGTCTTGGGATCGGCGCTGAACTCCGGGCTGGCCAGCTCGTCTTCGGTGACGATGTGGTGCCCATGCCATTCATTCGGGTTCGAATCACGCGCCATGTCCGTTTAGTCCTCGATCACCAGTACGCGGGCGTGCAGGATAGAACGCTGGTGCAGTGCGGTGCGCACGGCCCTGTGCAGTCCGTCTTCGAGATACCGCGTGCCTCGCCATTGGACCACGTGCGGGAAGAGGTCGCCGAAGAATGTCGAATCCTCGGCCAGCAGCGCAGCCAAATCTAGGGTGCTCTTGGTGGTCACCAACTCATCCAATCGAACTTGCATGGGAGGCACGGCCGCCCAGTCCTTGGGCGTCACGTAGCCATGGTCCGGATAGGGGCGAGAATCGCCGACAGATTTGAAGATCACCTGACCAGCTTAGGAAACTTCTGTAGATAAGTGGCAAGATTCGGCCAAGAATAATTCGAGTCGTTGGCTTTCTAGGTATTTTCAAAGCTTCCGTCAAGGCTCTCGTCTCATGGATTCACACTACGGAACTTGAGGTAACGCAAGCTGTCACATTCAAGTAAACCGGGTGCATTCTTGTGTCATGAATACAGTTCTTACTTCGGTACCGGTCTTGGATATGTCATCTGCCCGTCACGCCGACGGTAGCTTCAACGAAGAATTCATTTCCGGTCTGCGCGATGCCGCGCACAACGTCGGTTTCTTCCAGATCACCGGATACGGTGCGGCACCTGGGACTTCGCAGAAGCTGCTTGACACGATCGCCGAGTTCTTTGCGCGACCTGTCGAAGAAAAACTGGAGCTGGACAACCGTACCTCACCCCAATTCCGTGGATACACACGGCTGGGCGCAGAGGTCACCCGTGGCCGCGCAGACTCTCGGGAACAGATCGACTTCGGGCCGGATCTGGAGCCCCTGCCGGACGTACCGGAGGACAAGCCCTACTTGAAATTGCAGGGCCCGAACCAGTGGCCCACGGCGTTCCCGCAGCTCAAGACGGTGGCCATGGAATGGTCCGACTTGATGCAGAAGGTCGGCGCCGAATTGTTGGCCGCCCTAGCAGTGGGCATGGGGCTGCAGGAAGACTACTTCGCCCAGGCATTTGCCCCCGATCCAGCGTGGATGGGCAAGCTTGTGCACTACGTCGGCGGCGGCGTCGTCCCGGCTGCAGGCAACCAGGGCGTTGGAGCCCATGCCGACTACGGTTTCATCACCCTGTTGCTCCAGGACTCGGTGGGAGGCCTGGAGGTGCAGCCTTACGGCCACGAGGAATGGATCTCCGTCAAGCCGATTGACGGTGCCCTGGTGGTGAACCTTGGAGAAATGCTGGAGGTCGCAACCAACGGATACCTGATGGCAACCATCCACCGAGTCACTGCGCCTCCGGCGGGCGTCGATCGCTATTCGGTTCCCTTCTTCTATTCCCCGCGCCTCGATTCGGTGATCGACCCGGTGCAGCTGCCACCCCAGCTCGCCGATCAGGCGCGCGGGGTGTCAGACGACCCGGAAAATCCGATGCTGGCTTCGTACGGTGCGAACGTGCTCAAGGGCTGGCTCCGTGCACATCCGCAAACGGCGCAGGCACACTACCCGGATCTGGTGAAATAGGGTCCACCGCCGGCTTCGGGTGCCCTCGGATGTTCTGCGGGTCCCCGAGGCACCAAGGCCGGGGCACATGGCTTCGGCTTCCGGTCCACGGCACCCGACAGAGCGGTTGCCGTGGAACCGTGGTGGCAGCCGGGAAGCAGCACGTCCCTGCAGAACGGCACCCGGTTCTTCACGTGGGCTCTGCTCCATCGCATGTGGCCAACGCCGACCCGAATCAGTCACTATGATTTAGAGCATGACCGCTACACGTCCAGCCGATGTATCACGCCAGGAAGCAACTGGCGTGCTTAACCGCATCGGACTGAAAGTCACTGGCGGCAAACCCTTCTCGGATCTTCCAGTACAGCGCAAAGTCGCACTTTCGCAGTTGCCGATGTTCATCGCTGTGCTTTTCGCCTGCACGTTTGCCTTGTTCTCCAACTCCAAGGAAATCTACGGCGATCCATTTTTCAACGCCGGCGTGATCCTGGTGCTGCTTAACACCGTCGCAGCGTTCATGGTGCCGTGGCAAAGGTTCCGGTGGGAATTCACGTACCTGGCCGTCCCGGCATCCGGGTTGGTCGCAGCATCCCTCATCGCCATGGGCGGCTACTACTGGCTCAGCGGGTTGGTGCTCCTGATCGCCTTCCCGATTTTTTGGCTTGCCTGGTCCGGGGCCGCCCCCCGGTTGACGTTGCTGCTTTCGTTCGTGCTGCCGTTGGCAACAACAATGCTCCAGCTATGGCACAACGGCATACCTTTCACGGCAATGAACGTGGTTCGTCCGTTGCTCATACCGTTGGTGATCCTGGCACTGGCCGGCGTCACCGTGATCGTCGAGTACAACACCTCGCTCACGAACCGGAGGCTTCAGGAGTCGTTGACCAACAGCCGACGCCAGGCGCACCTGCTCAATGCCGTGCTGAACGCCGCAAACGTGGGCGTCGTTGTCGTCGATCGCGACGGGAACGACGTGTTGATGAATGAAATCCAACAGTTCCAGCATCGCCACGCGATTCCCGCGGAACTCCCCGATCCCACCGAGGACAAGCTCCTGGTGCGAGCCGTCTCCCAGAATTTCGAAGCCAGCCCGGAACTCATGCCGAGCGACCGCCGGCCGGTGCTGCGTGCCATCCGCCAAGAGGAATTCACGGACGAACTGATCGCGCTGGGCCCGCTCAACGACCCCATCTACAGCTCCACCTCGGCACGGTCCCTTTTCGACGATTCCGGCACCTACGACGGTGCGGTGATCATGTTCAAGAACGTCACCCCGATGATCGAGGCGTCGAAAACCAAGGACCGGATCCTGGCAAATGTCAGCCACGAGTTGCGCACGCCGTTGACCTCGATCCTCGGGTATCTCGATCTCCTCGAAGACGAGACGCAACTGAGCACCCAGACACGGAAATCGCTGGAAATCATTTCACGAAACACCAACCGGCTTTTGAGCATGGTCAACGACCTATTGGCGGTGGCTGCCGGGCGCCACCAGGTCCGGGTCGCCGATCTGGATTTCGGGGCCGTCGTACAGGCCCACGTTGAATCGATGGCTCCCCGTGCCGCGGCAGCCGGCATCGACCTCGTTCAGGGGAATCTCTGCCACGAACAGGTTTTGGGAGACTCGCTGCGTCTGGGGCAGGTTGTCGATAACCTCGTCTCCAACTCGCTCAAGTACACCGACCGGGGCGGTTCGGTGACGGTGGCGATGGAAAGCACCGACGACGAAATCTGCCTGCACGTCGTCGATACGGGGCACGGAATCTCCGAGGCGGACCTCAAACAACTATTCGTCAGGTTCTTCCGCAGCAGCGATGCACAGCAGTCCGGGTTGCCCGGGGTCGGCTTGGGCTTGGCCATTACACGAGAGCTGGTGATGGCTCACGGGGGGACCATCAGCGCGGTAAGCGAAATTGGACGCGGGACCACGATGACGGTCCGGATGCCGCTGAAGGCCGCAAGCCCCCATGTAGCTTCCTCGATCGACCTGCCGAAGGCGACCACCGATCTTAACTAGCGAGGCGGGTTGTTGATCCCCAAGATCAGCAACCCGCCTCGCTAAGAACCGCTTTACGCTCTCGCCCCCAAGACGCTAGCGATAGTTGTCCGGCTCTTTCGGTTCACTCAATGTGCCCGGCTCCCCCATTCAGTCGGTTACCCGCTGTACTGGCTTGGTTATTACTATTCCGTGTGAGTATCAAGTTCTCCATCAGAGTCAGGACAACTTTTCCACAATGATGGCGCAGGTTCGATTCGTCAATTCTTGAGGTTGTCTTGAGGGTTTCTTGGGGGCGATCATGAGCTTGGCCATCCATGATGGACAATATGACGATGCCATTGAGTTCACTAGATTCTGTGGTGTGTACACAGACCCTGGACAAGCTCATTGAAGACTTGGGCCGTGACTGCACATCCAGATTTGTTGCGCAGTTCTGCTCCATGTGGCCGACGCGGCTCAAACGACTTGAAGAAGCGCTGGGAAGCTGCAACAGCGATGCCGGGCAAGATGCAGCATTGTCGTTGAAATCAGGTGCGGCAATGGTGGGTGCCAGGGAACTGGCGGAGCTTGCCGAATGGTTGCACGGCGCATTTCGGGACGAGGTCGTCGATGTGCAGCGCAAACTGATCGCCATGATTCGCGACGTCGGTCGCCGCTCCATTCAAGCCCTATCAGCCCTGGAATTTGGCTAAAGCTCCAGCTTCCCGAAGTTATCGCCGTGGTTAGCGCTTCGCTGCCGACCGGTAGCCGACACCGCGAACCGTTTCAATCCACCGCGGGTCCTGGGTAGAGTCACCCAGTTTCCGGCGCAGGTTTCCCAGGTGGACCTCCACGGATCGTTCATCGGCGGAAGACACGTAGGTCCCCGAATCCGATTCCTCGTCCCGCAGCCGGCGAACGAGCTCCGTCTTGGTACGGATGTGTCCCTTGGAACCCAGCAGCACATCCAGCAGCGTGAATTCGGTTGGCGTGATGTTCTTTGCTTCCCCGTCCACCTCAACCGTGTAGGTCGACTGGTTGAGCACGAGCCCGTTCAGCGAACGGACGAAATCCTGCTCGGCCTGGGCCGGCTGCTTGTCAGGTCCGGCCTCGACGCGAACCACCGGGGAGTTGTTCGTCGATGCCGCTTGGCTGTTGCGTCGGCGCATGATGGCATCGACGCGCGCACGAAGCTCACGCGGCTTGAAGGGCTTGGTGACGTACTCGTCAGCCCCGGCTTCCAGCCCCAGGATCGTATCGATCTCGTCGGAACGGGCGGTCAGCATGACGATGTGGGCGTCGGAGATGGTCCGAATCCGGCGCGCCGTTTCGAACCCGTCGATGTCCGGGAGACCCAAGTCCAGGGTCACAAGGTCGGGGCGACGGGATTCCACCAGGGCGACGCCATTGACTCCTGAATGCGTGGAGTGAACGTCAAATCCCGACTGCAGCAGGACCACTTCGAGCAGCCCTCGAATGTCGTCGTCGTCCTCGACGACAACTGCAACACGGCGATCGCTCATCACATACACCTTTCACGGAGTCGACGCGCGGTCCAGGGACGGCGCAGGCCTCCCGCAAGTCTATTGAAAGTTGCCCGTTTGACCATAAAGCCGGTCCCGAGTGAGTCGTAGATCTCACTAAAAGACGCGCAAAACCCCATGTCCGAGTAGTTCTTGGTGCTTGCATAGGACGCAAGAAACGCCACTTTCCGCCATTCTCCGACCCGATCGACCGCTGCGGCATTCCGAAAAAGGATTCCGGGGTCCGGACCGAGCATTCCCGGTTACTTGGGGAATCCAGCAGTTAAAACGAAATCGGCCCTGACCTGATTTCTCAAGTCAAGACCGATTCCGTATCCGCGGAGGATGGGGGATTTGAACCCCCGAGGGCGTGAACCCAACACGCGTTCCAGGCGTGCGCCATAGGCCGCTAGGCGAATCCTCCAGCTTGCCCTATTCGGGCAGGTTCAAGCATAGCGGACATTTCCGGAGACGACGAATCGGGGTTTCACGAGCGTGTTGCCGACATGACGCAGGAGACTGCTTGGTCACCGCGATTGCCGCTGCTTCCGGGAGTGCCGTGTTTTCCACAAGCCCCGCACGGGCCAACGCCCGCCAAGGGGCCCGTGGTGCAATGAAACATGGGAAAACTCGCCGCTCACCAGATGAACATGGAGCCGGAGAGCGCCGGCATACCACCTGCCGGATCGCGCATTTTCTGCGGCGACGACGGAACGTGGATTGCAGGCGTCGAGCGGTTCCTCGCCACGGAACCCCTGCAATCCGCGGTTACCAAGGTCACATCGCAGCCATACCCCATGACCCCTTCCGAAGGGTTGGAACAATTGCGGCAAATCGGCCGCATACGGTCAATGCTCGATGGCCTTGAGGCAATGCTCCTGGCCGACACCAGTGAAATGGTCCAGCGCGGCCTGCCGACTCCCCTCTCGGAAGAAAACCCGACGCTTTTTGACTACAAGCGGGAAGTGGAGGAACACGGCTACCCCATCTCCCGATTGGACCAGGACCTGAACCGTTCGTCATTCGTGGCGGAGGCCGCCATGGTCACCCGGACCTCCGAAAGAACCACATTCAACCGTCTCGCCACGGCAGAAGGCCTTCGATACGTCCATGACAAGTCACTCTTCGAACTTTGTCGGGGAAGCATCACCGGCCGCACTGCCGGCGCCCTCGTCAAGCAAACCCAGGGAATCCCTGCGAGCACCGCCCGGCAAATCGAAACGTCGATGCTACCTTCGGCCCTGACCGCCTCGGATTCCTCCATGGCGCTCCGGATCAAGCGTCAGCGCGAGCGCCTCCATCCCGAACCCGCTGCCCACCGACGTTCGAGGGCGGAGGGCGGACGTTCGTTGATGTGGTGGCCGGAATCCGACGGAATGGCGGTCCTTCAGGCATACCTGCCGGCGGAAGACGTCCTGGCGATCTACAACACCGTTAATGCCCATGTCGGGCGCCTCATGGACGCCGAGGAAGTACGGCATGTCGGGCAGCTTCGTGCGGACGTGTTCCGTGACAGCCTGATCGACGGCTGGCCGGGCGGAAAGCGCCAGTGCGCGGGCATGTTTGTTGGCCTGACAATCCCCGCCCTAGAGCTATTGACGAACCCGGAGCGGGGCATCGCCGACCTTGAAGGCTACGGCCCCGTCCCACTGGGGGTAGCCCTGAGGCTTGCCGCCAAGGCTCCCTCCCTGAAGCCAATCCTCACCGATCCATGGACCGGTTCCATCCTGGATCTCGGACGCAAGCGCTACAAGCCGTCCAAGGCGCTTCGGGATTTCCTGCGGGTTCGCGACGGACACTGCAGATTCCCGGGATGCCGCCGCGCCCCGCTGCTATCAGAAGTCGACCACATCGAAGCCTGGGCCAAAGGCGGTGAGACGTCCCGGGAAAACGCCGAGTACCTCTGCAAACGGCACCAGGTCTACAAGCACGTGCTGGGCTGGGAGGCCGTGCACTTGGGCAACGGGTCAATCAAGTGGCGAACGCCCCACGGGATCACCCAGTTGGAACTGCCTGATGGCCTGATCCATCCCGGGCCGCTGAATCCCGAGCCCGAGCCGCGGCAGCTCATGCTGCCCCCGCTGCCCCTTGACCAGCAGACCCGGCGCCTTCTGGGGTGGGGCGATTCCGAGGCGATCCCGGGTTTCCCGGAGAACGAGCCAGGCTCTTAGGCCGATTTTCAACCACGGGCAATCCTCGGGTAGACTTTTCAACGGCCCCTCATGTGGTGTCATCCTGTTGAACTCCCCCAGGACCGGAAGGTAGCAAGGGTAGATGGGCTCTGGCAGGTGCATGAGGGGCTTTTACTGTCTGCCCGGGGTTGCGGTTGCTGCCTGAGGGATTGAAAAGGAGTAGTCATGGGTGCCGGTCGATTCGCTCCCAGCCCTTCAGGGGAGCTCCACCTCGGCAACCTCCGCACAGCGATCCTGGCCTGGCTGTTCGCCCGTTCCACGCAACGCGAATTCCTGATGCGTGTCGAAGACCTGGACCGTGCCCGGGCCGGGGCGGAAGAACTCCAGCTCGCCGACCTGCGCGCCATCGGCCTTGAGTGGGATGGGCCTACTGTCCGCCAAAGCGAACGCATGCCCCTCTACGCAGCAGCAATCGAGGAACTGCGTTCCCGCAACCTGCTCTTCGAGTGCTTCTGCACCCGGCGGGACATTGCCGAGGCCGGCAGCGCGCCGCACGCCGCACCCGGAACCTATCCCGGCACTTGCCGCAACCTGACCGAATCCGAGCGGGACGCCAAGCGCCTGACACGCCCGGCCGCCCTGCGCCTGCGCAGCGAAACCATCGAGTTCACCATCACCGATGCCTTGCACGGGCCCTTCACCGGGGTCGTCGACGACTTTGTGGTTCTGCGCAACGACGGTGTTCCCGCGTACAACCTGGCGGTCGTTGTCGACGACGGCGTGCAGGGCATCGACCAGGTCGTGCGCGGAGACGACCTGCTTTCCTCGGCACCGCGCCAGGCCTACCTGGCTTCGCTCCTGGGGTATGCCGCACCGAGCTACGCCCACGTCCCACTGGCCCTGAACGCCGAGGGGAAGCGGCTGGCCAAGCGCGACGGGTCTGTCACACTGGGCCAGCTGTCCGCCCACGGCGTCGACCCGGAGGAAGCGAGGTCCATGATGCTGGCCTCGCTGGATCTGCCGACCACGTCGCTTGATGCCGCATTGGCGGCCTTCGACCCAGCACTTCTGCCCACGGAACCGTGGGTCTTCACAACCGATCCGGGTGGACGGCGCGGGATGCGCTCGGCACCGGAAAACCGATAGGGTGGCCATCGTGAGTACAGCCCTTTACCGTCGCTACCGTCCCGACAATTTCGCGGACGTGATCGGGCAGGAACATGTCACCACACCGCTGATGACGGCCCTGGACAAGAACCGGGTCAATCATGCCTACCTCTTCTCCGGTCCGCGCGGTTGTGGCAAGACCACTTCCGCCCGCATCTTGGCGCGCTGCCTGAACTGCGCCCAGGGCCCGACGCCGACCCCGTGCGGCACCTGCCCCAGCTGCGTCGAGTTGGCCAGCGGCGGACCGGGTTCGCTCGACGTCATCGAGATCGATGCCGCCTCCCACGGCGGCGTGGACGACGCCCGTGACCTGCGCGAGCGTGCCACGTTCGCCCCGGTGCGCGACCGCTACAAAATCTTCATCATCGACGAGGCCCACATGGTCACCTCGGCCGGCTTCAACGCCCTGCTGAAGATCGTCGAAGAGCCGCCGGAGCACATCAAGTTCATCTTCGCGACGACCGAGCCGGACAAGGTCATCGGCACGATCCGTTCGCGCACCCACCACTACCCGTTCCGCCTGGTTCCGCCCGAACCGCTGATCAAGTACCTCGAGCACCTCTGCGAGGCCGAGGGCGTCGCCGTGGCCCCCGGCGTGCTCTCGCTGGTCATCCGTGCCGGCGGCGGATCGGTACGCGACTCGCTCTCCGTGCTGGACCAGCTGATCGCCGGTGCCGGACCCGACGGCCTGGACTACGAGCTGGCGGTGTCGCTGCTTGGCTACACGCACGCCTCGCTGCTTGACGACGTCGTCGATGCCCTGGGCGCCGGGGACGCAGCCACCGTGTTCGGCGCGGTGGACCGCGTCATCCAGACCGGGCACGACCCGCGGCGCTTCGTCGAGGACCTCCTGGAGCGCTTCCGCGACCTGATCATCGTGCGCGCCGTCCCCGAGAACGCCTCGCAGATCATCCGGGGCCTGCCCGAGGACCAGCTGCACCGCATGCAGGCCCAGGCCGCGGGGCTGGGCCAGGCCGAGCTCAGCCGCTGGGCCGATGTCACGAACACCGGACTGACCGAAATGTCCGGTGCCACCTCGCCGCGCCTGCACCTCGAGCTGCTCTGCGCCCGTTTGCTGCTGCCTGCATCCGACGCCAGCGAGCGCGGATTCAACGCGCGCATGGACCGGGTCGAACGCCGCCTGGCTTACGCCGGCGACGACCTCCCGCCGGCACCGGTCGGGGATTCCGGCCACGCCGGATACGCATCCGATGCTTCTTCCGGCATGGAGTCGGACAACCAGGGCCAGGGAGCCGCAGCGGTGCGCGAGGCACTGCGTGCTGCGCGGGCCCAGAAATCGGGCGGTGCCGCAGCTCCGGCACCCGCGGCACCGGCAACCCCGGCACCTGAAACACCCGCTCGGGAGTCCGCTCCCGTTCCGGCTGCTTCCGCCCCGGAAACCCCCGCGGCTCCTGCAGCCCAGGCACCCGCAACCCCAGCACCGACGGACGACTCCGAGAATTCCGCCGATTGGGGAGGCACCTGGGGACCTGTGCCCGATGCGCCTGCCAACCCCGTGACACAGCCCGTTGCACCCGCCCACAGCACGCCGGTGAACCCGCCGGCGGACGTGCCGCCGTTCAGCATCCTGCCCGATCGCGAACGAGAGTCCGGGGACGACGTACCCGCGCCCGCCGCGGCGCCCGCACCGATCCAGCAGAACCAGGCCATGGCCGAGTTCACCAAGCGTGCCATGGAGGAAAAGGCCGCGAAGGAACGCGAGGCCCAGGAGCGGGCCCGCCAGGAGCAGGCTGCCCGCGAACAGGCCGCAGCCGAACAGCGAGCCGCCCAGGAACAGGCCGCCCGCGAATCCGCGGCCCGGGAACAGCGCGCCGCCCAGGAAGCCGCCGACCAGGAGCGCGCGGCCCAGCAGCAGGCTGCACAACAACTGGCGGCGCAACAACAGGCCCAGCAGCAACGCCAGCAGCAGTCACCGTCCCAGCAGCAGCAACGCCCTCCGCAGTTCCAGCAGGCGCCAACCCAGCAGGGCGCGCCGCAGCAGCACCCGGGACAGGCCCAGCAGCCATCCGCCGAGCAGGTTTCCCAGGCACCCGGAGCAGCGGCTCACGCCGGCGGCGCCGGGTCGGTGGAGATGTTCCGCCGCGCCTGGCCTGACATCCTCGAGGAGCTCAAGAACGCCAAGCGGTTCCTGTGGATGACGGTGGCACCGCATGCCGCGGTCACCGGCTTCGACGGCCGTACGCTGACTGTCAGCTTCGCCAACCCGGGCGCGTTGACCGCGTTCACCTCGCGGCCCGAGCACATCTCCATCCTCGGCCAAAGCATCCAGAAGGTCCTGGGTGTCCAGGTCGAGTTGGCCATCGTCGCGGGAGGGTCCGCACCGGCGGGTGGTTCGGGCCCAAAAGCTGATCGCCGGCCCGAGCCGGCGGTGACCCCGAGTCCAGCTGAACCCGCACCACAGCAGCACGCCGCCACTTCCTCCCCCGGTGCAAGCGCACCCGCTTCATCGGGTTGGGGAACCCCGCACGCAGCACCGCAGCCGGCGGCCCCCGCCCCGGTCCGGGCTGCCGCGCCCGAACCTGCCCAGGACCGGGTTGCCCAGCAACCGTCCCGGCCGCAGCCGACGGCCACCGGTGTGCCCGTGTTCCCCCGGGAACCCGCGGCGCCCGCCCCTGCCGCACCGGCACCCGTGGCCCCTGCGCCGGCGGCGCCCGCCCCGGCGCCCCGTACGGCACAGTCAGCTTCGTCGCCCGCTTCCCCCGCGCAGTCGTCGCCTCCCTTTGGCGACGACGACCCGGGATACGGCCCGGAACCCACCTACGACTCGGAGCCGTGGGACGACGCCGGCGGGGACTGGGACGCCTCCTCGGTCCCCGTGCCCGAATGGGATGCCGAGGTCGGCACCGCTCCTGCTTCCCCGGAACCCGCCTGGGGCTCGGGAACCGCTGCCCCGGCACCGCGTGCGGCGGCGGAATCACTCGCCCCGATCGCACCTCCGGCGACCCCCAAGGGGTACGTCGCACCGGCTCCCTCGCTGGGTGCTGCCGACAGGCCCGTTGCCCCACCGCCGGGCGCACCGGCCGCCACGTGGGGCATGCCGGTGCCCGCGCCGGCCGCCGTTCCCGGCACAAGTACGGCCCCGGCATCGAACGCACCGGGACCTGACGGGAAGCTCAGCCGCTACCAGCGGCTCATGAACCGCGCCGCTGGCGTACCCGATGCCCCGGGCAGCTCGTATGCCGCACCGCAGGTTCCCACCGACCCCGCCGCCGGGGCCTGGGGCAACCCCGCGGATGCCCCAGATTTCGCGCGCCCTCGCCCCACCCCGGAGCCGGCCCAACCCGCTCCTGCCCAGCAGGCGCCGGTAGAATCGGAGGATACGGAATTCGTTCCCAGCGACGACGACATCGCCATCGAGGACTCGTCGCTGATCGGTGTTCCGGCCATCGAGCGCATCCTCAAGGGCCGGGTCATCGAGGAGCGCGATCCGCAGGGCAACGTGGTCGACCGCCCGGACAGGATCCGCTAGTCCCCGCGGGCGCCTTCACGTAAGTGTCGCGCGGGACGTGTAGTCTCACCCACGGTCAGTTATCGCGAACAGCAACATTAGGCAGTGTGAACGCAAGTGTACGAAGGCGCAGTCCAGGAACTCATTGACGAGTTGGGCAGGCTTCCGGGGATCGGCCCGAAGTCCGCGCAGCGCATCGCCTTCCACATCCTCGAGGCGGACCCCGAGGACATGAAGCGCCTCTCCGAGTCCATCCGCGTGGTCAAGGAACGCGTGAAGTTCTGCAGCGTCTGCTTCAACGTCTCCGAATCCGAGACCTGCGGGATCTGCCGCGACGAGCGCCGCAGCGACTCGGTGATCTGCGTGGTCGAGGAGTCCAAGGATGTCATGGCGATCGA
The DNA here is from genome assembly GCF_051550675.1 of Paeniglutamicibacter selenitireducens. Classification (NCBI taxonomy): domain Bacteria; kingdom Bacillati; phylum Actinomycetota; class Actinomycetes; order Micrococcales; family Micrococcaceae; genus Paeniglutamicibacter; species Paeniglutamicibacter selenitireducens. The sequence continues at coordinate 4,247 of NZ_JBPULF010000010.1, read as the reverse complement.
GCGTACCCGCGCCTTCACCGGGCGTTACCACGTGCTCGGCGGGGCCATCAACCCCATTAACGGGATCGGGCCCGAGCAGCTGCATATCCGCGAACTCGTGGCCCGGCTGGGCGACGAGCGCATCACCGAGATCATCCTGGCCACGGACCCGAACCTCGAGGGCGAGGCCACGGCCACGTTCCTGACCCGCACATTGCGCCCGCTGGGCATCGAAATCACCCGCCTGGCCTCCGGGCTCCCGGTGGGCGGGGACCTGGAATACGCCGACGAGGTGACCCTTGCCCGGGCCATCGAGGGACGCCGCTCGACGGCTCCGGCCGCCCCTGTGGTCCCGCCGGTCCGCTCGGCACCGGCTGCGGCTCCGGCTGCCGCGGCAAGCACCCCGGTGTCCGGAGCACCGGTCCCCGACGCCCCGGGCACTGTCTCCGCCGGCTGAACCACGCTCGGCTGAACCGGGTTTTGCTCAACCCGCTCGGCTGAACTCTCCCGTTTCAACCCCGGCCGGCGAAAACGGCGGCCGGGACTAGGCGATGCGCGTTCCCGAGGCCAGCCGTCCGGCAGGGGTCCGCAACTTGCGGCGGCCCGCCAACAGCAGGCCGCCGGCCAGCAGCAGCTGCAGGCCCAGGCCCAACGGCCACAGCGGGACCGAATCGGCCGGCGCCTGCACCTCGCTCTTGACGCCGTTGAGGCACGGCGTGTTGTAGGTCTGCCCGCCCTGGGACATGCGCACGCCTTCGCTGATGGCGCCCATCGGCCCCATCGCGTTGAACGAGTCGTCCCCTGGGTCCACCGCCGGGCGCGGCACCGCATCGGCCACCACCACGAACGGGTTGGCGGCCAGCAGCCAGGTGTTCCGCTCGGTCGCGTAGGTGGTCTGCGGATACAGCGCCGACCCGCAGGTGTAGTTGTTTTCGTCCCACACGACAGCGCCTTCCCCGTTGATGTATTCATCGGGCCAGACCTGTTCGGAGACCATGACCTCGCTCCTGACCAGTTCCATGCTCAGTCCGTAGCCAATCAGCGTCCCGAGGCCAAGCATCGCGACCAGCAGGTAGGAGACCATCACGGCGAAGAGGGTCCGGTTGGCCAGCGCCGAGACGCCGACGCCTATCGCGCAGACAACCGCCAGCTCCAGGGCCAGCATGCCCAGGAGCACCGGCGCCCCGGGCAGGTACACGTCCCCGTAGGTCATGGCCCAGCCGATCAGCGGGATCGTCACCGCCAGGAAGCCCAGCGAGGCGACCCATGCGGCAAGCCACTTGCCCACGAGCAGCTGCCCCGGGGTGAGCAGGGTGTTCTGCAGGATCGCGAGGGTGCCGTTGGCCCTGTCTCCGGTGATGGAGTTGGAGCTCAGCGCCGGGGCAATGAGCATCCCGAAGAACAGGACGAACGCGACGACCAGCTCGAACATGACCTGGCCCTGGCCGAAGGACTCGGCACCGACCGTGGCCGCCGACAGGGCCACCACTGAGGCAATCACCGCGAACCAGATCGCCAGCATGATGTACCAGCCTCGGCTCCTCACGCGCTGGAGGATTTCCAGCCTGAAGATCGTTCCGACGCCGGCAAGGAAGCCCAGGGCAGGGCCCGCTTCGGCGGGGCGTTGCGTGACGGGGGCGCTCATGGCGCTCCTTCCTCGAGGCTCAGGTAGGTTTCTTCAAGCAGGCCGGCTGACGGGGCGAAGGCCGTGACAGGCACGCCCGCCGTGACGAGCACGTTGAGCAGTGACGCCGCTTCGGTCTCGGAGGCCAGGGTGGCCTTGGCGCTGCCGCGGGGCGAGTCGAGGTCGTGCTGGTAGGTGGCCTGCACCTGGTTTTCCTCGAGCACCCGGCGCAGCGCGGGGACGTCGAGCGTGGCGATGGTGTAGCCGCGGGCCTGTTCCCCGGCCTCGGCCAGCGTCTGGCTGCGCACGGTGCGGCCCTTGGAGATGAACACCGCGGCATCGGCCATCTCGTCCAGCTCCGCCAGCACGTGGGAGCTGATCACCACGGTCTTCCCGGCATCGGCAAGCTGCCGGAGCAACACCCGCAGCTGGACCCGGGCTCCCGGGTCCAGCCCGCTGGCCGGCTCGTCGAGCAGGAGCACTGCGGGGTCGTTGATCAGTGCGCGGGCCAGCGACAGCCGCTGTGCCTGGCCCCGCGAGAACACCCGGGCGGGGGCGTCGGCCAGGTCGCCGAGGTCCACCAGCTCGAGCAATTCCGCCGCACGGACCGCAGCGCGCTGCTTGTCCATGCCGTAGAGCGCGGCAACGGTCTTGAGGATCTCGCGGCCGGTCAGCGCCTCCCAGGCGCCGAGGGTGTCCGGCATCCAGCCAAGCACCGCACGCACGGCGCGCGGGTTCGTCGACGGATCGAGTCCGGCGACGGAGATGGATCCGCGGTCAGGGTGCAGCAGCGAGGCGAGCATCAGCAGCAGCGTGGTCTTCCCGGAACCGTTGGGTCCGATCAGCGCCGTGACCTCTCCGGGTTCCGCCCGGAAGTCGATGTTTTCGACGGCCTGCACCGGCCCGAACGAGCGTGCGAGGCCGCTGGCGAGGATGCCGCCGGGGCGTGGGTCTTCTGGTTCCATGAGCTGCTGCTTCCCCGTTTCAGGACGTGAACGTTGCCCCCAACCCTACGCACCATGCCCTGTCACGTCCGGTTTGACGGAGTTTCGTTATCGAATCGACGTAATCGCTGATTCCGGGACGGGCCATTGGGCACGAAGTGACCCACGCGACATTCGACCAAGCAATCAGACCAGCGCGTGCGTCGTTTATGACCCATCGTGGTCATCTATTGCCGGGGTCGTGCACCACAATGGCTAAACTGAATCCGATGCCGCGCCTGCGGTGTCCTTCCCAGATTTGAGAAACCCCCCACCATGGAGTGTGCTGACGCATGAGCCTGATTGTCCAGAAATTCGGCGGATCGTCCGTTTCCGATGCCGAAGGCATCAAACGTGTTGCCCGCCGGATTATTGACACCAAGTCCGCCGGCCACGAAGTCGTCGTCGTTGTCTCCGCCATGGGCGACACCACCGACGACCTGCTGGATTTGGCCGGCCAGCTGACCGAAGAGGCGCCGGCACGCGAAATGGACATGCTCCTCTCCGCCGGCGAACGCATCTCCATGGCCCTGCTGGCGATGGCCATCGACGGGCTGGGCGCCAAGGCCGCGTCGTTCACCGGTTCCCAGGCCGGCGTGATGACCGACTCCATCCATGGAAAGGCCCGCGTCATCGAGGTTTCCCCGCAGCGGGTGCGCCGTGCGATCGACCGCGGCTACGTGGCCATCGTCGCCGGGTTCCAGGGCATGAGCAAGGAATCCAACGACGTGACCACCATGGGCCGCGGCGGATCCGACACCACCGCGGTGGCCCTGGCCGCAGCCCTGGGCGCCGACGTCTGCGAAATCTACACCGACGTCGACGGCGTGTACACGGCCGATCCACGCGTGGTCTCGACCGCCCACAAGATCGACACGATTTCCAGCGAGGAAATGCTGGAAATGGCGGCTTCAGGCGCCAAGATCCTGCACCTGCGCTGCGTTGAATACGCACGTCGCTTTGGGGTTCCATTGCATGTGCGCTCGTCCTTCAGCAGCAACGAAGGGACCTGGGTCCTCCCCAGCCCCGATGACCAGATCAAGATCCAAGAAGGAGAACCCTTGGAACAGCCCATCATCTCCGGCGTAGCCCATGACCGTTCCGAAGCCAAGGTCACCGTCGTCGGCGTTCCCGACATCCCGGGCAAGGCCGCCCAGATCTTCGGTGTGATCGCCGGTGCCCACGCCAACATCGACATGATCGTGCAGAACTTCTCGACCTCCGGGTCCGGGCGCACCGACATTTCCTTCACCCTGCCCATGGTTGACGGCAAGGACGTGCAGGATGCCCTGCGCGCCGCGCAGGAGGAAATCGGCTTCGAGGACATCTCCTACAACGAGAACGTCGGCAAGCTGTCCCTGATCGGTGCGGGCATGCGCTCGAACCCGGGCGTCTCCTACACCTTCTTCGAGGCCCTGCACCAGGCCGGCGTGAACGTCGACATGATCTCCACCTCGGAGATCCGCATCTCGATCGTCACCGACGCCAACAAGCTGGACACCGCGGTCCGCGCCATCCACGCCGCGTTCGACCTGGATTCCGACGACGAGGCAACCGTCTACGGCGGCACCGGCCGCTAGGCCCAAACGAGGCACCGTGGTGGGGGGGGGGGGGGGGGGGGGGTGTGGGGCCCCCCCCCGCCCCCCCCCCCAATTTTTTTT
>NZ_JBPULF010000009.1:0-191227 GCF_051550675.1 Paeniglutamicibacter selenitireducens | reverse complement strand
TGGACCAGCGGCAGGTTCACACTGGACTGTCCCGCACGACCCATGAGCGAGGTCATGATGCCCTGGGCCGCTTCGGTGCCGCGTACCCGCAGCATGGCATCGAAGGACTCAAGCCATTCGGCGGTCTCCTCCGGATCGCGGGTCGATGCTAGTTGGAAGTCATCAATGATGGTCAATTGGACGCCCTTCGATGTGGGATGGGTGTGGCGGATCTTCACGCACACCCTAGCTTCGCGAATTTCGCTAGGCGATATTTGTCTCTCGTATAGTAAGATTAAGTGAACCGTCTCACAAGCGAAGAAGTCAATGGCACGTCATGAATTGACCATAGGGTTTCTCCCGCATCCGATCCGTGAAATTGGTCGGTCCGCTTCCGGTTTGTGGCGGCAGCTTGGCATCGACCCGCCGGCACGGAAGACTTGCCTCCATGACCCGAACCCCGGGCGACGGTGCCGCCTTCCGCGCGGTCTTCCCGAAGCCCCCGCCCCATGCGCTGCCCGTGGAAGTCCAACTCGCGGCCATCCCGGCGGGAACCCTGACGATGCGGGACGCACGAACCAAAGAGACCCGTTCCGTCACCCTTCGGGCCTTTGACATCGGAACCACCCAGATCACGCTCAACCAGTGGTCGGGAACGGAACACCAGGCCGGACCATCGGGCACAATTCCCGCACACGCAGTGACATGGTTCGATGCGGTCCGCTGGTGCAACAACGCATCAACGGCCGAAGGACTGACTCCGGCCTACACCTTGCATGGCCGGAATGTGGCCTGGGATCCCGGAGCCGACGGATACCGGCTGCCCACGGAGGCCGAATGGGAATGGGCCTGTCGAGCGCGTACCACCGGAGCAACATACGGCGACCTTGCGGACATCGCCTGGACCGCCGCCGACCATGTCCACGAACCGCAAGCCGTCGCGCTGAAGCAACCCAACGGCTTCGGCCTCCACGACACGATCGGCAATGTCTGGGAATGGTGCTGGGACTACGCCGATACGTCACGGTACGGCGACTACCGCAGCCTTCGCGGCGGCGGGTGGGCGGACAAGGCGTGGAGCTGCCGCGCGTCGGTACGCCGGGGCAGCGCGCCCGATGCGGTATTGGAAGACGTGGGGTTCCGAGTAGCCCGCGGCTCGGTCGGCAGGCCCGGTGCTACCGCCGCCCAGGGGTGGTCGGCCGAGGTCGACCGGCAGCGCGCGGATATCCGCGGCCCCCTGCCCATCGGGTGGACGCCATTGCGCAGCCTCCTCCATCGCAGCCCGGACCCTGACCACACGTGAGACGCACCTCCCCCGCATGCCTCTGCACCCCGGGCGGGCGTATAGTTTTTCCCATGTCATCGCTTATCCCATCCGACGTGCCCTCCGGGCGTTTGGAGGTAGCCGGCGTCTTTACCGCCGGCTCGAGATAGCACTGTCGTCCCCGGATGAATTTCCCGTGCGCTCCGGCGCGCTACGTTCCGTCGATCGGTCTCGACCCAAGCACCGGCAACCCGACGGTTCCTATCCCACCCGCATGACATCACTGCTTCGTACCCAGCCGCGGCTGTGAAGCACACACGACAGACAGGCACCTTTTCCATGCTTCCGATCACCGAACAGCAAATCCGCAATTCCTTCATCAACGCATCCCTGCGCGAGCGCAAGTCCCTCACCCTTCCGGAAAATTTCGATGAACTGGACTGGGCGAACATGGATTTCCTCGGCTGGCGCGATGAAAAACTCCCGCTCGTGGGCTACGTGGTGACGTTCCTTGCCGACGAACCGGTTGGCATCATGTTCCGCAAGGCCGAAGGCAAGAACCGAAACCGACCGCAATGCTCATGGTGCGAGGACGTGAACCTGCCCAACGACGTGACGTTCTTCAACGCCAAGCAAGCGGGCCCTGCAGGACGCAATGGCGACACCATCAGCACGCTGGTGTGTGAAAAGTTCGAATGTTCGGCCAATGTCCGCACACCTCAATCCCTGCCCTACATCGGCTTTGACCGCGAGGCGGCCATCGCGCACCGGATCAAGGTGTTGCAGGACCACGTGCAGAACTTCGCCCAGCGCGTTCGCGACGGCGAAAAGTAGAAGAGCCTTGGCGCGGCCATGCTCGGCCGCGCCAAGCACCCCTCTCATCAGGAGACGGGGGCGGACCGGAAAACCAGTACACATTTCACGTCCGTAACCTACATGCGCCCACGATATTTCGAACAGTAGGATCGGGGAAACCCACCGGCACCGACCCTCAAGGACGTTCCCGCATGTTCGATTCATCCACCCAGGAACCAGCCGCACACGCTGTTTCCCGGACCATCCTTGTCACCGGCGCAGGCTCGGGCATCGGCCGGGCCGTGACGCGCCGGATGCTTGCGGCGGGGTGGAACGTGGTGTTGGCCGGCCGACGGGAGCAGCCGCTGCTGGAGACCGCCGCAGGGCATCCACGTGCCCTGGCGGTCTGCGCCGATGTCACGGACCCGGAGGCCGTGGAGGCCCTCTTCGCCTCGGGCATCGAGCGATTCGGGCGCATCGACGTGCTGTTCAACAACGCCGGGGTCTTCGGGCCTGCGGCAAACATTGGCGAACTCACCCCGGCCCAATGGCAGGAGGTCTGCGCCGTGAACCTCAGCGGTGCCATGTACTGCGCAGGCGCGGCCTTCCGGCACATGCAGGGCACCGGCGGCGGGCGGATCATCAACAACGGATCGATCAGCGCCCAGGTTCCGCGCCCGGCAACGGTCGCCTATGCCGTCACCAAGCACGCCATCACGGGCCTGACGAAGTCCATCGAGCTGGACGGTCGTGCCCACGGCATCACCTGCTCCCAGATCGACATCGGCAACGCCGCCTCCGAGATGATGCAGGACGTCGGGGCAACCTCCGGGGCGCTTCAGGCCGACGGGAGTCGACGGGTGGAACCGACTTTCGACCTGGACCAGGCCGCGGCGACCGTCGAGTTCATCGCCGGCGCCCCCGCCAACACCTCGTTGAACCAGGTCACGATCACTGCCGCCGGCATGCCGTTCATCGGCAGGGGCTAGGACATAAACTCCGCGAACAAGCGCTCCAGCTTGGTGAAGGAGGACTCCCACCCGGCACGCGCCGGCGCAAGAACTTCCTCGGGCAGCGGGCCCTGGGTAATCTTCAGCAGGGAACCGTTGGGGCGGTCAAAAAGCTCCACCTTCAGCTCGATGACCAGGTTCAGTGTCATCTCGTGCGGCCCGTCCTCGCCCACGAGCAGCTCGTGCTCGCGCACCTCGGTGAACTTCGCCTGGACCGGGGAGGTCTGGGTCGGGTCCTCGAGCGAGTGCATGACGAATTCCTGCACGCCGCCGACGCGCGGGTCGATGGTAACGGTGTCGAGGTGCACACCCCAGCCCTCGGGGCCGAACCACTCGGCCAGGATCTCGGGTTCGATAAAGGCCGCCCACAGTGCGGGGCGCGGCACGGAGAATTCATGTTCAAGTACGAGTTGTCCCATATCCATGCGCACGAGGTTACCGCTAATCCGCTGCCGAACCGAATGCCGGGTCCCCCGTCCGGACCCCGTACGGGTGAAATGATGGAACGCATGACCATACTGAAATCGGTACTGCTCTTCGGGGTTGCGGCGTTGCTGGAAATCGGCGGCGCCTGGATGATTTGGCAGGGCATCCGGGAGAACCGCGGATGGCTGTGGATCGGGGCCGGGGCAATCGCATTGGGGCTCTACGGATTCGTTGCCACGCTGCAGCCTGACGCGAATTTCGGGCGCATCCTGGCCGCCTACGGCGGGGTTTTCGTTGCGGGCTCGCTGCTTTGGGGCGTGCTGGTCGACGGTTTCAGGCCCGATCGCTGGGACATCGCCGGTGCCGCCGTCGCCCTGGGCGGCGTGGCCCTGATCATGTACGGCCCGCGCAGCGCCTAGGAACCGAAAACAGCCTTGCCGGTCTCCGCGTCGACGGGCAGGGAGGAATGCTCGTGGGCGACTTCCCACCGGCCCTGCGACAGCTTCAGCGCAACGGTGAAGCGGTTCGTGACGGAGCGCAGCCTCTCGCCCTCCGGCGAGATCCCGGCATAGGTCACCCGGGCCGAGGCGAACGCGGCGTCGCCGCCGTCCACGGCCCGCACCTCGCCGAAGGAGACCTCGACCCTTTCCCCGTTCAACGACGAGAACCACTGCCCGACCACCGGCGCCCATTGATCGCGGCCGCGGTACTCGGCCTGGTCCCACGCGTCGAACACCACCACCTCGTCCGCGTAGAGGCGCAGGAACCGCTCGGCGTCCCTGTCCCACACCGCCGCGGCGTACGCCTCAAGGAACCCGCCCACGGGGTCCACGACAACACTCATGAGGGAAGTCCTTTCTGCCGGGTGCGGCAGCCCTGCCGCCTGCAGGCGATGCTACACCCCGGGCCCACCGGTTAGGCTTGCCGCATGGTTCCGGAAGCCCCGCCGTTCCCCGCGCTGAAGGCCCGCGCCCTGCTCTTCGACATGGACGGCACCCTCGTGGATTCCACGGCGGCCGTGGAGGACCTGTGGAAGGACTTCGCCGGGCAGCACGGGATCGACATCGCCGAACTGCTCGCGTTCTCTCACGGGCGCCAGACCCTGGACACGCTGCGCCGGTTCCTGCCCGGTTCCACCGGCGAGCTGGCCGGAATTGCCGCCGGGCTCGAGGCCCGGGAGGTGACACGGGTGGAGGGAATCCGGGAGGTCCCCGGCGCCGGGGCGTTCCTGGCGCGGCTGGGACACACACCGCACGCCGTCGTCACCTCCGCCGGGCGAAGGCTTGCCGAAACCCGCTTGCGGGCCGCCGGCCTGCCCGTCCCCGAGGTGCTGGTTGCCGCGGAGGACGTCATCGCGGGCAAGCCTTCGCCGGAGGGCTACCTGCGGGCCGCCGCGGAGCTGGGCGTGGACATTTCCGGGTGCGTTGCCTTCGAGGACGCGCCGGCCGGGCTGCAGGCCGCCGTCAATTCGGGGGCCACCACCGTCGTCGTGGGAACCCACGAATCCCCGCTGACCAAACGCCTTTCGCGCATCAACGACTACACCGGCTTGCGCTTCGAGGACGGGTTCATCAGGTCCGCCGAAGCCCGTTGAGGACATCGTGCCTGCCGGCCGCCGCGCCCTTGAATTCGGCACCGGGCGGTGTTGCACTGTTTCCCATGGACAACGACCAAAACACCGTGCTCGCCATCGGAACCAAGAAGGGCCTCTGGTTGGCCACGAGCCCGGACCGGCAGGACTGGACGCTCACCGGACCGCATTTCACCACCCTTGAGGTCCCCTCCGTCGCCATCGACACCCGCGGCGGACGCACCCGGATCTTCGCGGGGGTCAACGACTGGCATTGGGGCCCCACCGTGGTGCACAGCGACGACCTCGGTGCCACCTGGTCCGAGACCGAGCAGGGCGCCGTGAAGTTCCCCGAGGACACCGACACGGCGCTGGCCCGCGTCTGGCACATCCGCCCGGACACCGCCGAGCGCCCGGGAGTCGTCTGGGCGGGCTGCGAACCCATTTCCGTGTTCAAGTCCACCGACGACGGGGAGAACTTCGAGCTCAACCGCGGGCTCTGGGACCACCCGCACCGCAGCGAATGGGGTGCCGGCTTCGGCGGGGCCGCGGTGCATAGCATCGTGCCCAATGCCGTAGACCCGAACGTCGTCCACGCAGCGATGAGCACCGGCGGGGTGTACCGCAGCACCGACGGCGGCGCCTCCTGGGAGCCGCGGAACAAGGGCATCAAGGCCGATTTCTTCCCGGACCCGTGGCCCGAGTTTGGCCAGTGCGTCCACCACATCACCGCGGATGCGGGGAACCCGGAGAGGCTCTACGCGCAGAACCACGGCGGGGTCTACCGCACCGACAACTCCGGCGACGAGTGGACAAGCATCGCGCAGGGGCTTCCTGCGGACTTCGGGTTCGTGTTCCTCTCCCATCCGCGCACCCCCGGCACCGTCTGGACCATCCCGTTGAAGGGCGCAGAGGAGCGCAACCCCGTGGGCGGGCGGCTCTCCGCGTACCGCTCCACCGACGCCGGGGACACCTGGGAGGAACAGCATGCCGGGCTTCCGGAACCCGACTTCAACGCGGTGCTGCGCGACGCGGCGGCCGTGGATGACAACCCCGGGTCCGTCGGCGTGTACTTCGGGACCCGCGGCGGCGAGGTCTTCGCCAGCCCGGACGAGGGGGCGCATTTCAACACCGTCGCCCAACGGCTTCCCGACGTGCTGAGCGTGCGCGCGGCAGTGGTCGTGGGCGCCTGAGCATGCAGACGATCCAGGTGGAGGTTCCCTCGGTGCTTGCCACCGCGCTGGGCGGCAACCGGCGGCTCGAGGCCCGCCTTCCGGCAGGCTCGAGCATCCGCACGCTGCTCGATGAGCTCGACGAGGCCTACCCGCTCTTTGCCCGCCGGGTCAGGGATGAACGCGGGCAGGTGCGCCGCTACGTGAACGTCTTCATCGGGCCGGACAACATCCGCTCGCTTCAGGGGCTGGACTCCGTGCTGCCCGCCGGCGCCACGGTCATGATCATGCAATCGGTGGCCGGGGGCTGACAACGCGAGGCACGCGTGCCCCGGCTAGCGCTTCTGCGTTGAGGCCCTGACCACCAGCGACGGGGAGGTCACCACCTGGCGATGGGTGTAGCCAGCCGTCGCCATCGATTCCTCGAGCAACAGCTCCATCGCCTGGCGGCCCAGGTCGGCCGCGTGCTGCCGGATGGAACTCATCGGAACCAACGCAGACTCGGCGAAGGCGATGTCGTCGTAGCCGATCAGGGCAATGTCTTCGGGGACACGCAGTGTCGTGTTGACCAGCAGTCCCTGCATCACGCCCAAGCCCAGCATGTCGTTCGCGGCGAACACCGCGTCGGGCAGATCACGCGGGTTCCGCGCGGCAAGGCGTTGCCCCATGTCCCGGCCGGCTGTCAACGACATCGACGGGACCTCCAGGACCTCGGGTTCCGGCAACCCTGCGGCCATCAGCGCCCTCCGTGCGCCTTCGAGGCGGTCCGCCGCCTGGCGGATGTGCATGGGGCCGCCCACGAACGCGACCCGCTTGCGGCCCATCCGGACCAGGTGTTCCGCCGCCATGAATCCCCCCGCGATGTCGTCGACGGCAACGGAGGAGAACGAGGTGTTCTGGGTGTGCCGGTCGACCAGCACCGTGGCGATCCCGCGGGACCGCAGTCGTTCCAAGCGCGGGGTGATGTCCCCGACGGGTGAGAGCAAGATTCCCCGTACCCGCTGTTCCTCAAAGAGGTCCAGGTAGGTTTCCTCGCGGCCCGGGTCCTCTCCGCTGTTGCCGACCAGGACGCTGACCCCTCGCGTTGCGGCAAGGTCCTCCGCGCCCCGCGCCAGTTCGGCAAAGAACGGGTTGGCGGAATCCAGGACGACCAGCCCGACGCTGCGGCTCATGCCCGCCCGGAGCTGGCTGGCTGCGGCGTTTCGGACAAAGCCCAGCTTGGCGATGGCCGCGTTGACGCGCTCCACCGTTGCCGGGGAGACACGGTTCGGGTGGTTGAGCACGTTTGAAACAGTGCCGACCGATACACCGGCCAGATGGGCAACGTCCTTGACGCTTACGGAAACCACGAGTGCTCCTGCCTTGAGAGGTTGTTGGACTCACCATAGCTGCACAATTGAAACGAATCAAAATTCTTCCGGCAATTTCGCCCCCAATGGTTGACGCGTCCAAAACCTCCTGCTTATGATCTAGGCCACAGTTCAATTGAAACGATTCATTTTAGACTCTCCCGTTCATCAACCCGCAAAGGCGCGCATCCCATGCAACATTCCACGGTCGGTGACATCGCCCCGACCCTGTCGCTTCACGGAGCCATGAAAACGTTCGGGCCGGTTGTCGCCCTCGCAGACGGAACCATCGAACTTCGCGCCGGAGAGATCGTGGCCCTGTGCGGGGAAAACGGGGCAGGAAAGTCCACCCTGGTCAAGATCCTTGCCGGAGTCCACGCACCCGACACGGGCGAGTTCACGGTGTCGGGCCAGCACTGCGCGTTCAAGTCGGTGGCCGACAGCAAGGCCATGGGCATCTCGGTGATCTACCAGGAGCCCACCCTGTTTCCCGATCTTTCCGTGGCCGAGAACATCTTCATCGGCCGCCAACCGAAGAACCGCCTCGGACTCATCGACCACTCGCGCATGCGCAAGAACGCATCCGCACTGTTTGAACGCCTCGGGGTACCCATGGACCCCGCCCGCCGCGCCGAGGGCCTGTCCATCGCCGACCAGCAGCTCATTGAAATCGCCAAGGCCATTTCCCTGGACGCCAAGGTCCTGGTGATGGACGAACCGACGGCCGCGCTCAGCGGCACGGAAGTCGACCGGCTCTTCAAGGTCGCCCGGTCCCTGAGGGACGGCGGGGCGGCAATCCTCTTCATTTCGCACCGCTTCGACGAGGTCATGGACCTTTCCGACCGCATCACCGTCATGCGCGACGGGCGCTACATCGATACGCACCTCACCGCCGAGGTCACCGTGGAACGCATCGTGCGCGACATGGTCGGCCGCGACGTCGACACCTTGTTCCCGAAGACCGAGTCAACCCTGGGCGACACGGTCCTGTCCGTGGAGGGGCTCGGGCGAAGGGGCGTCTTCAGCGACATCAGCTTCGAGGTCCGGGCCGGCGAGATCGTGGCCCTGGCCGGGCTGGTCGGCGCCGGACGGACCGAAGTGGCCAGGGCGATCTTCGGCATCGACAAGCGGGATGCGGGAACGGTTACCGTCGCCGGCAAGGCGCTGCCCTCGGGAAACCCGCAGACGGCGATCGCCTCCGGCATCGGATTCGTCCCCGAGGACCGCCGCAAGCAGGGCCTTGTCATGGATCTTTCGGTGGCGCGGAACGCGGCACTCACACTGCGCCACAGGTTCAGCCGGTTCGGGCTCATCGACGGACGCGCCGAAAAACGGACCGCCGCCACCTGGAGCCGCAAGTTGCAGGTCAAGACGTCCTCCATGGACCAGCCGGTATCCACGCTCTCCGGGGGAAACCAGCAGAAGGTCGTGCTGGCCAAATGGCTGGCCACCGAACCCAAGGTGCTGATCATCGACGAACCCACCCGCGGCATCGACGTGGGAACCAAGTCCGAGGTGCACCGGCTGATCAACGAGTTGGCGGGGCACGGCATGGCGATCCTGATGATCTCCTCCGAACTTCCGGAGGTGCTGGGCATGGCGGACCGGGTCCTGGTCATGCACGAGGGCCTTGTCACCGCCCACCTCGATCGATCCGAAGCCACCCCCGAATCGGTCATGCACGCGGCCACCGCTTCCAAGGAGAACCACTCATGAGCGCCCCGTCCCTCAGCACCGGCAACGATGCCCCGCACCTGCAGGGCCCCGGCCCGCGCACTTTCGGACTGGGTTCGCTGCTCAAGCTGCGCGAGTTCCCCGTCACCGTGGCGCTTGTCGCGCTGGTCATCATCACCACCGTCATCAACCCGCTCTTCCTCTCCCCGCAGGGCATGAAGGACCTGATGCTCAACGCGACAATCATGATGCTTCTTGCAGCAGGCCAAACCATGGTGATCGTGACCCGAAACATCGACCTGTCAGTCGGCTCGATCCTGGGACTCGTCGCCTTCGGCACCGGCACCATCTTCTCCTCGGCACCCAACATGCCCATCCCGTTGGTCCTGCTCATCGGCATAGCCTTCGGCGCGGCACTGGGCGCCTTCAACGGCCTGCTGACGGTCTGGGCCAAGGTCCCCTCGCTGGTGATCACGCTGGGCACGCTCTACGTGTTCCGCGGCCTGAACAACGCGTGGGCCGGCCCCAAACAGCACTTCGCCGGCGACCGCCCGGAAGCCTTCGGAAACCTCTCCGTGGACACCGTGCTGGGAATGCCGATCATCACCCTGCTGGCCGTCATCGTTGTCGTCGTCCTGGCGGTCTTCATGTCAGGAACCCGGCCGGGACGCGACCTGTACGCCATCGGGTCCGATCCCGAGGCGGCAAAGCTCTTCGGCATCAACGTCTCGCGCCGCGTGTTCACGGCGTTCCTCATCAACGGTTCCTTGGCCGGCCTGGCCGGGGTGCTCTACGCAAGCCGCTTCAACGCCGTCGGGGCCACCACGGGCAGCGGCCTGGAACTGGACGTGGTCGCGGCCGCAGTGGTCGGCGGCGTCGCGATCTTCGGCGGCAGCGGGACCGTCATCGGCGCGGCGATCGGCGCTATCCTGCTCAACACCATCACCAGCTCGCTGACGGCGCTGCGCGTGGACAAGTTCTGGCAGCAGGCCATCGTCGGCATCCTGATCATCACCGCCATCCTCATCGACCGCCTGGCGTCCCTGCGCCACGCCAAGAACCTGCGAGAAAAGGAGGGTCGCAATGTCTGAGTCAGCGACCGCAACAGTCGACACCAGCCAGGCCCTCCCCGGAACCGCAGAGAGCCGCGGACCCCGCTGGTACACCGGCCGCGATGCCATCATGGCCTACATCCTCGTGGCGTTCCTGCTCTATGCGATGGTCTCCATCCCGCGCTTCGCCTCCCCCGTCACCACGGGGTTCCTGCTCCTGGACGTGATCCCGACGCTGCTGATCGCCATGCCCATGACCCTGATCATCATCACGGGCGAGATCGACCTCTCGGTGGCCAGCATCGCGGGGCTCTCCTCGGCGGTCATGGGCGTCATGTGGGCCGGAGGGGCGGACATCTGGATCTCCATGGGCATTGCACTGCTGGTCGGCCTGCTCGCGGGCGTCTTCAACGGGGTGCTCATCGCCTTCGTCGGGCTGCCCTCGCTGGCCGTCACCATCGGCACGCTGGCCCTCTTCCGGGGCCTGGCCCTGGTGACCATCGGGGACAACGCGGTGGCGAACTTCCCCAAGGACATCACCGCCTTCGCCTCCTCCAAGATCGGCACCACGGGAATCCCCGTCATGGTCGTCCCCGTCCTCGTGGTGGTGCTCTTCTTCGGGCTGCTGCTACACAAGACGGCCTTCGGCCGCGGGCTGTACGCCATGGGCTACTCCAAGGACGCCGCGCACTTCGTGGGCATCGACGTCGGCAAATCGAAGTTCTGGCTCTATGTCGCCTCCGGTGTCGTCTCCGCCTCCGCCGGCATCTTCTGGACCCTGCGCTACACCAGCGCCCGCAGCGACAACGCCTCGGGCCTCGAGCTCACCGTGATCGCCGCGGTGCTGCTGGGCGGGGTCTCGATCTTCGGCGGCAAGGGATCGATCCCCGGAGTGCTCGCGGGCGTGCTGCTCATCGGCTCGCTGAACTACGCACTGCGCCTGGGCAGGGTCTCCGACGTGGTCCTGGTGACCGTCACGGGGCTCCTGCTCATTGCCTCGGTCATTGCACCGAGCATCTCGTCCGCCATATCCACCTGGCGGCACGACCGAAAACTACGTCGGCAGATCACCGGCGAAGCGACCGCACCCACGGTCAACTAGCAATCCGTTCCGCACCACACACGCAACCCGGCGGACCCCCGCCACCGAGGAAGGAAACAAGGATGTTCACCCAGCGAGTTTCAAACACCCGCAGAATCGGCACGTTCACCGCGTCCATGGCCATCGCGGCCCTGGCATTGACCGCCTGCGCGGGCGGTGGCACCGCGGAACCCGGCGCCACCGGCGAATCCGGCGGAGCCGCGAAGACCGACGCCACCATCACCTTCATCCCCAAGCAGCTGAACAACCCCTACACCGACGTGGTGCTCGGCGGCGGCAAGGAGGGCGCCCAGGCCGCGGGCTTCGCCTCGTCCAACGTGGTCGGTCCGCTTGAGGCCTCGGCTTCCAGCCAGGTCACCTTCGTCAACGCCGAAACGCAGGCCGGCACCAACGCCATCGTGATCGCGGCCAACGACCCGGATGCCGTGTGCTCGGCGCTCGGCGAGGCGCGCACCGCCGGCGCCAAGATCGTCGCCTTCGACTCGGACACCAACCCGGACTGCCGCGACGTCTTCATCTCCCAGGTGGTGGCCAAGGACGTGGCACTGATCCAGACCAAGCTGATCTCCGAGCAGATCGGCGGCAAGGGCGAAATCGCGATCCTTTCGGCCACCGCCAACGCCACCAACCAGAACGAGTGGATCAAGTTCATGGAGGAGGAGCTGGCATCCAACCCCGAATACAAGGACATCAAGCTTGTCGCCAAGGTCTACGGGGATGACGACGATGCCAAGTCCTTCCAGGAGGCCCAGGGCCTGATGCAGGCCCACCCGAACCTCAAGGGCATCATTTCCCCGACCACCGTGGGCATCGCGGCCACCGCACGCTACCTCTCCACCTCCGAGTACAAGGGCAAGGTCGCACTGACCGGGCTCGGCCTGCCGAACGAGATGCGTTCCTTCGTCAAGGACGGCACCGTCACCGAATTCGCACTCTGGGACCCGGCACAGCTCGGTGAGGTTTCCGCCTACGCGGCCAAGGCCCTGGTGGACGGCACCATCACCGGCAAGGCCGGGGACAAGTTCACCGCAGGCGCCCTCGGCGAGCGCACCGTCGAGGACGGCGGCCTGGTGATCGTCGGCCCGCCGACGGTCTTCAACAAGGACAACATCGACGAGTACGACTTCTAACCCGGGCCGCACTCGCGAAACCCCGGTGCCGGACGGCAGTCCCCGGGACGCCGTCCGGCACCGCCCCCCGACACCCCCTGAACTTCCGCTCACCGAGCGCACGCCTGCGACCCCGCACCATCGACGACGAAGGAGTCAGCCATGCCCGAAACCAGCCAGCCCGGCACGCCCTTGCCGCAGCACCGCCGCCGCAACACCCGCATCGGATTGGTCTCCGGCGGCCTCGGCGCCTACTGGGAACAGTTCCCCGGCCTGCTCCCCCGGCTCAGGGAGTCGGCGGACTACGTCATCTCCCGGTTCCGGACCATGGATGCGGAGGTCATCGACGCGGGGTTCATCTCCGATGCCCCCGAGGGCGCCTGCGCGGCGGAGAAGCTGCGCCGCGCCGACTGCGACCTGATCGTCATGTTCGCCGCCACCTACCTCACCGCCTCCATGGTGCTTCCCATCGCCCAGCGCGCCGGCGCCCCGGTGCTGGTCATCGACCTGCAGCCCACCGAATCCATGGACCACGCGAACACCGACACCGGCGAGTGGCTCGCCTACTGCGGCCAGTGCCCGGTGCCCGAGATCGCCAACGTCTTCCGCCGGGCCGGCATCGAGTTCCGCTCCGTCTCCGGCCATCTGCGCCAGGAGGCCGCGTGGGAACGCATCAACCGCTGGGTGCACGCCGCGGCAGTCCGCGGCAGGCTGCGCACCGCCCGCCACGGGCTCATGGGCCACCTCTACCCCGGCATGCTCGACGTCTCCACAGGCCCGATGAACGTCAGCGCACAGTTCGGCTCCCACGTTGAAATCCTCGAATTCGACGACCTGCGCGAGCGCGTCAACGAGGTCACCGACGCCCAGGTCGCCGACCGCGTGCAGCTGGCCACGGAGCTCTTCACCCTCGATGCCTCCGTCAACGCCGAGGACCTGGCCTGGGGGGCGAAGGTCTCCGTGGGCCTGGACCGTCTCGTCGAGGACTTCGACCTCGACTCCCTCGCCTACTACCACCGCGGGCTGGCCGGGGAACTCCACGAACGCCTCGGCGCCGGCATGATCCTGGGCGCCTCGCTGCTCACCGCCCGCGGGATCCCGATGGCTGGCGAGTACGAGCTGCGCACCTCCATCGCGATGCTCGCGGCAAACACCATCGGCGCCGGCGGCTCCTTCACCGAGATCCAGGCGCTGAACTTCACCGACAACGTGGTGGAAATGGGCCACGACGGTCCCGCCCACCTGCAGGTTTCCGCCCGGGAACCGCTGCTGCGCGGGCTTGGCGTCTACCACGGCAAGCGCGGTTGGGGCGTCTCCGTCGAATTCGACGTCCAGCACGGCCCCGTCACGGTCTTCGGCCTGGGCGAGGAACGCGACGGCAGCTACGTCTTCATCACCTCGGAGGGAACCGTCACGGACGGTCCGCTGCTGGCCATCGGAAACACCACGTCCCGGGTGGATTTCGGCACCGACCCCGGCGAATGGGTCGACGAATGGTCCGCCACCGGGATCGGCCACCACTGGGCCCTGTGTGTCGGGCACCGCGCCAAGGACCTCGCAGCGGCCGCCTCGCTGCTGGGTGTGCCGCACAAGCACGTGGGGCGGTAGGCCGATGCAACGAGTCTGCTTCCAGCTCCAGGTCAAGCCCGACCGCATCGACGAATACACCCAGCGCCACGCTGCAGTGTGGCCGGAGATGCTCACGGCGCTGAAGGCCGCCGGTTGGCACAACTACTCGCTGTTCCTGCGCGGGGACGGCCTGCTGGTCGGCTACTTCGAAACCCATGACCTCGCCGCCGCGCAGGCCGCCATGAACGCCACGGATGTCAACGCCCGCTGGCAGGCGCAGATGGGCGGGTTCTTCACGGACCTGGACGTCGCGCCGGACGCGGGCTTCCTCCAACTGACCGAGGTGTTCAACCTCGAGGACCAACTCACCGCCCTGACGGCACCGGATGCAACAGGAGAAACACCATGACAACCGCCCTTCCACAACATGTGCAGGACCAGCTCGCGGCCCAGGAGATCGAGGTCCCGTCCTGGGCCTACGGCAACTCCGGCACCCGCTTCAAGGTGTTCAGCACCCCCGGGACGCCCCGCACCCCCGAGGAAAAGATCGCCGACGCCGCACAGGTCCACAAGTACACGGGGCTGGCACCCAAGGTTTCCCTGCACATCCCCTGGGACCTGGTCGAGGACTTCGGCGCCTTGCGCTCCTACGCCGAGGACCTGGGCGTGGGACTGGGAACCATCAACTCGAACACCTTCCAGGACGACGCCTACAAGTTCGGTTCGCTGACCCACAGCGATCCGGCCATCCGCCGCCGGGCCGTCGAGCACCACCTGCGCTGCCTCGAGATCATGCACCAGACGGGTTCCCGGGACCTGAAGATCTGGCTGGCGGACGGCACCAACTACCCCGGACAGGGGGACATCCGCTCGCGCCAGGACTGGCTGGCGGAGTCCCTCGCGGAGATCTACGCGCAGCTCGGCGACGACCAGCGCATGGTGCTGGAGTACAAGTTCTTCGAGCCGGCTTTCTACCACACCGATGTGCCGGACTGGGGAACCTCCTACGCGCAGACCATGGCGCTGGGCGAGAAGGCCAGCGTCTGCCTGGACACCGGGCACCACGCCCCGGGAACCAACATCGAGTTCATCGTCGCCCAGCTGCTGCGGCTGGGCAAGCTCGGCTCCTTCGACTTCAATTCGCGCTTCTACGCCGACGACGACCTGATCGTCGGGGCGGCCGACCCGTTCCAGCTCTTCAGGATCATGCACGAGGTGGTCCGCGGCGGCGGCCTGGACCCGGCCAACGGCGTGGTCTTCATGCTCGACCAGTGCCACAACGTCGAGGAAAAGATCCCGGGCCAGATGCGCAGCGTGCTCAACGTGCAGGAGATGACGGCGCGCGCCCTGCTCGTCGACCGCGACGCCCTGCAGGGTGCACAGCGGGCGGGCGACGTGTTGGGTGCCAACGCGGTCCTCATGGATGCGTTCTACACCGACGTCCGTCCCGCCCTGGCAGCCTGGCGCGAAGGCCGCGGACTGCCGGCCGACCCCATGGCCGAGTACCTGGCCTCGGGCTACCAGAAGAAGATCAGCGACGACCGCGTCGGCGGCACCCAGGCCAGCTGGGGCGCCTAGCCCGCCCGGGCTCCCCCTTCCCCGCATGCACCCCCAACCGATGAGAGACAATCCCATGACCCACCCCACCGTCGCAGCACTGATTGCCAGGTCCAATGCCCTGGGCGCAGACCCGCGCAACACCAACTACGCAGGTGGCAACACCTCCGCCAAGGGCACCGACCGCGACCCCGTCACCGGGGAGGAAACCGAGTTGATGTGGGTCAAGGGCTCCGGCGGCGACCTGGGCACGCTCCGGCCCGAGGGCCTTGCCGTGCTGCGGCTGGACAGGTTGCGGGCCCTGGCCGGGGTGTACCCGGGCCCGGAGCGCGAGGATGAGATGGTTGCGGCCTTCGACTACACGCTGCACGGCAAGGGGGGCGCCGCCCCCAGCATCGACACCGCCATGCACGGGCTGGTGGATGCGGCACACGTCGACCACCTGCACCCGGACTCCGGCATTGCCATCGCCACCGCGGCGGACGGGCCGGAACTGACGGCCCGCATCTTCGGCGGCAAGGTCGCCTGGGTGCCGTGGCGGCGACCCGGATTCCAGCTGGGCCTGGACATCGCGGCGATCAAGGAAGCCAACCCGCAGGCCGTCGGCTGCATCCTCGGCGGGCACGGAATCACCGCCTGGGGCGCAACCAGCGACGAGGCACAGGCGAACTCGCTGTGGATCATCCACACGGCGGAAAAGTACATCATCGAGCACGGGCGCGCGGAACCCTTCGGTGCACCGGTGGCGGGGCGCGCCGCGTTGGACCCCGAGGCACGCCGGGCCAAGGCCGCGGCGCTCGCCCCGGTGGTGCGTTCCATCGCGAGCGAGGACAAGCCCATGGTCGGCCATTTCACCGACACCCCGGAGGTGCTCGAGTTCCTTGCCTCCGCCCGGCTGGGGGAACTTGCCGCCCTGGGCACCAGCTGCCCGGACCACTTCCTGCGCACCAAGGTCAAGCCCCTGGTGCTGGACCTTGACGCGGATGCCGGAATCGAGGAATCCGCCGCCCGGCTTGCCGAACTCCACGCCGCCTACCGCGCGGACTACAGCGCCTACTACGAGCGCCACGCAACACCCGGGTCCCCTGCCATGCGCGGGGCGGACCCGGCGATCGTGCTGGTCCCCGGCGTCGGGATGTTCAGCTACGGCAAGGACAAGCAGACGGCCCGGGTCGCCGGCGAGTTCTACGTTAACGCCATCAACGTGATGCGCGGGGCCGAGGCGCTCTCCAGCTACTCGCCCATCGACGAGGCGGAGAAGTTCCGGATCGAGTACTGGGCGCTCGAGGAGGCCAAGCTGGCCCGGATGCCCCGGCCCAAGCCGCTGGCCACCCGCATCGCGCTGGTGACAGGTGCAGCCTCGGGCATCGGCAAGGCCATCGCCGAACGCCTGGCCGCCGAGGGCGCCTGCGTGGTCATTGCGGACCTGGACGCGGAGAAGGCTAGGGCCGTGGCCGCCGGGATCGGGTCCATCGACGTCGCGATCGGGGTCCGGGTGGATGTCACAAGCGAGGACGAGGTGGCTGCAGGGGTCGAGGCGGCGCTGCTGGCCTTCGGCGGCCTGGACCTGGTGGTCAACAACGCCGGGCTCTCGCTGTCCAAGTCGTTGCTGGAGACAACCGTGAAGGACTGGGACCTGCAGCACGACGTCATGGCCAAGGGGTCCTTCCTGGTTTCACGCGCCGCGGCCAGGGTGCTCATGGAGCAGAAGCTCGGCGGGGACATCATCTACATCTCCTCAAAGAACTCGGTGTTCGCCGGCCCCAACAACATCGCTTACTCGGCCACCAAGGCCGACCAGGCCCACCAGGTGCGCCTGTTGGCCGCCGAACTGGGTGAACACGGGGTCAAGGTCAACGGCATCAACCCGGACGGGGTGGTGCGCGGCTCCGGGATCTTCGCCGGCGGCTGGGGCGCCAAGCGCGCGGCCGTCTACGGGGTCCAGGAGGACGACCTCGGCAAGTTCTACGCCCAGCGCACCCTGCTCAAGCGCGAGGTGCTCCCCGAGAACGTGGCGAACGCGGTGTTCGCGCTGTGTTCCGCGGACCTTTCGCACACCACGGGCCTGCACATCCCGGTCGACGCCGGGGTCGCCGCGGCGTTCGTGCGGTAGGGCCGGCATGGAACATCCCGCCGTTGCCTTCGCCGCCGTCGACATCGGGGCGTCCTCGGGGCGCGTCATCCTGGGCCGCATGCACGTCGGGCGCATGGACGTCGAGGTGGTGCACCGCTTCCCCAACGGGGTGCACCAGAACGATGGTGCGCTGCGCTGGGACCTGGAGCGCCTCCATGCCGAGGTGCTCGACGGGCTGCGGCTGCTGGGCCTGCGCGCCCGCGAACGCGGCTGGCAGGTGGCAAGCATCGGCATCGACACCTGGGCCGTCGACTACGGGCTGCATCGCGACGGCGTGCTCCTGGAGGCGCCCCGCGCCTACCGCGACGACCGCACCGCAACGGTGATCGACAGGGTGCATGCCGCGGTGGGCCCGGAGGAACTCTATGCCGGGAACGGGCTCCAGTTCCTGCCCTTCAACACGATCTACCAGCTGGCCAGCGAACCGTCGCTTGAGGGGCTGCGGGCCCTGTTGATCCCCGACCTGCTGGCCTACCGGCTCACCGGGGAGATGCGCACCGAGGAAACCAACGCCAGCACCACCGGGCTGCTCGACGCGCGATCGGGGGAATTCTCGCCCGGGCTCCTCGCCGCGCTCGGCATCCCCGCGGACCTTTTCCCGCCGCTGATCTCCCCGGGCGAGGCGTACGGGGTGCTCGGCGGGGACCTTGCCGTGCGCACCGGGCTGCCCGAGGGCACCCCGGTGGTGGCCGTGGGTTCACACGACACGGCCTCCGCCGTGGCGGCCGTCCCGGCGGACGGACACTCCCCCGTCACCGCCTACGTGTCCTCGGGCACGTGGTCGCTGGTGGGCTTCGAACTCGACGCACCGGTGCTTGCCGACGCCGCGCGGGAGGCGAACTTCACCAATGAGCGCGGGGTCGATTCAACCGTCAGGTTCCTGCGCAACGTGGGCGGCCTGTGGCTGCTGCAGGAGTGCCTGCGCCAGTGGGACGCCGAAGGGGCCGGGCTCCCGCCGCTTCCCGGGTTGCTGGCCCTTGCCGCGGAGCTGGACCGCGGAGGTCCGCAGGTCGACGCCGATTCCGCCGAGTTCCTGGCCCCTGGCCGCATGCCGGAGCGGATCCGTGCAGCGGCCGGACGGCACGGCCCGGACGGCGCGTGGGTGCACCGCGATCCGGGGGCCGATCCCGTACGGATCGTGCGCTGCATCCTCGATTCCCTGGCCAGCGCCTACGCGCGCACGCTGCGCACGGCCACGGAACTCACCGGGTTGGCCCCCACGGTGCTGCACATCGTGGGCGGGGGCTCGCAGAACGCCCTGCTGT
This sequence comes from Paeniglutamicibacter selenitireducens, assembly GCF_051550675.1. Classification (NCBI taxonomy): domain Bacteria; kingdom Bacillati; phylum Actinomycetota; class Actinomycetes; order Micrococcales; family Micrococcaceae; genus Paeniglutamicibacter; species Paeniglutamicibacter selenitireducens. The sequence goes on along the minus strand of NZ_JBPULF010000009.1, from coordinate 172,200 downwards.
GCCGGCTGACGGCCGAGGCAACGGGGTTGCCGGTCCTCGCCGGGCCGGTGGAGGCCACGGCCCTGGGCAACCTGCTGGTTCAGGCCCGGGCGGCGGGCGCCGTGGCCGGCGGCCTTCACGCCATGCGCGACGTGGTGCTGGCCTCCGGGGATTTGGTCCGCTACGAGCCCGCCGGCACCGACTGATCCGGGCGGGCCCGCGCGCAGGTGGTGCCATCGAACCCCTGCCCGCGGGCCCACTCGCCGGATCCGGCGGCCCGCACTACGCTATGGTCATGAGCAACCTGGAGACCGCACCGGAAGAACTTGTGTGCAACGACCACCGCGCCTGCGCGGGCATCGAGCTGCTGGCCCCGCGCGATGTCCCCCTGGGCGGGCCGCGGGCCATGGACGTGCGCAGGACCCTGCCGCAGAAGCAGCGCAGCCTGATCGGCGCCTGGTGCTTCCTGGACCACTACGGCCCGGACCCCGTGGCGGACTCCGGGGGCATGCGCGTCCCGCGCCACCCGCACACCGGGCTGCAGACCGTCTCCTGGCTCTTCACCGGCGAGATCGAGCACCGCGACTCAGCCGGGCACCACGCCATGGTCCGCCCCGGCGAGGTCAACCTGATGACCGCCGGCCGCGGCATCAGCCACTCCGAGTTCTCCACCCCGGACACCCGCGTGCTGCACGGCGCCCAGCTGTGGATCGCTCTTCCGGACCGGGCCCGGCACACCGCACCGACCTTCGTGCACCACCGGCCGGAGCCCATGGGCACCGAGGACTGGACGGTCCGCGTGTTCCTGGGATCGCTGAGCGTCTCCGGCGAACGCGGTGCCGAGCACTATTCGGCTTCCCCCGTCCACACGCACACCGAGCTGGTGGGCGCCGAGATCCTGATGGAACCGGGCGCCCGGATCAAGGTGGCCCTCAAGGCGCACCACGAACACGGCATCCTGCTCGATTCGGGGTCGCTGAAGGTCGAGGTGGACGACGTGCCCGTCGACCACCTCGCGTTCCTGCCCGCCGGGTTCCAGTCCGTGACGCTGAGCGCCGGCAGCAAGCCGGTGCGTGCGCTGCTGATCGGCGGAGAGCCGCTCCACGAGCAGATCCTCATGTGGTGGAACTTCGTGGGACGCACCCACGAGGAGGTCGTGAAGTACCGCGAGCAGTGGCAGGCGGAGATCGGTGCGGAGCCTGGGGACGCCTCGGCCAGGCGCTTCGGCGACTTCCCCGCCGGGGAGCCCGGGCCGCTGCCCGCCCCGGTGCTGCCCACCGTCCGCCTGCGCCCGCGGGACTAGGACGCCGCCGGCCCGATTCATCCCGCGGGACTGCGGGGTAGTAAGGAAGCCATGAGCCTGGAGTTGGAACTCGAAAGGATGCGGCGTTCGCTCAGCGAGCGGGCGGCGAACGGCGACCTGCTCGACGCCAAGCGCGAGGTCGAGCACTTCGTGTCGTACGCCGCCGAGCAGCACGCCGAGGAAGCCTGCGCACACTTCGAAAGCGCCGGCTGGTCGGTGGACCGCTCCGAGTCGCAGGACGCCAACGGGTTGTTCCCCGTGCGCGTGTACCGGCGGCAGGCCCTTGATGCCGAGCACGCCGAGCGCTCCATCCGGGCCGTCTACGCCATCAACGAGCAACACCGGGGCTACTACGACGGCTTCGGCGCCGTGGCGGTGCTGGCCGAGGGCAGCGAGCCGCCGGGGTTCTTCCGCCGCCTGTTCGGGCGGCACCCGGCCGACGGATAGGGTGGGACGCATGAGCGATATTCATCTCGAACACCGCGCCGAACGGCAGCGCTACTCCCTCCTCGACGGCGGGAAGTCCATCGGTGCCGCCCACTACCGGGACCTGTCCACCGAGCACGGCATCGAACGAGTCTTCTTCCACACGGTGGTCGACGAGGCCTACGCCGGGCAGGGCCTCGCCGCGAAGCTTGCGGTGTTCGCCCTGGAGGACACCATTGCGCAGGGGCACAAGATCGTGGCGATCTGCCCCTACATCAAGGCCTACACCACCAAGCACCACGAGTACGACGCCTACCTCGTCGCACCCGGCTCCCAACACCGGGAGATCCTGCCGGCAGCGTAGCCGCGGCACACCGGCCGGGGCGGGACGGGCCGGGCCTTAGTCCGCCAGTTCCGCGCCGAGCTCCGCCAAGGCCTCGCGCAGGATCCCCACTGCCTTGGGGCCCACGCCGTGCATGGCCAGCAGCGCCTTCTCACCCCGCGCCGCGGCCTGCTCAAGGGTGGTGATCCCGTGTGCCTTCAGCGCCCGACTGGCGGGGGCGCTGGTCTTCGGCAGTTCATGCTCGCTCATGCTCAGAGTGTACGGGGACGCCCTCCCCCGTCGCCCCGGCCCGTTCGGCGGTGCGGGTCCGCGGGGTCAGGATGACCAGCGCCAGCCCGATCAACCCGGTGAAGGCGAACACCGCGACGAACGAGTCGTTGCCGGTGAAGGCGGCGAAGATCAGCCCGCCCGCAGCCAGCGCCAGCGCCGAACCCATGGAGTCGGCGATGGCCAGTGCCGAGGAGTTGAAGCCCTGGTTCGCGCTGGTCGAGAGCTTGATCATGTGCACGTTCTGCCGCGGGTACACCAGCCCCATGCCGGCGCCTCCGAGCGCCCAGGCGGCGATCGCCACGGCGGCCGGCCAGTGCCAGGCCGCCGTGGCAAGCACCATCAGGATCGCCGCCACGCCCAGCACCGAGCCGATGAACATGGCCCGTTCGTTGCCCATGCTCTCGCCCAGGCGGCCCTGGACCGCGGACCCCAGCGACCAGAAGATCGCGGCACCTGTCAACGCCAGTCCCGCCACCGCGGGCGAAAGCTCGTAGCGGTCCATCAGCAAGTAGGGCAGGTACACCTCGGTGCCGAAGAACGCGGCGGCTGCCAGCGCGCGGACCAGGATGGTGGTGGGCAGGCCCCGCCCGGCGCGCAGGGTCGTGCGCGGGAACAGGGGGCGCACCGCCACCAGCACCACGGCCAGGGAGAGCAGCATCAGCCAGGTCCCCACGGCAGGGATGTCGGCCAGCAGGTTCATGGCCAGCACCGCTGCCGCGGCCAGGCCCGCCCAGCCCAGCGGGGCCCAGGCGATGCCGCCCTGCGGGTTTTCCCCGCCGCCGAGCCCGCGCAGGGACGGCACCACGGCGGCCATGGCCAGGACCACCAGCCCGACAACACCCAGGAACACCCAGCGCCAGCCGACGGTCTGCGCGGCAAGCCCCGCCGCGAACGGACCGACAAGCGAGGGAATGACCCAAGCCGCGGCAAACGCCGCAAAGATCTTCGGATGCAGCCGCGGAACGTAGACCCGCGCCACCACCACGTACAGCGCCACGGTGATGGCCCCGCCGCCGAGGCCCTGCACCAGCCGACCCACCACCAGGGCCTGCATGCTCGGCGCCAGGCCGCAGAGCAGCAGCCCGACCATGAACACGATGGTGGACACGTAGAGCGGACCCGTCGGCCCCTTCCGGTCCGACCACCCGCCGGCCGCCACCATGCCGATGACGCCGCTGGCCATGGGCGCGGCGAACGCCAGCGCATACATTGAGGCGCCGTCCAGCTCCCTGCTGACCAGCGGCATGACCGTGGTGACGGCCAGGGATTCGAAGGCGACAAGGAACACCAGGGAGAACATTCCCACGGTGACCCAACGGTACTGGGGAGCGAAAAGGCCCAGCGACGCGCTCGCGCCGGAACCGGGAGAAGGCAAGGTCATGGTTAGAGCTTAAAGCCTGTCCTTTTCCCGGGTGGCATCCACCTGCGGGAGGACTTGCCAACAGGGGTTTTCCCGGCCCCGCGCACTGCCCAACAGCGGGTCCGCGCCGGTAGTCTTGCGGGCATGGAGTTCACCAACGAAGTCACCGTCAACCTCCCGCGCAGCAGGTTCGTCGAACTCTTCGACGACCCGGAAAACCTCAAGCTTTGGCAGCCTGGGCTCTTGTCGTTCGAGGCGGTCTCCGGCACCCCGGGGGAACCCGGCGCCACCTCGCGGCTGCTCTACAAGCAGGGCAGGGGCACCATGGAAATGCTTGAGACAGTCACCCGGCGCGAGCTGCCCGACGCCTTCGACGGCACGTACGACGCCAAGGGCGTGCACAACGTGTGCCGGAACGGGTTCCACGACGTAGGCGGTACCGCCACCCGCTGGGTCGCCCACAACACCTTCGAGTTCTCCGGGGCCATGAAGGTCTTCGGGTTCGTGTTCGCCTCGATGTTCCCGAAGCAGAACCTGAAGACGATGAATGCGTTCAAGGCGTTTGCCGAGTCACGGGGCTAGCCGGGGCGCCCGGCATCCAACGCAGCGGTGCGGCCGTTCCCCGGGAGGAACGGCCGCACCGTCGGTTGGGCGAGAAACTACATCCCGCTCTCTTGCGCCATGTTGTTGAAGCGCGAGTAGTGGCCCTGGAAGGCGACAACCATCGTCTTGGTCGGGCCGTTACGGTGCTTTGCCACGATCACGTCGGCTTCGCCGGCACGTGCCGACTCCTTGTCGTAGATGTCCTCGCGGTGGAGCAGGATGACCATGTCGGCGTCCTGCTCGATGGAACCGGATTCGCGAAGGTCCGAGACCATCGGCTTCTTGTCCGTGCGTTGTTCGGAACCACGGTTCAGCTGCGAGAGCGCGATGACCGGTACATCAAGTTCCTTGGCGAGCAGCTTCAGTGCACGCGAGAACTCGGAGACTTCCTGCTGGCGCGACTCGACGCGCTTGCCGGAACTCATCAGCTGCAGGTAGTCCAGAACCACGAGCTTGAGGTCGTGCTTCTGCTTCAGGCGCCGGCACTTGGCCCGGATCTCCATCAGCGACATGTTCGGCGAATCGTCAATGAACAGGGGCGCGTCGTTGAGGCGGCCCATGGTGGTGGCGATCTTGGACCATTCCTCGTCCTTAATGGTGCCCTTGCGAAGGTTCTGCAGCGCGATGCTCGCCTCGGCGGACAGGAGTCGCATTGCGATTTCGTTTCGCCCCATTTCCAGGGAGAAGAAGACTGCGGTCATGTTGTTCTTGATGGCAGCTGACCTGGCAAAATCCAGTGCGAACGTACTTTTGCCCACAGCCGGGCGGGCCGCGATGACGATCATCTGGCCGCCGTGCAGCCCCTGGGTCAACTCGTCGAGCTCGTAGAATCCCGTCGGCACGCCGATCATGCCCTCTCCGCGGGAGCCTGCCGATTCGATTTCATCGACGGTTCCCTCGATGATGTCGCGCAGGGGCACGTAGTCCTCTGCGGTGCGGCGTTCGGCAACTTTGTAGACCTCGGCTTGGGCCTCGTTGACGATCGCGTCCACCTCGCCGTCCTGCGAGTAGCCAAGCTGCACGATCTTGGTTCCTGCATCAACCAGGCGGCGCAACACTGCGCGCTCGCGAACGATCTCGGCGTAGAAGCCGGCGTTGGCGGCGGTCGGAACGGACTGGATCAGCGTGTGCAGGTAGGCGGGGCCCCCGATGCGCGTGATTTCCCCGCGCTTGGTCAGGAGGTCGGAAACGGTCACTGCGTCGGCGGGTTCCCCGCGGCCATAGAGGTCGATGATCGCTTCGTAGATGGCTTCGTGCGCCGGCCGGTAGAAGTCGAGTCCGCGCAGGACCTCCACGCAGTCCGCGATGGCGTCCTTGGAAAGCATCATGCCGCCGAGCACGCTTTGTTCGGCCACGAGGTCCTGCGGCGGCGTGCGGCCGTAGGCTGAATCGGCTGATTCAGGATTGGTTTCGATGTTCGCTAGCGACACGGGTCTTCCCTTCAAGCTTCGCGGGTTCCCAGGTTTCCGCGTCAATACCTACTTCAGTGTCGCAGGGTCGGCCGACCTTTTGGTACGTCCAATCTCACGTGTGTGAAGAGACACCGCGAGCCTGTGGAAATAGGTGGGGAACACTGTCACCTTAGACCCCAATTGCCTCAAACCCAACACGGTTATCCACAGGGGTTGTGCATAACCTGTGAACCTTTCGGCGTGTTGTGTGCACAGTCTGGGGAGAACTCTGTGGATTACCACTGTAGATTTGCAATAAGTGGCATCTGACTAGGCCTTATTTGATAAGCGGGCTGTGGACAGAAAATAGTTATCCACAGATTGGCAGAGTGAAAACCCTGGTTATTCACACAAGAACCCCGAGATTCCGGGGTTAATCCCCGCGGCTTTCTCCCGTTACCCACAAACTATCCACAGCTATCCACATGGGTCACGGAAATCTGGGGATGACTGAGGTTGATGCGCCTCGGAACCGCTGCAATACTGGCTCGCATGGCCGTCAACAAAACCGCACCCACTCCGGTTGATCCGCACGAGTTCATCGCCTCCGTCGAACATCCTGTCCGGCGCTCCGATGCACAAGCTCTGCTGGAAATGATGGAAGAAGTATCCGGGCAGCCCGCGACCATGTGGGGGCCAACCATCGTCGGGTTCGGCTCCTACCACTACAAGTACGATTCGGGACGAGAGGGCGACGCCGCGGCAATCGGCTTCTCGCCACGCTCCACGAACCTGGCCCTCTACGGCCTGACCATCGCCCCCGAGTCCGAGGACCTCCTGGCCGCGCTGGGAAAGCACAAGCGAGGCGCCTCCTGCCTGTACGTCAACAAGCTCGGCGACGTCGACCTCGCGGTACTCGCGGAACTTGCGCGGCGTGGCTACCGCCACATGGTGGACACCGTCCACGACCCGTCCTGAGGCCGACAGCGAATCCTGCCGCCGCATGCGGCACGAGCCCGCCGGGCCACGGCCTAACCAGTTTGGTCGGACAAGGGCCCGGCAGGCTCGTGCACTGCGCGGGGAACGTCTCAGGAGACGAGCTGCCCGGTTTCCAGGCGGCGGAATGCGGATCCGTGGAAGACCAGCGGGGACTCCGACGCGTCGCTCGTCTGGTGGCCGTGGACCCGCAGCAGCACGACGTGGTGGTCGCCAGCGGGAATCTCCTGCTCCACCGAGCAATCCAGCCACAGGCTGGCATCGTGGAGCAGCAGCGCGCCCTCGTCGGTCGAATCAAGGCGAAGCCCCGCAAAGCGGTCGCCGGTCTTGGACGCGATCTGACGGCACACGCCCTCGTTCTTCTCGCTGAGCACCGACACCCCGATACGGGCGCTGGAGCGGATCACCGGCCAGGTGCGCGAGGTGTTCTGCACGGCGAACATCACCAGGGGTGGATCCATCGAGACGCCCACGGTGAACGAAGAAGCGACGATGCCCTGCGGCTCTCCGTCGATGATGGCGCACAAAGCCGCAACGCCCGAGGGATGCTGGGCGAATACGTTGCGCAAGGTGTTGGGGGTGAGGTCTGTGGCAAGCGTCATGGATCGGTCCTTCGGCGTCGTGCGCACCTCGGATCACGCATGCGCCCGATGCGCAGCAGCCTGTTCCTGGGTGTGCGGTACTTGCCCCCGGGGTCCCGCGGGCCGAATCGTCACCTGGAGCACCCCACTACCGTGAGAGGGTTGCCGGTCAACAAGCCAGGGCTTTTCCGTTGACACTCTTGATTCATGACTAACGTTAGGAGAAAGGTTTAGCTCCAGTCAAAGATTGTTTCGACACATTGGTTAACGGAGGGTAAGAATCGAAGAATCTGCGACAATATCTCGCTTTCCGTGCCCGGGTATCGATAGTCTGCCGCAAAAGTTCCCGCTTGGGCGTCCACTCCCCCGGAACCGCAGCGACCTGGCCCGTTAAAGCACTGGGGACCCCACCCGAAGGTGGGGTCCCCAGTGCCCACAGCCCCGAAGAGCGGTGGATCCGCAGCGAATTACTTCTTTGCGGCTACGACTACCAGCGAGATGGTCGCGGACACATCGGTGTGCAGGCGCACGGTCGCCGAGTAGTTACCCGTCGACTTGATGTGGTCGTTGATCTCGATGTTGCGCTTGTCGATCGCGCCAACGCCGGCGGCTGCAACAGCCTTGGCGATGTCGTCGGTCTTGACGGTGCCGAAGAGGCGACCGGTAGCGCCAGCCTTGACGGACAGCTTGACCGGCTTGGCGGAGATAGCGGCGGCGAGAGCCTGTGCTTCTTCCAGGGACGCAACGGCGCGAGCGGCACGTGCAGCCTTGATCGACTCCACCTGCTTTTCACCGCCCGGGGTCCAGGTGATGGCGAACGAACGCGGGAGAAGGTAGTTACGTGCGTAACCGTTCTTCACCTCAACGATGTCGCCTGCGGCACCGAGGCCGGTAACTTCGTGGGTCAGAATGAGCTTTGCCATGTTTGTATACCTTCCTTAGCCGCGGCCAGCGCCGGAGTAAGGCAGCAAGGCTACTTCACGCGCGTTCTTGATGGCCTGTGCGATCTTGCGCTGTTCCTGAACGGAAACGCCGGTAACGCGACGGGCACGGATCTTTCCGCGATCCGAAATGAACTTGCGCAGCAATGCTACGTCCTTGTAGTCGATGACGGTGATGTCAGCGGCCTTCAAGGGGTTGGACTTTGGTTTGGGCTTACGGAGTTCAGCCTTAGCCATCGTGGAGCTCCTTTATCAGGTGGAGCCCGCAGAATTTTCTGCGGGATGGTGAATAAATTTGTTTAGAAAGGCGGTTCGTCAGAACCCGGGTTGCCCCATCCGCCGTTGTTTCCTCCGGCAGGAGCACCCCATGGATCGGCTGCCGGTGCATTCCAGCCGCCACCGTTGTTTCCGCCGGCGTTGCCGCCACCGAAACCACCCTGGCCGCCGGCGTTGCCGCCGCCGAATCCGCCGCCGTTGCCGCCGGCATTCTGACCGCCAAAGCCACCATTGCCACCATTGCCGGAGCGCTGGGTGCGGGTGACCTTTGCGGAAGCGTAACGCAGCGACGGGCCGATTTCATCGACCTCGAGCTCGGTGACGTTGCGCTTTTCGCCTTCCTTGGTTTCGTAAGAACGCGACTTGAGGCGGCCCTGAGCAATGACACGAGTGCCCTTGGTCAACGTCTCAGCGACGTTTTCGGCAGCCTCACGCCACACCGATGCGCGGAGGAACAGCGTGTCGCCGTCCTTCCACTCATTGGACTGGCGATCGAAGGTTCGCGGGGTCGAAGCAATCGTGAAGTTCGCGACTGCCGACCCTGACGGGGTGAAACGAAGTTCTGGGTCACCGGTCAAGTTGCCGATTACCGTAATGACGGTCTCGCCTGCCATTGGAACCTTCCTAAGGGTGTTGTTCTACGAGGATCGAAAAGCAGAATTACTCTGCGACGACCTTTGCCTCTTCCGGGCGGGTGATCTTGGTGCGCATGATGGTCTCATTGAGGCTCAGCTGGCGATCAAGTTCCGCGGAAGTAGCGGGGGTGGCGGTGAAGTTAACTACCGCGTAGATGGCTTCCGACTTCTTCTGGATGTCGTAGGCCAGGCGGCGACGGCCCCAGATGTCAACGTTCTCGATGGTTCCACCATCGTTACGTACAACGTCCAGGAACTTACCGAGGGTCGGTTCAACGGTTCGCTCGTCGACCTCGGGGTCGATCAGCACCATCAATTCATAAGCACGCATGTGAACCCACCTCCTTTGGGCTAAACGGTCACGGCATTTCCGCAACAGGAGGTTCTTTGCATTTGCTGTCGTCGCACCAGATTGCCAGGCACGACAGAAACAGCCTCATCCAGTCTAGCGGAAAATTGCCCTCCGCCCGGACGAACCTGCGTGCGGTGCGTCACGGGGATCGCCGCGGGCGCTCCCCGAGCCCGTCGGCGCGCAGTTTCTCCCCCAGCCGGGCGCCGAAGACCGGGGCAAGGGTGCGCATGTAGGTGTCGGACACGTGGTGCTTGTCGCGGTAGACCAGCACATTGCCGATCACGACCGGGCAGAACCCGTCGAGGCAGAACTGGTCCGAGAGGTCCAGCACACCGACCCGCGGTTCGAGGGCTGCCGCCTCGCGGGTGAAGTCGTCGGGCTCGAACGCGCCTGCCTCCGGGGTGCCGCAAACCTCAAGGTCCCTCGGATGCTGCACCACGCAATCGCGTGCCAGGAGCTTGGTCCCGGGACGCGGGGTGTCGATGATCGGGTAGACCTTGATCCCGGCGTCCTCCAACCGGCCCCAGTAGTCGGCGAAGCCCTGCGCCGCACCCCGCTCAAGGATGGCCCCGGCCCAGTGGCTTGTCACCACCGCGTCCACGTCGCCGCGGGAGATGATCCGGTCCAGGGTCTGCTCGTTGGCCCCGTGGCACGAGAGGCCGCCCCGGCGCTCCGCAACGCGCTCGGTGGCGGTGAAGGGGCACGAGTTCTTCAGGTAGGTCAGCAACGTCCACCCGCGCTCCCGCGCCGTGGCTTCCAGGGCCTTGAACCAGTGGGTCGCGTGGGAATCGCCCACCAGCGCAACCGTCAGGGTTCCATCCGGTGTGCCCATGGCGCATTCGCGGGTGACCGTCGAGTCGGGTTTCTGGACGCAGTCCCCCAGATGCGGCCTGTCGCGCTCCGCTTCCGCGGGGACCGGGACGATCTGTTGCCTGCCCGGCAGGTAGGGCGGTGCCCCCTCGGGGATCGAGGCGGCACCGAGCTCGGAGGGCGGTGCCGCCAGCAGGGTGGCTGCCGCTTCCTCCTTCTGCAGCGTCTCGCGCTGGGCCAGGGCCCCCGGGACGAACGAGAAGGAACCCGCCAGCACGACGACGGCTGCCCCGGCACCCAGGGTCCGCCACCGCGAGGAGGCAAGTGCGGGCAGCGAACGCAGCGGGGTTTCGACCCACCGGTGGCTGGCCGCGGCAAGCAGCAGGGAAAGCACCAGAAGCCCGGCACCCTGGAGCGGGTTCGGCTCGCCGCCGGCAAGGTTCACGAAGAAGATGAGTACCGGCCAGTGCCACAGGTACAGCGAATAGGACACGTCGCCCACCCACTGCACCGGGGGCAGCTCGAGGACCCGCCGCGGGGCCGCGGCACCACGGGTCTTGCCGGCCAGGATCACCGCGAGGGTGCCGGCCACCGGAAGCGCGGCGGACAGGCCGGGGAAGGGCGTGGAGGCTCCGTAACCCAGCGCAGCCACGCCGATGGCGGCGAGTCCGGCCCAGGCCAGCACGGTCCGGGCCGGCGTGTTTCGGTCGCCGACGGCCCGGAACCAACGGCCCTCAGGCTGCCCAGGCCCGGGCTCCCGCACTGGCCCGTGCATCAGCAGTGCCAGCAGTCCGCCGGCCGCAAGCTCCCAGACCCGGGCCGGGGTGACGAAGTAGGCGGCGGGGTTCCCGGATCCCACCAGCACCATCGCCTGGGACAGCGAGGCGGCAACGACGGCGCCGAAGACCAGCAGCAGCGCGGTGCGCGGGAACCCTGGGGCGGGAACCGCGCCGCCCCGAACCGCGGGACCTCTGCGCAACCCGCCCAGCCACACCGCCAGCAGCACCAGCAGCGGCCAGGCCAGGTAGAACTGTTCCTCCACCCCCAGGGACCAGAAGTGGTTCAGTGCCGTGGGCGCGGAATCCGCCGCGAGGTAGTCCACGGAGTCCGCGGCCAGCACCCAGTTCTCCACCGACAGGACCGAGGCCAGGGCCGCCACCCCCGTGGTTTTCCACTGGGTGGAGGGCAGGAAGGCCAGCGTGGCAGCCAGCACCGCGAGGACCACCACGATGGCCGCCGGAAGGATCCTGCGCATCCGCGCGGCCCAAAACCCCGGCAGGTCGATCCGGCCGGTCCGCCGCACCTCGCGCAGCAGGTGCCCGGTGATCAGGAACCCGGAGATCGCGAAAAACACGTCCACCCCGATGAACCCGCCGGGCACCGCATGCGGCGCCAGGTGGTAGGCCAGCACCAGCAGCACCGCCACGGCACGCAGGGCCTGGACTTCGGGCAGGATCCTGCGCTGCGGCTTGGGTTCGGCGCTCATACCGCGAGCAAAGCACGCCCCGGTGAACGCCGGGTTAAGCGGACGGGCCCGGCCCGGCCGCTCAGGCGGCGAAGAAGCCCTCGGCGACCTTGGCCAGGCGCCACGGGTCCTCCACGCCGCACAGCTCGCGGGCCGAGTGCATGGACAGCAGCGGGATTCCCACGTCGACGGTGCGGATGCCCAGGCGGGTGGCGGTGAGCGGGCCGATCGTTGAACCACACGGCATCTGGTTGTTGGAGACGAACTCCTGGTACGGGACTCCCGCGTCGTTGCACAGGGTAGCGAAGAGCGCGGCGCCCACGGCGTCGGTGGCGTAGCGCTGGTTCGCGTTGATCTTCAGCAGCGGGCCGGCACCCAGCAGCGGGCGGTTGGCCGGGTCGTGGCGGCCCGCGTAGTTGGGGTGCACCGAGTGCCCGGCGTCGGCCGACAGGCAGAAGGAGTCCGCGTACGCGCGGTTGCGGTCCTCGGTGGTGGCACCCAGCCCGTGGCCGATGCGCTCGAGCACGTCCTGCAGGAACGGGCCGCAGGCGCCCGACCGGGACTCGGATCCGATCTCCTCGTGGTCGAAGGCCGCCATGACCGCAATGTGCTCCCCGCCGCCGGTGGCCGCGTGCCCGATCAGTGCCGCCAGCGAGGCGTGCACGGAGGACAGGTTGTCCAACCGGCCGCTGGCGAAGAACTCGTTGTCGCCGCCGAAGACCTCGCCGCGCTGCGCGTCGGCAATGACCACGTCGTAGCCGCCGACCTGCGCCGGGTCGACGCCCGCGGATGCGGCAAGCACCGCGAGCACGTCGGCCTCCTCCGGGGTGCCGATGCCCCAGACCGGGTTCATGTGCACCTGCTTGTCCAGCGTCAGCCCGTCGTTGACGCCGCGGTCCAGGTGGATGGCCAGCTGCGGGAAGCGCAGCATCGGGGCGGTGCGGGCCAGCACCGTGCTCCCGTCGAGCATCGCCAGGCGACCGGCGAGCAGCAGTTCGCGGTCCAGCCAGGAGTTCAGCAGCGGGCCGCCGTAGACCTCCACGCCGGCCTGCAGCCAGCCGTGCGCGCCGGTGGTCGGCTTGGGCTTGAGCTTGAAGGAGGGCGAGTCGGTGTGGGACCCGAGGATGTGGAAACCGGTCGTCGCTGTCGCGAATTCCGGCTGCACCCAGGCGATGATTGCGCCGTCGCGGAGAACGAAGTACTTCCCGGCGCCCGGCTCCCAGGCGGCGCGTTCGTCGAGCCCGGTGAAGCCCGCTTCCTCCAGGCGGCGGGCCGTCTCGGCCGCCGCGTGGAAGCTGGAGGGCGAGGCCGCCACGAAGGAGGCGAGGTCTTTGACGTTCTCGAGTGCTGCTGCGCTGGGCATGGGGGTGCGTTCCCTTGTGTCACGGGGCCCTGTAGGGCCGCCTGCTTGAGGTTTCACGGAGCCGCCGGGAACAGTGGCCTGCCGCTAGAAGCGGGTGCGGAGAACCGCTGTCACCAGTGAAAACACTCCAATGACGATGCTAGCCCACCCGGCGACCGGCCAGCCGAACACCGAGAGCAGGAAGGTGCCGGCCACCAGCAGGACCACGGAGAGCAGCAGCCACGGGCTGCGCAGGAATTCGCTGTTCATTCCCGCCCCTAGTAGTCCAGTCCCTGGCTGGGGATGACAAGGCCCGTCTCGTAGGCGTAGACGACGGCCTGGACCCTGTCGCGCAGGTGCAGCTTGGTGAGGATCCGCCGCACGTGCGTCTTGACGGTGGCCTCCGAGAGGAAGAAGCGGTGGGCGATCTCCGCGTTGGAGAGCCCTTCCGACATGGCCCCGAGGACCTCCAGCTCGCGCGGGGTCAGGTCCTCGAGCAGCGGGTCGCGTTCGGGCGCGGCGGCCGCCCCGCGGGCCGGGGCTGCAGTGCGCACGTAGGTTTCCAGCAGCCGGGCCGTCACCCGGGGCGCCACCACGGCGTCCCCGCTGGCCACCAGGCGCACGGCGTTGACGAGTTCCTCCGGGGCGACGTCCTTGAGCAGGAACGCGGAGGCACCGGCCTGCAGCCCGGAGAACGCGTATTCGTCGAGGTCGAACGTGGTCAGGATGATGACCTTGGTGCCCGGCAGCGCTTCGGCGATGCGCTTCGTCGCCTCGATCCCGTCCATGGTGGGCATGCGCACGTCCATGAGCACCACGTCGGGCTGCAGCGTTGTGGCAAGCCGCACGCCCTCGGCCCCGTCGGAGGCCTCGCCGAGGACCTCAAGGTCTGCCTCGCCCTCGAGGATGAGCCGGAACCCCATGCGCAGCAGCGGCTGGTCGTCGACCAGCAGCACGCCGATCCGGGGGCTGGGTCCTGTGTCTTCGGGGTTCATGGTTCGATCCTGGTCTGGGTTCGCGGGTGGGTCTGGGTGGTCCGGGGCCCCGTGGCGTCCGGGGTGGTTGCGGCGGCGGGCTTGGCGCCGCCGGCCGGTTGCGGGACCCTCAGCGTGGCGACGACGTTCCAGCCACCACCCGGGGCGGGGCCGGCGCTCAGCGTGCCGTCGAACAGGGCCGCGCGCTCGCCCATGCCGCGGATGCCCTGGGCCGAGCCAACGCCCTCGCGCCGCCCGCCCTGCTGGGTCCCGTCGTCGCTGACCCGGATGACGACCTCGTCGCCCGAGCGTTCCACCAGCACGGCGACGCGGGTGACGTTGCGGCCGTAGCGCAGCACGTTGGTGAGCGACTCCTGGATGATCCGGTAGACGGTCAGCTGGAAGGTCGCGTCCTTGGGCAGCGGCGGGCCGGACTGGGTGAAGCGCAGCGGCAGGCCGGCCACGGTGAAGCCCTCGAGCATCTTTTCCATGGAGTCCCCGGCGGGCTGGGGTTCCAGCGGGGCGCCGTCCCCGGTGCGCAGCACCCCGATGACCCGGCGCATGTCGGCGAGCGCGTGCCGGCCCGTCGCGGAGAGCTCGGAGAGCACCTCGCCGGCGCGCTGCGGGTCGCGCTTGAGCACCACGGAGGCGCCGTCGGACAGGGCGATCATCACGGAGAGCGAGTGGGCGACGACGTCGTGCATCTCGCGGGCGATCCTGTTGCGTTCGCGCACCTGGGCGAGCGTCTGAACGCGGGCCGCCCAGTTGGCCAGCTCGGCCTCGTGCAGGCGGTGGTTGCGCACGGCCGAGCCGGCCGCGGCGAAGAAGATGTTGGAGCCGGCCAGGAACACGATGCCGATGAGCGTCAGCACGGTCCGCCCGCCGAAGTCGGCTAGCACCTGCTGGTCCTCGGGGGAATCGGTGAACATGCCCGGGACGCCAACCACCACGAAGATCAGCCCCTGCAGGGCGCTCATCAGGATCGTGAGGAGGAACATGCGGCGGGCCGCATACTGCGTGGCGGCAGTGAAGAGGGCGATCCACAGCCCGGTGCTGCTGCCGAAGTAGGAGGAATCGAAAAGCGTCGCGGCGCTGTCGGTGGCGGAGACGAGGATCAGGATGGCCATGGGCCAGCGGCGCCTGAAGTACAGGACGAACCCCGTCGCCACCAGCAGCGCCACGGTCGGCCACCGCCCGGCGACGGCCGCCTCGATGATGCTCGGCAGGGACAGCAGGAAGTACAGGAGCACCACCACCGCGTCCACGCAGCGCGGGCGCCGGCGCATCAGGGAACGCACGCGCCCCACGCGCTGGGCCGAGAGCTCGTCGAAGGAGACCTCCGGGGTTCCGGCGGCCTCCTTCGACGGGTATTCGCTCATGCCTCGAGCCTATCCAGTGCTTGCCCCGAAACTAGATATCCCGGCGCTGAAGCACCAGCGCGGCGGCGGCCAACGGGATGGCGATCCAGGCGGCGACCACCAGGCCGGACTGCCAGGTTTCCAGCGCGCCCTCGCCGCCCGGGGCCTGCATGAGAGCACCCGCAGCGTGGTCGGGCAGGAAGCGCATGGCGTCGCCCAGCCACTCGACCATCATGCTGAACCCTGAGACAACGCCCGAGAGGACGAAGAAGATGGCGGCAAGCACCACGATCGCACCCGCCGAGTTGCGCAGCAGGCTGCCCAGCGCGAGGCCGATCAGGGACACCATGATGACGTAAAGCATCCCGAACCACAGGTTGCGCTGGAATGCGGCGGAGGCGAATTCCAGCGGCATGTTGTAGTGCGCGGCGATGGGCTTGGCCACGGCGTAGCCCAGGAGGATCGAGGCCAGCGCCACGAGCCCGGAGACGATGGTGACCATCAGGACCTTGGCCCAGAACACTGCCTGGCGCTTGGGAACCGCGACGAAGGTCGAGCGGGCGGAGCCCGTGGCGAACTCGGAGCTCATCACCATGACGGCCAACGACCCGATGATCAGCTGCGCGAAGGAGATGCCACTGGCGGGCAGCCCCGCGGTCACGTCGTTGGGGGTGCCGACCTGGCCGGCCATCTCGGGAGAGTCCAGCAAGCCGGCGGCCTGCCCGAACAACCAGGTGCTCAGGGCGGCGAACCCCACCATGACGGCGAGGGTGCACAGGACCAGCACCAGGGTGGAGGGCAGGGAAATGAACTTGATGAACTCGCCGCGCAGCACGCCGGCGAAGGTCAACTTTCCGTTTCCGGCGGCGCCGGGGGCGGCGGCGCGGGGTCGGGTCATGGCTTCGGCGCTCATCGGGGGCCCTGCTTTCCGTTGGAGCTTGCAGCAAGCTCGGTTCCCAGGTGGGAGTGGTATTCGACATCGTCCTGGGTCAGTGACATGTAGGCGTCCTCCAGCGACTGCTGGACCGGGGTCAATTCGTGGAGCAAGATCTGGTGGTCCAGCGCCCGGCGGGCGATCACCCGGGATTCGAGCCCCACGACCTGCACGGTCTCGGCGTCGACGCGGGTCAGCTGCACGTGCTCGGCGGCCAGTGCGTTCATGAGGGATTCGACGTGGTCTGTCTTGACCCTGCTGGTGGGCAGCCCGCGGCCCTCGATGATCTGTTCGATCGGGGCGTCGGCGATGATGCGGCCGCGGCCGATCACTATCAGGTGGTCGGCGGTCAGCGCCATTTCGCTCATCAGGTGGGACGAGATGAAGACGGTCTTGCCCTGCGAGGCGAGGTGCCGGGCCAGGTTGCGCACCCACAGCACGCCCTCCGGGTCCAGGCCGTTGACGGGTTCGTCGAGGATCAGCGTCTGCGGGTCGCCCAGCAGCGCGACGGCGATGCCCAGGCGTTGCCCCATGCCCAGCGAGAAACCGCCGACCTTCTTCTTGGCGACGGCGCCCAGGCCGGTGAGTTCGATGACCTCGTCGACGCGGCGGTTGGGGATCGAGTGCGTTGCGGCCAGGGCACGCAGGTGGGTGCGGGCGCTGCGGGACTTGTGCACGGACTTGGCCTCGAGGAGGGCCCCGACCTCGCGCAGCGGTGCCGCATGCTCCGCGTACTTGCGCCCGTTGACCGTGACGGTCCCGGACGTCGGCCGGTCAAGGCCGACGATCATGCGCATCGTGGTGGATTTTCCGGCGCCGTTCGGGCCCAGGAAGCCCGTGACCTTGCCGGGCTGGACGGTGAAGGAAACGCCGCCGACCGCTTGTTTGGTGCCGTAGGCTTTCGCCAATGCTTCAGCTCTGATCATGGCTTCAACGCTACGGACAATCCGGTGCCCGGTCACCGCCCCAGCGGATGATCTTGGGCGCGGCGCCCATCAGTCTTTCGGCGTACGGGTGAACCCCGAGTCGTCCCCGGGGTCCGGCTACGGGGTCTCCGACTCGTAGATGCAGATCGCCACCTGAACCCGGTTCTCCGCCCCCAGCTTCTCCAGGACCCGGCCGATGTGGGTCTTGACGGTGGAGAGGCTGATGAAGAGCTGCTCGGCAATCTCCGGGTTCGACAGGCCGCGGGCCATCGCGGTGGCGATCTCGCGTTCGCGCTCGGTGAGCTGCCCCAGTTTTTCCAGCGCTCCCAGGCGCCTGGCGTTCGGCGTAGTCGTGCCTGCGGCTTCGATCAGCGTGCGGGTCACGGACTCGGAAAGCATGGTCCGCCCGCCGGCCACGGCATGGATCGCACTGACGAGTTCGGCGGGAACCGTGTCCTTGAGCAGGAACCCGCTGACCCCCATCTTGAGCGCGGTGAACACCATTTCATCGACGTCGAAGGTGGTGAGCACCAGGATCTTCCGCTCCGGCCGCTCCTCCAGCAGCCGGCGGCTGGCGGTGATCCCGTCCATCTTCGGCATGCGGATGTCCATGAGCACCAGGTCCGGGTCCAGCCGGGCGACGGCTGCCAGGGATTCGAACCCGTCGGAGCACTCCCCCACGATCTCGATCCCGGGGTCGCCCTCCAGGATCATGCGCAGGCCCGCCCTCACGAGGTTCTCGTCGTCGACGAGCAGGACCCTGATGCGCTGCTTCACTTCTGCCATGGCAACCATGCTTTCAGGATAAATGTTCCGTCCTCGCGGGCCGTAGCGACCATGTCGCCCCCGGCCAGGTGCACCCGTTCGCGCAGCCCGTTCAGCCCGAGGCCCGAATGCGGCAGGCCGCCGGCGGGGCTCCCCGTCGCGGATCCGCCCTCGGGGAGCAGGGGGTTGCTGAGCTGGACCTGGATCCGTTTCCCGGGGCGCCCCTCCAGGCACAGCTCCACACGTGTCCCCGGGGCGTGCCGCCGCGCGTTCGTGAGGCCCTCCTGGATCACCCGGTACAGGTGCCGCCCCGTGGATTCCGGCAAGCCGTCCAGGCGCTCCCCGAGGCCGGGGGCCACCACCAGGTCGACCTCGGTGCCCACCTCGCGGCTCTGTTCCAGCAGCTCCTCGAGCTGCCCCAGCGTCGGCTGCGGCCTGGCGTCCTCGTTGGCGAAAAGCGTGTTGGGGTCGCGCAGCATGCCCAGGACCTCGCGCAGCTCGCTCAGGGCCTTGTGCGCGTTGTCCCTGATCACCGTCGCCGTTTCCCGGGTGGTCTCGGCCGAGAGGTCGGTCCGGTACTCCAGGGCCCCGGCGTGCAGGGCCACCAGCGAGAGCCTGTGCGCCAGGACGTCGTGCATTTCCCGGGCGATCCGGGTCCGCTCACTGGAGCGGGCCGACTGGATGTTCGCGTGCTTTTCCCGTTCCACGCTGCTCGCCTGTTCGCGCAGGCTGTCGACGAGCTGGCGGCGGCCGCCGATGTTGATGCCGGTCAGCATCAGGATGCCGACGAAAAGCGTCGAGAAGATCGCCATTTCCCACCAGGGGCCGGGGCCGGCATCGGGAAGGGCCCCCTCGATGACCACCGAGGAGACAATGAAGAGCAGGGCGACCCCGATGATCTCCAGCGGCTTGCGCCGCGTGGCCAGCGACACCACTGCCATGGAGCTGACGCCCACGGACAGGACGGAGAACGAGGTCAGGATCACGATGGCGACGACGACCGGCACGGGGAAACGGCGTCGCAGCGGATAGAGGATGAACGTCGCCACGGCGCAAAGGATGTCCAGGACGAGCATCGAGTCGTCGATGTCCGCCGCCGGCGCCTCGGGCACGTCGAAGCCGTAGATGAAGGCGAAGGCCCCGATGCCGATGGCGATGCCGAGCAGCAGTCGCCACGAATGCCCCCAGATGGCGTGAAGCCTCGAGGCTCGTGGTTCGGCGGCGGGGTCGTGTGTCATTTGTTTAATGCTACAGATGGCACGCTGCCGGCGGCATCGGCCGGAAGGACCACACCGTGCCCGTGCCGG
Organism: Paeniglutamicibacter selenitireducens; assembly: GCF_051550675.1. Classification (NCBI taxonomy): domain Bacteria; kingdom Bacillati; phylum Actinomycetota; class Actinomycetes; order Micrococcales; family Micrococcaceae; genus Paeniglutamicibacter; species Paeniglutamicibacter selenitireducens. Next base: position 152,863 of record NZ_JBPULF010000009.1, on the reverse strand, counting down.
GCGGGAGGCAAGATCGTCCTTTGGGTCCACGGATATCCCTGGCAGCTGGTAAAGAATGGTTCCATGAGCAGCTACCCACAATTCCCGGTTCCTCCCGGCGGAGTGCCGCACCCCGGCAACATGCAGCCCGTGTACGCGCCGGTCGAACCGCCTCCGGCCGCACCGCTGCCCTACCACCGCCTGGCCCGGACCTACCCGGTCTACCGCTGGTGGAAGCCGGTCATGGTCGGCCTGATCGCGTTGGGCCTGTACCTCGGCATGATGTTCATGGCCATGCTGGTCTTCGTCTTCACCACCATGGCGGACCCCGGGATGGGTGGCACCTTGGACGAGTCCATGGTGTCGATGGAAACCATCGAGATCGACATGCGCGATCCGATGACCTTCGCGTTCACCATGGTCTCGCTCATCCTCATGATTCCCGCGCTCCTTCTGGCCACCCGCATGATGAACTTCCAGAAGGTCGGGATGCTGACCTCCGTGCGCGGCACCATGCGCTGGGGATGGCTCGGAACCTGCATGGCCGTCGCCGCCGGGCTGCTGCTGCTGAGCTTCGGCATTTCCACCGTGCTGGACCTGGTGCTGGGAGTACCGTTCGAGGCCGGCCTTGCTCCGGGCCCCGTCGGGCCGGACACGTGGACGCTCCTGCTGCTCACCGTCCTGTTGGTGCCGTTCCAGGCAACGGCCGAGGAGTATGTCTTCCGCGGCTACCTGATGCAGCTCATCGGCGGATGGCTCAAGCATCCCGCCTTCGCGATCCTGCTGCCCATCCCGCTCTTCGTCGTGGGGCACGAATACGACATCTACGGGCAGCTCGACGTGGCCCTGTTTGCTCTCGCTGCCGGTTGGCTGGCGTGGCGGACCGGAGGCCTCGAGGCCTCCATCGCCTTGCACGTCATCAACAATTCGGTCATCTTCGCCCTGGGCGCCTTCGGCCTGGTCGACGTGAATGCCACCGAGGGAAACCTGGCCAGCCTGCTGTTCTCGGCAGCCACCATGGGCCTGTTCGTGTTCGTGGTCGTGAAGCTCGCCGACAGGCGGAAGATCGACAGGTTGAGCACGGGCATCCTGCCGGCGCCGCAGGCACGATGAATACGGGCCGGTCAGTTCCCGTGTCATTCGGGGAGGTTGCCGCGTGAAGTTCCAGCACCGACGGCCACCGGGAAGGGCCGTCCTCGCGCTGCCCGCCGCGGCCGCCGCACTCCTGCTGGGCGCCTGCGTTCCCCTGGATGCTCCCCTCCCAACCCCCGCGACCTCCGCGCCGACCCATGCCACGACGGAACCCGCGCAGGAACCCACTTGGGAGAACTGCCCGAACCCCACCGTCAGCGCGGGGGATCCCCGGGACGCGGGAACACACTTCGTTGCGGTGAGGCAGGAAAGGCGAAGCCCTGGCATGGCGGAAACCCGCGACTTTGTCGATGACCCGTTCACGGCGTCCATCCACTGGGATCCCACGGATCCAGGTTCCGCAAGGGTCAACGACTTGGTCGCCGAAACAACGGGACTGCCTGTCTCCGGGACCGTAGGAGACTTTGCCAACGTCGGGGTCGCCCTGTCGGCCAACACCGGGAACGGGACATTCGTCGGCTACGAGGCCGTCATCTTGCAGTCCGTGTCCTTTTCCGCGGCATGCGGCGAAACACTCAGCGCAGCGGGAACCGTCAATACCTGGACGGTGAACGAGACCGGGATCCTGGACTGCGACTTGGTGCACAAGCCGGACGAGCTGGGACCCCTGGCTTCCGAAGCCAGGAAGCTCTACTGCGCAGACTAGTCAGGCTGGCCATTCCCCTGCCGCGAGGCCCGCAACCGGCGATCGCGCTGGGTGGCGATTGGACTCCCTGCCGGTGCAGGCGGCTTCTCCCGCCAAGCAAACGCCAAGGTGGCAACCCTACGCTGGTTGATGCTTTCCGGTTCGGGCGCCTCCTGCCCCCGCGCCGCAAACCGGCCCGCTAGATAGGTGAAATGCGTGACCCCAGCTGAACCACTGCCCGGTCCATGGCAAAGTCGACATACCCGCAAGCCGGGCCAGTCCCGCCGGCGGGATCCCCGCCCCTTGGTCCTCGGCTTCGTGGCGACGGCGGCCTCGGTGGCGCTGGCCGGCTGCCAGGCAGCACCCGTTCCCACGGCCGGGGCGATGCAACCTTCCCCGCACCGTGTCGTCGTCATCGGCGATTCCCTGAGCACCGGCTTTGGCACGACGGCCCGGGACGCCTGGCCGAACCTCATCGACACCGATCCGGCGGCAGGCGAGGGCTCCCTGGACGTCGTCAACGTCGCGCAAAACGGCAGCGGCTACCTGCGCGTGGGCTGGAACGATTCGACGTTTGGGTCGCAGGTGCAGCAGGCCGTCACCGCGGACACCGACCTGGTGGTGTTCTTCGGCTCGGAAAACGACAGGGGCTTCGATCCCCCGCGGCTTTCCTCCGCCATGGCCGAAACCTACGCCGCGGCCAGGGAAAAATCACCGCATGCGGCGGTGCTGGTGGTCGGGCCTCCCGCGTACTCGGACAAGCCGGAGGCCAACCGGCTGGCCGTCCGTGACGCCGTGCGGGATGCCGCAGGGGCCTCCGGGGCAACGTTCGTCGACCCCATTGCCCTGGGCTGGATCGTGAACGACCTTGACGGCCTGGTGGGACCCGACGGGGTGCATCCCTCCGTGGCCGGGCAGCAGGACCTGAGGGACAAGATGGAACCGCTCATCAACGAGGCACTGCCGCGGGACCCAGCCATAGCGACCGGGTAGCCGGGGGCTCGGGAAGGACCCGGAATGGAGCGCCGCTAGCGGATCAGCCGGTTGGCCCGGGCCCTGTCGATGGCCGCGGTGCGGTTGTCCACCCCGAGCTTGTCGTAGATGTGGATCAGGTGCGTCTTGACCGTCGACTGGGAGATGAACAGCTCCTGGGCGATCTCCTTGTTGCTCTGCCCGCGGGCCAGCAGCTGCAGCAGCTCGAGTTCGCGCGGGCTCAGGTCGGTGGTGTTGGCGCGCGCCTCCGGGGCGATGCGGGCGGCGATCCCGGCGGAAAGCACCTGCTCCCCCTTGGCCGCCGACTCGACGGCGGCCAGCACGTCGGCCAGCGGGGCGTCCTTGAGCAGGTAGCCGGCGGCCCCCGCGTCCAGCGCCGCACGGATGTCCGCGTCCGAGTCGTAAGTGGTGAGGATCAGCACCGGCGGCCCGTCCTGCGCGCGGATCCGCGCGGTGGCGGTGACCCCGTCCATGCCGTCCATCTGCAGGTCCATCAGCACCACGTCGACGTGCTGGCCGAGCGTTTGCAGGCGTGCCAGCTGGGCCAGCGCGGAGGCGCCGTCGGAGGCCTCCGCCAGCACGGTGAGCCCGCCCTGTTCGGTGAGCACCGCGCGCAACCCGGCGCGCACCACGGGGTGGTCGTCGACCAGCAGGATCTTCAGCTCAGGCATCGTTCTCACTTTCCGTTCCGTCCCGGGGGATGCGCACGGCCAGCACCGTGCCCTCGCCGGGAGCCGATTCGATGTCAAGGGTGCCGCCGAGCAGCTCGAGCCGGCGGCGCAGGCCGGCCAGGCCGAACCCGGTGCCGTCGGCCCGGGGCTCGCGGGGAAGCTCGTCCAGGTCCATGCCCTTCCCGTCGTCGAACACGTCGAGGGTGACGGCATCGGGCAGGTAGCCCAGACTGAGCACCGCACGGGAGGCCCGCGCGTGGGAGGCGACGTTGGCCAGCCCGCTCTGGGCGGCGCGCAACAACGCGGCGGAGACCGGGGCCGGAAGCGGCACGGCCGTCCCGTCCTGCGTGAAGACGACCTCGAAGCCGCGGCCCGCGGCGGCCGCTGTGCGTTCGATGCCGGAGCACAGCCTGCGCAGGCGCCCGGCCAGGCCCTGGCCCCCGGCGTCCTCCCCGGAGAGGTCCCGCACGAAGTCGCGGGCCTCGGCGAGGTTTTCCGCGGCCGTGGCGCCGATGGTCTCCAGGCGTTCGGCGGCGGCCGCGGTGTCCCCGGCGGAGAGCGCGGCGCTGGCCGAACGGGACACCAGGACGATGCTGGAGAAGCCCTGGGCCAGGGTGTCGTGGATTTCGCGGGCCAACCTGGCGCGTTCGGCCAGGGTCCCGGCACGGTGCTGTTCCTCGGCGAGCGCCGCCCGGGTGGCCTGCAGTTCGATGAGCGCGCGGCGCTGGTTCACGCCCTCGGTGTACAGCGCCCGGTAGGCCATGCCCATGACCACGGCGAATATCGCACCGACCACCGGGCCGATCACCTGGGGCGCGCTCGGGGTCCCCGCGTGGAAGGCGCCGGCTCCGATCACGGCGGCGGTCAGCAGCGTCACGGCGAACAGTGCATGGCGTTGGCCCAGGATGTGCTGGTGCAGGAAGAAGAGCGGGAACGCCAGCCAGGAGTAGTCGGCGTTGAGGTACATCAGCACCAGCCAGAGCGCCACCACCCCGCCGAGCCACCACTTGGCCCATTGCACGGTGCTTGGCGCCCGGCCGCCGAAGTGGCGCTTTTCGGCGATGGTTCCGGCCAGGTAGAGGGCCGCAAGCAGCCCGGTGAGCGCGATGGCCAGCAGCCGCACGGGCCGCGATTCCTCGGTCAGCAGCGTGCGGACCAGGCCGACGGCGAGCAGCGCCGCAAAGGACACGTGCAACCCCACGCGCAGGACCCGCAGGACGACTTCCCCGGCCGAGGCCGGCAGCTGGCCGTTGTCCTCCGGGGCAGCGCCGCGGAGTGTGGGGTCATCGGGCTCGCTGGTCTTCACAGCTCCAGCGTAGTTGGGTCCGCAAGTGTTGCGGCTCAACCGTTTGGTTGACCCCGGTCGCGCCCGGCTACCCGGAGATCCCGAAGTCGCGGCGCAGCGCGCTGAGCGCGGCAAGATGGCCGTTCATGCCGTGCACGGCCGGGCCCGGCGGCGTGGAACTCGAGGCCAGGTAGATCCCGCGGGCCGGGGTGGCCCACGGGTCCGTGGACAGCACGGGCCGCGCCAGCATGCCGAGCATGTCCGTCATGCCGCCGGAGATGTCCCCGCCGACGAGGTTGGGGTTTTGCGCCTGCAGCCCCGGGGCCGTGACGGCCTGCGAGAATTCGACGGTGTCTCCGAACCCGGGGGCGACGGCCTCCAGCTGCCGGGTGATAGCAGCGCCCATGTCGCCGGGGTCCCCGTTCGGGACGTGGCAGTAGGCCCAGAGCACGTGCTTGCCCGCCGGGGCGCGGCTCGCATCGAAGCTGCTCGGCTGCGAGACGATCACGTAGGGGGCGGCGGATGCCTCCGTGTTGGCCAGGCGCTCGGCGCGTCCGATCTGCGCGGCGGTGCCGCCCAGGTGCACGGTGCCGGCCCCGGCGAGCTCGGCGTTGCGCCAGGGGACGGGGGCATTGAGCACGTAGTGGACAACGCAGGAGCCAGGTGGGCGGCGCGTGCCCTTGAGCCGCCTGGCGTACTTTTCCGGCAGCCGCTTGCCGGCGATGGCCGCCATGGCCTCCGGGGAGGTGTCGAAGAGGACGGTTTTCTCGGCAAGCTGCGCCAGGTCGGTGACCTCGGTGTCCAGCTCGATCCGGCCGCCGGCCCGGGTGAACAGGTCGGCGAGCGCGTCGGAGATCGCCTGCGAGCCGCCGCGCGGGATCGGCCAGCCTGCCGAATGCGCGCCTGCCGCCAGGAAGAGCCCGGCACCGGTTGCCGAAGGCCCGCGACCGCCGCCGGCGGTGTGGGCGCTGCAACCGGCGAGCATCGCCGCGGCAAGTTCCCCCGTGCCGAGCCCCGGGACCATGAGTTGGGCCGCGCGAACCCCGAAGGCCGCCAGCGCGCCGGGGTGCCGGGGCATGCGCAGCAGCGGGTGCAGCAGGGTGTCGGCCGTGGCGTCGATGCGCTCGACGACCGGACCCAGCAGCCGCCGGTAGCCGGGGCCGTCGCTGCCCAGGCCCGCAACGGTCCGCCCCAGGTCGCGCCAGGCGATGCCGGCACGGCCGTCGGCCAGCGGGTGCGCGAAGGAGACCTCCGGGACGATGAATTCCACGTGGTCGCGCAGGCCGATGGCCGTGAAGTACGGGGAGAGCAGGGACATCGGGTGCACCGCCGAACCGAGATCGTGCACGGCGCCGGGGTAGCCGAGCTCCCCGGTGCGGGCCGCCCCTCCGACAACCGGGTTCCGCTCGATGAGCCTGACATCCAGCCCGGCTTGGGCCAGCGTCAGCGCCGCGGCCAACCCGTTGGGGCCAGCGCCGATGACCGCCGCGTCAGCCGCCACGCCGGGCCCCCAGGACGAACCTGTCCGGCGCCCCCGCGAAGGGGCCGGCCTGCGGGTCCAGCTGCCCCACCCGGCGCACCGGGTCAAGTTCGGGCCTGAACATGGATTCACTCACCCGGTACATCAGGTAGCCGGTGGCCACCATGTGTGCCAGCACGGCCAGGACGTAGAAGGAGGTCGGGAACGTGTTTGACGCCTTGATGTCCGCGGTGGAGGCGTAGAGGTACATCCAGATGGCCCAGAAGTGCAGCACCTCGAAGAGCTGCCAGACGAGGAAGTCTTTCCACTGGGGCCAGGCCAGGGCCGCCAGCGGGATCAGCCACACCACGAACTGCGGGGAGTAGACCTTGTTGAACATGATGAACGAGGCAACGATCAGGAACACGAGCTGGCTGAAGCGCGGGGCCACCGGGGCGCGCAGGCCCAGGTACAGGATCCCCGCGCAGCTGGCCACGAACAGGGCCATCGCCAGCACGTTGATGGCATTGGCTTCGAGCGTGGGCATGCCCGGGACCTCGGCCGCCGTGACGTTCCAGATGTGCCAGAACGACGAGAGCCCGGCGCCGCGGTCCTCGGTGAAGGTGAAGAAGTGCTTCCAGGCATCGAAGTTGGCCACGGCGTAGGGAAGGTTCACGGCCGTCCAGGACAGGGCCGCGCCGCCCAGCGAGACCCACAGCGGCTTGTAGCGCCCGGTGCGGATGGCCAGTACTATCACGGCGCCGAAGAAGAGTATGGGGAAGAGCTTCATGGCGGTGCCCAGCCCGATCAGCACCCCCGCCAGGAAGGTGTTTTGGCGCGACCACGCCAGCATGGCCAGGGCCAGGAAGGCCACGGCCCACATGTCCCAGTTGATGCTCCCGGCCAGGATGATCCCCGGCCCCAGCGCCACCATGGCCGCGTCCCAGGGCCGGCGCCCCGCGGTGCGTGCCGTGGCGATGACCACCACCATCCACAGGCCGACCATCAGGAAGAAGTTCAGGTCGTAGAAGGCCAGCGCCCGGTTGAACTCCCCCGCGGGAACCAGCGCCGCGGTCAGCGACGCGACGACGGACATCAGCACGGGGTATTCGAATTCGGCGCCCGCGGCGAACGGGGCAAAGGGGTTCTCCGCGAATCCCCGGGCGTGGAACAGCGAGGTCCAGTCCGAGTAGCAGGCCCATTCGTAGGCGTTGGTTCCTCCCCAGCCGTTCATGCGGCAGGCGTTCTTGGAGGCCACGGCCAGCAGCGCGGCGATGACCGTGAGGATGACCAGCACGCGCTCGACGGTGAAGAATCCGGGGCTGATCCGCCCCGGGCTCGAGTGCCTGCCCAGCGGCCCGCCGATGACCTCGGTGAATTTCCGCAGGAACGCGTCGCTGCGGCTCGGCACGGTGATGCGCACCGGACCGACGCGCGGCTTCGGGGGGCCTGGGGCAGGGGTGTGGCTCATGGATTTCAGCCTAGTAGCTTGGCGGGTCATTGACCCGACCCGACCCGGACAGACTGTGGTGATACCCCACGTCGGAGGTTGCTGCCGCCCAATGTCATGGTGCCAAGGCTGCTTCCGCATTGAACCATTGCCGCGCGAACCTCATCATGTCGGGAAATGCAGGGTTTCTTCGGGCTCCCTGTAAAGAATTTTCGCCTGTGGGCAGCATCGTCGTGGTTCGCTTGTTCGCGATTTCTTTCGCTGTCGATTTTCTTGCGCACCGGATGGCTAGTCAGGATGCACAGATAAGTTTGGGGCCCAAGCACCATACTCAAACCTGCGCTCATGCGGCGCCGGACTTAGTTTCCGACGTCGCTCGAGCCTTCACGAAAATCAAAGTCACCGGCCTAACTCGCCATTATCCTGTGCTCGAAAATCACGGCCGAATAAGTCAGCAATCCGAGTCTTCGGCCATCTTCCATCTTCGCTATTCTGATTCCCCCGTGCAGCATGCAGATGCCGAGTTCCTTCATAGGAACAACGCCGAACCTGACTTCTTTGCCAAGAAGGCGTGCCTTGTGTTTCGAACTGGCAAAAACTCGGATGTCCAAAGCAAGTCCCCTTGCCTCACGATCGATCTCGACCCGGGAAATCAAGAAGTGCTCGGGCCATGCCTGTCAAGAAGCTTCCGGCGCAAGAGAGTAGCCATACGCCTCGGCAATAATCTCCCAGGTAACGGCAAACCTTCGATCAATATCTCGCCGGCAATCGACCGAAATGGGCACCTGTAAGGGTCTAAAGCGACGATTCACGCGTGGCCCAAGCCATCGCCGCTGACTGCTCCGGGGCTTCATCGGCTTCAGGTAACTTCGCCGACCCCAGGCCTTCCATCCACAGAACAATGTCCAAGACGCGCAGCAATGAAAGATGAGGTTGGCCGCCCAGCTCGCGAATGGTTTCCAGACGATCCTGCAGCTTCGAACCGGGCGAGTCTTCAGCGCTGAAGGCAGCGCGCCACATGTCCCACTGATTGGTTTTACTTGTCATTCCGGTGATTTCTGCAACGACGGAATCATAGATTGGGACAAGGTGCGGGCGTTTGCGGGCCATGATCTTGCTCGCTGTTGTCGGCCCGATTCCCCAACGATCCCCACCGTTCTGGCGCAGCAAATTCCAGAGTTTCAGTGCAGCGCTGTCACGTCCGAAGTGGAGCTCGTGGCCGTCGTCGTCCAGTTCTTCAAACTTCAAGCCAACCGGGATTTCTTCGAGGAGCTTGGAAGCTTCGCCGGCAAGATCCTCGACCAACCCGAGCGCGGCTTCTCCGCCGATGTGCACCGAAAGCATCGAAACGGCAACCAGATCGTTCGACGTTATCTTGTTTGCCTCGTCCACGCCGCCATCAACCATGAAGGTTTCGAAGCGGGAGCCGGTGTACCTAGGTCGGCCGTTGGATCGCAACGCAAAGTACTTTACGAGGTGCTCTGCCGCATGTTGATCAGTAATTTTCTTGATCGTCTCGTATGGCATGTCGGCTTCTTTCCCGTCTCAGGTGGATGTCTTTCGATTACCCTATGCGGATCCGGCACATCCAATGCCGAGCGACACTGCAACGCCCCGGGCTCTGTCCCGCAGTTTCCGGCGGGACCAACGCAAGGCGTCTGCTGAAACTGGAACCGCTCAGTACTTTCGTTCCTCGGCAAACTGCAGCGGTGCCAGGCTCGCCCTCCGGCGGACCAGGTCCCGCGCGTGTTCGTCGAGCCGGCGGTCCTCGTCGCTGTGCAGTTCCAGCTGCGGAACCGCGGAGGCGTGCCCCGCGGCGTCGCGGGTGACGAAGATGGTCATGCACTGCGTGGTGTCGCGCCACTGTGAACCGCGAGGGTCCTTCGCACGCACGTGGACAACGATGTGCATGGAATGCGGGCCGGTGTGGATCAGTCGGGCCTCGAGCTCGACGATGTCGCCGATGTGGATCGGGCTCAGGAAGTGGATGCCGCCGGAGTAGACCGCCACCGCATCGGTCCCGCACCAGTTCATGGCGCAGGCGCGGGCCACCTCGTCGATCCAGCGCATGACGATCCCGCCATGCGCATTCCCGCCCCAGTTCACGTCCGTCGGGGAGGCCAGGAACCTGAAGGTTTCCCGTGGCGTGGTGCCCGCATCCGTGTAGGCCTGCGCGAACATGGCATCGCGGATCTCCGCGCGCCCGGCGATGCGTTCGGAGGCGCCGACGGCCAGCTGCGCCGTTTTCGCATCGGACGGATCGAAGCGCGGAATCTGCTTCGGTTTTCGGTCCTCGTCCATGGCGACAAAGACCAGAATGCAGTCCATGGCCGGGCGGAAGATGCGTTCGCGCACGTCGGCGGCGTCCACCGTGACGACGACCTGCATGCTGCTGCGCCCGGTGTGGACGATCCGCGCCGTGACCTCGATCAGGTCGCCGTTCTCGATGGGCCTGGTGAAGTGGACGTTTCCGACGTATGCGGTGACGCAGTACCCTCCGCTGTAGCCGACGGCGCAGGCGTAGCCGGCCTTGTCGATCCATTCGAGGACCCGCCCGGCCTGGACCGTGACACCGTCCTCGGAGACATCTGTCGGTGCCGCGAGGAACCGCAGTTTCATGACGTCGTTCATGGGGCAATCCTAGCCGCGGGGCGGGCCGCGGCGCGGAATGTTGCACGGGGGTCCGCGCGGATCCAGCGGGGCGGATCAGCCGTGCAACAGGCGTTCCAGCGCCGCCTTCAACCGGGTGTCCACGTCGTCGGCGACCTCGCGGATGGCCGGGTTGCCGCTGATCCCCGCCAGGGCGAGTGCGTCGATGGCCTCGATCGTCGTTTCGGTCGCCCCCACGGCCCGGCGGAGAACCACATTGCACGGCAGCAGCGTGCCGAACCCGCGCTCGGTGAGCAGTCCGCGGTTGGCCAGGTGCGGGTTCCACGTGCCAAGGATCAGGTAGTTCCCGATCCTGTTGGCAGACTCCGGGCTGATCTCAGCGCCCAGGGCCGCGCCGACATCGATTTCGGTGAGCACCCCCAAGCCCTGGCGTCCGAGCGCTTCCTTGGTGCGGGCCACCGCTTCCTCCCACTCCAGTGGAACGGTGATGCTGTGGGTGTAGCCCATGGCCGTGGTCCTCTCGCCGGGCGGGTCGTTGCTGGTCGGGTTGCCGGTGTTGCGGCCCAGCCTAGTCCCGTTGCGCCGCACTGTCTGCCCCGGTTCCGCACGGGCCGTGGAGATCCGGGTTCACCTGTCGCGGGACAGCTGTACCTTTTCGCGTGGCCACAGGCGTCCGACCAGAACCAGGCCAACCCAGCACAGTCCGTTGACCAGCAGCATTCCGGGCGACGGCGCCGAGGTCACCAGGACAACCACCAGGCCCAAGGTCACGGCGACGAGGCAGAGGAAAAACGCCCGGCGGTGCCGGCCGAGTCCCGCACGGAATCCTTCAACACGTCCGGGAGCCTCTGCGCGCCAGGACGGCGTCTCGGCGGGGACGGCAGCGGCCGTTCCGTCGGGAATCCCGAGGAGCGTGGACGGAATGCTTCCGGCAGGGGGCAGCGTCCCCGGCGGGCGTCGCTTCCCCGGCAACCGGGGCAGGTCCGGTTCCGGGATACGTGCGGGCGCGGCACCGTCGCCCACGGACGCGAGGGCACCCGTCGACGACGGGTGGGTCAGCAGCCAGAAATCGTACTCGAACCGCCGGTCCGGATCCCCCACGACGTACCAGGCATCCATGATCCGATCCGTCAGTTCCGCGTCGGCTCCGTGGCGCAGCAGGGCCAGCCGCGCAGCTGCCTCGATCTGGTTGGGGGATGCGGAACGCCCAACCCCCAGGTACTGATAATGATCCACTGATTCTCCCCCAGGGAAAACGGCCATCAACCCTCCCAGAGTTGCCCATCCCGGTGCCATGCGCAAGAGGAACTGCGGGGCAATAATCCCCGGAACCGTGCGGGAGGACTGGTTCCGCTCACACGGGCGGCGGGCGGCGACCTATAGTTCGGCGGCCGGGAAGCCGCGCTTCCAGGCGTCGATCCCGCCCTCGAGATGAAGGACGTCGCCATAGCCGGCTGCCGCCAGCGCGGCGAGGGCTTGGCCCGAACGCACCCCGGCCTTGCAGTGCAGGACCATCGGCACACCATGCGGGAGCTGTCCCAGCGCCGTCCCGTCCAGGATTCCTCCCAACGGCACCAGCACGGAACCGGGGATGCGGGTGATCTCGAACTCCACGGGTTCGCGCACATCGACAAGCACGAACTCCCCCTCCCCCGCTTCCCGCCGGGCCAGCCGCGCGGCAAGCGCCTCGACGCCAATCAACGCCCCGTCTGCTGCAGCGCCGTCCGGCGTTCCTGCGATCCCGCAGAAGGCCTCGTAGTCCGCGAGTTCGGTGATCGGCTGGGATTCAGGGTCCTTGGCAATGCCCAGCTCTCGCCAGCGGGAGGACAGCGCATCGAAGACCAGCAACCTGCCCAACAGCGTCTCGCCGACTCCCGTGATGAGCTTGACGGCCTCGGTGACCATCATGGCCCCGATGGATGCGCACAGCATCCCGAAGACCCCGCCCTCGGCGCATGACGGCACGGAGTCCGGGGCCGGCGGTTCCGGGTACAGGTCGCGCAGGTTGGGCCCGAACCTGTCCCAGAAGACACTGACCTGGCCGTCAAAGCGGAGGATCGATCCCCAGACGTACGGCTTGCCCAGCAGGGCTGCGGCGTCGTTGACCAGGTACCGCGTCGCGAAGTTGTCCGTGCCGTCCAGGATGACGTCGTAGTCCCGGAAGATCTCCAGCGCGTTGCCCCCGTCCAGGCGGACCCCGTGCAACCTGACCTCGACACCTGGATTGAGGTCGGCGATGGAGTCCCTGGCCGAGTCCAGCTTGCTGCGTCCGATGTCGCCCATCCCGTGGATGACCTGGCGTTGCAGGTTGCTCAGTTCCACCGAGTCGTCGTCGACGATCCCGAGGGTTCCCACGCCGGCGGCCGCCAGGTAGAGCAGTGCCGGGGACCCCAGTCCGCCGGCCCCGATGACCAGCACGCGGGCCTTGCGCAGCCGGCGTTGTCCCTCGAGGCCGATCTGTGGAATCAGCGCATGCCGGGAGTAGCGTTCCCGTTCCTCCGCGGATAGTTCCGGCCCGGGTTCCACCAGCGGCGGCAACTCATGAATGGCATTATCGACGGAACGATTATCCATTTACTCTAGATCCTCTTGAGATTGTTACGAACTTGAATAGTGTTTGATTTCAACGTGCTATCGATCAATTGTTACGTCAGATATGGAGGTCGATTTGCTGGCAATCGTCGAATTAATTGCATTAATAGTCACACTGTAATGCCATATTCGCACACTGCGCAAAAAAGCGTGAAAAAAGCTACACGCTCACGCGACCCGCCATGGCGGAGGACGCCAAGGCGTGTTCACGACGGGGAATGCGGCCCGCCTGGGCCGCGAGCCGGCCGCCGGCAACCGCATGCTTGAAAGCCTCGGCCATGCGCACGGGGTCCTGCGCGCGGGTCACGGCTGAGGCCAGCAGGACCGCGTCGCAACCCAGCTCCATGGCAAGCGCCGCATCGGAGGCGGTCCCGATCCCCGCGTCGAGGATAACGGGGACCCCAGCGCGCGAGACGATCAGCTCGATGTTGTGCGGGTTCAGGATCCCCAGCCCCGTGCCGATGGGAGCGCCCAGCGGCATGACAGCGGCGACCCCGAGCTGCTCCAGGCGCAGGGCCAGCACCGGGTCGTCGTTGGTGTAGGCAAAGACCTTGAACCCTCGGTTCACCAATTGCTCGGTGGCTTCCACCAGTTCCACGGCGTCGGGCAGCAGCGTGTGTTCGTCGGCAATGACCTCCAGCTTCACCCAGTCGGTTTCCAGCGCCTCGCGCCCCAGTTCCGCGGTCATCAAGGCCTCGCGGGCGGTGAAGCACCCCGCGGTGTTGGGCAGCACTCGGATGTTGTTCTCCAAAAGGAGGTCGAAGAGGTTGCTTCCGCCGGCCGTCGCGGCATCCGGGGCGCTGTACCGGCGCATGGCCACGGTGGTGAGTTCGGTGCCGGAGGCCAGGAGCGCGGCGCCAAGACCCTCAAGGCTCGGGGCGCCGCCGGTGCCCATGATCAGGCGGGATCCCAGGGGGATGCCGTCGATGACCAGCGGGTCGGTGTGGATGGATGCGTGGTTCATGGTTGGCTGCTTTCTTCGGGGGAACGATGCGAGGGGCGGCCTCTTCGGCCGGCGGATACGGGTTCGCGGGAGCGCGGGGCGTGCGGGCGGTGCGTCAGCCGCCCTGCACCGCGGTGACGACCTCCACCTGGTCGTTGGCGCACAGGCCGGTGGAGAACCACTGGCTGCGCGGGACGATGCCCGCGTTCAGCGCGACGGCCATGCCCAGCCGGCCACCGTCGGCGGGGTGTCCGGTGGGCAGCAGCTCGCGTCCCGTCAGCGCGGCGACAAGGTCCGACAGGGTGCTCCCCTCGGCGAGGGGGTGGCTGGCGCCGTTGAGGTGGATGGTGCTCATGGGATCTCCTGGAGGTGAAGGGCTGGTGAGAAACGGTCGGGGCGGAAGCGGTCCCAGGCGGGGTCGTGCCTGCCGTGCAGCAGCTCCGTGGCGATGTGCGCGGCGATCGGTGTCAGCAGCACACCGTGCCTGAAGAATCCGGTGGCCAGGATCAGCCCGGGGATGTCCGCGCCGCGGGCATCGGCCACCCGGCCCAGCAGGGGCGCGTTGTCCGGCGTGCCGGGCCTGGCCCGCGCGGTGGTTTCCAGCAGCTCGAGCTCGGCCACAGCCGGCAGCAGCACCTGGGCATCGCGCAGCAGCTGGTGGACCCCGCCGGCGCTCACCCCGGCGGCGCCGTCCTCTCGAGAGGTCGCGCCGATGACCACGGTGCCGTCGGGGCGCGGCACCACGTAGACCGGGAGCCCGCGGACCAGGCCGCGCAGCGTTGCGGTGGTCAGCGGTTGCAGCGCCTCGGGTACGCGCAGCCGCAGGATGTCCCCGTGCACGGGGCGCAGCGGCAGGCGCAGGCGCTCGGGCAGTCCCCCCAGCCGGGCGGCGCCGAGGCCGTTGGCCACGACGACCTCGCGGGCGCGGACCTCGCGGCCGTCGGCGAGCAGCACCCCCGTCACCGGCGAATGCGTGTCCTCGGGATCCTCGTGCAGCAGGCAGGCGGCCGCGGCGTCAACCAGCAGCGCGGCGGGCGTTGCATCGCCAGCATCGGTTCCCAGGCCCTCGAGGATGGCCCGGGCGACGGCGCGCGGATCGACCTGGTGGTCGCGCGGTACCAGGTAGGCGGCGGCAAGGTTCGGGGCCAGCAGCGGCTCGAAGGACCGGGCCTCACGCAGGCCCAGCCGGGCGACCTCCAGGCCGTGGCGGTGCTGGGCCTCGCACAGGTCGGCGAGTGCCTGGCGGTCCGCCGGGTCGGCACCGAGCACCAGCGTCGGGGTGGCCTGCAGGTGGCTGCCGGTGCCGGGGCCCTGCGGCAGCGAGGCGGCGAAGTCGGGCCAGCGTGCGGCCGAGGCGAGCGTCAACTCCAGCAGGTCCTCTTCCTGGTGGTGCAGCTCGCTGACCGGGGCCAGCATCCCGGCGGCGGCGAAGGTCGCGCCGGTTCCGGGGGCGGGGTCGATGAGCGCCACCCGGAGGCCCGCACGGCGGGCCTCCCAGGCAATGCCGAGGCCCACGATGCCGCCGCCGACAACGGCAAGATCGGTGGTGGGGATATCGGGCAGGGTGCACGACATGGAGGGCTCCTTCCCTACGCCGGCATGACCCGGATCAGGTTCCGCGCCGTTCCTCAACCGGAAGGCGCCTGTCGGTCGGCGCTTGCGGCGCCCTCTCAGCCAGCAACACTGGCTCCCGCGGTACGAAAACCAGTGTAGGGGATGTGCGCCGGATCACCGCCAACATGACGCAGGGGGCGTCCGGGCAGCCCCGGACGCCCCCTGCGGGAAGCTGCCCCGCGGTGCTACACCGCCGCCTGCGAGCCGGGGCGCACCGCCAGGTAGGCGTCCCTCCCCGCCACCACGGTGCGCAGCACGCGCGCGCTCAGCAGCACCTCGTTGCCCTCCTCGAACGGGTTCTCGTCGAGCACCGCGAAGTCGGCGGCGTACCCGGCGGCCAGCCGCCCGTGGGTGGCGCCGTCGCCCACCGAGTGCGCGGAGTCGCGGGTGGCGTGGATGAGTGCGCTGGCCAGCGGCAGGGCCAGCTCCGGCTCCACGGCGCCAAGCTCCGGGTCCAGCGCCGAACGCCGGGTCGTGGCGACGTACAGGTTCGGCAGTGCCGCATAGGGGGCCGTCGGGGCGTCGGAGGAAAAGGCCAGCAGTGCACCGGCTGCCTCGTATTCCGGCCAGGCGAAGCCGCGCTCGGTGCGCTCGTCCCCGAGCATTGCGTCCCAGTTCCCGCGCACCGCGGAGTCGGTGTGCACCGGCTGCATGGAGGCGGTGACCCCCAGGCGGGCCATCCGCTCGGCGGTGCCCGGTGCAGCGTACTCCAGGTGCTCGATCCGGTGGCGGCGGGTGCGCGGGCCATTGGTTTCCATGGCGTGTTCGATCGCGTCGAGGGCGATGCCGCTGGCCGCGTCGCCAATCGCGTGCACGGCGGCCTGCAGCCCCGCCGCATCGGCAGCGGCCAGCACCGGCTTGAGCTGTTCCAGCGGCCAGATCGGCCCCTCGTTGCTGCCGTCGACGTAGGGTTCGTGCATGGCGGCGGTGCAGGCGTCGATGACCCCGTCGGACACGAACTTCACGCCGACCACCCGGAAGTCCGGGCCGAAGTCGGTGGCCGCCAGCTCCGTGGCGCGGCCGACCTGGGCGAGGTTCGCGGCCTCGTCCCCGGTGTTTGCGACGAACCAGTGCGCGGCAAGCCGCATGGGCAGGCGGCCCCCGTGGCGCCGCAGCGCGCGCTCCACGGTGGCCAGGCCGAGCTCGTCGAAGGCCATGTCCACGGCGCCGGTGACCCCGGCCGCCAGGTACGCCTCGAAGACGCGCTCCAGGCCCGCGTCGCGTTCGTCGTCACTCGTCACCGAGGCCAGGTGCGGCCACACGAACTGCTGTGCCGCGGTCTCCAGCAGCAGGCCCGTGGCCTCGCCGCCCTCGTCGCGCACGATCCGCCCGCCGATCGGGTCCGGGGTCTCGCGGGTGATGCCCAGTTCGGCCAGCGCGGCGGAGTTCACCCAGCAGGAGTGGTAGTCGTTGTTGTCCAGGTAGACGGGCACGTCGGGGACCGCGGCGTCGAGCATGGCCGCCGTCGGGCGGCCCTCGGGAACCGAATCGAAGAGCCAGCCGCGGCCCAGCACGCGGGCCGCGGCCGGGTCTTCCGCCTTGGCCGCGGAGAGCCGGGACTGGATCTCCCCCAACGTGCGGGCGGAGGTCAGTTCCACCTTGGCCAGCGCCTCGCCGGTCATCAGCAGGTGCGTGTGGGAATCGACGAAGCCCGGGACCACCAGGCGGCCCTCGAGGTCGACCTCGGCGGCCCCCGGCCCGGCGACGGCCCGCGCCTTGGCCGCGGTACCGGCGAAGGCGATGGTCCCGTGTTCGACGACGAGGGCCTCGGCCCAGGCCGAGTCCGGGTCGGTGTCGGCGGTGAAGATGCGGGCGTTGGTGTACAGCGTGGTGTTCATGCGGGGATTCTCCTGAAGCAGCGGATCGAGTGGGCCGGGCTGTGGTGTGCCCGGCGGTGGTTGGGGGGGGTTAGGGCGTGGTGTGGCCGGCCGGCAGAACCGCGGGTTCCGGCACCGGGCCGGATCCCGTGCCCGATGCCTGTTCCGGTTCCGGGTGGGCGGCCTCAGGAACGCTGTTAAGCCGTGTGGAGAGCAGCGCCACGGCGACGGCGGGGACGGTCAGCACCAGGCCGGCCAGGCCCAGGGCGATCGTGAAGCCCTGGTTGCCCAGCCCTGCCAGCAGCCCGGCGCCGATCACCGGGGTCAGGCTGGATCCGACAAGGTAGACGGCAAGCAGCGGCCCGGACCAGCGGCCGTCGGCGGAGAGCGCCGCGGACACCGCCACGAAGTACATGAAGGCGATGGCGTAGATGGTGTTCCAGGCGATGAACAGGACGATGAACGCGGTGGGGTCCGTGGCAAAACCCGTGGCGGTCTTCAGGGCGCTGCCGAGCACCAGCAGGACGGCCAGGGGCACGGCGCGGCCGAGCCTGTCTCCGATGACCATCAGCAGCACCGAGCCGATGAGCCCGCCGGCCGTGGCGCCGCTGAGCGCCAGGCCCAGCCCTTCCGGGGTCACCCCCGCCTGCGACTCGCCGAGCACCCCGCCCATGGCCCAGAGCGAATCCTCCGTCACGGCCCACAGCGCGAAGACCGCCAGCAGGGTGAAACCGGCGACCGTCACCCGGCGGTCGCCGGGCTTCGCCGAGGTGCTGCTGCCGGGCAGCGGCACCGCCTCGGCGATGGCGGATGCCGCCTGCGGGTTCTCGACAGGCACCTGCGGCAGCCAGGCACTGAGCACCAGGCCGATCAGGCTGAACAGCGCCAGCGCGCCGAACACGTTGAGCGGGGCGAGCCCGAGCACCGGCAGCACGGCAAGCACCACGGTGATGACCCCGCGGTTGGCCAGCCCGTTGAGGCCTGCGACGCGGTCCGGGTTGGTGAAGGCGGCGAACGCGGCGCCGGAGGCAGCCACGGCGCCGCCCGCACCGGCGCCGCCGAGCAGCAGGCCGGCGATGACCACGGCCGGGGTGGGCACCAGTGCGGCGGCCCCGAAGGCCACGAGCCCCAGGAGCAGCCCGGCCCGGGCCACGGCGAGCCTGGAGCGGCCGGCACACAGCGGTGCGACGGACAGCCCCACCACGGCGGTGGCCAGCAGCACTCCGGTGACGATCCACCCGGCGGTGATGAAGTCGACCCCGATGGACACCTCCAGGGCGGTGATCATGTACGGCGACAGGTTCACGCCCAGGTAGCCGGCAATGGCGATGGCGAAGGTGGCCGAGGCGCTGGGCAGCCGCAGCGGAATGCGGCCGGAATGTGGGGCATGGGACATGGCGGGAGTCTCTCCGGGGTTCAGCCACGGGGATGTGGCAACGGCGGGCGGCAAATGCGCCCACGGGGCGGCATCCACGTAAACTAACGGTATTAGTTTTAACGATTATGACCGCAGTCACACCATTTGGGAAGACCCCTTTGCGGAATCTGTTCCCCGCGGCATGCCGCCGCACCACGGAAGCCGTGTCCTAGGCTTGAGTGGAGCCCGCGGGTCACCGCAGGCCAACAACCGATTTCCCGCCGACCCCAGGATGCAGCCCCATGGCCCGACCGCAACGTCCCGCGCTCACGGCGGACATCATCGCCGACGCAGCCATAGACCTCATCGATTCGGGGCAGCCGTTCGGGCTCAGCGCCCTGGCCCGCGCCCTGGGCGTCAAGCCGCCCTCGCTGTACAACCACGTCCAGGGCCTCGAGGCGCTCATCGAACTGGTGCGCGGCCGGCTGGCCGAGAGGTACATGACGGAGGTTCCCGTGGGCGCGCCCTGGGACAGGACCATCGAGTCGATCATCCGCGCCGAGCGCCTGATGTACACCTCGCACCCCCACATCGTGCCGCTGATCGCCACCAGCACCGTGACCGACCAGCAGGCCATCCACGCCTACGACACCATCGCGTCCTCACTTGTCGAGGCCGGATTCCCGGACGACGAGGTGCTGGTGCTCGTCCAGCTGTTCGACGCTTTCGCGCTCGGGTCGGGGCTTGACTACGCGGCGCCCGACGCCGTCTGGCGACCCGGGGGCGAAACCCGCAACCTGGGGCGCCTGCTGGAACTGGAGCCGCGCGGCAAGGTGCGCAGCAACAGGGCCTTCGACCTGGGGCTGGCGATGCTGCTGGCCTCCGTGCGGGCCCGTCTCGAGGAGCACCTGCGGGGGGCAGTGAACGCCACCCGCAGCGGGGAAAGCCGGCCCTAGTGCAGGGACTTGAGGCCCACCACGCCGCCGACGATCATGACCAGGAAGAGCACCTTCAGCAGCGACACGGATTCACCGCCCGTGGCCATGGCGTAGACGACGGTCAACGTAGCACCGATTCCCACCCATACCGCGTAGGCGGTGCCCAGCGGAAGCTCCCGCATGGCGTAGGCAAGGCCCAACATGCTTGCGACAAGGCCCACCACGAAGACGATGGACGGGACAACGCGCGTGAAGCCTTCGGATTTACCCAGGGCGGTGGCCCAGACGGCTTCAAGAACGCCGGAAATGATCAGCACGATCCAAGACATGACAGATTCCTCCTGGGCCGTCTTGTCGCACACCGGGTACGGCACCCATCGTCCGGGCCCCTGTCATGGGGTCTGCTTCTAAGGTCGCACACCCCCGGTTCGATGGCAACTTCGCGCCTCGGCCGGACGCGACGCCGGCGGGTTCGGCTAGGGCCGGGCACCGGCCTGCAGGTAGTGCTCCAGGACGTACCGGGCAATGGCAAGGCTCGAGGTCGCGGCGGGCGACGGCGCGTTGCGCAGCAGCGTCACGGGCCCCACCCGGTCCACGGCGAAGTCGTCGACCAGCGAGCCGTCCCTGCCCCAGGCCTGCGCCCGGACCCCGGCCCGGGCCTTCGACGCGAGGTCCGCGGGCTTCAGTTCGGGGATGAACCGTTGGGCCTTCCGGAAGGACACCGACTTGAGCAGCCAGCCGCCGATCTCCTCGATCCCCATGCGCCAGTGCTTCCGCGCCAGCGGGAGGGCACCGGGCCAGCGCAGCGACCCGATGGTGTCCCGGAGCGAAATGGTGGACCACCCGTAGCCCTCGCGCGCCAGCGCCGGAACGGCGTTGGGGCCCATATGCACCTCGTCGTAGACCCCGCGGGTGAAGTGCACGCCCAGGAAGGGGAAGCGCGGGTCAGGCACCGGGTAGACCATGCCCTTGACCAGGTGGTTCGCGGACCCCGACAGGTGCCAGTACTCCCCGCGGAACGGCAGGATCCTGGGCGAGGGATCGCCGCCGACCATGCGCGCCACCAGGTCGGACTGCAACCCGGCGCACGCAATGACCCTGTCGAAAACCCCGGTGGACACGGGGGTGGCGACCCTCACCCGCCCCCGTTCGACGACCAGGTCCGTCACCTCCCGGCCCAGCAGGATGGTTCCGCCTGCAGTGCGCACGTCCTGCGCCATGGCCTCGGTGATCGCCGCGTAGTCGACCACCGCGGTGTGCGGCGAATGGAGCGCCGCCACGCCCGCCACATGGGGTTCGATCTCTCGCAGCCTGGCCGGGTCCTCGATCCGGACCAGCCCCGGGACACCGTTCGCGCGGGAGCGCTTCTCGATTCCGGCCAGCGCGGCACGCTCGGTGTCGTCGACGGCCACCACCAGCTTTCCGAGCTCGCGGTAGGGAAGGGACTTTTCCGCGCAGAATTCCCGGGTGGCAATGCGACCCTCGGCGCACAGCCGGGCCTTGAGGGAGCCTTCGGCGTAGTAGAGGCCCGCGTGCACAACCCCCGAGTTGTGGCCCGTTTGGTGCCGGGCCAGCCTGTCCTCCTTCTCGAAAAGGGTGACCTCGCCGGCCTCCCGCTGGGCAAGGGCCCGTGCCACGGCGACCCCGACGATGCCCCCGCCAATGACTGCTATGCGCTGTTCCATCGCGTGCCTTCCCTCGTCGCCGTGCCCGGGTCCGCCGGGGCCCGAAGGCACCGGCGGTGTCAGGGAAACGATAGGTGCACCCGGGGCCGGGTGTGAAGGGCCCGGCACCTCGCCGGCGACGGAAAGTGAACGCGGTGCGGCCCCGGACTTTTCGGCAACGCACAGGTCAGGCTCAAAACCGGATAGTTGACATTCCCCCGGGGGCAACGTTCAGGCTGGAGCCATGAACCGCGAAAACCTGATGAACATCGGCGCCTTTGCCGAATCGACAATGCTGTCGCCCAAGGCCCTGCGCCTCTACGACGAACGGGGGCTGCTGGTGCCGGCGGTTGTCGACACGTTCAGCGGGTATCGCTACTACGCCCCGGAGCAATCAAGCCGCGGGAGGATCATCTCCATGCTGCGCGCCGCGGGCATGTCGTTGGATTCCATCGGCGTGTTCCTCGGGAACCTGGCCGAGGCTCCCGACGCCGCCCTGGAACAGCTGCGCGGACACGAGGCCGCTGTTCGCAGCAACACCGAATCCATCTCCACGCTGCTCGCCCAGGTGCGGGCCCACCTGAAGGGAAACCCCATGGACAACGTCGTCTCCGTGCTTGAACCCGAACGACACCTGCTCTCCGTCATGCTTCGCTGCACCGTCCGCGACCTGGACGACGGCATCGAAAACCGGCTTGAACGGCTTCACGCCGCGGCGCGGGCGGGCGGACTGGCCGTGGCCGGCCCGCCCTTCGGGATCTTCCACCGGGAGATCACCGAGGACTCGGACGGGCCGCTGGAGGTCTGCCTGCCCGTCGATTCACTCCTCGAAACCGCGGCGGAGCCCGGAGCGGATCCGGTGCGCAGCTACCGGCTGGCCGGCGGACGCTACGCCCAGGCGACGGTCCGCGGGCAGGACACCGACTTCCCCGCGATCCTCGCCGCCTACGACCGGGTGTGCGGGTGGATCGAGGCCTCGGGCGGCAGCCGGGTCGGTCCGCCCCACGAAATCTGGCACGTGCTTCCATGGGATGCGGAACCCACGGAAATGACCATCGCCTGGCCGTTCGCCTGAGCCTGCCCGGGTGGCGCCGGGCACCTACAGGCCCGGCACCACCTGTTCACGGACCTGCTTGCGCAGGATCTTGCCGAGCATCGAGCGGGGCAGGTCCTCGACGGCCACGATCCGCTTCGGCACCTTGTAGCCGGCCAGCAGGCCGCGGCAGTGCCCGCGCAGCGCCTCCTCGTCGAGTTCCTCCCCCGGTTCCAGCTCGACGGCCGCGACAACCATTTCCCCGCCGCGTTCCAGCGGCTTGCCGAACACCGCGGCGTCCCTGACCGCCGGGTGCAGCCGCAGCACGGATTCGACCTCGCTCGGGGCAACGTTGAAGCCGCCGGTGATGATCAGTTCCTTGGCCCGGTCAACGATCCTGGTGAAGCCGTCGGCATCGACCCTCACCACGTCGCCGGTGCGCAGCCAGCCGTCCGGGGTCAGCGTCTTGGCGGTTTCCTCCGGGTTGTTCCAGTACCCCTGGAACACCTGCGGGCCCTTGAGCAGCAGCTCGCCGGGCTCCCCCTGTTCGACCTCGAGTTCGGGGTTCTCCACGTCGACGACCTTCATCAGCGTCGAGGGGAACGGCACGCCGATGGTGCCGGCACGGCGTGTCGGGTGGAACGGGTTGCCCAGGGCAACGGGCGAGGATTCCGTCATCCCGTAGCCCTCGACGAGCAGGCCTCCGGAGACCGACTCCCAGAGTTCCACCACGTGGTCCGGGAGGTTCATGGCGCCGGAAATGCAGTACTTGGCCGAGCGCAGCGAAACACCCTTTTCCTTGGCCGCCATGGCGGTGCGCTCGTAGATCGGCGGCACCGCGCAGTACACGGTGGCCGGCGACTTCTTCATGGCCGCCAGGACCAGGTCCGGGTCGAACTTCGGGAAGAGCACCAGCAGGCCCTGCTTCAAGATCCCGAACGTCAGGTACAGCGTCATCCCGAAGGCGTGGAACATGGGAAGGATCGCATAGAGGATCTCCTCGCGTTCCCGGGCCCCGGCCATCCATGCCTCGCCCTGCAGCGCATTGGCATACAGGTTGTAGTGGGTCAGCATGGCGCCCTTGGGCGCGCCGGTGGTGCCGGAGGTGTACTGGATGACGGCCAGGTCCTGCACGCCGGGCAGCGGGTGTTCCGGGTCGAGCGGAGCGGACTTCAGCAGCTCCTTCCAGGCCATGGTGCCCGGGGCCGGGGCCGTCAGCGAGGCCCGGGTTTCGCGGAGCTTCTTCACGGGCAGGCCCAGCGCCAGGCGTTTGGGGGCCGGGAAGGCCTCGAGCAGGTTCACCGAGATGACGTGGTCAAGCTGCACGTCGCGGGGGAATTCGCGCACGGCCGCGGCTGCCTTGTCCCAGGCAATGACGATGCGTGCCTGGTGGTCCTCGAACTGGTGGCGCAACTCGCGCGAGGTGTATAGGGGGTTGTGTTCGACGACCACTGCACCCAGGCGCAGCACCGCATAGAACGCCACCACGTGTTGCGGGCAGTTCGGCAGGATCAGGGCAACCCTGTCCCCCGCCTTCACGCCGAGTCTTCGCAGGCCCTCGGCCGCGCGGGCCACCTGTTCGCCGAGTTCGCGGTAGCTGGTGCGACGGCCGAAGAACTCGGTGGCCGGGCTCTCGCCCGCTTCCTCGACGGAACGCTCGAACATGGCGCTCAGCGATTCGGTCGGCAACTCGATCTCGGCCGGGACCCCCGGCTGGTAGTTCTTGACCCAGGGCTGTGGTGCGGTGTTGTCCATGGAACCATCATGCCGCGAACCCGTGCCGTGCGCCGGGAGGAAGCGGCTTGTCCTTGGCCACGTCCGGTCCTGCCGCCCCGTTAGTGTGCGTCGGCGAAGAGTGCAAACGGCGGGGTGTACATGCCGTCGACGACGGCCTCGGCAGGCTCCGAGCCCAGCAGGACCATGCGGTTCTTGGCATCGACGTGCACCACGGCCGGTTCGAAGGCGCGTGCCTCGGCATCGTCCATTGCCGCATAGGTGATGAGGATGACGAGGTCGCCCACGTTGACAAGGTGGGCCGCCGCCCCGTTGATGCCGATGACGCCCGAGCCGCGTTCCCCGGCAATCGTGTAGGTCTCCAGGCGGGCACCGTTGGTGATGTCGACGATGGACACCAGCTCGCCGGGGAGGATGTTTGCCGCGTCCAGGAGATCCGAATCGACGGTGACGGATCCGACGTAGTGCAGGTCGGCGTGGGTGACGGTTGCACGGTGGATCTTGGACTTGAACATGGTGCGCTGCATGGTGGTTCCTGGATGTATCGAGGGCGGTGCCTGATGGCACCGGTCCGGGGCGTTCCGAACGTCGTGCTTCCATTATGCGGCTTTCCGGTACCCCGCCCGCCCCGGAGTCCCGTGGCCGGGGACGGCACGCGTTGGATGCACCGCGCCGAAGGCGCCTTGACCTGGTTCTTCGGTCGGCCGTGGCAGGATGGCCCCCATGGACGCCAACAAACGCGAGAACACGCGTGCATCGCTGGAGCTGCTCGAGGTCCTGCTGTGCGCCCTGGACCATCGCGAGGAGATCTTCCAAGCCATCGAAACCGCCGAGACCCACGAAGAGTCGGTGCGCGCCGTCGGGAAGATCCTGGGTGTCGGTGAATTCGGTGCCCACGCGGTCCTGGACATGCAGATCCGACGATGGACGGCCCATGAACGCCGCAGGATCGCCACGCACATCGAAGTGCTTCGAGGGGAGCTTGCGGCACCTTAGCCCCGATGCCCCAAACCGGCGGGTTCCCTACCCCAGGTCCCGCCCCGCCTCCGTGGAGATGCAGAAACGGTTGCCTTGGGCATCCGTGGCCACGACCCACATCGGGGCATTCCCGTAGTCGAGATCCACGCCGTCGGCGCTCAAGGCCTCAAGAACGGCGGCACTTTCGGCAAACGGAATCATGACATCAACGTGGAACCTGTTCGCGTTGGGCGTTTCCGTCTCCTGGAACCACAGCGCCGGGCCGCGCCCCAACGGATCGACGAGGCTGCCGTCCTTGCGGGCCCGGTAGCCCAAAGCGGTTTTCCAGGTGCCGGAGATGGCTTCCGGGTTGTCCGTGTCGAGGGCGATTTCCACGGTGCGCAGGAGTTCCGGCCGTGCCACGGCACCGTGCGCGGCGGCCTGGCTGGAAATCGACCGCGCCAAGGCGGCGTCGCGGGCGGTCACCCTTCCCCCTGCATCGTGAGACGTCAGCGTGACGAAGAGGGTGTCATACCGCCAGTCGACATCGGGATGGTGGTTGGCGTCCTGGGCCAGGCCCCCGATGGCCGCAAACAGCGCGAGCGCCGCAGCCGAGGATTCGCATTTCAAGGCGGTGCGCAGCGCCCCGAGCCCGTAGCGCCACAGGGGCAGCTGCACCAGGTTTGCATGGATCTGTTCGGTGTTCAGGACATCTGTCGCGGGCATGATGCGCTCCTTGGGGTTCCGGCCTTCGCCTACGGGCCCCCACAAAACAGCATGTGGCACGCAGCCATGCGTGAACCCGGAGGTAGACCCGCCTATGCCGCAAGTCTCCCACCAACATGTTCCCGCCCCAAGGGTTCCCAGGACTCGGATGGATCAAGCACCGCAGCAAGCATCCAGATACAGGAAAAGGTTGGCACCCGGGGAAATCCCGCGGTGCCAACCTCGTAACGTCAATCTATCGGTGCTTCCTGGCCGTTTCCGGTTCCGGTGCCCCGAGGCGTTGAATCCCTAAGACCTAGCCTTCGCATTCGCGGCAGTACTTCACGCCGTCCTTTTCAAGGGCGATCTGGCTGCGGTGGCGAACCAGGAAGCAGGAGCCACAGGTGAATTCGTCTTCTGCCTGCGGGATGACCTCTACAACGAGCTCATCGAGAACGATGGCGCCGGGCAGTTCCTGCCCTTCGGAGTGGTCGACTTCCTCGAGGTCGGACTGCACGCTCTTGGCGGTCGGTGCATCCATGCTCTGGACCTGCTGCAGGGTCTTTTCGGACGCCTCGGCTACGTCTGGTCGTACTTCGTCATAGTCCTGGGCCATGTCCATACCTTTGCTCGTGCTGCTGGAATCGAGAGTAATCATAGGCGAGGAATCCGGGAGAAACCTAAACGATTGTCCGCGCGGTGTGTGATTTGATGCCCTGAATCGGGTATAAGGGGCAAAATTTCGTTCCCGGATGAGCAATGTCACCCAAAAAAGCGCCAAAACAGGCGGATTCGGCTGCCGTTCCACCCGTTATGCCACCGGCGTAGTCGGTGTTCGGCGCGGCCCCGGCCCGGGGTACCGCCGTGTCGGGGCAAGCCGTTTGCCCACCGGATCGCACCGGCCAATGGGGCCGACGTGATCCCGCGCGGGTCCCGGCACGTCGGGTGGGACCTATTTAACGGAGTTGACCCTGGCCGTCGCCACGACCTCTGCGGGGGCCGTGGTTCCCTGGGCCTCGTGGGCACGAAGGACCCTGCGAGCCCTGTCGATCTTCAGGCGCTCGCGCGGGTCGCGACTCGGAAGCTGGTCGGCCGGGCCAAAGATGGAGAATCCCAGGAACTGCAGACGCCACCGCAGGCGATAGCCCCGGCTCAGCCCGGTGATGTCTTCAATGATGGGAAGTCGCTTGTCGCTCATGATTTTCCAGTCTCTTCTGTGAAGAATCAGCCGGCATTTGCTGGCCGAACGCCCCCGGGAAGCCCGGTGTCATATTTAAATTGTAGACCAACGATTGGTGCACCAACTAAAAATGTGAGGGCAATCAAGCACGCCCTGCGGGCCAGTGGTTAGTTTGGTGCGCGCAGCGCCGCCGCAATGACCTTCTTCATGCTTGCGTGAAGCCCCGCGAGTTCATGGGCATCCATGTCAAGGCGTCGCATCATTTCCTTGGGGACCTCCAGGGCAATCGCGCGGGCATCCTTGCCCTTCTGGGTCAGGATGATTTCAAGGGTGCGCTCATCCGATGCGCTGCGGCTGCGTTGCACGTATCCCAGCGACTCGATGCGCTTGACCAAGGGTGAAAGAGTTCCCGGATCCAGGTGGAGAAGGCCACTCAATTCCTTGATGGACAACGGTTCGTGTTCCCAGAGCGTCAGCATCACGAGGTACTGGGGGTGCGTCAGGCCCAAGGGCTCAAGAACGGGCTTATAGGCGGCAATGACGCTGCGTGATGCAAGGGAAAGGGCAAAACAGACCTGGTTCTCCAGTGCCAGCGGGTCTGCCAGAGGTTCTTCGCTCACTTTTTCCCTGCTTTGGTGGATGGCTCGTCCCTTCCATCATAGGTACCGCCCCGCTTCACCTGCCACGGACCCCACATGCCAGCCACGCGTGCGACCCGTCCCGACGGCTCCCGCACCAAGGTTCCTTCCTCCTGGGCAGGGGTCACTTCGCGTCCATTTGTTGCTCGCAGCGGATTCCAGAACCAAGGGCGCCGGCCTCGAACGGGTGCGGCCAGGGGTCCTTTCGGAGAGGTTTCCATTGGTTTCCCACTCGTCTTCTGCCGTTAACCTAAATGCCGGCAGGGCGTTGAATTGCCTCGATAGCGTCCTTGATGTGAGCACGAACAGTGAAGCGAAAACCCTGGTCATCATCCCTGCACGGGGTGGTTCCAAGGGAATCCCGCTAAAGAACATGCGCAGGATCGGCGGCCAGACCTTGCTGGCCCGGGCCATTGAATCCGCATTTGCCACTCCGTCAGTTATCGACGTCGTGGTGAGCACGGACCACCCGGACATCAAGGCCGAAGCCCTGTCCCGCGGTGCAACAGTCATCGACCGCCCGGCAGAGATCGCCGGTGACACAGCAAGCAGCGAATCGGTGTTGTTGCACGCCCTGGGCACCCTGGACGTACTCCCACAAATCACCATCTTCGTCCAGTGCACGTCCCCGGTGATCGACCCCGCAGACCTGCAGGCAGCCATCACCACTGTCGCCAGCGGCGCAGCGGATGTCAGCTTCTCGGTGGTTCCCGACCACGGGTTCCACTGGACCTGCGATGAAACCGGTTCGGCCCATCCGAGCGGCCACGACGAGACCCGTCGCCCGCGCCGTCAGGACCGCGAACCGCGTTTCAGGGAAACCGGCGCCTTCTACGTGATGGACACCGCCGGGTTCCTCGAGGCCGGGCACAGGTTCTTCGGTTCCCTCGCCCTGGCGCTGGTCCCGGAGGAACACGGAATCGACATCGACACCATGGCGGACCTCGAACTGGCGCAATGGCGCCTGGCCAGGACCGCCCCCGCCCACGGCCTGGACGTCGACGCCCTCGTCACGGACTTCGACGGCGTCCACACCGCCGACACCGCCTACCTGGGTCAGGACGGCATGGAGTCCGTGCGGGTTTCCCGTTCCGACGGCATGGGCATCTCCCTGCTGAAGAAGGCGGGAATCCACCTCATGATCCTTTCCAGCGAAACCAACCCCGTTGTCACGGCCCGCGCGACAAAGCTCGGCATCGACGTGGCACAGGGAGTGGGCGACAAGGCCGGCGTGCTCAAGCGCTGGATGGCCGAGCGCGGCCTGGATCCCGACCGCGTCGCCTACTTGGGCAACGACGTCAACGACCTCGACCCCATGAACCTTGTCGGGTGGCCGCTGACCGTCGCCGATGCCCGGGAGGAAGTCCATGCGGCGGCCCGGCACCGGCTCGCATCACCCGGCGGCCACGGGGCCGTGCGGGAAGCCGCCGACCTCATCCTCGCCGGACGCATCGAAACCGGCAGCCCCGAGGCTTCCCTCCACCGGGACGCCGTCCCCGCCTGGGCCAACTAGCCGCCGGCACCCAACCCACGATTTTCCATACCCACCACCCGAGACCACAAGCCAAACACCAACACCGGTCCGGGAAACCTCCGAAAGGCAAGAAACCATGAGCATCACCACCCTGGAAACCGCACCCGTCGCCATCGGAGACCAGCTGCTGGGCACCGGCCAGTCCGTCTACGTGATCGGCGAGATCGGCATCAACCACAACGGCGACATGCAGATCGCCAAGCAGCTGATCGACGTCGCTGCCGCGGCCGGCGCCAACGCCGTGAAGTTCCAGAAGCGCACCCCGGACATCTCCACCCCGATGGACATGCGCGACAAGATCCGCTCCACCCCGTGGGGCGAGATGACGTACCTCGACTACCGCTACAAGGTCGAGTTCGACGCAGCCCAGTACAAGGAACTGATCCGCTACGCCGCCTCGCTGGGCCTTCACGCCTTCGCCTCCCCGTGGGACGTCCCGTCCGTGCACTTCATGGAGGAGCAGGGCGCCGTGACCCACAAGGTCGCCTCCGCCTCCGTCACCGACATCGAGCTGCTGAAGGCCCTGGCCGAGACCGGCAAGCCGATCATCCTCTCCACCGGCATGTCCACGATCGAGCAGATCGACAAGGCCGTGGAGACCCTGGGCACCAACAACCTGGTCCTGATGCACGCCACCTCCACCTACCCGCTGCCCCCGGAAGAGGCGAACCTGCGCACCATCACCACGCTGCAGGAGCGCTACCAGGTTCCGGTCGGCTACTCGGGCCACGAACGCGGCCTGCAGATCTCGCTCGCGGCCGTCGCCCTGGGCGCCGTGACCGTCGAACGCCACATCACCCTTGACCGCACCATGTGGGGCTCGGACCAGGCCTCCTCGCTGGAGCCGAAGGGCTTCGAGGCACTGATCCGCGACATCCGCATCCTCGAGTCGGCCATGGGCGACGGCGTGAAGCGCGTCTTCCCGGGCGAGCTGGCACCGCTGAGCCGCCTGCGCCGCGTGGACGCCTAGCCCACAGGCACCGTCGACGGGTGCGGGGGCCGGTGAACCGTTCCTCGGTTCCCCGGCCCCCGTACCCGTTTGGCCACCGTTCTTCACCCGACACCCCGACTCCAAGGATCGCCACCATCCGCATGTCGCCACCCACACCGCGCATCTCCGTCATCATCCCCGCCATGGACCAGCAGGAGTACATCTGCGACGCCCTGGAGTCCCTGGCCCGCCAGGAGCTCGGCCACCGCGAGCTCGAGGTACTGGTCATCGACGATGCCTCCACCGACGCCACCCCCGAGCTGGCCCGGGAGTTCGCCGACCGGCTGCCCGGCCTGCGCGTCATCGAACACGGGCGCAACCGCGGGGTCTCCGCCGCACGCAACACCGGCCTGGCCCACGCCACCGGGGAGTTCATCGTGTTCCTCGACCCCGACGACTGGATGTCCTCCACCCACCTGGCCACGCTGGCCGAGGGGCTCGAGCGGCTGGAGGTGGACTTCGTGCGCTGCGACCACGTCCGGGTCACCGGAGGCAACAGGGTATTGCACCGGGCCCCGCAGGCCCTGCGCAACACCGCACTTGACCCGCGCGACGCCATCTCGCCCGTGGACATGGACACCATGATCGACTACGCCTTCGTCTGGGCGGGAATGTACCGGGCCTCGGCCCTGGCCCAGGCAGCGCCGGCCTTCGACGAGGACCTGCGCACCTGCGAAGACCGCCATTGGCTCTGGCAGCTGGCGCTTCGCACCTCCAGCTACGCGGTGCTCAACGCCCCCGGGGTCTTCTACCGGCGCGGGCTGCCCGGTTCGCTCACCCAGGTCTTCGACGAACGCCAGCTGGACTTCCTCCCCGCCTATGCAGGCATCATCGGTCTGGTGCTCGGCGACGAGGGCCACGCGCCGCACCGCGCCAAGGCGCTGCGCCAGTTCCTCGCGATCGCCTGCCACCACCTCAAGCGCTCGGTCGACGGCACGCCGGAACTGCGCGCGCAACTGCGCGAGGGCATCGGACAGCAGCTCGCCGCGCTGCCCCCGGCATTGCTGGAGGTCTCGCTGGAACAGCTCGATCCCGCACGCCGCGAGATGCTTGCCGGGCTGCATCCCGATGCCGGGACCCGGAAGGTTGCCGCATGATCCAGCTTGTCCAGGCATCCACTTACTTCCAGCTCGCCACGCTCGCCGCCATGGTCGATTCCGGGCTGCTGCCACCGGCGGACCGGCGGGTGCTGGTGCTCGCCGGCGGAAGCCAGGTTCCGGAGATCACCCTGCCGCTGCGTGAAAGCCCCGGCTTCGAGCTGCTCGCCGCGCGCTTCGACGACGTCGTGGACCTCGCGGAGCTGCTCTGGCCACGCAGGTGCCAGCAGTTCAACCCGCGCAACGAGGAACTGCCGCTCTTCGAGTCGCTGCTGCGCCACCGCTGGGGCCTCGGCGACGGACCGGTGGGCCTGGTCCTCGAGTCCATCCAGGTCAACCCCGCACGGGCGCTGGCACGGATCTTCTTCGATGCGCCGATCGCCGTGCATTCGGACGGGCTCATGTCCTACGGCCCCACCCGCAGCACGCTGCCCCTGCACATGCTCCAGCGCCTGCAGATGGCCATCCACATCGACCTGGTCCCGGGGTTGGAGCCGCTGCTGCTGCTCGAGGCCCCGGTCGAACGCCGCGCCCTGCACCTGGAGCAGCTGGCAGCGATCTTCGCCGAGCTGGCGCTCAGCTTGCCGCCCGGGCAGCTCGAGGTGCCCGCTGGCGCGGCGCTGGTGCTGGGCCAGTACCTCGGGTCCCTCGGCATCCTTGACACGGCCCGGGAGCTCGAGCTGCACACCGGGATGTTGCTGGCCGCGCGTGACGCCGGCGCCGAAACCGTGGTCTTCAAGCCGCACCCCAGCGCCGGACCCACGGCGGCACGGCTGCTGCATGCCAAGGCGCATGACCTGGGCCTGGATTTCCGGATCCTCGAGACTCCGCTGCTGGCCGAGACGGTCATCGAACTGGCACGCCCGCGCGTTGTCATCTCCTGCTTCTCCACGGCGCTGCTCAGCGCCAGGTACATGCTCGGAGTGCCGGTCCTGGCGGTGGGCACCACCGAGCTGCTCCAGGACCTGAGCCCCTACCAGAACAGCAACCGTATCCCGCTGTCCATCGTCGACGCCCTGCTGGTCTCCGGACTTGAGCCGCCGGCGCTGGCCCTGGCCGAGGCAGGGGCAGGCGACGACGAGCTCGGCGGCCTGCTGCGGGCCGTGGCCTACTGCATGCAGCACGAGAACCTGCCGGGGCTCCGCGCCGGGGCCGCCGAGTTCCTGGAGCGGCACTACCCGCGCTACAGCGCGCACTTCAAGCGCAAGCGCCTGGCGGCGCTGGACCTGCCTCCACGGTGGGCCCACCCGCCGCAGCGCACCCGGGAACAAACACACTGGGCACGGCGCATCCGGAGCCGGGCCGTGGCCGCGGGCGCGGGCTCGCTCTCCCGGCTGGCCCGCACCCTCGAGGAAGCCTCCCGACGTGTTTCCGGTTGACTCGGCGGTGGCCAGGCCGCGCTTCGGCCATGCCGAGGTGTGGGTGGAATCGCCCCTGCAGATGCTCTCGGCGGTGGAGGCCCACGGGGCCGGGCTGCTGGGCAGCACCAGCCGCATCCACCCGCGCGGGGGCACCACTGCCCTTGACGCCACGCTGCACGCCCTCATGGCACAGGCCCCCGAGGGCGTGGAGTTCGCCGCCCCCGGAGCCGCCCCGCCCTCACCCGGATCCACCGGCGCCCGGCGCTGGGCCACCGGGGATGCATACTCGGGCCGCGTGCAGCGGGCCCTGCTCGGCTACATCGGGGTGCGCGAGGTCGTCGTCATCGACGACGGCATGGCAACGCTCGGGCTCCTCGCGGCCCTGGTCAGCGAGGAGCCCACGGCGCTGGTGCGTCCGCGCTCGACCCCCGGCGCGGCCCGCCGGGCGCTCGGTACCGCCTGCTGGTTCAGGCTCCGCGCCCTGGCCCGGGCCGGCCGGCTGTTGGTCTTCACCGGCCTGCCGGTGCCAGAGGACACCGCGCGCAGGTTCCGTGCGCTCGGCGGGCACCTCGAGCACCACGGCTTCGAGTGGCTCAACACCCAGCCGGCCACCGAACGCATCGCCGAACCCACGGTGGTGGTGGGCTCGGCGCTTGCCGCGGACGGGCTGATCGACGCCGAGCAGTACTTCCACTGGCTGCGCGCGCTGGCCGAGGAAGGGCCCCTGGCCTACTTCCCGCACCGGCGCGAATCGGGCGCCTTCCTCTCCCGGCTCGCCGCGCAGGGCCGCACCACGGTCCACGCCCACACCATCCCCGTGGAGATGCGCCTGCGCTCGCTGCGCCGCGGGCAGGTCGTCCGCGCCCTCCCGTCCACGGCGCTTCCCTCCCTGCGCCTGCTGCTGGGTGCCAACGGCGTACGCGTCCTCGGCCACGACGTCCCGGAGCACTGGTGGAAGCCCTCCGCCTCCGCCCACCTGCGCGCCCACCTTTCCTCGTCCCTGGAGCTGCACACCCCATGACCACCACGGAATTCCGCCCCCGCATCCTCGCCGTCGCCGACTCCGACTCCTACCTGAAGCTCGCCTGCACCACGCTCGACGCGCTAGGCCCCGGCTGGGACCGCCGCGTCGTCATCCTGCGCACCCCGCTGGTGCCCACCGACGAGCAGGTCGACGCCGCAATCCTCGGCACGCCCTTCACCCGCGACGGCATCGAGGTGCTGCCGCTCTCCGCACTCGATCCCGCCGCCCTGGAGGCCGACGTCGTCTTTGCCGCGGCCACCGGGCCCGTGGTCAAGGAGGTCTTCGGCAAGCTGCTGCGCACCCGGGGCAGCAAGCCGCGCCCCGCAGCACTGGTCTCCGCGCTTCCCGGCGTCGCCTACCCGGCGACGGCCAAGGGGTGGCGGTTCCGGCGCATGGGCGATGCCTTCATCGTGCACTCCCACGCCGAGGCCCGAGAGTTCGACCAGCTGGCGCAACGCGAGGCCGAGCACCGCCCCGAGGTCATGGTCTCGAAGCTGCCCTTCCTGCGCACCGCCGGTTTCCCGCAGCCGCAGGAGGGACCCGTCACCTCGGTGGTGTTCGCCGCGCAGGCCAAGGTCCCGGTGGAGCGCGCCGAGCGCGAGGCGATCCTGCTGGCGCTGGACGCCACGGCCCGGCTGAACCCGCAGGTCCGCGTCGTGGTCAAGCTGCGCGCGCGGGCCGGGGAACCGCAGACCCACGCGGAGGCCTTCCCCTTCGACACCCTCTGGGGGGACCTCGCCGCGCGCGGGGCGGTGGGCGCGCACCACGTGGAATTCGCCACGGGGCCCATGGATGCCGTGTTGGTCCCGGGCGCCGCGCTGCTGACCGTCTCCTCCACCGCGGCACTGGAGGCCATCGACCGCGGGCTGCCGGTGCTGGTGCTCACCGACTTCGGCCTCAACGAGGCGATGCTCAACACCGTGTTCCGCGGCTCGGGACTGCTGGGCACCCTCGAGGACGCCCAGGGGCTGCAGTTCTCCCCGCCCAACCGGGCGTGGCTGCGCGAGAACTACTTCCACCGCCGCGGGCCGGAGTTCGCCTCGGCACTGGAAAGCTACGCGTTGAAGGCCCGTCGCGGGCAGCTTGCGACAAGCGAGGCGCAGCTGGCCCTGGTGCGCGAGCCGGCGCTGCGCAAGCGCCTGCGCTCGCGTCTGCGGACCCGGCTGCCGCGTCCCGTGCTTGCCGCGCTGCGCAAGGTCCGGCGGCGCCTGGCCAGCCTCTGAGCCCCGCGGGCGGCGGGCGGCGGCGCGTGCCGTGCGCCACCGGCGCGCACCGCCGGGGAATAACCGGGCGGCATTCTCACTTAGCATTGTTAAAGAACTGGACGGTGGGTCTTCCCCTGCCCAGAAGTTAACAGTTTGAGGAGACAAGGTGTCGGAAAATCCGATTCGGGTTGCAATCGTCGGCGTGGGAAACTGCGCCACGTCGTTGGTTCAGGGTGTCGAGTACTACCGTGATGCAGACCCCCAGGCCACCATTCCCGGTCTGATGCACGTGCAGTTCGGCAAGTACCACGTCAACGACGTGGAATTCGTTGCCGCCTTCGACGTCGACGACAAGAAGGTCGGGCTGGACCTGGCCGACGCCATCCTCGCCTCCGAGAACAACACCATCAAGATCGCCGACGTCCCGGCGACCGGCGTCACCGTGCAGCGCGGCCACACCCTCGATGGCCTGGGCAAGTACTACCGCCAGACCATCACCGAGTCCGCCGCCGAGCCTGTGGACATGGTCGCGGCGCTCAAGGCCGCACAGGTCGACGTCCTGGTCTGCTACCTGCCGGTCGGCTCCGACGCCGCCGCCAAGTTCTACGCCCAGGCCTGCATCGACGCCGGCGTCGCCTTCGTCAACGCCCTGCCGGTCTTCATCGCCGGCACCAAGGAATGGGCGGACAAGTTCACCGCCGCCGGCGTCCCGATCGTCGGCGACGACATCAAGTCCCAGATCGGCGCCACCATCACGCACCGCGTGATGGCCAAGCTCTTCGAGGACCGCGGCGTGACCCTGGACCGCACCTACCAGCTGAACGTCGGCGGCAACATGGACTTCAAGAACATGCTTGAGCGCGACCGCCTGGAGTCCAAGAAGATCTCCAAGACCCAGGCCGTCACCTCCAACACCTCCGCCGAGCTGGCCGAGGACGACGTGCACATCGGCCCGAGCGACTACGTCGCCTGGCTCGACGACCGCAAGTGGGCCTTCGTGCGCCTCGAGGGCCGCAACTTCGGCGACGCCCCGGTCTCGCTGGAATACAAGCTGGAGGTCTGGGACTCCCCGAACTCCGCCGGCGTGATCATCGACGCCGTGCGCGCCGCGAAGATCGCCCTGGACCGCGGCGTGGGCGGGCCGATCCTCTCGGCCTCCTCCTACTTCATGAAGTCCCCGCCGGAGCAGTACAACGACGACATCGCCAAGGAAAAGGTCGAGGCCTTCATCCGCGGCGACGTGGAGCGCTAAACCCGGAGCGCCCGCACCGCACCGTGCACCTGTGGCTGCCGTTCCCCGCGCGGGGAACGGCAGCCACGGTGCGTTAAGCCCCCGGGGCTAGAAGAGCCCGACGGCCTGGCCGTTTTCGTCGACGTCCATGCGCATCGCCGCCGGCACCTTCGGCAGTCCCGGCATGGTCATGATCGCGCCGGTCACCGCCACGATGAACCCGGCCCCGGTCTTGGGGATCAGGTCGCGAACCTGCAGCGTGAAGCCCTCCGGGGCCCCGAGCAGCGTCGGGTCGTCGGAGAACGAGTACTGCGTCTTGGCCATGCACACCGGCAGGTTGCCCCAGCCGTTGGCGTGGATCTGCTTGAGCATGCGCTTGGCCGCGGCGGAGTACTCCACGTCCGCGCCGCCGTAGATCTCGCGGACCACCGTCAGGATCTTTCCCTCGATGCCCACTTCCAGGTCGTAGAGCGGGGCGAAGTCCGACGGCTCCTCGATGGCCCGCAGCACCGCACGGGCCAGCTCCGCCCCGCCGGCAGCGCCCTGCCCCCAGACGTCCGCCACGGCGCACTCGATCCCGTGGGCGGCGGCCCACGAGGTCACCACGGCCAGCTCGGCGTCGGTGTCGAGGGTGAACCTGTTGATCGCGATCACGGGCTTGATCCCGAATTTCCCGATGTTGCGCGCATGGCGGGCCAGGTTGGCCAGGCCCTCGCGGACGGCCGGCACGTTCTCCGCCTTCAGTGCGTCCTTCGCGACCCCGCCGTGCATCTTCAGCGCGCGGACCGTGGCCACCAGTACCACGGCGTCGGGGTTGGCCCCGGAGTAGCGCGCCTTGATGTCCATGAACTTCTCCGCACCCAGGTCGGCGCCGAACCCGGCCTCGGTGACCACCACGTCCGCCAGGGCGCGGGCCGTGTTCGTGGCGATGACGGAGTTGCACCCGTGGGCGATGTTCGCGAACGGGCCGCCGTGGATCAGCGCCGGGGTGCCCGCCATGGTCTGCACCAGGTTGGGCTTCATCGCGTCCTTGAGCAGCATCGTCATGGCACCCTCGGCACCCAGGTCCCCCACCGTGACGGGGACCTTGTCGTAGGTGTACCCGATGGTCATCGCGGCAAGCCGCGCCCGCAGGTCGGCGATCCCCGTGGCCAGGCAGAACACCGCCATGACCTCGGAGGCGACGGTGATGTCGAACCCGGTCTCGCGCGGAACCCCCTCGGTCGGGCCGCCCAGCCCGACCACGATGTTGCGCAGCGCGCGGTCGTTCATGTCGATGACGCGCCGGAAGGTGATCCGGCGCGGGTCGAGGCCCAGCGCGTTGCCCTGGTGCAGGTGGTTGTCCACGAGGGCCATCAGCAGGTTGTTGGCGCTGGTGATCGCGTGGAAGTCGCCGGTGAAGTGCATGTTGATCTCGTCCATGGGCAGCACCTGCGAGTACCCGCCGCCGGTGGCCCCGCCCTTCATCCCGAAGATCGGGCCCAGCGACGGTTCGCGCAGCGCGATCATGGTCCTGGTGCCTGTCGCAGCGATGGCATCGCCCAGGCCCACCGTGAGCGTCGACTTGCCTTCCCCCGCCGGCGTCGGCGACATGGCGCTGACCAGAACGACCTTCCCGGGCTGCGTCCCGGTGGCGGGCAGCAGGGAGGTGTCGATCTTCGCCTTGAACCTGCCGTAGGGCTCGAGCGCTTCCTCCGGGATCCCTGCGCGGCGGGCGATTGCCGCAATGGGTTCGAGCACGGCTCGCGAGGCAATGGCAAGATCGCTCATGTCGGCTGCTGACGTCGTCGTCATACTAGGTGTCCCCTGTCTGGAATCCCGGTGTTCTGGAGCGGGGCCGGGCCGATGTTTGCGGCACGGCCGTACTCCCTTCAAGCTACCACCGCAGGCACGCCGTGTCAGACCCGCGGGTGCCCCCGCGTGCCCCGCGGATTCCGTGCCACGGACCGGCCGGTGGGAGAATGGGAACCATGCCCACACACCCCGCTTTTGCCCTGCTGCTCGACGTCGACGGACCCATCGCGTCCCCGGAGACCCGCGACGTGGCCCCGGAAATCATCTCCCTCCTGGTGGAGCTCGCCGCCGCCGGGATCCCGGTGGTCTTCAACACCGGGCGCTCGGACGAGTTCATCAAACTACAGGTGATGGAGCCGATGATTGCGGCGGGCATGCCTTCGGACCTGAAGATCCACGCGATCTGTGAAAAGGGTGCCACCTGGTTCACCTTCGATGCCCACGGCGCCGGCGACGTCCACGTGGACCACGGGCTGGCCGTCCCCTCCCGCTATGCCGACGAGATCCGCGGGCTGGTGGAGTCGGACTTCGACGGGCACATGTTCTTTGACGAGACGAAGCGGGCCATGGTCTCAGTCGAGCAACACATCGATGCCGACAACGGCGAATACCGCGCCGCGCAGCAGCACTTCGACGCCGCCGCCATGCGGGCCATGGGCCGCCACGACCTCGGGGTGGAGCGCCTTGAGGTCCGCCAACCGGACAGCGGCGACGCCGTGGACTACCGCGTGGACCCGACCATCATCTCCACGGACATCGAATCGGTCGAACTCGGCAAGGACCTGGGTGCCCGGCGCACCATTGAACTCCTCGCCGCCGACGGCATCGAACCCGCGTCGTGGTTCACCGTCGGGGACTCGCGCACCGATTACGCGATGGCTGACTGGCTGGCAGGCAACGGGCACCCGGTAAGCCATGTGGACGTGCGCCCGGGCGACGGGATCCCGACCGGCAAACCGTATCCGGTCCTCACGGCGAGGTCGCTGGGGCTCGGAAGCGACGTCATCCACGACCACGCGGGGCTCGCCTTCCTTCGCCACTGGCGCTCCCTCCTGGGTTAGCCACCGTGGCCCCCGCTTAAGCGGCAAAGCCCGCCGGTGAAGCCGGCGGGCTTTGCACAGTGGGGATCGATGTGTATCACGTTGCAACTCCAAGTTCGGTGAGTGATCTGAATTCCGGACCCGCCGTATCAGCGGCGTGGGCCTAATTCACTCATCGGATGCGGAAT
This sequence comes from Paeniglutamicibacter selenitireducens, assembly GCF_051550675.1. NCBI lineage: Bacteria > Bacillati > Actinomycetota > Actinomycetes > Micrococcales > Micrococcaceae > Paeniglutamicibacter > Paeniglutamicibacter selenitireducens. The sequence goes on along the minus strand of NZ_JBPULF010000009.1, from coordinate 114,002 downwards.
TGCATGTCCATGGGTAGGTGGTGGCGAAGTTCTCGATCCCGCGGGGCGGGGTTGAACTGCGTCTGAAGCCAGAGCTGGCTCTGTGGCTTGCGGTTTTTTGCGTTCACGGCGTTTCCCTCCCTTCAGCCTTCTTCGGGGTGCGGAAAGAGGCCTTGTCCGCGGCCTTTGGGGTGCGAGCGTGCAACACTTCCGGTCCGGCGAAGATGAATTCGGCGGAGCGTACAGCCGGGAGGGTGATCGAGGCGATCTGGGTAGACATGATGAAAGTTCCTCAAGGATTTGGTCGATTAGTGACTCATCAGCCTCGGGAACTTTGTATCGCCAGGTGTTAGCTAGCAGGGCGCCATTCCGGAGGCTGGGGAAGTTGCTCGGACGGTAGTGCCGCCGAAGCCGTGACGGGGCACGAAGTAGCCCGCGATATTCATTGAAATATTCATCATTCCCACCTCCTTTTCTGGAAGAACTTGCCAGACGAATCCGGCGCCAATATTGTCTTGTCGATCTCGACGTCTCATTGAGACTTCTCAATCACAGGTTCCACGATACACACCCACCAGCGGATGCGCTAGCTTTTCCCGAAGAATTCTTAATTTCATCGAATCAAACCCCTCCGCACCTCCGCACAGGCGGCAGAAAAGTGGCCCCGGCCGGCGGTCGGGGCCAATGAGGCGAGCGTACGAGCGTGGGATCCTGCCCGGCTAGTGCGTGTCCCCCACGGCCGGGGAACCGGCGGCGGAACCCCGGGACCCACGGACGGCAAACCTGTTCGCCATCCTCAGCAGGCCATGGGGCCTTGTTTCCACCAAGGACACCCGGAACGGCACCTCGAACCAACGCCCAATGAACCCCATGGCTCCCAGCGCAGCAAATGCCGCCAGCCCCTTGTCCGTCAGCGAATGCACAAGGTTCGAGGTGAACACGGCCAGGGTGAGGGGCTCCCCCATCTGCACCAAGGCGTCGGTGGTGTCCTCCGCAGCATGCCCCGTGGCGCCATTGAAGAGCAGCACAAGCAGCGTTGTGGCAACCAGGGTGCATGCAACGGCGACTATCGCGTTGAGCATTACGTAGCGGGAAAACGACTGGCACATCCGAAACCGGCGGGCACCGTAACCCCAGATCAAGGCACCGACGACGTTGACCAGCCCGAACCAGATCGACGAGGAATCGGTGATTGACAGCCCAATCACGTTCGTCGCAAGCCCCACGGCAACTCCATGCCACGGTCCCAGGACCAGCGCCGAGATCGCCGTACCCACCATGTCCAGGTAGAGGGGCAGCGAGAGCCAGGGAACGATGGAGAATCCGACGACATTGATCCCGACGCACGCCGCCATGAGCACTACCGAAGCCCGCAGCGCGGGACGCCTCGCCCTCGTCCCTGTATCCTCCGGTTTCGCATCGGGAACCGGCGTCCCCGCGGCGACCTCGGGATCCAGCTGCCTGCGGGCCCGCAAGCAGCGGATCTCCCACTTTTCGACGTCGTCCTCGGAAACATTGAGGGCGCGGACGATTTCCCCGACGAGGGTCGGGTTGACGCGACTGCGGCCCAGGCGGAATGCGTCATAGACGGTCGTTCGGGCCGGGCGCGAGGCAGCGGCCGGAACGCCGTTCTGCAGACGGTGCTCCGTGATCCGGCGGACAATTTCCGCATAGGGAATATCTCCGGCGTCAAACCGAAGCCGCTGCAAGTCGGTGGCTATGGCGTCGTAGGTCTCAATCCCGTGGGCGGGGTCCTGCATTTGCTCCGACATCGCCAACCTCTTCCAGCAGACAAGTTCCGTCAGGAACACACCTCGGCGACATGCCGAACCCTCCAGATTATAGCCAGCCGGATTGGCCATGAGGAGTGTTTCGCGGTGGCTACCCGGGGGCGGTCGAACCCGTTCGGGGTTGTTCGGGACACGGAAATTTCGTCGTTTCGCGCAGGCGCACGGCCTAGCGTCGTAGGTGGGGCCTGCGAGGAACGGCTCGCGGGTCCCGCGGGGGCAAGCCCGCCTTGCGGCAGCCCGAAGTGGCGCGGCCCTGCATCAGGTCCGCGGGTGCGCAGTACACGCATCCATTCCCTTCGGGGCATGGCTACGGTGCGCATCTCGAATTGCCCGCGGTTGTTGGGGAACAACCGCGGCAGGCGGGGACTTAAATGAGTTCCGTGAGCGGGCCGTGCTGCGGATGGCCCCGGGGGTTTGGCGTGGAAGTATTTGGGGGCATGCCAAACCCTCGGGGGAAGCGCCAGGAAGCCGGCTAGTCCTGTTCGGCGGACTCCGGCTGCTCCGCCCACCACCGGCGAAGTGCCTCGATGGCAGCTTCCGGCTCCGTCGGCCCCTCGTCGAGGCGCCGTTCGAGCATGAAGTTGTAGGCGCGGCCGACCACGGGACCGGGCTTCAGGCCCAGAAGCTCCATGATCTGCTGGCCATTGAGATCCGGACGCACCGCAGCCATTTCCTCTTTTTCGCTGATCTCCTTGATCCGCGCCTCGAGGTCGTCGTAAGCGAAGGACAGCCTGTCCGCCTTCTTGCGGTTGCGCGTTGTGACATCCGACCGGGTGAGCCTGTGCAAGCGCTCCAGCAGGTCGCCTGCGTCGTGGACGTAGCGGCGCACGGCCGAATCGCTCCAGCCGGCATCGCCGTACCCGTAGAAGCGCATATGCAGCTCCACCAGTCGGGCGACGGCCTTGATGGTGTCGTTGTCGAAGCGCAGGGCGCGCATGCGTGCCTTGACCTGTTTGGAGCCGACCACGTCGTGGTGCCTGAAGCTCACCGCGCCGCTGGGTTCGAACTTCCTGGTGGCGGGCTTGCCGATGTCGTGCATCAGCGCCGCGAAACGCAGCACGAAGTCCGGCCCGGGGACCGGTCCGTCGGCGCCGGTTTCGTGTCCCATGGCCTGTTCCAGGACCGTCAGCGAGTGCTGGTAGACGTCCTTGTGGCGGTGATGCTCGTCGATTTCCAGCCGCAGCGCCGAGACTTCGGGCAGCACCAGGTCTGCAAGTCCGGTTTCCACCAGCAGGTCGATCCCGGCACGCGGGTCGACGCCGTTGATCAACTTGACCAGTTCGTCGCGCACGCGTTCGGCCGAAATGATCTCGATGCGCCCCGACATCTCCGTCATGGCCTCCAGGACGTCCTTGGCCACGGTGATGCCCAGCTGGGAGGCGAAGCGGGCGGCGCGCATCATGCGCAACGGGTCGTCCGAGAAGGACATCGACGGCGCACCCGGGGTACGGATCTCCCCTTCTTCGAGGTCCCGTGCCCCGTTGTACGGATCCACGAGGTCAAGGCTCGGCAGGCGCAGGGCCATGGCGTTCATGGTGAAGTCCCGGCGGTACAGGTCGTCCTCGAGCTTGTCGCCGAAGGCAACGACCGGCTTGCGCGAGGAAGGATCGTAGGCGTCGGCACGGTAGGTTGTCACCTCGATGGTGTGTTCGCCCTTGCGCAACGCAATGGTGCCGAAGTCGCGTCCCACTTCCCAGGTGGCATCGGCCCAACCGGCAACGGCGGCGAGGGTCTCGTCCGGGCTGGCGCTCGTGGTGAAGTCGAGGTCCGGTGAGACCCTTCCCAGGAAGAGGTCGCGCACCGGCCCTCCGACCAGGGAGAGCTCGAATCCGGCGTCGACAAAACGCTGCCCCAGTTCAAAGACGACGGGGGGCAAAATCTCGGACAGGACCTGGCGAGTGGGAAGCTGCTGCATAGTCCTTTAAGGGTGCCAGATTTTCCTGATAGTGCCACGTTCGAAGTCGCACACATCTGTCGTTAGCTCCGACACGCTCCATAAATAGGTGCGATATGTGCGACTCGGGTGTCCTCAACGGGCGGGGCAAGCCACTATGGTTGCCAAAAGATAGATAGAGTGGTTTCCATGGCCCATCCAGTTCCCAGCGCCCCGAAGCGCACGCCGTTGACCGCGTCAATGGCGCATGCGCAGGCGCAACCGGGTTCCGGCCATCATCCGCTGCCCACCGTGGAGGAAGTTTCGGCCGGGGGCGTGGTCATCGATACGTCCCTCCCGTCGTTGCCTGTTGCCATCATCGCCAGGTACAACCGTGGCGGCCGCCTGGAATGGTGCCTGCCCAAGGGACACCCCGAAGGCGCCGAAACCAACGAAGAAGCGGCAATGCGCGAGATCGAGGAAGAGACCGGCATCGCCGGGCGGATCCTTGCCCCGCTGGGTTCGGTCGACTACTGGTTCACCGTCACCAACTACCGGGTGCACAAGACCGTCCACCACTTCCTGCTCCGCTCCACCGGCGGCGAACTCACCATCGAAAACGATCCAGATCACGAGGCCGTCGATGTGGCCTGGGTACCCCTTCTTGATCTGGGCAAGCGCCTGTCCTTCCCCAATGAACGGCGCATCGCCGATCTAGCGCGCGAAGTGCTCCCGAATTATGTCCCAGGTATCTAAACACCCCGCCAAGCCCAGCAGCCCTCCAAAGGTGCCGCCATTGCCAAGCGGGCAGCAGCCGCGTGGCCAGTCAAAGGCATACGCCCTCATGGCCTCCGGAACCATGGTTTCCAGGGTGCTCGGGTTCATCCGCACGGCGTTGTTGGCCGTCGCCATCGGCTCGTCCACCACGATGGGCGACATCTTCGAGAAGGCGAACGTCATCCCGACGATCATCTTCATGCTCCTGGCCGGCGGCATCTTCAACGTCGTGCTGGTCCCCCAGCTGATCAAGGCCTCCAAAGCCTCGGACCGCGGATCCGCATACACCTCCAAGCTGGTGACCCTCACCGTGGTGGTGATGGGCCTGGCCACGGTGTTGCTGACCATGTTGGCCGGGCCGCTGATCAAGGCGCTGACGCTCAACTGGAGCGAGCCCATGCTGGCCATGGGAACGGCGTTCGCATACTGGTGCCTGCCCCAGGTCTTCTTCTACGGCGTCTACGCGGTCTTCGGGCAGGTCCTCAACGCCCACGGCCGATTCGCCGCCTACATGTGGGCGCCGGTCGCCAACAACGTGGTGCAGATCCTGGTCATCGGAACCTACATCGGGCTCTTCGGCTCCTACCGGAGCGGCAGCGACCAACTTGCGACATGGACCAATGCGCAGACCGTGCTGCTGGCCGGCGGTTCGACCCTGGGCATCGTGATCCAGGCAGTTGTCCTGTTCTGGCCGCTGCACAAGCTCGGGCTCAACCTGCGCCCCGACTTCGCGTGGCGCGGCATGGGCTTGCGCCACGTGGGCAAGCTTGCCGCCTGGACACTGGCATCCATGATGGTCGGCAACATCACCTCGCTGATGAACTCCAAGTTCGTCTCCGCAGCGACAAAAGCGCGTGAGGGGATGCCCTTCGGCGGGGCCAACATCCCGGGCGAGTATGCGTTGAACACCTCGCAGCTCATCACCGTGCTGCCGCACTCGATCTTCGCCCTCACCCTGGCAACGATGCTGTTCAACGAGTTCACCAAGGCGTTCCACGAGAAACGCCCCGACGCCATCGGCCCTTTGCTCTCCCGCGGCCTGCGCACCACAGCCGTTCCGATCGTCTTCGCCTCGGTTGCCTTCATCGTCCTGGCGGGCCCGTTGGGTCGCCTCTTCGCCGGCAGCTCGTCCACGGCGATGCTGCAAGGTGCGGCGATCGGCCAGCTCCTGCTGCTGACCACGCTGGGCCTGCCCTTCAAGTCCGCCAACTTCTTCATGATTCGGGTTTTCTTCGCCGAGGAAGATACCCGGACACCCATGCTCATCCAGTCGACGATGGCCGTCATGACGGTCGCCCTGACGTTCGGAGCGGTACAGGCGCTCCCGGCCACGGAGATCGCCCGTGCTGTCGCGTTGATCTACGGGCTCTCGAACATCGTTTCCGCAGTGGTTGCCCACTTCCTGGTGGTTCGCCGATACGGCGACTACGGAAGCGCCAAGGTCATCGACACATACATCCGCATCGGTGTCATGGCAGTGCTGTCCGGCGGGGTGGGTGCCGCAGTTCTCTGGCTCATGGGCGGATACAGCTGGGGATTCGCTTGGAATTCCATCGTCGGCGCAGTCACCACCATCGTCGTGGTGGGAAGCGTCATGGCCGTGACATACATCGTGCTGCTTCGCCTGATCCGCTCGGAGGAACTGGACAATTTCCTGGGTCCATTGGCCCGACGCATCCCAAAACTGCGTCGCTAACGCGCGTCCGGGGCCGTTGACAGGCTCCCGCGCCGAAGGTGCTTCTCAATAAAACTTCCCATGCCCCGGTACGATGGAACGGGGCATCCATGAGGGTGCCAGCATCACAAAGCAATCCCGGGAGGGAACCGTGTCGCAGCCCATCGAAGCTGGAGCCGTTATTGGCGGCCGCTACCAGGTCACTGATTTGGTGATGACCTCCGCCGATGGGGACGAGGTCCTCCAGGGCATCGACCAGGTTCTCAACCGACCGGTAAGCGTCCTTGTTGGGTCGCCGGCCAATTCAGAGCAGCTGTCCATGAGCGCACGGGAAATTGCCACTGGCGAACGCTACGCGGCCGTGCAGGTGCTCGACCTGGGCATCACCGAGGGCCGCTCCTACCTTGTGACAAACCTGGCCGAATCGGCAGACCTCTTGGACCTCGTGATCCAGTCGGATGCCCCTTACATCGAGCCGTTCTACACCGACACGCTGGGTACCGAGATCTTCGGGGTTTCCCGTTCCAAGGAACCTGTCACCTACGATGACGACGCCGAGTACTACGATGACCTGCGGGCCCAGGAAGAGAATCGCCCAGCCGTGCTGGGCAAGCTTCCCGAGATCAACCTCGGCGACAAGTTCTCCGGACTGAAGGACCGTTTTGGCCGCTCAAAGTCCGCATCCACCCCTGCCGCTCCCGCCATGCCTCCGGCAACCGTGGGTTCGACCACGGAGCAGGCACCTGCGGTGTCGCCCATCGCTCCGGCTGCTGCCGCGGCCGCAGCCGCTCAGACCTCGCAGACCACCCGCCCGGCGCCTGCCGAATCATCCGCTGAACCGGCAGTAACCTCCGCAGCGGCCTTGGCTGCTGCCCAGAGATCCCGCGGTGTCACCGTGGACAACAACGGACAGCGCGCAGCCTCAAGCTTCCCGGCCGCCGCCCAGACCTATACGGAACCTTCCTACGACGACTACGAGGAAGAAGAACCCCAGGAAAACGGCAAGAAGACCACGCGACTGCTGGTCGGTGCGGTCCTCTGCGCGATTCTCGTTGCTGCGGTGGTCTTTGCCTACAACGCACTCGGTGGCGGGCCCACCGCACCCGTGGCATCGACATCTTCGACACAGTCCAGCGAGTCGGCAACGGAAGGCGGCACGGAATCGCCCACCGTTGAACTGGTCAAGCCAAAGATTGCCGATATTTCGCGAGTGGTTCCGGACAGCCCTTCATTGAACGCCGAAACCGATAGCACCTTGTCCAAGGCCATCGACGGAAACCCGGCCAGCTTGTACAAGTCGTACTCGTACTCCTCCCCTCAATTCGGCGGGCTGGCATCGAACATGGTGCTTGTCGTCGAACTGAAGGAGCCTTCCGACATCTCGGAAATCCAGCTCGACGGATTGAACGGAAGCGGCGGCGCATTTGAAATTCGCGTCGGCGACACCGATGACCTGGATGACGCAAAAGTTCTCAGCAATGGATCATTTACCGGGCCAACCGTTACCGTTCCAGTAAGCGGAGAAGACGGTGAAGCCCTCAGGGGGCAATACGTGTTCCTGAACGTCACTGAGCTTCCACGCCGGGCTTCCGGCGCCAACGGATCACGTCCATACGGCCTGCAGGTCGGTGAATTCCGCGTTTCCTAGCGGTTGCCCGCCAGGGAATACTCCCATTGGATCGGCTGTTATGCCACATAGATCCCACATACACGCGGTCTTGGAAATCGAGCCCGCATATACGAAAGGTTCGCTTCCTCGTGGCCACAGAAGTAAACGACGTCGTCCGCAACGTCATCATCATCGGTTCGGGTCCTTCGGGCTACACCTCTGCGATCTACACTGCCCGTGCCAACCTGCAGCCGCTGGTCATCGCAGGTTCGGTCACCGCCGGCGGTGAACTCATGAACACCACCGACGTGGAGAACTTCCCCGGCTTCCCGCAGGGCATCATGGGCCCGGACCTGATGGACAACATGCAGCAGCAGGCCGAGCGTTTTGGCGCCGAGATCCTTTTCGACGACGTCACTGCCGTGGACCTGAACGGCGATATCAAGGTGGTCACCCTCGGCGACGGCACAACCTACCGTTCACACGCGGTCATCGTTTCCACCGGTTCCGCATACCGCGAACTGGGTCTCGAGGACGAAAAGCGACTTTCGGGCCACGGCGTTTCCTGGTGTGCCACGTGCGATGGCTTCTTCTTCCGTGACCAGGAAATCGCGGTCATCGGTGGCGGCGACTCCGCCATGGAAGAGGCGCTGTTCCTAACCAAGTTCGCTTCGAAGGTCACTGTCGTTCACCGCCGCGATTCCCTGCGTGCCTCGAAGATCATGGCTGATCGCGCTTTGGCACACCCGAAGATCGAATTCATCTGGGATTCCGAGGTAGTAGGCATCGACGGTGAAGCCAAGGTCACCGGCATGCGCCTGCGCAACCTGAAGACTTCCGAGGAGCAGGTCGTAGCCGTCACGGGCATCTTCGTCGCCATCGGCAACGACCCCCGCATCGATCTGGTGAAGGGCCAGCTTGAATTGACCGCAGAGGGCACCATTGCGGTCGAGGGCCGCACGTCGAAGACCAGCCTGCCGGGTGTGTTTGCCGCCGGCGACGTCATCGATGCCTCCTACCGCCAGGCCATCACGGCCGCCGGGTCGGGCTGTGCCGCAGCCATCGATGTTGAGCATTTCCTGGCTGACGTGGAAGCAGCTGCTTCCACGGAACCCCTCGCTGTTTCCAACTAATTTCACTTCTCCTCTCCGGAGGAAAGCACTCACAACGAAAGGTGCAGGCCATGAGCCAGACCAAAGATGTAACTGACGCTACTTTCCAGGCCGACGTCCTCGAGGCTTCCAAGCCGGTCATCGTAGACTTCTGGGCAGAGTGGTGCGGTCCTTGCCGCCAGCTGACTCCGATCCTTGAGCAGATCGCTGCCGAGCACGCAGAGAAGGTTGACGTCGTCAAGATCAACGTCGACGACAACCCGGCCATCGCGGCAAAGTTCGGCATCACGAGCATTCCTGCCGTCTACGTCTTCAAGGACGGCGAACACGTTGCAACTTCCATCGGTGCCAAGCCCAAGCCGGTTCTGGAAAAGGAATTCGCAGCTTACCTCTAAGCTCCCGTAACACCTTCAGAAAGTGCGGGCTGCTCCCAATTCGGAAGCAGCCCGCACTTTTTTGTCCCTATACGACCCCACGGCAGTCGGTTCCCTTGGCACAAGGGGTCTGCAGGAACAGATGTGCGTAAACATATGAAATCTGTTGTTTTTCAAAATGATCAGGATTTCGTCCTTGTCGACTCGACTTCTTCCTCATAGCTCGCATCAATCGATGCATTCATTCACAACGACAAGCCGGGAGGTCATTTCCAGGAGCTGCCCGGCCACCTGCCATGGGTGGAGGGTCTCGACCCCGACTCAAGCGTGTCTTCGATTTCAATAAGATTCCCGCTTCCCGCAGAAGCCCGGCGCATCCGGTCACGGCTTCTTCACGGAACTGAATTTCACCTTCGAAGCTCTCCTCCGACTGGATGCATGAGACCGAGTTTCCACCTCACGCCCGCCCGGGTGGTACTCGGTCTCACCGGGTCGGCGTCCACGATGACCCTCCGTCCCACGTTTCTGGTCTGCTTGGTGAAACCGGATGCTGTGGGGCGCGCGCAGTTTGCCGTCCACGTTTGGCCCGTCTTTCACATCGCTCCGTTCCGCCCCCGGAGATTCTTGCGGCGACCTCCGGGAAATTGGGCGCGCGCAGCTGATCCGTGCCGCCGGGCTACAGTTGCTGCCAGTGGGACCGGCTTCGGGGCGTTCTCCCAGAGAACGAACGGTGGTCGGAGTTGTCGCGAATCGGCGCCGACCTGGGCCATCTCCTCACAGGCGTGCAAGAGCGCCAAGGAACCAGCGTGCCACAAACCCCGCCCCAAGCAAGTTTCCTTCTCGACGACCCCGACCTGCATGGTTAGCGGCGGCGGCACCGTTCCTCTCAGCCGCTCAACTGGATAGAGGGAGAACATAACGCACGCAACCCCTCTAACTGCCTTAGGCGGCCGTATGCGGCGTCCTGTCTGTATTTGTCCCGGCACGCTGCTCCAAGGGCCGCCTACTCCTTGCAGCTCGTATTCGGGAGCTTGCCCTCCTGATCCCTGGGCCGATCAGAGACTGCTGCGCGGGAATCGCTGGTGCCATGGATCCAGAGACACGGACAGCCGTGAATGGTTCCCACCGACACCCAACACGCCCTCCCATAGGGTCCCGACTACCACTCCCCTGGTTCACGACGGACGGCTCGCCTCGACGGCATCGGTTCTTAGCTACGCCCGCTGCCGGCCAAGAGGTCTTGGTTAGTCGAACCAATGCGCTCCTGATCGCGCAAGCACGCGCGAGAGGCAGCAACTCCCTCGTGCTCGATCCTGAGCGTGGGTGCTGAGCACACCGGTTTCCTGGCCAACGCCGTGACTCCGCAGGGAACGGAGGACGCTTCGGCTTCTACGTTGACGTCCGGCGCGAGGGGCGGTGTTGGCCTAGGATCCGGTACGTGCTTTCCGGCGCTGCCAATGCTCCTGCAAGACCGGGGCAACGCTCAACCGCAGTCAGGCAAGCCATGCCACGAATAGAACCGGATTGACCTTGTCCAAGACGGTCGCTCAACGGATGACGACGTGCTGGATCCATCCGCCACGCCCTGACGCCCACATGACTTGGAGCTGCCCTCTGCAGGCACTGAATGCCGCCACATCGGACTCGGCGATTGTCAGGTGAAGCGTGTCGACCAGCCGCTACCCCGGTGTGCCGGATCCCAGGGAGCCACGTCTGCAAATACCCGTCCCGGGAATTCGCCATTCTTTAGTCGATCGCGGGCGGTTCCAGCTCGGAGGCCACCACACGGGTGACGGGGTCCTCGGAAGCTTGAACCGCCCTGCGCGGATCGGAAGCATCAAGAGGATCCATGTTTTCCAAGACCCTTCAAACGGGCCGAATTCCGATTCGCTACAACGAACCAACTGCCCCGGGCAGGTTCGGGAGGAGGCCTTCAACACCGGCATATCGAGGGGTAAACACCGCATGCAGGCACTTGTCCGTCCCACCATGCCAGCACTGTGGCCGCCCAATGGCAACGGCGTTGTGTGCCAGTGGCAAATGGGACTTGCCTTCAGCTGGCGCTCTTTCATGATTGCTGCCACTAGGGCTCTTCCCGTCATGTGAGCGGGCTCAGCATCTCGAGTGGGTCGCGGGATGGTAGCAACTGTTAGCCCCTCCCCGACGTGCGACCTCCACCTATTGTTCGGTCCGGCATCGCGCGGCCTCGGGAATCCGAGGGCTCCAATTCCCCGACGACAAATGGGTTCCTCGACAAGCGCTCGAGTCTTCTGGACACTGGCAGTGGTCCGCCCTTTTACCCGATAGCCGGACGCCACCGAGTTCATTCAAGTAACCACAGATTCCTGAGACTCCGCGGTTGGGCGAGGAGCTTCTATGCGTTGCAATGGCTTGATGCCTTTCACCTTCCGCATCGACGCGTCACGGGCGCCGCTGACGCGAGACCGCAGGCATACTTGACCGGCCACGAATTCTCCGCACGAGTGGGTTGCAAGGGTTCAGGATGCCCGTCCGCAGCTACTCTCCACGGGCAGTCTAGAATCCGAAAGCGCACTGCATGGTCCAGTACGACACTATGTCGACCACAGTGTCCGTGGGTGCTTGGCTCAGCATCCCTCACGTACGTTGGTGGCTGGCATGAATCGGCACTGGCAATTTCTGGGCATATGCATCCAGGCCGTCAGCACTCGCTTTATCAACACTTCCCCCCTCCCGCGGAGAGCCCGCAATTGCAGCTGCCAGAACCCGCTCCACGGCCTGCGCTGGGCCTCACTCCAGAAACCCCTGGGTCAAGAGCGAGAACGGTGTTCCACGGTGGGCTCGGTGTCTCGAAATGAAGGGTGGGGGCTGCCCTGTGAGATCCGCGCCGATGTCCCGCCTGGCGCCACGTGGTCACCACATCTTCGAAAGACTTAAGTCATGATCGCCGGAACGTCTGCGCGCCGAGTATCCCCACCAAAAAGGACCCAGTGCCCTGCCTCGAGGCAGGGTATGTGAGGGCATTGCATGTGGTCTTCGCGGCTATCTCCACCCGCTGCGATTCCATGCCGGCCGCCTTGGGGCGTCGTGCCGAAGCAGTCCCGGGTGTCTTGATTGGAAGTCGTGGGCGTGGTTCGCGACGACATCGGACCGGCCATGTTTCACGTGAAACGTACAAATTCAATGCGTCCAAAGTTGCAGCGGGTGTTTACTCGGCCTCACTTACAAGGTTGTTTCACGTGAAACATGATCCGAAAGTGATTGCCCGACCTCACTCCAATTCGTCCAGACTGCCATAAGAGGGCGGTCTCGACGGTGTCTCCCACACGGTTCGACCCCGGTACCGGTGACCACGACGTCGATGTTTCTGTTGTGCGCCAGTCATCCAGCTCGACCGATTTCGACCGTCCCCGTCTTCCCGAATGCATGGGCCACAGGTTCGAGTGCCGATGCGGGATCGAAGGGGTCACCCTCGCCACGCCCATCCCGTCAATTCCCCATCACCCAGACAATGCGCGGTGGCAGCCGCATGGACGCAGCCCGATATCCCTCTGGCGCTGGATTCACTGACCCCCGGTGACGGTTTTCGGATCCCGCGGGATAACCCTCCTACACGAGTGCTACATGCAAGGATGCCCTGCACATCCAGTGCCCGAGGTGTGCCAGAAACAGGGCCGAAACCGGACAGCTGCGTGGGCCGCCGTTGCATCTGACCTGTGTCCCCCGCTCCAGTTAATCCTTGCTGCCTCGTCCGGCACGGGATCGATCTTGCCTTGTATCCCGGGGACCGACCGGTGGCAGGGTCGTCGGTAGATCTGGAACGTGACGGCAGCTGTCACGGCGATGAGGCGCAACGACCATTCCGGCACGTTGCCGCAGTCGTTTCGGCAAGGTGCATTGCGTGGTCCTACCGATGGAGAACTGTGCTCGAGGGCTTCCACTTTCGGATCGCAGATCAGTGACCATCCCTGTTCAAACTTGGAACCGGCTCTTCCCTGAGCATCACCCTGCGATTTCACGGCAGCTGAAACATGGAATGGAATAGGGAAAGCAGGGGCGAGTCCTTGAACCTAGCAGTATCCCAGGCACGACCGCCCTTGCTATCTTCATCGGCCGTTCCTTTAGGGCATACGAAGATATCCCGAGGAGATGGCAACGAATGTGTTGGCCGATCCAATGACCAATCCAGGCCGCGCCTGTTCCATTGGCGCCCCACACGCGGACGCTCGACTCCCGGCAGAGCCCATACATTGTTGACCCCGGGCAAAACCATGCGACTTCATCAACTTGTCAGAGAACACAAACAGGTCTTTGCGACAGCTTGCTTTGATCAGGGAACCGCCCGATGCTCCCCCTGACTTTCCTTCCTTGCCGGAATCAAATGCGAAGATCATGTCTCCGTTCGGGGATGCCCCCGCTTCGACGGCACCAGGTGCGAAGGACGCTCGTACATCCGGCAACACTGGACGCCATTCCCACGATCCAAGAACTCGGTACATCTAAGTTGTTTGCAGAAACATCGCGTGCCGGAACTGATGCACCGGGAGCAGCCCACTCGTATTGGAAATTAATCGCGGCATCGGGGATCCATCGCCTGACATCTCACACGGCAACGCGACGGGCATCCGGCTTCGATACGCATAAGCTGTCCGATCCGCGAGGCTGTCGCCAAGCCATGGTCCTGTGGAACCACTCGCCGTTTGAAGATATCGGCATGGCGAGCTGCCACTCGCTCCCGAGCATCAGACTCACACAAAGCGAGCGAGCATTGTCTGCTGACCCTCAGGAATGTTCCCGAACATCACCTGAAGGACGACCTACGACGTCTCACTATTCGACGCTTTGGGGACCACCCACAATTCACTTTGGGTGCCACCGGTAGTGCCGGCGGGAACCAGTACCGCCCGGCGTTGGGGCTGCCCGCCTCCAACGCTTCCATCTATTCCTGAACGGCGCCGATCTTCTCTCTCATGTTGTTGCCCCCGATATCAATCGGGATGGCGTTGTGGATGATACTGTCCAAGACCGCGTAGGAGCAGACGTGCGAGCCGAACCGCTGGTACCGGTCGTTCTGCGCTACTGCGTCAAGAGCACCGCTCAGCCGCTGCGACGTTCCATGGGAGTCAAGGTGTCTGCAGAGCCACCGCCCGGTAGTGCGATCCGACAACGACCCCTGCCTCCGGCAGGATGGAGGCTGTTTGGTCCTTCCGGGACTTCACCGTGCCCATTGCCTCCTACTGGGCAATCGGCCCGTCTCTGGGCAGTACCAGCTCGCTACGTGGTCGGCCGCATGTTCGCGACAGCAGCATCCAGCAATGCAATTGGGGTACCCCAGGAGAACATGCACATCTTCTCCAAGGGGCCGCCACAGGAGTATCGAGGGCTCCCCACAAGAGGAAGTATTAGACGACCTAGCAGCGGGCATGCCGGACACACTGTCATCCACATGAACACCGCTCCGACTGGAAGGCCGAGGCATGAACGTCGTTGGTGGCTGATGCCCTCATCTAGCAGCCGGCTCGACGAAGTGGAAACCCTCGGTCTGTTGTCTCCGGGTTCTGGGCCAGGCCCGTGCCGGCTGGCCGCAGACAGGCAAACGCGGCGGTACCAGGTGGCGTTGTCCGGCAGCACCCCCCGCCCACCAACGTAGGGCAAGCACCGTCCTCCCCCACTTGATCCTGGCCAGAACTATTCGTGCCAGCAGTATTGCTCAATTTCGCCGCCCTAGCCCTGCTGTATGGGAAGTCCGGGATTCGTGTTCCGTCCGTACTTGTTCAAAGGTGGGCTTCCTGCTGTCGCTGAAAGCGGGAAGCGGCACGAGCAAGCGGTATTCAACTTGTGTTGCCATCGATGGTATGCGTTGGGTCCGCAGTGGGAAGCGCGAGTTGTCTCGCGGTCATGAACAGGGGTCGTGCGAGGAACCGCTTTGCGCCTGCCGGACGAACTGCTCCGCGCAATGCCACTGCGCGGCCACGGGCCCAACGAATGTCCAAGACGGGCCTCTGCTCGCACCAACGCGAGATCGAAAGGCGGAGTTTTCTATCCTGCCGACGATGGACGCGTCCTTGTCTGCTGTCTGAATCTGGAGGGTCCACCATCTCGCCGAGAGCGAGAGCTGAAGCCGACACATGTGCACGAAGAGCGGGAACCATCGGCCTGATCAGATACTTGGGATACTATTCCCCCATCAAGCCGCTGGAGATCCTCGATGGAAATATCCATGGCATCGACCACCACTTGCGGATGATTTCCCATGACAGCGAGTATTCCCTATCGCGAAGTCCCCCCCCAGTGGTCTTGGCCTTCTCGTCGCGCGGGCCCACCCATCGAGAACCCTCAGTCGACGGTTGAAAGCCGCACGACTATGGGGAAAGCGCTGCATCGCCTCTTTCATCGAAAGTGCGGCTAGACGCAAATGAGACCCCCGTGGATATCCCTTCGGGCGCCGATTCATTGCTTGTCACTCCTGGTTGAATGCCCGGACCCAATGGAGAGCATGGTTCCGCCGCGCCTGTTTTCGAGATTCATGGGACACCTGCCGTTGTCTCCGCTCCGCTCGCCTTCCGTGGCATGGACTGTTGCGGATGCCAGGCAAGCCCGCCGAGTCCCTGGCCACGTGTCCATGACTCTGTATCGGGATCTTTTCGGTCCATCGCTTAATGAACGACGACGTTTCGTTGAACCAGTGCGGTTCGTCCTTCTTCCGAATCCTGCCGCCGGCCTGGTTGCTGTTAGTCCTGAGGAGGCCGGAAGGATCCAGGCACATCAATCCTCCGGCACGGGATTTTGGAAACCCATGTCGTTCACTATCCTGCCTGTCCGTAGTTTCTAGATTGATCAATCATGTCGTGGCCGCTAGCCCACAGTGCCTCTCTCTGGCCCACCCGCAATCCGAATCGACAAGGTACTTGGCTGCTGTGCTGTCTTGGGGCAATCCGTTCACGCTTCAGGCAGCACATTCTCGTCCGGTAGACATCCGACGGCCAGAACTCGCGACTCCGCGGGCATTGAAGGCCTCTCTGGGCGGTGCATGGTCAATTCTGGGCTCTCTTGTCATTCCTTGCACCTCACGCGCCCCTGAGGGGCCTTCAAATGCTCCGCAGGGTACAGGAGGTGGAAAGCTGGAAGAAGCTGGGCATTCAGAACGTCGATGGCTAGGCTACGTTCATTCCAGTGCGACTCGGCGGGCGGGTCGTCGGCGCTCTACCCGACGCGCGCTAGCGTCCGGGCCGGACATCGTTGCCTCTTGTACATTCGCGCACTGTCTCGCTCCCCGGTAGTGGTTTGCCCGCCCCATCCGACCTGCCCGCTCATGGGAGATGAGTGATGGATACGGTGCATCGATACAGCGCGGCCCGGTAGTCTTCTGCTTGATCGTCTGGACGCATGCGCTGCCACGAAGCGGAAGGCAATCGACCTATCCGTCTGCTCCGGCATTGCCTGACTATCACCCTTCGGCGTTCGCATGGCCTTCGAGGACGTCTCTAGCTCCGCCCCCATAGCAAACCTCGTTGACGGACCACTCGGAATGAGCAGGCGAACATATCTGGGCGGAATGCTGCTGATATTCTGCCGGCGTGCGCTATGAACAACATGGCAACAATGTTCATGCCCAAGGGGAACGGCTTGGGATGGGCCCATCCAGGTTGAAACCACTGAACAATGGCCACGCGCCTCCAGCATTCGTGCTCGGTTGGGCTGAATGACGGCGGCTGCGTCTATCGTCGGCACGATTCACCGTTCTTCGTTGACCGAGGGCACTCCGCAACGTCCACGCAGTACACGGTGTGGGTACATCCGTTTCCCTCGTGTACTTGAGCAATCGCTGTCTACGAGCTCCCGCAAGCTCCGGTCGGAGACTGCGGTCAGCAACGGGCCGGATGCGAACACCGAACTCTACCGGATCAAACATTCGCGGAAGTGCCCCAACCCATCGCTCTTGTTGAGTCATCCGCATTCGAAGCCGTCGGCTGTGAGAGCCCGCAGTCGACGGTCACGTCTACAGGTATGGTCCCCGGAGCCGAGCTGCTGACCCCGCTCTTGCCGGGGAAGCTGTGGACCAATCACCATCGTCAGACTCTCAAAGCGCTTCCCATTTCCTGCAGTTCACATCGTGCGAACGAAGCTCCCAGTGCCCTACACCGGCATACGCTAGTTCGACGCAGGCGGGGCAGACGCCTGCGTCGATCAAGAATTTCACGGTATCCGACGAAATCTCCCGGCCATTGACCCAAAGTGTCCCCGGGTTGTTCGAGAATGCGCTGAGACCCGAACGAGCGGCCAGACAAGACAGATGCCGGGAATCCTTCGGCTGATCCTCCGGGAGTGGGTCCAGACCTTCCCGGATGAACCTCCACCACAGCATTGGGGGGCTCGCGAAGGAGCAGGTGGCAACTTGTCCGCGCGATAAGGATTCGCCGCCGGGAGCGACACGAGTTCTCGAATAGCGACCATACTTTTTGGAATGCGAACCTCTCCTCGGGAGAGCATTCAAGGCAACTGTTCCGAGTCACGAGGTTGTCGGCAAGCGGCATTCCCACACTGTGCGCCAACGTGTCCGGATGCTGACCGTTAGTCGACTACAAGCCAAGATGCATTTCGCTACTCCCGGAAGAGGTGAGAATCGCGATGCGGCGGACCACGTCGGGAGCTGCCAGTGAGACCGTCCCCCACACAATGCGCTCCGAAGAGCTGGTCTGGCGTCACTTCACCCTCCGGCTTCTGCGTCTCACGGTTCCATTCCCTCGGGGCAGAAAGGCCTGCGTGATGGATCATCAACACCGCCCACCACCATCGGTCACGTTCGTTTGGGCGCGGAGTGATCGCTGGAGGACGCTGCCATCGAAAAATGGTTCAGATTGCCGCTCAAGCACAGGCTCGACATCGATATTTCCTAGACTTCCTGCCCAGCGCCTCAGGGCGATCCTGCACAGGCGAATCGGACCCTGCGTATACCGTGGCCCTGTCACGGACAGAAACCATCCGCAATACCTCCCAGATCGAGGCTGGACATGGCGGACCGGCAGAGCTTCTTGCGGCCGTTCAACACACGTGGGGCAGCTTGGGTCATATGGCGGCCCGTTCACGTGCCGCTTGCCTTGCACAGGGGTAGCTTCCAAGCGCACTGTTGCGTGGTGCCTTGTCGTCGAATACTCATGTTTCACGTGAAACACCGTGGAGAGCAGGTCTGTCTCGACACGGTGCTCCGAAGGGTTTCCCTTTCATTAGCAGGCCGACTCACGCAATCACCTGTCGCGTGGGGCGGCCCATGCGCGATTGAGTGCATGCACCGTACTGGTCGGAAGGACCCCCTATCCCCCGCCTTCCCCGATGTCTTCGGCTTCCCGTGAATAGCTCCGTGGGCGATGTGATCCGGAACCATCACGGTGGAGTCGACAGTGAGGGAACCATGTCCGGATTCCATACGATCCCCAAGGCGTCCTTGGGCCGTGCCCGGCGACGGCGCCCTGGAACGTTGAGCGCATCAAACAGCGGATGGAGTTCGGCTTGGCGCTCGTTGGCTGAGGCTCCGGATAAGCCCGCGCTCTTCACGGTTTCTCACCTGAACGAGCTGCAGAGGCGCCGCGCTCCCCTGATAGGTTCGCAAGCACTAAGCAGCGGATTCCTTGCAATGCCCACGGTTCGAGTCGGATGGGACTGCTCTCCAACGGCGCAGCAGGTCATCGCCCGTGCCACGAACATCCGGATATGGACCCGCCTCCACCCGCGAGTCATCAGGGGTCGTTTCGGTGCGAGGCTTCCCCTTCTTCAGTGGGCCACACGGAAAGTCGTCGCGGGACCGCAATCATCTTTCTCCGGTTTGGACGAAGGGACATACGCAAATGGTGCGAGTGTTTCACGTGAAACACTCGCACCATTTGCGTAGAGCTGGACCTACTTATCCGTGCCTTCAGGTGTCAGAACACTCATGATTCGGTTAAGGTCATCAACGCTCGCGAACTCGATGCTGACCTTGCCCTTGCGGGCACCAAGCGTGATTTTCACATTCGTGTCCAGTCGATCAGAGAGCGAGTTGGCCAAGAAGTCGAGTCGTTCGTGACGGGGGCTTTGCTTCGGTTCCGCCGTCTTGCTGGCCTTCTCCTGGCCCGCACTGAGCGCCACCGCTTCCTCTGTGGCCCGGACCGACATGCCTTCGTTCACGATGCGCTGGGCGAGCTGCTCAATTGCGATGGCATCGGCCAAGCCAAGAAGTGCTCGAGCATGGCCCGCGGAAATGACGCCGGCGGCCACCCGACGCTGGACCAGCGCAGGCAATTTCATGAGCCGGATTGTGTTCGAGATCTGCGAGCGAGACCGCCCGATCCTTTCGGACAGCACTTCTTGTGTGCAATCAAACTCGCTCAGCAACTGCTGGTAGGCAGCTGCCTCTTCGAGCGGGTTCAGCTGCGAACGATGCAGGTTTTCCAGCAAAGCGTCGCGCAACAGGTCGACGTCGTGGGTCTCGCGAACAATCGCAGGGATCGTTGTAAGGCCGGCTGCCTGAGTTGCACGCCATCGGCGCTCACCCATGACAATTTCGTACGGTTCCTTGTCGTCTTCACGCGACGGACGAACGACGATCGGTTGAAGGAGGCCGACTTCGCGAATCGAGTGGACGAGTTCGTCCATGTGTTCTTCGTCGAAGTAGGAACGGGGCTGCTTGCGGTTCGGGTGAATCTGATTAACGGAAAGCTCCGCGAACGTAGCCCCAGGAACTGCAACGAGCTCGCTCGGATCTGGCTCAGTGAGGCTCTCCCCCGCACGGCCACCCGAAGCTGCAATGAGGCCAGGCATCTGAGCGCGACGCTTCTTCGCATTCGCCGACGGAGTCGAGGCACTCGTAGAGGCCGTATTCTTCTCGGCCGCAGCTTCCTCCTCGGTCTTACCCGGGACGAAGAACATGTCTACCGGCCGAACCTTCTTGGCCGCCGCGGTTCCGCTGGAGGTCTTTCGTTTCGGGGCTGCTGGTCCAGGGGTAGCGGGTGTGCTCACAACCGCCGTCTTCGATGTTTCACGTGAAACATTCTGAGGAGTTTCCTCCTCAGTGTCGGCGGCAGGGCTGCTGGAAATCAACGCACCAAGACCTCGTCCTAAACCACGTCGTTTCTCCGACATTGGATGCATCTCCCTTTCGACACCATTGCTACCTTGAACTCAAGGCAATTCTACTTGTAAGCGTTAGATTGTTTCGGACGCGGCTCTTGGGTGTGGCCTTTGACCCTTCCAAGACCACTATTGCCCCTACCCGGGGTAGGGACAATCATCATGCGAGCTTAGGATCAACAAATTTCAGATTAAAGACCAGATCAACTCTAATTGCATGCTTTAGCGAACCCTCGTCAGAAGCACCGGACTCGAGGCCGCGCGGTCAATATGATTGACGGCACGACCTCGAAAACAGCTAGTGATTGGTACGTTCTGCAATCTCTGCTGCCGCTTCCAGATAGGAAAGCGCGCCGGTTGAGCTGGAGTCATAGGTAATGACAGTCTGCTGGTAGCTAGGAGCTTCCGAGATCCTGACGCTCCTTGGAATCAATGCCTGGAGGACCTGGTTCGGGAAGTGCTCGCGAACTTCGCTGGCAACTTGTGCTGCCAGGTTGGTGCGCCCGTCATACATCGTCAGCAAGATCGTGGATACCGTGAGATCTGCATTCAGGTGTTTCTGAATCATCTCAATATTCTTAAGGAGCTGGCTCAGGCCCTCCAACGCGTAGTACTCACATTGGATCGGAATCAAGACCTCACGCGCGGCCACGAAGGCGTTGACGGTTAGAAGCCCAAGGCTCGGGGGGCAGTCAATGAAGACGTAGTCCAGGCGCTCCATGCCATTGGACTCGCGGTACTTTGCGTACTGGTCCAAGGCCCTCCGGAGGCGCTGCTCGCGGGCCACGAGAGAGACGAGTTCGATCTCGGCTCCAGCCAAGTGGATGGTCGCCGGCGCGACCGTCAAGTGCTCGATATCCGGGCAAGGTGCGACCACTTCCGAAAGCGGAAGGTCGTTGATCAAGACATCGTAGATGCTGTCCACATCTGCATGGTGCTCGACACCGAGCGCCGTCGAAGCGTTGCCCTGCGGATCGATGTCGATCACCAGGACGTTGAGCCCGGCAATGGCCAATGCGGCAGCGATATTGACGGTCGTCGTGGTCTTACCCACGCCACCCTTTTGGTTGCTGACAGTCATGTACCGAGTCGTCGGCGGCTTGGGCAGCTTGCGGCTGCTCAAGCGTTCGCGACGCTTGTGTTCACTGGCCAGCTGGCTAGCAAGCGGTGAGCTGTCGTCAGTCGTATCGAAAACGTTTGGTGCTGGCGCAGGTTCCCTCGTCACCACTATGTCCTCTCCATCGGAATCGGTCAGTTCAACCGCTTCATCCGCATCCAGTTCCAGATGCGCTGAGAAGATTGTTTCACGTGAAACATGCTTTGCCTGTGGCAAAACAATCTCTTCAGGTTGTTCTTTGTTGTCGGGTGAACTGAATGAAGCGAAAAGGGCTGCAAACGGTGGAATCTTGTTGACGCTTCGCTTCAAAACGGTTCTTTCTACTAACCCAGTAGGTGGCGCTATGCCACCTGATACAGCCTATCGCTAAAGCTCTAGGCGACGTGGATGCGTACCACGGTGGTCGGTTCAGCGAGGATCTCTTCGCCAACGGTGACGACTTCAGTGCTTTTGCCTCCGAGGCGGCGAATCACCTTCGAGGCCTTCTCCACTTCTTCACCCGCCGAGCGACCCTTGATCGCCAGCACAGTACCCTTGCCATGAAGCAGGGGGATCGTAAGGCCGGCCAGGTTTGTCAGTGCGGAGACTGCGCGGGCGGTGGCGAAATCGGCGTTCACGTGCTCAACGACCTGTTCGGCCCGCCCGCGCATGATCGTGACGTTGTCGAGGCCAAGATCCTCTACGACCTCGTGCAGCCAGATGCAGCGACGCTCAAGCGGTTCGATGAGGGTCAACTCGAGGTCGGCCCGCGCCAGGGCAAAAGTGAGCCCCGGCAGGCCGGCCCCGCTTCCCACGTCCGCAACATGGGAACCTTCGTCGATCAGGTTTGCAACGACCGCGCAGTTCAAGACGTGGCGGGACCACAGCCGTGGGACTTCACGCGGGCCCAGCAGGCCGCGTTCCATGCCCGAGGTCGCCAGATGCTGCACGTAGCGCTCAGCAAGGCTCAGTCGGTCACCGAAGACGGTATTGGCCGCCTCGCGTTCCTCAGCTGTCAGTTCAACTTCGTTGCTCATAAAAGGGAGTTCCTTGATTGTGTGCTTAGGCGTCGTCGTTTGATACGACGATGTGGCGGCGGCTTCCTTCGCCATCGGACTCACTGTGCATTCCGAGCGACGCAACGAAGTCGTGCACCAACTTGCGCTCGTAGGCGCTCATCGGCTCCAGGGGGACTTCTTCGCCGGTCTCGCGAACCTTCTGGACTGCTGCTTCGGCAATGCGCTCGAGTTCACCGGTGCGGCCCTGACGGTAGCCGGTAATGTCCAGCACCAGGCGCGAACGGTTGCCAGTGGCAGTCAGTACGGCCAACCGGGTCAACTCCTGAAGGGAATCCAGGATCTCTCCGTTGGCTCCCACAAGGCGCTGGAGGGCTTTTTCGTCCTCTGCTTCGCCGACGATCGAGATGTAGGTCCGACCGCCGCGAACTTCGATGTCGATGTCGCCGTCAAGGTCAGCAATATCAAGCAGCTCTTCGAGGTAGTCGGCGGCAATGTCGCCTTCCTCTTCGATACTGCTGGTTGTGTTGCTTGGCTCCTCGACGTCGGTATCTGCAGGGTCGGAAACTACGCTCTGATCAACATCGCTCATGGCTACTTCTTCTTCCTGTTCTTACGCTGTGGCTGTACGCGCTGGGCCTTGGGTTCCTCAACGACGACGGCTGCTGCTGCAGCTGCATCGGTCTTCTTCTGGCCGAGCGGCGGAAGGCCCTTCGAGGCACGGCGTTCGTTGAGTTCGCGTTCGGCCTGGGACCCCGGGGTCGGGTTGTTTCGAATGACGTAGAACTGCTGACCCAAGGTCCACAGGTTGGTTGCGGTCCAGTAGATCAGCACGCCGATCGGGAAGTTGATGCCGCCAATGCCGAAGACGAGGGGAAGGATGTACAGCATGATCTTCTGCTGCTGCATGAAGGGGCCTTCGAGGGCTTCCTTGGTCATGTTCTTCGACATGATCTGCTTCTGGGTGATGAACTGGGAAGCAGTCATGGCCAGAATCATGACGAGGGCAACGATGATCACAGCGGCGCTTGGCGAACCGGAGTTAATGGTGTTCAGGAAGGTGTCGGAAAGCCGGGCACCGAAAATCGAAGACTGGTCGAAGCTCTTGATGTGATCCGCAGTCAGGGCCCCGATGCCCTCGTTGGAGCTGCTGGCCTTGGCTGCGTTGTTCAAGACCGTGAACAACGCGAAGAAGAACGGCATCTGGATCAGCATCGGAAGGCACGAAGACAGCGGGTTGGTCTTGTGCTTCTTGAACAGCGCACGCTGTTCGGCGATCATGGCCTGTTGGGAGAGCTGGTCCTTCTTGCCCTTGTATTTGGCCTGAAGCTTGCGCAGATCAGGCTGCAGTGCCTGCATCGCACGCTGTGCCTTGATCTGCTTGACGAAGACAGGTATCAGAGCGGTACGGATCAGGAGGACCAGGAAGATGATGGACAGCGTCCACGTCCAACCAGAGTTCGGATCAAGGCCGATCATGGTGAACAGTTCATGGAAGGCCCACAGGATCCACGAGACTACGTACCGAAACGGGCTCAGTATCATGTCAAAGAAGTTAGTCATTACCGGTCATGCTCCTCAGGCCGCGTCTGCGGCGTCTTCGTCGGCGGGAATCGGAGGATGATTCAACACCATGATCTTGGGGGTCTTGCCTTCTGGCCAAATCCGTTTGCCTTCGGGAACGTAGTCGATCCCGCCATGACTAAACGGATTACATCTTAAGACACGCCAGGAGGTTAACCCGATGCCTTTGATAGCGCCATGTGCCGTCACTGCTTCGAGACCATAGGCCGAGCAGCTGGGAAAGTATCGACAAACATCGCCGTAAACGGGCGAAATGATCTTTCGATAAGCCATGAGGAACCCAATGAGAAGGTTCCTGGGTATATCAATCAGGAACCAAACAATCCCGGTCCGGGGTTTAGAGTCCTTTTTCATGCTTGGCACCTGCCTTGCGGACAACCGATTCAAGTCCGGAAGAGACCTGTTGGCTAAGTTCATTCCATTCGATATCGGAGGATCCGGGCAAGGCCCGGAACACGAAATCGAGACCGTTGGCTTTCGCAGGTATCTGCGCGGCCAATGCTCGCATCCGTCGCTTGACGAGGTTGCGGTGCACGGCATTGCCAACGGCCTTGGAAACGATGAAACCAAAACGGTTATCGCCCTGGGGTTCGTCAGTACGAACCCGTGCATATAGCACTACGTTCCGGCGCCCAGTGCGGGCGCCGGAACGTACAGTGGCTGTAAAGTCCTGCGAGAGGCGCAGTCGTTGGTTCTTTGGCAACACGACGTCACGCGTCGTGTCTGATAAACAAAGAACCCACGAAAACCTGCGCTATCTCAGGACAGTAGTGCTTAATGGTTATGCAGAAAGTTCGGTACGGCCCTTGCCACGGCGGGCTGCCAGGATGGCGCGGCCTGCACGGGTACGCATACGAAGTCGGAAACCGTGCTTCTTGGCACGACGACGGTTATTCGGCTGAAAAGTCCGCTTGCTCACGGTAGTAACTCCAAGACGATCATGTGATGCGCCTTACCCGTTGCTACTAAAAAGGGAAGAACAGGCCGACGCTCGTATTCGGTGGCGCCTCTTGGATTGCCGGGGACTTTCGGGATTCGGTACGAATTTCGAAGTCGCCAACAGTGCCAAAAGTGCACACATAGGACTACACAACGATAGGGGAGCTGGAGAAGGTACGTCAAATTGGGGCCAACGACGGCCCTGGCGCACCCTGTGCACATTGTGGTCTCAATTGTGGATACTGCAGTTGATAATCGCCGCTTCGGGATCAAAGGCGGCCCTGACACGCGCATCCTAGAAGTCAATATTTACTTATGGAACCGCAGATTTGCAAGCCCCGATGCGTTATCCACCACAAGTTATCCACCGACTGTGCATAACGCTGTGGATGACCGTTAGAATCTATCCGTTGGGGTTCCGTAGTTATAGTCCCCATTCGTCGGCCATGTGGTCGCCGAATTTGATCGAAGGGGCCCAAAAATGAGCACGGACGAGTCGAACAGCGTCGGCAGTTCCTGGCGCCAGGTAGTACGCCACATCGAACAAGATGATCGCGTCACGCCTATGCAGCGCGCCTTCGCCGCTCTGGCCCAGCCACAGGGGCTCATTGGTTCCACCCTTTTGCTGGCGGTTCCCAACGAATTGACCCGCGACGTTCTCCAAACCCAGCTCAAGGAGCCCTTGGAAGAATCTCTCAAGCTGGTCTTCCAAGCCGATATTCGGTGTGCGTTCAGCATCGATTCGGATCTGATCCCAGAGGAAGTTGTCGCTGCGCCGGTTGAACAGCCGCCGGTGCCCAAAGCCCGCATCAGCGATGCGCTGCCGCAGCCGGCTCCGCCCTCGAATTCACAAGAATTCGGCCGGCTAAACCCCAAGTACATTTTTGACACCTTCGTCATCGGTTCTTCAAACCGCTTCGCCCATGCAGCAGCCGTTGCTGTGGCAGAAGCTCCGGCAAAGGCCTACAACCCGCTGTTCATCTATGGTGATTCAGGGCTCGGGAAGACGCACCTGCTGCATGCAATCGGCCACTACGCTCGACACCTCTACAACGGAATTCGCGTCCGCTACGTAAATTCCGAGGAGTTCACCAACGACTTCATCAACTCCATCCGTGACGATGAAGGTGCCAGCTTCAAGCAGACATACCGCAACGTCGATATCTTGCTTATCGACGACATCCAGTTCTTGGCCAACAAAGATGCCACCCAGGAAGAGTTCTTCCACACGTTCAATGCGTTGCATAACCACAACAAGCAGGTTGTGATTACGTCCGACCTTCCTCCCAAGCAATTGGCCGGCTTCGAAGACCGCATGAGGTCTCGTTTCGAGTGGGGATTGCTGACCGATATTCAGCCCCCCGAGCTGGAAACCCGCATAGCCATTCTCCGCAAGAAGGCCAACGCGGAGAACCTCTCGGCTCCAGACGAAGTCATGGAATACATCGCGTCGAAGATTTCCACCAATATCCGTGAACTTGAGGGCGCTCTGATTCGCGTCACGGCTTTTGCTTCGCTGAACAACCAGTCGGTCGACATGAGCCTGGCTGAAACGGTTCTCAAGGACTTGATCACGGATGAGGGCGCCCAAGAAATCACCCCGGCAACGATCGTTGCTCAGACGGCCGAGTACTTCAACCTCACCATCGAAGAACTCAACAGCAAATCCCGGACACGCACGCTGGTGACCGCCCGGCAAATTGCCATGTACCTGCTTCGTGAACTTACCGATATGTCTTTGCCGAAGATCGGCCAGGAACTAGGTGGGCGCGACCACACAACGGTGATCCATGCCGATCGAAAGATCCGTGAACTCATGGCTGAACGCCGCGCCATCTTCAACCAGGTGACTGAATTGACCAACCGCATCAAGCAGAGGCAGCGCGAAGGCTAAGCGCGCCGAAATTCGTTAACCACAGGTGTGGATAAAGCTGTGGACGGTTAAGTGGACTACACCGTAGTCCCTGCGGATAAGTACCCACATTGCTGTGGATCCCTTAAATCACGCGGAAAGTTGTCCACGACACCGTGACACTCAGTTCCACGGCCAATCACATGTTGTGCACATGCATAATCGGCGTACCTTCACGGGTGTGCGGGCTTATCCACAGTATCCACAGGGGTTATTAACACTACTAATCCCAAATTTCTACTTCATCCAAATAACAAGTCCTGTTTTGCCCTCATCCGGCGCGAATCGACGAAATCGGTGTTTTTGAACGAAGCCCATTGGTTTCGATGGACCGGGCCCCACGTGTTTCCGCCAAAGCAATTTCGCAGCATCAGGCGACAGATCTTTGCCATGCCTTCGCGTGGGATCACGAGCCACTGTTTATGCCTTGGCCCGCTCAATCACGACCACCGTCGACATCCAAGATGTTCGCTTGAGCGAAAAGCACTCCTGGTTTCGAGTGAACCCAACATGCAGCCATTTCTGCTCGCATCCTGGAGAATGTTCCTCACGAGAGTCGAATTAGCAGATCAAAAGCATCCAGCGCCAAAAGCCGGTAAGCTCAGACTCCATGTTGTTGCCGGGGCACAAAGATTCAATGCCCGAATACGCAAGACAACCCAAGACCCCACCACCTTGAGAGCTCCGCCGAGCGTTCTTCCCGTCCTACAGGGAACCGCTAAGCTTGCTTTCAAGTACTGTCGACTTCGTCGTGAAAGGCGGACCACTTCGTGAAGTTCAGCGTTGAAAAGGATGTATTGGCCGAAGCCGTATCCTGGACCGCCCGTTCACTCTCCCAGCGCCCGCCTTCTCCGGTACTTTCCGGAATCTTGATCACGGCTGCAAACGGCATCGTGTCCTTGGCAGGTTTCGACTACGAAATCTCTGCGCACCTTGAGATTGCGGCAGACGTTGCAGAAGAGGGAACCATCCTCGTATCGGGAAAGCTACTGGCTGAGATTTGCCGTAGCCTGCCCCAGTCAACGGCAACCCTTGAAACCGATGGCACCAAGGTAACTCTTACCTGTGGTCGAAGCCGCTTCCACCTGGCAACCATGCCGGTTGCCGAGTACCCGGAACTTCCGGTGCTCCCAGAGGTCACTGGCGTTGTCGATGGCGAGGCATTCGCCCAGGCCATCAACCAGGTCATCGTCGCGGCGTCGAAGGACGACACCCTTCCGATCCTCACCGGCGTGAAGATGGAAATCGAAGATGATTTGATCACCTTCCTGGCCACCGACCGCTACCGCCTGGCCATGCGCGAGGTCCGTTGGAAGCCGGCACAGGCAGGCATTTCCACGTCAGCGCTCGTCAAGGCCAAGACCTTGAACGAAGTCGCCAAGACCTTGGGTTCAGCCGGCGAACTGAAGATCGCTTTGGGCGAAGGCAATGAATTGATCGGGTTCGAAAGCGGGAACCGCCGTACTACCTCGCTGCTGGTCGATGGCGACTACCCGAAAATCCGCTCCCTCTTCCCCGAAAACACGCCGATCCACGCTACCGTGCGCACTTCCGACTTGATCGAAGCTGTCCGGCGCGTGGCCGTGGTTGCGGAACGGAACACCCCCGTCAGGCTTTCCTTCACCGGTGGGCAGCTGTCCCTGGACGCAGGAACCGGCGAAGACGCCCAGGCGGAGGAAGCCATCGAGGCGCAGATCGACGGCGAAGAAATCACCGTGGCGTTCAATCCGGCATACTTGAGCGAGGGCCTCAACGCCTTCAACAGCGAGTTCGTCCGGTTCTCGTTCACCAGCGCTCCGAAGCCGGCAATGATGACCGCGCAGTCTTCCCTCGACGGTTCCGACAGCGACGAATACCGCTACCTGGTCATGCCGG
The DNA here is from genome assembly GCF_051550675.1 of Paeniglutamicibacter selenitireducens. Taxonomy (NCBI): domain Bacteria; kingdom Bacillati; phylum Actinomycetota; class Actinomycetes; order Micrococcales; family Micrococcaceae; genus Paeniglutamicibacter; species Paeniglutamicibacter selenitireducens. Next base: position 85,309 of record NZ_JBPULF010000009.1, on the reverse strand, counting down.
TTCGCCTTCCAAACTTGCCCAACTAGATCACCCCGCGGGAATTTTCCGCCGCGTGGTCACGTGTTCGGCCGCCCCACGATCGCTCCAACCGGGGCGGTCGAACACACCCTTCAGTGACAATTCACGATTCACCATCAGGCCGCCCCTGCCGGGGTGTGCGATCTCATAGCAGGACGTCCAGGTGTACATCTCACATGTCTCTCTCACCGACTTTCGCTCGTATGCGCAAGCCGATGTAGAGCTGGGGCCAGGCACCAACGTGCTTGTCGGTTCCAACGGCGTCGGGAAAACCAACATCGTCGAGGCCATCGGCTACCTGGCGTCGTTGTCCTCCCACAGGGTCACCAACGACGGCCCCCTGTTGCGCTTCGGCACCGAAAGGGCCCTGGTCCGCGCACGAATCCATCGGGCAAAACAGGTCACCACGCTTGAGGTGGAGATCACTGCGGGCAAGACCAACAGGGCTCGCATCAATCGTGCGAATCCGGTCCGTGCGCGCGAAATCCTCGGCATCGTCCGGACCGTCTTGTTCGCCCCGGAAGACCTGGCGCTGGTCAAGGGGGATCCCTCCAACCGCCGCAGGTTCCTTGACGAACTGCTCGTAGCGCTGCGCCCGGGCGAGGCCGCGACCCGTGGCGATTACGAGCGGGTCCTGAAGCAGCGCAACGCCTTGCTGAAGTCGGCCCGCGCCGGCGGAAAGCTCTCCACCGCTCACGAATCAACCCTCGATGTGTGGGACACCCACCTGGCACAGACCGGGGCGCGGCTTTTGCGCGGGCGCCTGGACATGCTGGAGATGGTCTCCCCCTACATGGCCGCTGCCTATGCGTCGCTGGCCGACGCCAACAAGACCGCCTCCGCCTTCTACCAATCGACAATCGTCGAGGACTTCGACGAGGATTCCACGCAGGACCCCGGCTCCGTTGCGGAATCTGACCCCACCCTCGTGGCCCCCGCGGCATTGCTCGATGCCACGGTGCCGGAGCTCGAGGAGATGTTCGTCGCAGCGTTGCTCAAGAAGCGCGGCAAGGAACTTGAACGCGGAATCACCTTGGTCGGGCCGCACCGCGACGACGTCCTGTGGCGCTTGGGTACTGCCCCGGCGAAAGGCTATGCCTCCCACGGCGAAACCTGGTCGCTCTGTCTGGCCCTGCGGCTGGCCGCCTACAAGGTGTTTGGCCAGGACGATCCGCGCCCGGGCGCAGGGCCGATCCTGATCCTCGACGACGTCTTTGCCGAACTTGACGCCACACGCCGCACGCGCCTCGCCTCGATCGTGGCCGGCGCCGAACAGGTCATCGTCACGGCCGCGGTGGCCAGCGACGTTCCCGAGGAACTGGGCGGGACATTCCTGAAGGTCAGCCCGGGCCGGGTCCACTCGTGAGCGAGAACGATCCGCACAAGCCGGAGGCCCTCGACGCATCGCGTGCCATCCTCAACAGGATGCGCGAGGCGGCGCAGAGCCGCGGCGAAGCGCGGATCGATGCGGCCAAGGCGGCACGGTTCGAGGAGAACGCCGCGGTGCGCAAGCAGCGCCGCAAGGCCAGCAGCGCCCCCGCCAAGTACTCGGACGGCCGGGATCCGCAGGAGATCGGGAACCTCTTCGGCAAGATCGTGCGCGACCGCGGGTGGAGCGAGCCGGTCGCCGTCGGGTCGGTGCTCTCGCGCTGGGCCGAACTCGTCGGGCCGCAAATCGCCGCACACTGCACCCCGGAGTCCTTCGAGGATTCCACGGTCGTGGTGCGCTGCGACTCGACGACCTGGGCCACACAGATGCGCCTGCTCTCCCACGAGCTTCTCAAGCACTTCGACAAGGAACTCGGCCAGGGCGTGATCACCGTCATCCGCGTCCTCGGGCCCGCCGCGCCGAGCTGGCGGCACGGGGGACGCAGCGTCAAGGGCCGTGGCCCGCGGGACACCTACGGGTGAAAATCCCAAGCGCGTAGCTGGCTCACTGGCGCTCCGGGGGGCCGCATGGCACATACCCACCCGTTTGAGGATGGACTGGTCGCTCCTGAGTGCATTTGGTGGCCATTTACAGCATGTTGGGGGTGGTCAATGCCCGGAAAATTTGGTGCTGCACGGTAGAATCGGAGGCAGGGCGTTTCCCCTGCGCGGGGAGATGCCGGTTCACGCTCGGGCACCTCCGGTGTTCGGCCTTCCACTGTTTGAGGAGTCTGTAGCACCTGTGTCTACCGATAACACCACACCCCAGGAACCAATCGATTCCGTCGAAGGCAGCGCAACACCCGCGGCCGGGCAACCTGAAGACAGCGTCAACGGAAAGGTGGAACACACCTACGGCGCCCAGGACATCACGGTCCTCGAGGGGCTCGAGGCAGTGCGCAAGCGCCCGGGCATGTACATCGGTTCCACCGGCCCGCGCGGGCTCCACCACCTGGTCTACGAGGTCGTCGACAACTCTGTCGACGAGGCCCTGGCCGGCTACTGCGACACCATCAAGGTCACCATGCAGGCCGACGGGGGCGTCCGCGTCGAGGACAACGGCCGCGGCATCCCCGTGGACATCCACCCCACCGAGGGCAAGCCGACGGTCGAGGTCGTCATGACCATCCTGCATGCCGGCGGCAAGTTCGGCGGCGGCGGCTACGCGGTTTCCGGCGGCCTGCACGGTGTGGGCATCTCCGTCGTGAACGCCCTCTCCTCCCGCGTCGACACCGAAATCCGGCGCCAGGGCAGCGTCTGGCGGATGTCCTTCGCCGACGGCGGCAAGCCCCAGGGCACCCTCGTCAAGGGCGAGGACACCGAAGCCACGGGCACCATGCAGACGTTCTACCCCGATGCCTCCATCTTCGAGACCGTTGAGTTCGACTTCGAGACGCTGCGCGCCCGCTTCCAGCAGATGGCCTTCCTGAACAAGGGCCTGCGCATCACGCTCACCGACGAGCGCACCCTCGAGGTCGATGCCGACGAGATCGCCACCGAGGACGACGAGTCCGGCGACGCCACCCCGAAGCACCGCGTCGTCGACTACCTCTACAAGGACGGACTGCTCGACTACGTCAAGCACCTGAACTCCTCCAAGAAGGTCGAACTTGTCCACGAGGACGTCATCGCCTTCGAGTCCGAGGACTCCTCCAAGGGCATCAGCGTCGAGATCGCCATGCAGTGGACCAACGCCTACTCGGAGTCGGTGCACACCTACGCGAACACCATCAACACCCACGAGGGCGGCACCCACGAAGAGGGCTTCCGCGCCGCGATGACCTCGCTGATCAACCGCTACGCCCGCGAGAAGACCATCCTGCGCGAGAAGGACGAGAACCTCACCGGCGACGACATCCGCGAGGGCCTGACCGCTGTCATCTCCGTGAAGCTCTCCGAGCCGCAGTTCGAGGGCCAGACCAAGACCAAGCTGGGCAACTCCGTGGCCAAGGGCTTCGTCCAGGGCGTCGTCAACGAGGAACTCGGCGACTGGCTCGAGCGCAACCCGAACACCGCGCGCGACATCATCCGCAAGGCCCAGCTCGCCTCGCAGGCGCGCCTTGCCGCACGCAAGGCCCGTGACAACGCCCGCCGCAAGTCCCCGCTGGAATCCTTCGGCATGCCCGGCAAGCTCTCGGACTGCTCCTCGAAGAACCCCTCCGAGTGCGAGGTCTTCATCGTGGAGGGCGACTCCGCCGGCGGCTCGGCCAAGCGCGGACGCAACCCGCACACCCAGGCCATCCTGCCGCTGCGCGGCAAGATCCTGAACGTGGAGCGGGCACGCCTTGACCGCGCACTGGGCAACAGCGAGGTCCAGTCGATGATCACCGCGTTCGGCACGGGCATCGGCGAGGAATTCGACATGGCCAAGCTGCGCTACCACAAGATCGTGCTGATGGCCGATGCCGACGTCGACGGCCAGCACATCACCACGCTGCTGCTGACCCTGCTCTTCCGCTTCATGCGCCCGCTGATCGAGAACGGCTACGTCTACCTGGCCATGCCTCCGCTGTACCGCATCAAGTGGTCAAACTCCCCGCACGAGTACGTGTACTCGGACAAGGAACGCGATGCGGCGCTGACCGCCGGTGCGGCGAAGAACAAGCGCCTGCCCAAGGACAACGGCATCCAGCGCTACAAGGGCCTGGGCGAGATGGACTACTCGGAACTCTGGGACACCACCATGGACCCGGAGCACCGCACGCTGCGCCAGATCACCGTGGACGACGCCGCCGCCGCGGACCAGATCTTCTCCGTGCTGATGGGCGAGGACGTCGAATCGCGTCGAAACTTCATCCAGCAGAACGCCAAGGACGTGCGCTTCCTGGACATCTAGTCCGGAATCCCGCCGCCGAAACGTTCACACACAGACTTTGACCAGAGGAAGCAATCGATGAGCGATCAGACTCCCGAAAACCCGCAGGACGGCGCCGGCGCCAACGAGGAAATCGTTGAGGGCGCGGTGATCGACGACGCCGTAGCGGTCCCGGCCGGCAACGACAAGATCGACCAGATCGACCTGCAGACCGAAATGCAGCGGTCCTACCTTGACTACGCCATGGCGGTCATCGTGGGCCGCGCGCTGCCGGACGTGCGCGACGGCCTGAAGCCCGTGCACCGCCGCGTGATCTACGCGATGTACGACGGCGGCTACCGCCCGGAGCGCTCCTACAACAAGTGCGCCCGCGTGGTCGGCGAGGTCATGGGCCAGTACCACCCGCACGGCGACACCGCGATCTACGACGCCCTGGTGCGCCTGATCCAGGACTGGACCATGCGCTACCCGCTGGCGCTGGGCCAGGGCAACTTCGGCTCCCCCGGCAACGACGGCGCTGCCGCCCCGCGTTACACGGAAACCAAGATGTCGCAGCTGGCCATGGAAATGGTCCGCGACATCAACGAGGACACCGTCGACTTCCAGGACAACTACGACGGCAAGAACCAGGAACCGACGATCCTGCCGGCGCGTTTCCCGAACCTCCTGGTCAATGGCTCCTCCGGCATCGCCGTCGGCATGGCCACCAACATCCCGCCGCACAACCTGCGCGAGGTCGCCTCCGGCGTGCAGTGGTACCTGGAGAACCCGGATGCCGGCCGCGAGGAACTGCTCGAGGAACTGATGCTGCGCATCAAGGGCCCGGACTTCCCCACCGGCGCCATGATCCTGGGCACCAAGGGCATCGCCGACGCCTACCGCACCGGCCGCGGCTCCATCACCATGCGCGCCGTGGTCTCCGTCGAGGAACTCCAGGGCCGCACCTGCCTGGTGGTCACCGAGCTGCCCTACCAGGCCAACCCGGACAACCTCGCGGTGAAGATCGCCGAGCTGGTCAAGGACGGAAAGATCACCGGCATCGCCGACCTGCGCGACGAGACCTCCGGCCGCACCGGCCAGCGCCTGGTGATAGTGCTCAAGCGCGACGCCGTGGCCAAGGTCGTGCTGAACAACCTGTACAAGCACACGCAGCTGCAGGACAACTTCTCCGCGAACATGCTCGCGATCGTCGACGGCGTGCCGCGCACGCTCTCGCTCGATGCGTTCATCCGCCACTGGGTGACCCACCAGATGGAAGTCATCATCCGCCGCACGCAGTTCCGCCTGCGCAGGGCGGAGGAGGAGGCACACATCCTGCGCGGCCTGCTCAAGGCCCTGGATGCGCTCGACGAGGTCATCGCGCTGATCCGCCGCTCCCCCACCACCGACGCGGCACGCGACGGGCTGATGGAACTGCTGGATATCGATGCCGACCAGGCCCGAGCCATCCTCGACATGCAGCTGCGCCGCCTGGCCGCCCTGGAACGCCAGAAGCTCCAGGACCGCCACGCCGAGCTCGAGGGCATGATCGCCGAATTCAAGACGATCATCGCCGACCCGCAGCGCCAGCGCACCATCATCTCCGAGGAACTCGCCGAGATCGTCGAGAAGCACGGCGACGACCGCCGCACCAAGGTGCTCATGGGCTACGACGGGGACATGAGCGTCGAGGACCTGATCCCCGAGGAGGAAATGGTCGTCACCATCACCCGCGGCGGCTACGTCAAGCGCACCCGCTCGGACAACTACCGTTCGCAGCACCGCGGCGGCAAGGGCATCAAGGGCGCCCAGCTGCGCGGGGACGACGTCGTCGAGCACTTCTTCGTCACCACCACGCACAACTGGCTGCTGTTCTTCACCAACCACGGCCGCGTGTACCGCACCAAGTGCTACGAGCTCGCCGAGGCCGGCCGCGACGCCAAGGGCCAGCACGTGGCAAACGTGATGGCCTTCCAGCCGGACGAGCACATCGCCCAGGTGCTTGACCTGCGCGACTACGAGCAGGCGCCGTACCTGGTGCTGGCCACCCGCAACGGCCTGGTGAAGAAGACCCGTCTGGCGGACTACGACACCAACCGCTCGGCCGGCGTCATCGCCATCAACCTGCGCGAGGGCGACGAGCTCGTCTCCGCACAGCTGATCTCCGAGACCGACGACCTCATGCTGGTTTCCCGCAAGGGCCAATCGGTGCGCTTCACCGCCACCGACGACGCGCTGCGCCCGATGGGCCGCGCCACGTCCGGCGTCACCGGCATGAAGTTCCGCGACGAGGACGAATTGCTGGCGGCCGACGTCGTCACCGAGGATTCCTACGTGTTTGTCGTCACAGAGGGCGGCTACGCCAAGCGCACCTCGGTCGAGGAATACCGGGTGCAGTCGCGCGGCGGCATCGGCATCAAGGTGGCCAAGCTGGCCGAGGAGCGCGGAGATCTGGTCGGCGCGCTGATCGTGCACGACGAGGACGAAGTCCTCGTCGTCATGGAGGGCGGCAAGGTTGTCCGTTCAGACGTGAACCAGGTTCCGGCCAAGGGCCGCGACACCATGGGAGTCATCTTCGCCAAGCCGGAAAAGAAGGACCGCATCATCGCGGTGGCGAAGAACACCGAACGCGGACTCGGAGAGAACACCGAGGAAGATGCAGTACCGTTGAACGCGGAAAAGACACACGAAACGGCCTCCGAGGCTCCAGCGGGCGACGAAAACCCGGCGGAAACTCAGGAAAACCTTGAGCAAAACGACGAGGCCACCAACGACGGAGGTAACGCGTGAGCACCCCGAATACCCCCCGCCCGGCGGGCGGCACTGGTGGCGCCCGTCCCGCAGCGCCGCGACAGACCCCAGTAGGCGCACCCCGTCCGGCAGGCGGAGCACCGCGCCCCGGAACGGCACAGCGCCCTGCCGGCGCCCCGCGCCCGGCCGGCTCCGCGCCGCGCCCCGCGGGCCAGCGCCCGGCGGGTGCGTCCGGTGCCCGCCCGCAGCCACAGCAGCTGGTTCGCCCCGCGCCGAAGGCCAAGGTCCGCAAGGCCCGTCTGCTGATCTCCAAGGTCGACCCGTGGTCGGTCCTGAAGATGGCGTTCCTCCTCTCCGTGGCACTCGGCATCGTTACCGTCGTCGCATCGGTCGTCTTCTGGTCCATCCTGGATCTGACCGGTATCTTCAACAGCATCAACGGCTTGCTGCGTGAGATCATCGGGACCGAATCGGACTTCGACCTCACGAAGATCGCGTCGCTGGGCCAGGTTGCATCCTTCGCAACGATCATCGCCGTAGTGAATGTGGTGCTACTCACAGTGCTTTCGATGCTGGCAGCAGTGCTTTACAACCTCTCATCGACCCTTGTCGGTGGAATTGGCGTGACGTTGACGGACGATTAATCGCCGGAATCACGCGATTTTCGGCCCCTGGGGCGGCTTGTGCAAGTCCGCCCCGGGGGCCGATTTGTTTCTTTGGCCGTTTCTCATGTAAAGTTTTATCTCGTTCCCGGCGGGAACAAAGAGGGCGTATAGCTCAGGCGGTTAGAGCGCTTCGCTGATAACGAAGAGGTCCCAGGTTCAAGTCCTGGTACGCCCACGGATTCCCTCATCCGAACGGTAGGTGAAAGGAAGTATCCCATGCGGAAACTTCTGGTGCTGGTGGCAATTGCCGCAGGCATAGTAGGCTATCGCAAGTTGAAGGAAGCCTCGGCCCACAAGGCCGGCTGGAGTCATGGTACCGATAAGGTAGTATGAATTCATAAGGGGACTTAGCTCAGTTGGTAGAGCGGTAGCTTTGCAAGCTTCAGGTCAGGGGTTCGACCCCCCTAGTCTCCACCGAAACAAAAGGCCCGGAACGAATGTTCCGGGCCTTTTGCATGTCCCAGGCCAAATCGCCCGGACCCGCGTTCAGGGGGGGCACACCGGATCCAAGGAGCGGAATCGTGAACATACTTCTTGCAATCATCGGTGTCCTCGGGGTGTCCGCTTCGGGGCCGATCATTGCCGCCTTCCCGGCCGTACCGGCGCTCTCCATGGCCCTGTGGCGCAATGCCATTGGCACCGCCGTCATGGCGGTTCCCGCCGTGGTGTCCGATCCCCGGTCCTTCGGGCGCCTGCGGCGCAGGGAATGGGGCTGGAGCGCGGTTGCCGCGCTCTCCCTGGCCCTGCACTTCGTGTGCTTCATGATCTCCATCCGCCTGACCACCGTTGCTGCAGCAACGGCACTGGTCTGCTTGCAGGCCGCCTGGATCGCCCTGTTCCAGTTCCTGAGAGGCACGAAGTACGGCTGGCGGGTAGGCCTTGGTATTTTGCTTGCCTTCGCCGGGGTGTTGGTCATGACAGGATTCGACATCGGTTCGGGCAGCACCGCGTTGATCGGCGATCTACTGGCCCTTGCCGGAGGCATGCTTGCCGCGGCCTACACCTTGGCCGGGGCGAAGGCCCGTGCCACGATGACGACGAGCACGTACACGACGCTTTGCTACGGCATGACCTCGATTGTTCTTCTGGCCATCTGTCTGGCGTTCGGAGTCCCGGTATGGGGGTTTGATGCCCGTGGGTGGCTTGGGATCCTTGCGTTGGCCTTGGTGTCGCAGGTGTTGGGGCATTCGGCATTCAACCATCTGGTTTCCAGCCTTGGCCCCCTGACCGTATCCACACTCATCTTGCTGGAAATCCCGGGTGCTGCGTTGCTGGCGGCCGTTTTCCTTGGACAGAACCTGCCGGCCGGAACAGCGCTTGGCTTGGGCATCATCCTCGCGGGCCTGGTGCTCGTTGTGCGCGGCCAAGGCAGGGGGCTGCCCAAGAGCCCTGGCATAAAACCCCAGAGTGTCTCCAAGGGGCACTGAACGACTCGCTGAAGCCGTCTGTCGCCCGTTCTGCAGGGCGGGGTGCCAACGAGGGGTCCGGTTTGGCTGTCCCGCGGTGGACCCGACGAACGAAGAAGGACGGCGTGTTTGGCGGATTTCAATGAATCCCGACAAACACGCCGCCCTCCTTCAGGTTTTCCCTTGAGGCCTACTTCTTGGGCCGCGGGGAGGGCTTGGGGATCTCGGACTTGATGCCGGAAACCACTTCGTCGAACTTGTCCTCAACCGAGGAAAGGGCTTCATCGGCCTTGTGCTTTGCCTTGGTGGCGGCCTCGCTCAGTTCCTCCTTGACCGAGTCGAGGGCTTCCTTTGCTTCGTCCTTTGCCTCCTTGAAAGCCGATTCGGCCTTCTCCTTGGCTTCTGCAGCGGACTTTGCAACGCTCTCGCGGACTTCGCTGACTGTGGCCGACGATTCCTTTGCAGAGTTCGCCCGAACGGTAGTCGGCTCCACCGGAGCAGGGGTCTTCCACGGGTCGTCGATGGGCTTGGAAGCCCGCCATGCGGCAACTGCAGCGGTTCCGGCCGCGGCGATGATTGCAAAGATCAGCAGGCCCTTTTTCTTCTTGGCTGGTTTTTTCTTCTTGGCTGGTTTCTGCACGTTTTCTAGCTCCTTGGCTGTCGTCTCTACGGCAGCGGTTGCTGCCTGCTGCACTCGTTCGATCGTTTCCGGCTCAGGGGTCAGCGACTCCGCAAAGCTGTTCAGGGCAGCGGGAATCTGCGCCTCTTCAATCTTGCGGGCGGTGAACTGGGCAGCCTGGCTGATCTTCTCGTTTGCCACGGGAATGTACTCGTTCATGACCGTTTCGCGGGCGTGAGCCAAGGCCGGGGCAGCCTTGTCCATGGCTTCGGTCAGGGCAGGGGTTGCCCTGTCCACAGCCTTCTGCACCCGAGGCGTCGCCTCATCGATTGCCGCACTGATCTTGGGCCCCACTCGTTCAAGGGATTCCTGCAACAGCGGGGTTACTTTTGCGACGGTATCCGAAAGCTCCTGAGCGGCCCAGCTGAGGCCCTCCTGGATCTTTGGGGAAGCTGTCTCTATGCCCTTTTCGATGCGTGGAACGGCCCACTTGACGGCGGTGTCTATCTTGGGTGCCGCCCAGTCCAGTGCCTGTTCCGCGCCTGTTGCAACGCTTTCACCAAAGTCTCGAGCAATACGTTCCGACTTCATAGTGAACCCCTTTGATCGTTTCGGTAGCTTCGTCCTAGCCTACGACGTGCGAAGGCATCCAGCCATTACCACCCGGGCATACATCGGTGGCAGTCACCCGTGTTCACTGAACGCGTAGCCATTCGTTTACGGCCTTGCGGGGCTCGTGGAAGAATAAATTGCATGACTGCAATCCCTACGCACACCGCGACCATCCACACCAACTTGGGCGACATCGTCGTCAACCTCTTCGGCAACCACGCCCCGAAGACTGTCAAGAACTTCATCGGGCTCTCCACCGGCGAGCAGACCTGGAGCGACCCGCAGAGCGGCGAGGAAAAGGTCAACACCCCGCTGTACAACGGCACGATCTTCCACCGCATCATTGCCGACTTCATGATCCAGGGTGGCGACCCGCTGGGCCAGGGCATCGGCGGCCCGGGCTACCGCTTCGATGACGAGATCAACCCAGACCTCGACTTCCGCGAGCCGTACAAGCTGGCCATGGCCAACGCCGGAATCCAGATGGGCAAGGGCACCAACGGTTCCCAGTTCTTCATCACCTCGGTCCCGACCACCTGGCTGCAGGGCAAGCACACCATCTTCGGTGATGTCACCGATGCCGGCTCGCGCAAGGTCGTCGATGCGCTCAACGCCACCGCCACCGATGGCCGTGACAAGCCGCTGGAGGACGTTGTCATTTCCAGCATCGACATCGTCGAGCTCTAGGAATTCAATGATGGCGTAGAGATTTCTGCGTCAGGAATCCCGGCGGCTCCGCATACCAACATTGCTTCGGCGGTTGGCATGCGGAGCCGTTTTCGTTTCATCTCCCATGGATCGGAAATGGCGCTGCGGGGTGCTCCCGGCAGCGCAGGAACCCCGGGCCTCATGGGGCAAGATGGTCATAGATTCTTCCAAGTCTGATGAGCTAAACCAAGCAGGAGCGTTATTCCATGTCGTACGGACTTTCCAACCAAGACCCGGCCTTTTCGCCGCCGGTATGCCCACGGCATACCGATCGCATCTCCTACGTCACGTGCCAGCGATGTGGACGTCCTGTTTGTCCTGAATGCCAGGTGACCGCCGCAGTAGGGACGCAGTGCATTGATTGCGTGAGAGAAGCGAACCGCAACATTCCGACAACCCGGACCGTGTTCGGCGGCAAGGCCACCGACGGCCGCCCTCTGGTGACCTACGTCCTGATCGGCATCAACGTCGTGGTGTTCGGCCTGCAACTACTGATCTCGGGCTTGACCTCTGAACTCATGTACGCCGGTATCTTCACGAGCCCCTACGGGCCATCCGAGCCATGGCGCATGCTGACTTCGGCATTCGCCCACTCCCCCAATTTCATCGGCCACATTGCGTTCAACATGTATGCCTTGTACATCTGCGGGCGCGTGCTCGAGCCGATGTTGGGGCGCTTGAGGTTCCTTGCGCTCTACCTGATATCCGCTTTGGGCGGATCGGTCGCTGTCTTGTTGATTGCCGATCCGTTGTCTTCCGTCGTCGGGGCCTCGGGTGCAGTCTTTGGCCTATTCGCAGCCATGTTCGTGCTGCTGAGGTCACGCGGGGTACCGGTGGTTCAGATTGCGGTTCTGGTTGCGATAAACCTGGCGATCGGGTTCGTTATACCGGGGATCGCGTGGGAAGCGCACATAGGCGGACTGGTTCTTGGCGCGGCGTGTGCAGGGATCTTTGCCTATGCACCCAAGGGACCACGTCGTTCAACGATGCAATGGGCTGGGCTGGCACTGGTGGTGCTGCTTCTGGTTGCCCTGACGTTCTGGGGGGCGGCCAACGTTCGACTTCCGCTTAGATAGCCGAGCAGGTTCAAAGATCTATCCACAGCCGTTATCCACACTGTTAATAACTCACACCCGTGTAATTCGCTCGTCCGGCAAGGGCATTTGGAGCCGCGAAAACGCCGATTTGAAGGATTTACTGAGAACCTACTCCTAATATGCACAGTTCAATCCACAGCTGTGGATAACTTAGTGCACAACCTGTGTATCTATCCATGATCCGAATGCACGGGCCTTGGAGGTGAAGTTTTCGAAAGTATGATCTAGTCCGCGAGAATTAGCGGAACATGGCCATTTTCGAGCTCGGGAAAAGCCGTTTTCCACACACCTTGTCCACAGTGTTAATAACTTGCCACCAATGCTCGGATTGGAGGCAGATGTGCGCGGTCTCGGTGAAAATCACGGCTCTTGCGACGCAACCCACAGCCTTTTCCCCAGCTGTGGATAACTTGTGTGCACAGTGTGCCCTGCTATGCGGCGGCCACGAAGGTTGTTCTTTGGGCAATAGCGAATCTATTCCTTTGACTGGAGCCAAAGGTGCGGTAGTTTGAATCGACTCAAGGGGTATGCCCGTGGTCGGTGATTGAGGAAAGGGTGTTGGCGTTGAACCTGCTCTATGGCCGGATACGAAGCGAAAATGTCCAAGCATGGTCTGAGCTAACCAACCACCTGGCCGTTGTTGATCGCACCGATGAGCTTTACGAGCCAGAAGACCTGCTCGAAGAACTCAACGAGCCGGGAATGGAACCTGAGCGCGATACTGTGGCCGTATGGGACGGCAGCCGGCTTGTGGGATTCTGCCAATTGAGAGTCGGGCAGCAACTTCGTGAAGGCCTTTCCCGGGCATCGATCACCGGTGGTGTCCATATCGACTACCGTGGTCGAGGCGTCGGAACGAAAATGATGGACATCATGGAGTCCCGTGCCATGGAAAAGTCGGAACAGTTGCATCCGGGTGCCCCTGTGGCAGCAGACATGTGGGGGAATGCGCCGGGGCATAGCGCCGGCGTCTTGGCCGAGTCCCGGGGATATGCCCCGGCCCGGTATTTTCAGGACATGTCGGTCACGGTGGAACGCTTCCAAGAATCAGTCACAGATCTTGGCAAAAGTGGATCCCTCTCCGTGTTTCCCTACTCGGATGAGTGGGCGGAAGAGATCCGCCGGCTCGACAACGAGGCGTTCGCGGACCACTGGGGATCCACCCCAAAGTCCGCGGAAGAATGGGATGCGATGACATCTGCCCGGACCTTCCGGGCAGAACGGTCCAGGATCCTGGCAGAGGACCAGCCAGGGGGCTGCGGGCCAACGGCGTTGGCCTACGTTCTTAGCTCTGAATGGGTTCCAAACGAGTTGTATATAGCACGCGTCGGGACGGCGCGCCATGCGCGCGGGAACGGGTATGCCGGTGCCATGATGTCTGAGGTCATTGCCGCGGCGCTGGCCGATGGCTTTGTCGAAGTTGGATTGAGCGTCGATGCACAAAGCCCCACCGGGGCAGTTGGTTTGTACGAGAGGTTGGGGTTCACCATCACGCGCACAGGGACCATGTACAGGAAGACCATCCTGCAGGGTTCCGAAGCATCCCGTCCGGGCGTGGGACTATGCGATGAGCGGGAGAAGTAAAGTCAGTGCCAGGATGAACATGATGATGGCAATGATCCCGTCCAGGACGCGCCAGGACAAGGGGCTGGCAAAGAACCCTCTTAGGTAACGGGCTCCGAACCCAAGCGCGCTGAACCACAAGATACTTCCAAGAGCCGCTCCCGCGCCGAACAACCATTGACCCGAAGGGCCTTGGGCTGCGGCGATGGATCCCAGCAACACCACGGTGTCGAGATAGACATGGGGATTCAGCCACGTGAGTGCAAGTGTTGTAAGAACGACGGAGCGCAGGGTGCTGCCGGACTCGTCATTGACCGGGGTCAGTGCTTGTGGATTGAGTGCCCGCCGGGCAGCGAAAAATGCATAGGCACCCAGGAATCCGGCTCCCCCAAGCCTTGCAGCGGTGATGAACCACGGAGCTACGCCGAGGAGGGCCCCGAGCCCGGCAATGCCGGCAAAGATAAGCGCGATATCGGAGAGCATGCAGATAAGCACTGTGGCGCCCACATGTTCACGCCGAATGCCTTGTCGCAGGACGAAGGCATTTTGTGAACCAATGGCCACAATCAGGGAGAGTCCTGTGGCAAGACCGGTCAGCAGAGGAAATATAGTCACCCATCGAATTTATGGGAGCCTCTAGCGGATGTCGAACTAATTATTCTTATCCTTGATTAGAATCTCTAAGCATGGACTTCTCGACGGAACAACTGCACACCTTCAAAGCGGTTCTTGAGGCCGGCACGCTGGAACGCGCGGCGCGTGAACTCAACATCACTGCATCGGCCGTGAGTCAGCGTCTGAAAGGCCTGGAAAAGCAGGTCGGAAGTGTCCTGTTCATTCGGTCGAGGCCCATCCAGTCCACGCCCAGCGGCGACGTGCTGCTGCGTTTGGCGCGTGAAACCGAGCTTCTGTCTACCGAGGCACGTCGGCAATTGAGGATGTCCCAGGATGAATCCTTGTCCTTGCCGCCTTCCAAGGTCAGTATTGCCGTGAACTCGGATTCCCTGGCCAGCTGGTTCACCCCGGTGCTTCATGGGCTGGCGCGGCAGGACCTTGTGGCCTGTGAGATCCTGCGGCACGACGAAGCACATTCCACTGAGCTTTTGCGCTCTGGGCAGGTGATGGGAGCCGTGACGACAAATAGCAGCCCGGTGCAGGGGTGTATGTCCGTCCCGCTTGGGACAATGTCATACCGGGCCATGGCGTCTGCGGACTTTGTCGGGCGATGGCTCCCGGGGGTCGATCCTGTTGGCGAACTGGCAGCCGCGCCCATGGTCAGTTTCGACAGGAGTGACGGTCTTCAGCTTTCAATGCGCAGGAGGCTGGCGGGAAATGAACTTCATGGTGCCCCGGTGGTGCACTTCGTTCCGGATTCGCGGCAATACGTTGCCGCGGTGGCCGCTTCGCTGGGATGGGGCATGATCCCGGAGATCCAGGATCCCAAGGACGGGTCGCTACTTCCGATATGTCCCGAGTGGGAAAGCCGGGTGCAGTTGTACTGGCAACGTTGGAAGATTCCGTCCCGCGCGCTAGACATGCTGACGGACCTGGTCGTCGAGGCTGCGGCGTACGCCGGGTTGGGTGGGCCCAAGAACCGATGAACAAAGCTACTAATTAGTAACAAGTGGGCTTAGGGTGGATCCATGGAAGACATCCGCCGGAATCCCAAGGCATCGATTCTCGATGGCCTTCGACGATCCATCCCCAAAATTGCCGGCCATCCGCAGGTCGTCAAACACGGCATGTCCCTCTGGCCGCCATTCTGGGGTGCCGGCATCAAGGTACAGGAAATATCAGCAGACTGGCGGACCGTAACCGTGAAGATGCGCCAGCGGCCGTGGAACATGAACTACGTTGGCACACACTTCGGCGGTTCGCTCTTTTCGATGACGGATCCGTTTTGGATGATGATGGTGCTTCACAATGTGGGATCCGGGCATATCGTTTGGGACAAGGCTGCTGAAATACGGTTTCGAAAACCTGGTCACGGCACGCTGACTTGTCGCTTCGAGCTGGACGAGGGGCGTCTTGGCGAACTGCGGAGCGAGGTTGCAAATTGCGGCAAAGCGACAGCATGGTTTGACGTCGAGATCCTTGACGAAGTCGGAGACGCGGTGGCAACGGTGCGCAAGGAAGTGTACGTACGCAAGAAAAACCCGGCCTTGGAATCGCACTAGGCGTCCAGGTGGCCGGGTCGTGGCGGTTGCTACTTGCTTCCGCCCGGGGGTCCGATGATCAACAGGATCGTGGTGATCCCTGCGACCAAGACGACGCCAACGGCGGCAGCAATCCAGGGGCGGCGCAATGCGGTGGCTTGGATCTTCTCGACAAAACCCTGTGGCACATCGCCTCCTGGGGCCAAGCGCCAGATGTCGCTGAGCAACCCGCGACGCAAGACCGAACGTTCGAACGGCAAGGTAGCGAACGGGATGATGGCGGTCGCCAATCCCAAGACTCCCCGGGAGACGCTCCATCTTTCGTTGGCCCAAACAAAGAGAGTCACCAAGCCGTAACCGATGAAGACGACGCCATGCATCATGCCGAAAACGCTGACGAACTCCGGCCGGCCGGCGCCATACTTCATGATCATCGCAAAGATCAAAAGTGCCCAGGTCACCATCTCGGCGGCCGCAAGGAATCCATAGAGACGCTTTGGCGAAAGCTTTGACGGTGCTGGCTGGACGACGGAGGATGAATCTACCGAGGGCTCGGGGCGAACCATGTAGCTGCTGCCTTTCAAGAAGTTTTTCGGGGCCGTATTGACCAGCGAACTGCAATTGCAGTACTGGATTGGGAGGTAGCCGAATCCGGACAGGTGTGCCTGAACCATGTACTGGGCCGGATCTGACGGTCTCCTCGGGACCTTTCAATACCAAATGAACCGACAGTCGAACGATTCACTTGGCATGAAATACGGAATTTTTTCCCTTGAAGAAGCCGACGACGCGGCGCCTGGATCCAGCGACTTTCCCGTCGCGTACGGCAGTGGGCAGGGCACCCACCTAGGACGCTCTCCTCGCAGAGGGCCCGAGGGCCCGAGGGTCCGCCCCTGGCCCACGGGGTGGGTGGCTACCGCCATCCAGTCGTCATGAAGAACCCAACCATGGCAATGCCAAACCCGATCACGATGTTCCATCCGCCGATCGTGGGGATCGGGAATAGCGTCAGGGAAATGTAGTAGACCATAATCCACACCAACCCCAGGATCATCAGGCCGAACATCACCGGCTTGTACCACTTGGGCAGTGGCTTGTCATAGGTGCGAGCCCCGCCGGTGCCCTGCGGCTTGCGGTTCTTCCGACGGGTCTTGGATTCTGGCACTGCATCTCCTTGAGTCTTCAGTATTCGGACGGCTCCAATGGATGGTTGTCCGAACGGTAGGCTAGAGAGGCGGTATGGAAAGCAATTCCCGTGCCACCCACTGCTAATACTATCTGCTCAAGCTGGAGGTTTCCGGGTTCTCGGTCGCCCCGCGAAAGCACGAGGGAGCCCCCATGACAGGATCCGAGACTCGGCTGCGGACCAAAGCATCCGTCGGTCAGCGTCTGCTTGGCGTGTTCGGGGAAATTCTCATTACCCTCGGCATCATCGCCCTCCTCTTTGTTGCTTGGGAATTGTGGTGGACGAACATCGACGCGAACCGCGCCCAGAACCAGGCAACCTCACAGTTTGCCCAGGAACTCGCGGTCGGGGACACCGGAGGCGACGACTTCGGAACCGCACCCGTTGCCAAGATCCCCGACGGGGAAACCTTCGGCATCTTCTATATCCCCCGTTTCGGCAAAGACTACGCCCACCCGGTGACCAACGGGGTCGGTCCCGAGGTTCTGAACTCCGTGGGCATCGGCCACTACCCGGACACCCAGGCGCCCGGAGAGCTCGGGAACTTTGCGGTTGCGGGCCACCGGCAGACGCACGGGCAGGTGTTCTGGGATATCGACAAGTTTGAAACCGGCGACAAGATCTACCTGCAGACGCGTGAGGGCTTCTACACCTATGAGTGGCGGAACACCGAGATCGTCCATCCGTCCCAGGGCGAGGTGCTGCTTCCCGTACCGCACGAACCGGACCAGGACCCAACGGCCTCTATCCTCACGATGACCAGCTGCCATCCGCCGTTCACGACTCGGATGCGAATCATCGCGTACGCGGAACTCACCTCATGGCGGCCTTCCGAGGCGGGTCCCCCGAAGGAAATCGCCGATGTTGTCCACCAGACGATGAAGAACTAACAAAGGGAGCACCAGAGAATGTATGCGTGGATATTCACACATCTCCCGGGTCCGCTGTGGTTTCGGGTCATCCAGGCAACGGCTCTGCTCGTCGCAGTCGTACTATTGCTGATGAACTATGTTTTCCCGTGGCTGAGCCAATACAGCCCGTGGACCGAATCGACGATTGGCTTGATGCTGCTGTGAGCGCACCCAAGATCCTTGTGATCGACAACTATGACAGCTTCGTGTACACCTTGGTGGGCTACCTTCAGGAGCTGGGCGCAGAAACCACCGTAGTTCGCAACGACGACCTTTCCCTGGCGGAAGTCATCGAACTGGCCGAGGCCCGCGACGGCGTGCTGGTTTCCCCCGGACCCGGCAACCCGGCCGAGGCCGGCGTCTGCATCGAGATGATCAAGTGGTGCGGCACTGCGCTCAAGCCAATGCTCGGCGTCTGCCTGGGACACCAGTCCCTGGCAGAGGCCTATGGCGGAGTTGTCACGCACGCCGAGGAACTGATGCACGGCAAGACTTCACCCGTGTTCCACACGGAACACCCGATCTTCGCCGGGATCCCGAGCCCGTTCACCGCTACCAGGTACCACTCGCTGGCAGCCGTGCGCTCGAGCATCCCCGAATGCCTGGAGATCACGGCGGAGACCGAGCACGGGGTCGTCATGGGCCTGGCTCACCGCACAGCACCGCTCTGGGGGGTGCAGTTCCACCCGGAATCCGTCCTGACCGAAGGCGGCTACCTGATGCTCGGTAACTGGCTGGAATCCCTCGGCCATGCTGGAGCAGCGGCGCACGCGGCAACGCTCAGCCCGCTGATCCGGGAGACCGGACACTAGCAGCACCCGGCTCCCCAGCATCGCAGTAGAACCCGCCCGGATTGGCAATCCGGGCGGGTTCTACTTAATCGGGGCGGCATGGTCAGGTGTACCGCCGCCAGGGGTGTTATTCGTCCGAAAAGCCGTTCCCGCGGCTCCAACTGTCCTGGATTTCTTCGTCGTTGAAACTCCTGTTGGAGGATTCGTCGAAGAACCCTGGATCTGCATCGGCTCCGGTCGGGTCCTCCAGGAATTCCGGGTCATCGGTCGCCGGATCGGAGGAATCGTCGGTGGGGGTTGTGGTTTCCTCCGCCGGTTCCTTGGCAATAGTGACTGTCACTGTGCCACCCTGTGGCGAAGTCAACCCACTATTCGGATCCTGCCCCGTGATGGTCCCCGGCTCGGCCACCGGGTGTTCCTCCACGACAACCTTCAAGCTCAGCCCAAGCTTGGGGTCGGAGAGCAGATCCCTGGCCTCGTCTTCCGTGAGGTTGAGCAGCTGGGGAACAACGACAAGGCCCGTGGACAGGATCAAGTCGATCTTGCTTCCCGACTTCACCTGGCTGCCCAGTGACGGCTCGGTTTGCACCACGGAACCAGCGGGAATCGTCGGATGGTTCTGCCTTGTCACGGAGCCGACGGTGAACCCCAGGTCCTTCAAGGTCTCCCGCGCTGTCACCTCGGTCGATCCTTCAAGTGAGTCCGGGATCTTCAGGCTTTCTGGACCCTTGGAGACCAAGAGCGTCACAGCGCTTCCCTTGACGAGCTGCTGCTGGGCACCGGGGTTGCTGGAGACGACGGAGCCGGATTTCACGATGTCGTCAAAGACCGGTTCCGGAACCGCCTTCAGCTCCAACCGGGTAAGTGCGGATTCTGCTTCCGCTTGGGTCATGTTGACGAGGGAAGGTACCGTCACCAGCGCGTTCCGCGCCGCCTCGGCTTGCATCCAGTTGTAGAAGAACAAGCCTCCGACGGCAAGGGCCAGGACCATGAAGATCGAGAGCACCACTGTCCACGCCTTCTTGGACTTGGCCCGGTAGTCGTCGACCGGCTCCGAACGTCCCTGTTCCCACACCGGTTCCTCGGCCCACTGCTGTTCGGCTGCCACCGGTTGGAGGTATCCCGTGTGGAAGGTCTGATCGGGTTCCTCCGCAATCGCGGCAAAGGCGCTCACGGTCGCGGGAACGCTCCCCTGCGGCAGGACGGCCGTCAGCTCGTCCGCCGGCAGCGGCTTCCCGTTGCGGGCATCGCGCAACGCAACTGCGAAGGCGTGCGCGTCCGTGTAGCGGTCCTCGCGGTCCTTTGCCAGCGCCTTGAGCACCACATCGTCGTAGATGGGGGGCAGCGTGCTCCGAAGCGTGCTGGGCGCGGGGGCATGCTCCCCCACGTGCTGGTAGGCAACAGACACCGGAGAATCCCCCGTAAACGGGGGGCGGCCGGTCAGCAGTTCGTACAGGAGGCAACCGGTGGAATAGAGGTCTGTTCGGGCATCGACCATTTCCCCCCGCGCTTGCTCCGGGGACAGGTACTGGGCGGTGCCCACCACGGTTTGCGTCTGAGTCATGGTGCTCGAGGAATCTGCCATCGCCCGGGCAATGCCGAAGTCCATGACCTTGAGTGCGCCCTGGCTGGTCACCATGATGTTTGCGGGCTTGATGTCGCGGTGAACGATCCCCATGGCGTGCGAGTGCTCCAACGCCTCAAGGACGCCCAGGACATACTCGACCGCAAGTTCGACGGTAATCTCGCCGGATTTGTGCAGGTCGCGCAACGTGCGGCCAGAGACGTATTCCATGACGATGAAGGGCAGGTCGACGGCGGAGCCATTGATTTCGCGGTTCTCTTCGCCCGTGTCGTACACGGAGACGATATTCGGGTGGTTCAGGCCGGCAACGGCCTTTGCTTCACGCCGGAATCGAGCCTGGACCATCGGTTCACGTGACATTTCGGGTCGCAAGAGCTTGATGGCGACCTTCCTGCCCAGAACCTTGTCGGTTCCCAAGTGGACATCTGCCATTCCGCCGCGGCCGATCAGTTCCCCTACGATGTAGCGACCGTTCAGGATGCGTTCTGCGGTCACCGGTTATTCACCACAATCATCTAGTCTGTCACCGGATCCGGTGGGTTCTTGTCCTTGCCGGGGGTCCCGGCACCGGCTCCCTTGGCCTTGGGCGACTCGGACGCGGCGGAACCGGTGGTCGGGGCCTCGTCGGTGGGCTCCCCCGTGGATTCCTCCGTTGGATCAGTCGTCGCAGATTCCTCCGTTGACTGGGTTGCTTCCGTTTCGCTCGGTTCCGGTTCCACCGTCTGGGCAGGGCCCAAGGACCACCGGTAGGAAACCTGCGTTCCCGGTTCGACCTTGACGCCAGCGGCCGGGAACTGCTCGATGACGGTGCCGAACGGACGTCGGTCGTTCACCGGGTCCAGCGACTTAGGCACCAGACCGAGATCCTTGAGCTTTGTTTCGGCTTCATCGACAGTCAGCCCGGAGAGCCTCGGTGTACCGACCTTCTGGGCCGTCGCCGACTCGGTCGCCGATTCCGTCGGCGAGCTGGAAGGTGATTCGGTCGTGGGTTCGGTCGTCGGTTCGCTGCTCTCTGTCGCTTCAGTTGTGGTTGCGCTCGTTGTCGCGGAAGTTTCGACCGGCTTGTTCCCCCCGGTGAGCATCGGTAGCAGCAAGGCGCCGATCACGGCAAAGGCGATCAAAACGATCAGCGCAATCAGGGGCGTGGTCCAAGGGCTGCGTCGCTTCTTGACCGGAGTAACGCTGTCGGCCTGCTCGTAGGCAGGCTCCCCCTCCGGCTCCCAGGGCTGGGTGGCGCCAAGAAGTGAATCAAAGTTCTCGGGTGCATCCTGGGCCGAACTTGGCGTGTGAACCTGCGGCATCGCGTTGGTGGCCGGGGCGGCAGCGGAAACCGCACCGTCCACCGGCTCGAGGGCAACCGTCTCGTTACCCTGCGTAATCGGAGCCTGGCCCAGGGCCTGGGTCGCCAGGTCCGAACCGGAGAAGAGCAGCATCCCGGGTACGGCCATGGTGGCCGTCTCCGGGTTTCCTGCGCGAATCGCGTCTGCCGCAACCGCCAATGCCTCGGCGTCGGCCGGCCGGTCCGCAGGGTCCTTGGCGAGCATTGACATGATCAATGAGCGAACCGGCACCGGAATGGACTCGGGCAGCGGCGGAGGGGTGTCATTGACCTGTGCCAGCGCAATGGCAATCTGCGACTCGCCAGTGAACGGACGACGGCCGGCCAACAGCTCGTAGCCGATGACGCCGAGCGCGTAGATGTCGGAGCTGCCGGTAGCCTGCTGGCCGGTGGCCTGTTCGGGTGCCAGGTACTGGGCAGTGCCCATGACCTGTCCGGTTGCGGTCAAGGGAACCTGGTCGGCAATGCGCGCGATGCCGAAGTCGGTGATCTTTACGCGGCCGTCTGGCAGCATCAGGATGTTTCCCGGTTTCACGTCGCGGTGGACAAGACCCTGGACATGGGCAGCCGCAAGGGCCTTCGCCGTCTGGGAAATGATCGAGAGGGTACGGTCAGAAGACAGCACGCGTTCACGTTCGATGATTGTGGAAAGTGGTTGGCCGGGAACGAGTTCCATGACCAGGTAGGCAGATCCCTCTTCTTCCCCGTAGTCGAAGACGCTGGCGATGCCGTTGTGGTTGAGCAGCGCAGTGTGCCGGGCCTCAACACGGAACCTCTGGAGGAAGCCCGGATCGCCGGTGTATTCCTCCTTGAGGATCTTGATAGCCACCAGGCGGCCGAGGACCTGGTCCCGGGCCCTCCATACCTCACCCATGCCGCCAATGGCAATACGGTCGGTCAGCTTGTATCGACCGCCCAGGGTGATACCGGAAATTGGCCTCACTGGTTGAACACCGCCTCTAGGATCTTCTTCAGGTTGGGACTGGTCAACGAGGAACCAGTCTTGTAATCAATTTTCTCAAACAGAATTGTCACAGCCACTTCAGGATCGTTCGCCGGAGCAAAGCCGGTGATCCAGGAATTCACCAAATCGGATCCCCCGATTTGCGCGGTTCCGGTCTTGGCCGCAATATCCAGGCCAGGAACCTGAGCCCTCATGGCGGTCCCGCTCTTGACCGGCTCACGCATCAGGTCGGTGACCTGGTCTGCAACGTCCTTGCTGGTGGCGGTGGAGAATTCCTTGGGTTTGGTCTCCGAGAGTACCTTCAAGTCCGGGGCGATCACCTGCTTGATCAGGTTCGGCTGCATGATCTTGCCGTCGTTGGCGATGCCCATGGCAACCATGTTCATCTGCATTGCGGTTGCCTTGACGTCCCGCTGGCCGATCACGGATTGGGCCAGGGCCGCCGGATCGAGGTCCGGTGGGAAGACGCTGGGGACAACCCGCAACGGTATCTTCAACTCCTGGCCGAAGCCGAAGTTCGTGGTGACCTTTTCAAACGCCTCGGCACCAAGTTCCTTGCTGATTTCCACGAATGGGGTGTTGCAACTTTGGGCCACGATGAAGGACAAAGTTGCCTCCGACTTAGCTGAACAGATTCCAGCGTAGAAGTTTCCCAGCGTGGCCGAGCTACCGGGCAGTGTCACCCGCGCAGGGTTCTTCATCACGGTGTCCGCGTCGTACTTTCCGGACTCAATCGCCGCAACCAGATCCAGGACCTTGAACGTTGAACCCGGAGCCGCCAGGTTTCCCAATGCGGGATTCACGTACGGGCTCAGCCCGGGAACCTTCAGCAGCTTCTTCATGTTTGCAGCGGCTTCTTTTGAGCTTTGAACCGCCAGGAGGTTGGTGTCGTAGCTCGGTTTGGAAGCCATGGCCAAGATGTTTCCGGTCTTGGGTTCCGAAACGATGATGGTTCCCCGGGTTCCGTCCGGGATCAAGCTGTACACGTACTCCTGCAGCTTGCCGTCGATGGTCAGCTCGACGGATGCCCCCTCGTTTGCCTGCCCTGAGAAGAGGTTGATCATCCTGTCGAAGAACTGGTCCTGGCTTTGCCCGGTGAGTTCGTCGTTCATCACGGACTCGAGTTGGGTGGAACCGTTGGTCAGCGAGTAGAACCCCGTCAGGAATGCGTAGAGCTCGGGGTCCGTGTAGACACGCTGGTATTTGAACTGGCCCTCGGACGGCTTCGACTCGGCGATCGGCTTTCCGTCGACAAGTATGGCTCCGCGTGGCAAATCGAATTCACGGAAAAGCTGGCGCTTATTCAGGGCGTTGTTGTTCAGGTCCTCTGCGGCGAAGAACTGCACATAGCTCAGGGCGCCTAGGCAAAGGACGAAGAGCATCGCCACAGCGATCCAGGTGTTTCGGATTGCTTGATTCATCGCTTCGCCTCCTTGGTAGTTTTCTGTCGCCGGGGTGCCTCCGTGGCCACCTCGGCGGTTGCGGAAAGCCCGGCTTGCATGGGGCGGCGTGAGTTGTGGGAAATCAACAGCAAGAGAGCGACGATGATCCAGTTGGCTAGCAGGGACGAGCCGCCGGCCGCCATGAACGGCGTCGTGAGGCCGGTCAGCGGAATAAGCCGGGTCACGCCACCGATGACCACGAAGCACTGGAGGCCCAAAGTGAAGGACAAACCGGTGGCAAGCAGTTTGCCGAAGGCATCGCGGGAACCCAGGGCTGCGCGCATGCCACGGCTGATCAGGATCAGGTACATCAACACGATGGCCGACAGTCCGATGAGACCGAGCTCTTCGCCCAACGCGGCAACGATCATGTCGCTGTTGGCCAGCGGAACCATGTACGGGCTGCCGTTGCCCAGACCTGTTCCAAGCAGTCCACCGTCACCCATGCCGAAGAGGCCCTCGACGATCTGCCTGCTTCCACCTACGGCGTAGTAGATCTCGGGATCGAAGGCATTCAGCCAGCCGTCGATCCGTCGTGTCACGTGGCCCATCGTCAGGTACGCGAAGATACCGCCAGCGGCAAGCATGAGCATGCCGATCACGATCCAGCTCACGCGGGCCGTTGCAACGTAGATCATGACCATGAACAGGCCAAAGAGGAGGATCGAGGATCCGAGGTCGCGCTGGATTACCAGCACACCTATGCTCAGGAGCCAGGCCACCACCATGGGACCTAGATCGCGCAGGCGAGGCAACTGCAGCGGACCGATCTTTTTGCCCGCCAACAGGATCAGCTCGCGGTTCGATGAAAGATACCCGGCAAAGAATATGGCCAGGGTGATCTTTGCGAGCTCACCCGGCTGGAATGTCAGGCTGTTGCCTATTCTTACCCAGATCCGGGCCCCGTTGATCGGAACGTTTCCCGGCAGCATTGGCAGTAGCAGCAAGATAATGGATGCGGCCAAGGCCGTGTAGGTAAATCGCCTTAAGACGCGGTGGTCGCGGATCGCCCACAGGACGACCATGGCAACCACCATGGCAACGCCGGTCCACAAGATCTGGCGGAAGGCCTGGTTGTCATTCCGGGCAAGGTCGATTCTGTGGATCATGGCGAGCCCGATGCCGTTGAGAGCAACGGTAACAGGAAGAATGATCGGATCGGCATACTTTGCCCAGATGCGCAGAACCACGTGGAAAACGAGTGCAAGGCCAGCCAGGAAGAGTCCCTGGGTGATGAACTCCTCGCTCAGTCCGTCATCGCTGTTGATGCCCACCAGGTAGTAGGCGGCCATGGCAACGGTTAGGGCAAGAAGCAGGAGCAATAGTTCCAAGTTGCGGCGTGGAACCGGTGCAGTCTCTAGCTCGCTCACGGTCTGGTCTCCTGACAGTAAGGGGGCAGCGGAGTCGTCACCGCGGGTGATCCGGGGTTCTCGGGTACTACCACGGGGCAGTTCTGCCTCACCGTCACTGTCAGCTCATTGACGATCATCTGTGCGTGGGCGAGGTCCCGGGCAGGTAGTGAGGATTCGATGCGCTGGCGGGTGTACTCGGGCAGTGCATCCAGGGGGATTTCCGTCACCGCATCCACATGGGAAAGCTTGAGGGGGCCGAGATCCTGGGACACGCCCTTGAAGATCGCGACATTTCCGTCGTGGTTTCCCACGAAATACTGAGTCTGGGTCCATAGATAGCCCCAGAGGCACACTGCAGCAAGGATCAGGCCCATGAGGGCCAGGAACGCGGGAACCAACCAGCGCTTTTGACGGCGCTCGCCTGGCTCGGAATCTTCGGGGATTTCAGCGGGGCCCCCGGGCGCCTTGTGGGTGAGGATTGCCGCAGCACGCTTTTCGCCCGAGCGCTGGGTCACAACAGGGATTTTCCCTGTTTCGGTGGCCAGTTGGGCGGCTCCCACCAGCAGGTGGGGGCGCTTTGACATTTCATGGCGGATCAGGGCAGCACCGGCTTCGAGACCGCCCTCTGCGGCAATGGTGAGCTGTCCTGTATCCGGCGCCGGTTCGGTGTTCGAGACAGCGGTTTCCTCGGGCGGCGGGCCGGTGTCCGGATCGGCTTCGACCACTTCAAAGACCACAATCGTGACGTTGTCAGGTGAACCATGGGCCAGCGTGGTTTCCACCAGGTCGTTTGCGGTCTCCTCAAGGGAGGCCGTTCCGCGCATGATCCGCTCGGTGATGGAGTCCGGAACAACGGCGTTGAGTCCGTCGGAACACAGCATCCACCGTTCGCCGGCTTCCACCGGATACTGATCGATATCAAGTTCCGGGCTGGCATCGGAATCGCCGAGAACACGCAGCAAGACATTCTTGTGCGGGTGCATCTCGGCTTCCTCCGGCCGCAAACGACCCTCGTCGACAAGCCTCTGGACGAACGTGTGGTCGCGGCTAACCTGTTCAAAGACACCGTTCTTGAGCCTGTAGGCGCGTGAGTCTCCAATGTGTGCGAACTGGAGGACGTCCCCGGTCAGCAGCATGGCTGTGACGGTGGTTCCCATGCCCGAAAGCTTCGGGTTGGCATTCACCAGCTCGTTGAGCACCAGGTTTGCGGCCTGGATCTCGTCGGGCAGCACTGTTTCGGCATCCGGCGTGTCAGGGACATCAAGATGCACGAGATCCAGCACCGTCGATGCGCTGGCAACGTCGCCACCGACGTGGCCGCCCATGCCATCGGCAACGACGGCTAGGTATCGGCCGACATAGGCGGAGTCGTCATTCTTGGAGCGGACCTTGCCAACATCCGACCGCGCCGCAAATTTCAGCATCAACGCCATGGTTAGGGCCTCAGCTCCATAACCGTTTTACCGATTCGGATCTTTTGGCCAAGCTCAACGGGTTGGGCCCGGGTAAGTTGCGCATCGCCCAGGAAGGTGCCGTTGGTCGAGCCCAGGTCCTCGATGAACCAGCGGGTTCCCTGGGGGAACAGCCGTGCATGGCGTCCCGAGGCGTAGTCGTCCTCAAGGACAATCGTTGCTTCCTGGGCGCGCCCCAACAGGATGGGACTTGCTGTGAGCTGGTGCTCCAAGCCGGTGAGCGGCCCTTCCAGAATCACCAACGTGTTTGCCTGCTGCTTGGCAGGTGCCTCGGGTGCAGGGGAAAGGGCCGGATTCTTCCGAATTTCACGCGCAGTGGGCGCGCCGGTGCGGGCCTTGCCGCCAATGGCAAGGTCTCGGCGCAGGGCACCCATGACGCTGAGGATCAAGAGCCACAGAAGAATGAGGAATCCGAGCCGCAGGACGGTGAATACGAGATCGTTCACGCGCGGCCTCCTTGTGCTTGGGGTAGGAGTCTAAAGGTAATGCGAGTCTGTCCCATGGAGATGTTCGACCCGTCGAAAAGTTCGGTTTCTCCGGCGATGCGCTGGCCGTTAACGAAGCTTCCGTTGGTCGAACCCATGTCTACGGCCCACGTGGTGTTGCCGCGTTGTTCAATCTTCAGGTGCCTGCGAGAGACGCCTGGATCGTCAATCGGGATGTCCGTTTCGGCAGATCGGCCCAGGACGATGCTTGCATGGTTCAGCGCATAGCGCTGCCCGGCGATGTCCAAAACTCGCTGCATCTGGGCAGGACCTCGAGGCGGTTCCGGCGGTGCGGGGGGAGCCGTTGGTGCCTGACGGGACTCTTGCCGGCTCGATTCGGTGGCAATTGCGTCGATTTCAAAGATTCCGTCCTTGAGATCAAGGTCTTTTCGAAAATTGACCTCGATGCCTCCGTGGAGGGTGTAGCCCTGGCTCTTGGCGTGCTCCATGGCAATGGAACAAAGCTCCTGGGCGAGGGGCGCGCCCCATTCGCGGGCCTTCGCGAAATCGGTATCGGACAGACGCACCGTGAAGTGGTTGGGTGCCAGGGTGCGGCCCTGGGAGATCGTCATGGACTTCGCGTCCATGGAATTCCGCAACCGGGAAGCAATTTCAACCGGCTTTACTTCCGAGCCGCTGGTGCCACGGAAGACGCTAGTGACAAGCTTCTCTAGTCCGCGTTCAACATTGTCGATCAGACCCATCGCTTCGCTCCCTTCCTTGGTTCTACTCGCATTGTTTCGCCATTTCTGGCGACTGTGCGCAGGGCATGGATGCTCTACACCACCTTTGATACTACTGGTCTTGCCTTTGTGTGGGATGAAATGTGGTCAAAATTGCCCCCTGCATAGCAACGAACCACGAGGCGCGAAGGTTGCCAAAATGTGCCTCTGATCACAAACGCGTTCTCGATTAGCACTTTCCGTCAATAGGTGTATATGATTGATCTCGCTGCAGAGGTCAATGGCCGAAGCGGAATGAGATATGCGCGAATGGCGGAATTGGTAGACGCGCTGGCTTCAGGTGCCAGTGCTCGCAAGGGCGTGGGGGTTCAAGTCCCCCTTCGCGCACATATGAGGAAAGGCCCCCGGTTTTGAACCGGGGGCCTTTCCGTTTGCCCGGTGTTCTTGGGGCGGCACTGTCCTGCGTTATGAGGGTTCTCAAGGCTGCAGGTTGCCCGTGCCTTAGCGCCAGCAACGCGTGAGGGCGCACCGCCCCTGCCCCATGCAGGAAATGGTGCGCCCTCGCGAGTAGCTTCGGCAGAAATGCGGTTCGCTACTTTGTGGAATCCACGACCTCTTCCTCCCGCGCTGCATCCACTGCTGTGGAGGCAAAGAGCAAGGGGTAGCTCAACCCTGCGATCGCCGCGCCGACAAGCGGGGCGACAACAAACAGCCAAACCTGGCCAAGTGCCTCCGGCCCTGCGAACCATGCCACTCCGAGGGAACGCGCGGGATTGACGGAGGTGTTGGTGATGGGAATTGAAACCAGGTGGATCAGGGTCAATGAGAGACCAATCGAGATGCCCGCGAACCCCTTGGGAGCGCGCTTGTCGGTGGATCCAAGGATGACGAACAGGAAGACCGCTGTCAGGATAATCTCGGCCAGCAGGGCCGCAAGCATGCTGTATCCATCAGGTGAGCGCTCGGCATACCCGTTGGAGGCGAATCCCGAGGCCACCGGATCGAAACCGTCCTTGCCGTTTGCGATGGCAAAGAGCGCCAAAGCTGCAACCGAGGCCCCGATGACCTGAGTGGCCATGTAGGCAGGTACTGCCTTCCATTCGATACGTCCTGCCAGTGCCGCACCAAACGTCACGGCAGGATTAAAGTGGCCGCCGGAGATGTGGCCAACGGCGTAAACCATGACCAAGACGGTTAGGCCGAAGGCCAGTGCTACGCCGAGGAACCCAATGCCCATGTTGATGGAGTTGGATTGGACAACCTTGGCAGAGAATATTGCGGCACCACAGCCGCCGAAGACCAAGACTCCGGTGCCGAGAAACTCGGCTGCAAGACGGGACGACATTGTTTGAGACATAAGTAGCTCCGGTGTGTAGAGAAACAGTGCGCGGTACTAACGATTTCCACGCTATTGCCACCAGCGTCCATTCAGGCGGACGGAACACGGGCATTTCCCCAATATTCATTGGATGGTTCGCCGCCGGGCTGCGACATGAAAGTTACGGGACGGAGCCCGGCGATTTGGAATGTGAGCTGACTTTCTTGGTGCATAGACTGGGAGGTGTTCAAGCATTCAAACGTCAGAGCGAATGAAAATGACAGGGGCCGCAGACCATGGCGTCTAAGACACCACATCAGAATGTATCGTTTCCGTCCCGAGGCCAGACCTCGCATGGATACCTTGCGATGCCGGATGGGGGCCGTGGACCCGGAGTCATTGTCATCCAGGAATGGTGGGGCTTGACCGACCACATCCGCGACGTTGCGGATAGATTGGCGGCAGAGGGATTCGTCGCCCTCGCGCCGGATCTCATGGGCGGTTGGATCACCCACGACGGTGAGGAAGCCGCACAAATGATGAGCGAGCTCCCGGCGGAAGTCGGAGCCGAACTGCTCGCAGGAGCTGTCGACTACTTGCTGTCGCTTGAGGCCGTAACCAGCGAAAAGGTCGGGGCCATCGGCTTCTGCATGGGTGGTGGATTCGTTTTGTCACTGGCGGCGCAGCAAGGCGAGAAAATCGCGGCGGCTGTTCCGTTCTATGGGGTCGGCCAGGCCGTGCCCCAGGTATATTCAGGTGTCCGTGCCAAGATCCAGGGTCACTACGCCGAGGCTGATGACTTCTATCCGGTCGACGCAGCACGGGCCCAGGAGCAACGAATCCGTGAAGAGTCGGGTGCCGATGTCACGTTTTACTACTACGACGCACCGCATGCATTCCACAACGATGAGAATCCGGTTGGAAACTACCGTCCGGAACAGGCGCGTTTGGCCTGGGGTCGGGCCGTGGATTTCCTTAAGCGGAACATCGTGTAGTCAGATTTACCCACAACAAACACCCGCCGCCACAAGCGGCAAGAACCCCAAGGAGCGTTAGAACATGGCAGAAACAATCATCGTCGGCGTAGACGGCAGCGACACAGCGCAGCGTGCGGCCGAACGTGCGGCCCGGATCGCGGTCAACATGGATGCAGAATTGGTCGTAGTGACCGCGCATGCCTCGGACAACACCGAAGTTGTCAAGATCGGCACCGACACCTGGATCTTGGATGACGCCGAGCAGGCGGAGAAGCTTGCCGAGCAGTGCGCGGCAAGCCTGCGCCTGACCGAACCGACGGCCAGGGTCAGCGCCACGGCCGCGCACGGCAAGCCGCAGGAAGTCCTGGTTGCCGAGGCGGAGCGCCTTGATGCCACATTGATCGTCGTTGGAAACGTGGGCATGAAAGGCCTCGGCCGTGTGCTTGGCTCCGTGGCCACTTCCGTGGCACACGCAGCCCCGTGCGATGTCTACATCGTCAAGACCGTGAAGTAGACACCGACCTCGAATGACGCGCAGTTAGCTGCGGTCGCCCTTGGCGGCCGCAGCATCGCGCACGCGCTTCTCTTCGGCCCGAACTGCGGCCAGAGAGGCGCGCTCCTGCTGGAGCCAG
This sequence comes from Paeniglutamicibacter selenitireducens, assembly GCF_051550675.1. Taxonomy (NCBI): domain Bacteria; kingdom Bacillati; phylum Actinomycetota; class Actinomycetes; order Micrococcales; family Micrococcaceae; genus Paeniglutamicibacter; species Paeniglutamicibacter selenitireducens. The sequence continues at coordinate 54,355 of NZ_JBPULF010000009.1, read as the reverse complement.
TCCGGACGGTCCGCCAGCAGGGCCTCGATCTGGGCCGTGGTCAGCGCTTCGGTGATTTCGGCTCGGGCCAGACCGGCGATCGATACGTTGAGCTTGTGGGCTACAACCGGGCGGGGATGCGGTCCGTTGGCGCGCAAGTCCTCCAGCCAGGCCGGGGGATTGGACAGAAGCTCGTTGTACTGAGCCCTCGTGACTGAGCCCTCTTGGAACTCGGCCGGAGCTGCTGGCAGGTAGATGCCCAATTTCTTTGCGGCAGTTGCCGGCTTCATGCTCTGTGGGGTTTTCTCACTCATATCCCCAAGCGTACCGGTACGCTGGGGTGGTGGTAGGACTAAAAATCGCCTATGTACCGGGGGTCACCCCTGGCAAGTGGCTGACGCGCTGGAACGAACGATATCCCCAAACCCCCCTGACGGCACTCCGCTACGACGGGAAAGACATCATGGGGAGGCTCGCAAGCCAAGAATCAGATGCAGTCTTTGTCAGGTTCAAGACGGGGGAGTCCCCGAAGACGCCCCAGATCCATGTGATTCCTCTTTACGAGGAGCAGCCGGTGGTGTGCGCTGCCAAGGACCACGACCTGGAGCTCTACGATGAGCCCGTTGCTCTGGCGGACTTGTCCGACCAGAACTTTCTCGACCTTGCCGATTACCCCGAAGAGGTCGGTGGGACGGCGATGGCCATGGAGGTCTGTTCTTCCGGAGCAGGCCTGCTCGTGTTGCCGCTCAGTGTCGCCCGCCTGCACCACCGCAAAGACGTGATCCACAAGGAACTTTCCGATGTTCCGACAACAAGCATCGGTATCGCGTGGGTCGCCCCGGTGGGGGACGAACCGGAAGACCCGACGATTGCTGAATTCATTGGCGTTGTCCGTGGTCGCGGAGAGAACTCCTCACGCCAGGCCTCGGTCGCGCAGAAACAGCAGGAAGATGCGGAGGTTGCACGGAAGCGCCGCCAGTCCGCGCAGTCCGAGCAGGCAAAAGCCGCAAAAAAGGCGGAAGCCAAGAAGAAATCCGCTGCCCGCACCGGGCGAAAGCCCGGCCCGAAGCGTGGCGGAAAACCTGCCGGCCGCGGCGGCAAACGGTAGATCTCCGGCTCCATCAACACGCAGTTAACCCCGGCTAACACGCCGGAGTGGAATCTGCGCGTGTGCGTCACTCGTGAGACGCTGGGGTGAGATACCAATCACAAGGGAGTGTACGTGGACTTCGGAACCTATCGGACGCTGCTCGTTGAAAAGCAGGGCAATGCGCTGCTGGTGAGCATCAACCAGCCAGAGTCACTCAACGCCTTGGCGTCGGCAGTCGTCGAAGACCTGCACGCGCTGACGGGAGTGCTGGGAGGAATCGGGCGCGACGCCCAGTGGCCTGTGCGTGGAGTGATCATCACCGGGTCCGGTGAGAAATCGTTCGTGGCCGGTGCGAACATCGTGGAAATGAACTCCATGGATGCTGCCGCAGCGGCAGCCTACGGGCGCCGAATGCATGAAGTGACCCTGCGACTTGAGGCACTGCCCGTGCCTGTCATCGCCGCGGTCAACGGATTTGCCCTCGGTGGAGGTTGCGAACTGGCGATGGCCTGCGACTTCCTTTACGCCTCGGCAAACGCAAGTTTCGGACAGCCCGAAGTGAACCTCGGTCTGGTTCCCGGTTTTGGCGGGTCGGTACGGCTGCAACAGCGTGTTGGAATCGGCATGGCCCGGGAACTGATCTTCACGGGCCGCCGCATCAAGGCCGCCGAGGCTTTGCGCATCGGCCTTGTCAACCAGGTCTTCGATGACGTCGAATCGCTTCTGGCCGGTGCGCGCAGCACCATCGAGGAGATCGCGGCCAAGGCGCCCACCGCAGTGTCCAACGCAAAGGACGCGATCAACGAGATTGCCGGCCTGAACATTGTCGACGGCCTGGAGGCCGAGGTCCGGTCCTTCATGAAGGCGTTCGAGACCGCCGACTCGGTCGAGGGACGCGCCGCATTCGTCGCGAAGCGCGCACCGGAGTTCCCGGGGCGCTAGTGGAACCCTCCTACGCGCCTCAGCGCTTCGATTACGGGGAACACCCAAGCCAGTACGCTGAACTGTGGGTTCCCGACGTGCGGTCACACACTGCAATCGCTGTGATCATCCACGGTGGATTCTGGCGACAGGCCTATGGCGCGGAATACGGCCGCCCGCTGGCTCGTGACCTGCGCGAGCGCGGCCACGTGGTGTGGAACCTGGAGTACCGGCGCACCGCCGGTGGCGACGGTGGCTGGCCGGAGACGTTCCTCGACGTGGCCGCTGGAATGGACGGCTTGGGATCCGCGCTTGAGGAAGCGCAACTCGAGCCCGGGCTTCGGATTGGCATCGGTCATTCCGCCGGGGGCCATCTGGCATTGTGGCTCGCGGGACGGCATCTGCTGCCGGACGACGCCCCCGGTGCCCTCCCGGAATCCATGCATTGCCTTGACGGGGTGATTTCCCAGGCAGGAGTGCTTGATCTTGCCCTGGCGGAATCACTGGCCCTGAGCGACAACGCGGCGAGTGTCCTGATGGGCTGCACCCCGGAGGAAGACCCGGTGCGGTGGGAGTGGGCGGATCCGGCCAAGCGCATCCCGCCTGGAATACCGCTTCTCATGCTTCACGGAACCTCGGACGAGGATGTTCCGGTGGCGCTGGCCAGGTCCGTTGCCGCGCGTGCCGCGGCCGCCGGGGAAGTCGTCGAATACCTTGAATTCGAGGGTGACCACTACGGGCTCATCACCCCGGGGGACAGGGCCTGGGAAATGTGTGTCGAGGGGCTCATCGCATTCGAGACGGGCAGTTACAGCGGCGCGTAGCCCCGGCGTAACCCCTGCCCGCGGTCATCTGAACGGTATATTGAAGACTCATGACAAATCGGTGAGGAGTCGGATGTGCTAACCGTCATTGGCGAGGCCTTGGTCGATGTGCTCTCGGGCGGCATCAGCGCACCGCGTTCCTTCGTCGGGGGCAGCCCGCTGAACGTTGCCGTCGGCCTGGCGCGTTTGGGCCACCCCGTGACGTTCATCGGTCGTTGGGGGGCGGACGAATACGGCAGGATGATCCAGGAGCAGCTGGCATCCAACAGCGTGCAGCACGTCTGCGGCGAGGACGGGTACCCTACGTCCACCGCGCGGGGCATCCTCGACCCCGTCGGGGCCGCGGCCTACAGCTTTGACCTCCTCTGGGACCTCCCGCAGATTTCGCCGGATACGCCGGCATTGGCCGATGCAGAGGTCGTCCACACGGGATCGTTGGCCACCATGGTCGAGCCCGGCGCGCAAAAGGTGCTCCGGCTCATCGAACGGGCCCGGCCCCACGCCACGATCTCGTACGACCCGAACATCAGGCCATCGCTGATCACCGACCATTCAGACGCCGTGGCCAAGGTCGAACAGTTCGTCGCCCTCGCGGATGTTGTCCGGGCATCCGATTCCGACTTGGAATGGCTCTACCCGCAGCGCAGCGTCGAGGACACTGCGGCAGCCTGGCTCGACCTTGGCCCGGCGATGGTCGTGGCAACCTACGGCTCACGCGGCCCTTGGGGACTCGTCGCGTCCGGCACGGCGCGGGCGGATGCCCCGTTGGTAGACGTCGCAGACACCGTGGGTGCCGGGGATTCATTCATTTCGGCAATGATCTCAGCACTGGCCGACCGAGGATTGCTCGGCAGCGGGCAGCGGGGGAGGCTCCACAAGCTGGACACCGGCACGCTGGCAGAAATTCTCGACTATGCGGCACGGGCCGCCGCGATCACCGTTTCCCGGGCCGGGGCGAACCCGCCGTTCCGGGACGAAATCCGCTAGCGGAAAGGGCACTACCTGCCGTGAATGTGCGTTTGATCGCCAGCGACCTGGACGGAACCATCATCCGTGAAGACGGAAGTATCTCGGTACGCACCATAGATGCTTTCCGGCGGGCCCGTGAGCGCGGTATCAGCATCGTGTTCGTCACAGGTCGCCCATTCCGTTGGCTGGCGCCGGTTCGGGAGGCCTTTGGGCATCTGGGCACCGTCATCTGTTCAAACGGGGCCGTACTCTACGACCTTGAGCAGGAGAAGCTGATCTGGGCCCAGACCATCGACGTCGAGATCCTCCAACGGACCCGCGAGATCATCACGAAGGCCGAACCGACGGCCACCTTTGCCGCCGAGACCACCGGCGGACTCCACCTTGAGGTGGGGTTCGCAGAGCCCCACGAGCTGGAAATCATTTCGCGCCACGAGCTGCTTGACCTGCGCTCAACACTGCTCAACGAACAGGGAGTGGTGAAGTTCCTCGCCAAGTCTCGGACTCGGAACTCCGACGATTTCCTGGCCGCAGTGGCAGAGGACCTTGCTTCGCTCGTCACGGTGACGCATTCGGCGCACAACGTTTCACTCCTGGAAATGGCGCATGCACAGATCAACAAGTCAGTGGCTCTCGCGAACTACGCCAGCGAACTGGGAATCGATTCCAGCGAGGTAGCGGCCTTCGGGGACATGCCCAACGACCGCGAAATGCTCGCCTGGGCCGGCTACGGCTACGCCATGGCTTCCGGACACCAGACCGCCCTTGACGCTGCCACCTTCACGGCCCCTGGTGTCGAGGATGACGGCGTGGCCCAGGTCATTGAGGCAATCCTGGAATCCGCCGAACCGCCCCGGAAATAGCCCAAGCCGCTTCCGACCAAGCCCGCACCAGACCAAAGGCAGGTTCATGAAAACATCCCGCGTTGGCTCGGCACCCTACTTGCTGAACACCCCGAACCGGGCTCTCCAGGGGCAGCCGCTGGCCTTCTCGCACCGCGGGTTCGCACCCGACGGCGAGGAAAACACGCTCAAGGCATTCCGCGCGGCCTACGACTTGGGGTTCCGCTATCTCGAAACGGACGTGCACACCAGCCGTGATGGTGTGCTGGTGGTTTTCCACGACGAAGCCCTGGAGCGGTTGACCGGAACCACCGGAAACATCGCTGACCTCAGCGCCGCCGAGATTCGCGGGCTTCGCGTATCGGGGGAGCCGGTGCCCACTTTCGAGGAACTGCTGCTGGAGTTCCCGGAGGCGCATTTCAACGTCGATGTGAAGGACGGGCCCAGCGCCAGGCTGCTTGCCGCGGCCATCGAGCGGCATGGTGCCCACGACAGGGTCCTTGTCGCCTCCTTCCTCGGGCGGCGCCGGGCCGCGGCGGAGCGCTTCCTGAGCCGCCCGGTGGCGACGAGTCCGGGCGTGATTGGAGTCGGGGCGGCAGCCGTTCTGGGCAAGCTGGTTCGGCTGCCGAGCCGCGGGCTTGGCGCATTTGCCGCCCTGCAGGTCCCTGAATCCCATGGGACGTTCCAGGTGGTGACGAAGTCATTTGTGCGCCACGCGCACGAGGCGGGCATCCAGGTCCATGTCTGGGTCGTCAACGACGCCCCCCGGATGCACCGGCTGCTGGATCTGGGTGTCGACGGCATCATGAGCGACCGCGCCGACGTCTTGGCATCGGTCATGCGCGAGCGGGGACACTGGCCGCAAAATAGTGTGTTGAACTCATAGGGCCGTGAGAATCTTCGCGCTTTAGCACCAATAGTGACTTCGTAGATTTCGTACGTACATGACTGGTTGGCGGGAAGAACTCTTTTGTTGCCAAGTTCGTAACACCCCTGCCGTCTTGCGGAGAACGGACGGTCTGGAATCTGCGACGTGGTGTACATCTCTAGGGTGTCGCCGGGTTTGGATGTGCTAAGTCTCGTGTACCCGCGGCGGGTTTTGTGGTCTCCGGGGTACGTGCTCAGCCTGGTTCAGCGATTCGATGGCTGTCCGACGACGCAAAGCTCGCAGAAGTCCTCGACTGACTTAATACTCGGGGATAGGCGCGATAACCGTACGAAGGATCTGAGCCGCATGATTGGAATTGCTGAGACCGATCTACACTGCCCTCGAGCATACGGGTACACCGGTTCTGCAATAGAAGCCTGGTTGACCCTCTGTGGAACTATCTCTGCGTTGGCTCTGAAGAGCGGTACGATTCGTGCGGTTCTCGCCGCCGGCTAAGATTCTTCCTCGGTGTACCTGCTCGTTCAAGGTGTGTGCACTAGGGGCTATCTGGTTCGTCATGGGCTTTCCCGGGTTTGAGCAGAATTCCTTGGTGTTCCAGAAGGCGTTGCTGAGTGGTCCGGTTCGCATGTTGAACCGGACCCCTTGTCGTTGGGCGGGCTTGTACAGGCTGGCTGTGTTTCGGTTGGGTCGTAGAGCGCCCCGTAGCGCAGCATCGCGAACAGGACGTTGCAGCGGCGACGGGCCAGGGCGATGACGGCTTGGTTGTGCTTCGTGCCTTCGGCCCGCTTGCGGTCATAGTAGGCCCGGGAACTTCGGTCCTTGCATTTGAGTGCCGCCAACGCCGACAGGAACAAAGCGCGATTGAGGACCCAGGTGGCCTTCCTCGAGGAATGGTCACCCCGGATGGAGGTCCCGGAGCGCCACGTGACAGGGGCCAGCCCTGCGTAGGATCCCAGGTGTCCTGCGGTCTTGAAATCATTGCCGACGACCTCGGTGAGGATGCTTCGCTTCGGTCCTGACACCGACCGCTGGCATGGATGTCAGGAGCTGGTGAAGAGGGTGGGCCTCCACGAGTTTCTTTACCTGGGCCAGCACCTCGGCGCGGGCGGCCCTCGTTTGGGCCAGGGCGAGTGCCAGTTGCGGCAGCACGATCCCGGCCGCCGAGGTCCTTCGAGACCACCACGGTTTGCTCGTCCAGGGCCGTGAAGATCTCCGCGGTCCAGCGTTTCCCCACCCGGGGCGCGTGCTTGCGCATGAGCGTTTCCACCCGGGCCTTGCCGGCCTTCCGCAGGGCGGCCGGGGTCGGGTATTTGGCCAGCAGTTCGGGCATGGCCTGGTGGTCCAGGTGCGGGCCGATGGCCCGTTCCAGGGCCGGGTGGATCGCAGGTGAAACCCGCGGATCCGGTTGGAGGTTGCGGTGGCCTGCTTGGCTAGGTCGTCGTCGAAGCCGCAGAGCATCGACAGTTCGGCGACCTGCTCGTCGGCCACCTGTACCGAGCGCAGGGTCTGCGGGAGGGGGCGGGCAGCGTTGGCGATGATGAAGGCGTCGCGGGCATCGGTCTTCGCCTCACCCGGGTGCAGGTCGGCAACCCGGCGCATGGCCAGCCCCGGCAGGTACCCGACCGGGATTCCCTCGGACTGGGCGACGGCGACCGGCAGGGCGCCGATGGTCGCCGGCTGGTCCACCACGAACAGCAACCGCCCGTGCCGGGCCAGCGACTGGATGATGTCCCGAAGCTTGGATTCGTCCTGCGGCAGGGCCTTGTCCAGGAGCTTCTTCCCGGCCCGGTTCAGGGCCACCGCGTGGTGGTTGGTCTTGCCGACATCGACGCCGATGAAGACGTCGATGGACTCATCGTCTTGGATCAATATGCACCCTCCGAAAACTGGCCACGTGCTCACGGATGAAACGAATGCTGGCTTGTCCCTGCGGCGCCAAAGCCCGGGCATCCACGTTACGACCGACCTGAACCCTGGTTCCCTGTTCTGCTCCGGCCCCTACTCGCGATATCCCTGGTGCCTATCGAATCCCGGTGACAGCACCCCGGACCATGGCTGGCTGGGGGCTGAATCATGCCGGGACCGACAGGCCAGCGATCCCATCCTCTCGCACGGTGTTCGATTTCGGGATCACCAAAAAGGGTGACGGAGGCAACTTAGGGCAACGTTTGGCTATGTGCAGGATGAGCGGTTCAGGCGAGCACAGTGGCCACATAAACCGCAAAGGGGATTTGTTCGCCAAAGCACGGCCGCCGGTAGAAGCAATCCATCATTGAATTATAACAAATCGATAAATGTATTTTGCCACGACTGAGAACGTTCGCTTCCTTTGTAAAGATACTGATCGACTTTCGTTGGAGGTCTCCGCGGGGCCAAATGTGTGCCAGGTAGTGATTGCCAATTGTGAAGATTTTGTATTTAGTTCTCTCGGTATAGTAATCTTTCATGTCGATGCCCCACCGGGCAGATTTTTCAGACAGAGGAGATTAATATGTCCAACATCCTAAAACGTAGCGCCAGCAAGATCGCCATTGCTGCGATAGGACTAACACTAATCGTCCCTGCTGCAGCCGCGATGGCTGCAACGCCGCCCCTGGCTCCCAGTTTTAACCATGGAACATCGCCCAAGTCGTTCACACAGGGATACGTCTGGTCACGGTACGAGCACTACACCAAGAAGCATGGATCAAGTGCTCAAGGCGATGTCGGCGGCCTCAAGCGTTCGGCGTGCGTGCAGCCGGGACAGCGCGCATACGCCGAATCGGTCTACTCGATTTGGGGCGGTTCGAAGCACGCGTACTACCGCACCTGCTAGGCATCGGTACATTGCTGGTGGGGCACACGGCCGTGGCCCCACCGGCCCGATAAGGAGGAGCATCGATGAAGAATACCGGGCTTAGCTTGGCAATCGCAGTCGCAGCAATCTACGCGGCGCTGGCTGGATTTACATTCACCAAAATGGCAGACGAATCGACGCTCCCCGGAGCAACGCCGGTCCTCGTTACGGGCCAAACGGTCACCACAGGCGGTCAAGGTCTTCCACGACTGGTCCAAGGCCTCGCCGAGACCACCGACGCTGCTGTCATCCGTGAAGTACGGGACCTTCACAGTTCGAATGTTCGGCACCTGTATGTCGCAGCCGGCCATCCCAGCCAACCAGAAGCCCGATGGCTGGCGGATGGTTACCCGTCGTTCGGCGCGACAATGAAGACGGTCGTGCACCCGGTAACGGACTTGGACAGTATCGACCCACGAGGGCGCTACTACGTCTTGGGGTCACCCAGTGCAGCCGCAGTCGTCTCGGCAGCCTTTGCGGAATTGGGCTACGCCACGGAGCTGGATACAGTGTCGGACGTGCAGGCAATCAGCTGGTTTGTCGGCGGACCGTTTGCTTCACCAACCCAGGTTGTGATGCTTCTGATCGCGCTCCTTGTGGGGCTTTCCGTCTTTGCGGGAGTCAAATCATACGCGATCCAACGGCTCCATGGCGTCCAAAAGCACACGGCCGTTCTGCGAGATTTTCGACAGGCTTCACCTGCGGGACTGCTGTCTATCTTGGCCGTTGTTGGGTGCGGCCTGACCGGATTGTGGTTCTACAACGGGCTCAATCAGCTCGGAGGCCTAGTTACAGTCTCAACGGTCGTCTTCCTCGTGTGCCTGTCCCTCGCTCTCGGCGTCCATGCCACAGCAGTGCGGCTGGTTTGGGGATCCCGGCTTGTTGATGGGATCAAGGGACGGCTCGGGTTCCGGGTTGCGGTTCCCGTGGCATACCTCATCCGCGTACCTGGCCTGGTTCTTGCTGTGTCGCTTCTGGCCGCTACATTCGCCGCGGCGGGAAGCGCGACGGAGGCGGGCCAGGCGCGGGAAGATCTTGCTGCCGCAGGGGAAGCTGCAAGTATCAGGTTCGAGTCCAATGTGCCCCCGGACGAGATGGACAGACTTGCCTTCGATTCCGGTGCCTGGCTGAAAAAGGAAGACGAAGCCGGCCGCACCATCCTTGCATTGCCCATGTCACTGGACCCAAACGCGACGGACGCTCCGCCCGATGTGCTCTTGGTGAATAAAACCTACCTCGCGTCGAATGTGGTAGTCGATCACGCTGGCAATCGGGTCCTGGCACCAGCTCCTGGCAAGCTCAAGATACTGCTCCCTGAGGGGTCCTCCAGAACGACCGATGACGTCCTCACATTCCTGGGAGATACCTCAACTGGGGAACCTCTGACTATCGAAGCGCTCGACGTCGATCCGATCCAAGCAGGCCAGTCGCACTTCCTCTATGAGCCTCGACCGGATGCCCACCAAAGGCCGGCGTGGGTGAGCAACATCGTGCTCGTCGTGGTCGACCCGAAGACAGGACTGATCCGCGACGACGACTACATGGCATACGCCAGCCAGGGACGGGTCCTGATGACCGATTCCCATGAGGCCGTCCGGAACACTCCAACTAGGTTTCTGGGGCCGTGGATTTCGGCATATATCCCGGTGGCCCAATCCGCCGCAGACGAATACGCCACACAGATGACGGAACTGCGGGTCAAGGCGACCAGCATGGTCGTTGCCCTGTGTGTCCTGCTGGCCACCGCAGTTGGCCTGGCACAGATCCACGTTCGCGGAAACGCGCAGTCGATCCTGGTCAGGCACCTTCACGGATGGACTTTCCTGTCGACACACCGATGGCTGTTCGCAGCCGAATCGATCCTTCTAGCCGTCGTCGCATGCTGGGCAACGGCACGAGTTACCTCTATTCTTGCCCTCTACCGATCCGGGGCCGGCCCCGGGATCGCGAGGGGCACCGATCTGGCAATTTACACATGGCAACCATGGGCCGTGTTACTTGTTGCCTTTCTGAATTTCGGCCTCTTGTTTGGCCTCGTACATGTTCGCACTCGCCTGATGATTCGCACACAATCCGAGGAGACCGCATGAGCAACATCGTCGTTACCGGGGCAACCAAGGCCTTCGGGGGCAGGGTCCTTTTCGAAGACCTCTCGTTCCATGTTCCGTCCGGCCAGATGACAGCATTGACTGGGCGATCTGGTGCAGGGAAGTCGACAATCCTCAACTGCATTGGACTGTTGGAAACCTTGAACGAGGGGTCCATCATGGTGGGCAGCCGGGAAATATCCCGTTTGGGCCCGGAAGGAAGACGGAAGTTCAGGCGCGATTCGCTGGGCTACATCTTCCAGAACTACGCACTGATCGAAAACTCCACTGTCGATGAAAACCTCGAGGTGGCGATCGCAGCGCGCGGGCGCGCCGCACGGAGGACAGCGGATTTCGAAGATGCCTTGGCCCGGGTCGGTCTCGAAGGCAGAGGAAAGGAAACCGTCTTTAGACTCTCAGGGGGCGAGCAGCAGCGCGTGGCCCTTGCCCGGCTCCTGGTCAAGAAGCCTGCCGTGATTCTTGCTGACGAGCCGACAGGGGCACTAGACGCGGCGAACTCCGAAATGGTCCTGCGCGAACTGGCAAGGATCGCCGGTGAAGGTACTGCCATCATTATCGCCACGCATTCCCGGGACGTCATTAACGCATGTTCCGAGGTTGTATCGCTGAGCTAATCGTCAAGACGCGAATCGCTGAACTAGTCTAGATCCCTTGCCTGGATACCTCAAAGCCCACCGGGCGCAAACTTGATCGGGCACATTCGAAACGCCGCGACGCCCTAGATGATGTAGCCCTAATCGATGTTTAGGTCAATACAGGGCCAGGGAACATGTTCCCTGGCCCTGTCCTTCGCTAGCGGAGAGTACTAGGCCTCGTATGTAAACCCAAAAGCTGAACACCCTCCTGACCACACCCTACGTCCTACTCACCGATCGTGTTCTGCTGGATTTGGGATATGACAAATCGAGCAAACCCAGCCGAAAAGCAGTCTTGAGCGATGACGAGCTCCTCTGCCTGGTCGTGGCCCAGCATCTGCTGCATGGCCATTCCCCAGAATCATGCTGGGTCCGTTATGCCCGCACCCACCTAGGCGATGTTGTCCCCGGAATCCCGCAGCAATCGGGATACTACAAACGAGTGCGTGCCGCCGGAGCACTGATCGGTGTGGTGATCACCGCCCTGGCCAAAGACGTAGCTTCTAGGCACGAAACCCTCCGACTGCTGGATTCGACCCCGGTTCCGTGCGGCACCAGCCGTGAAACGGTCAAACGCTCCGACCTTGCAGGTGACGAAGGCTACGGATACTGCGCCTCGCATTCCCGCTACTTCTGGGGGGCACGCCTCTACCTGGTCGGCACCCCCGACGGGATGCCGGGCATTTGGGGTTTGGCAAACCCAAAACTCGGGTAACGCGAAGTCACTGAGGCCGTATTGCGTCACGACCACCACTTGGTACGCAATAGGCAAGTAATCCTCGCCGACAAAGGCTTTGCCGGCCGTGATTTTGCACGGTTCATCACCGAGGACCTCGGCGCTCTCCTCCTACGAGCTGACCGCGAAGACGAAAAGCCCCGCTTCGGGAAGTTTGGCGGCATCCGCCAATGGATCGAGTCCATCTTCGACACCCTCAAAGGCCAACTCGGCCTCGAACACCACGGCGCCAGGACCCTCGAAGGCCTCTGCGCACGCGTCGCATCGAAGTTACTGGCTTTCGCTGCAGGAATCCGGCACAACTGGAAAACCAACGCACCTCGCAAACGCTCCCTGACCGCCCACGACCACTGAAACCAATGGGAATTAATCATCTAGTGGCCGTTCTCCATGTCGTCTATTCCGAATCGTCCGTTCTCCACATGACGGAGGGATCATCAGAAACTGGCCGCAAAACGCCCACGAAGGCTAAAAGCTGGGGCGCCAGCGCCTTGCTACGGGCTCGGCACGGCCAGGACGGCCAGCGGTTCCAGCGCGCGCGGGGCCCAGCGGCGCATTTCGGCCGTTCCAGCTTCGGCCAACAGCCTCAGCCATGTCTCGTGGACGTGCAGGGGCGCGATTCTCACCGCCGGCGCCACAAGCTCGTAGAGCTCGTCGGGCGTTCCGTAGGCGTGCCACTCGGAAAGGTACGCCCCGATGGCCTGCATGATGCGCGGATCGTCGGCGTCCGTCCGGAAATCGATGCGCATGCGATCGATGGCCCGGCCCAACGACGCAAAGGGATGCGCCCAGTGGGCATCGGACAGGTTCAACAGGCGCGGCGCTGCGACTTCATCGGTGGGTACGAACGCCCTGCGCAGGTCGAAGGAACCGTATTCCAGGCTCAGCGGGATGGGCCCGGCTCCAAGCTTCCGGCAGGCCTCCTCGATCTCACCGAAAACCTCGAACGCGTGGTCGGCATCGCGGGCCGGAATCCCCAGCGGGTGCTCCGCCGGCAGCGAGGCATGCAGCATCAGGGCGTTGTTGAATTCCTCGGGCAGCCACTGCGGGTCCATGACCTGTAGCCCGGCATCGAAAAGGGGTTCCTCGTAGTCCACGAGACTGTTCTGCAGGCGGCCCAGGGAACCCAGCGCGCGAGCCCAGAGCTCCGGCGTCGGAGCCAGCTCATCGAGGGTTGAGCCGTAGTCGGGGCTGAGCATCCAGCCCCGCTCGGGGTCTATGGCCATGGGCATGACCAAATGTTCCGGCGCCAGGCTCGCGGCTGCGGCAGTCAGGCGCGCCTCAAACAGCTGGCCGGGCGCGAGTGCCTTGAAGAAAAGCTGTCCTGCATCTGTCTCAACATTCACATGGATGGAACGAATAGATGGAATACCTACCTGAATAGGCGATATGCGGTTTATTGCATATGTCTCGCAGGCCATGTCGATCCACGCCTCAACATCGAACCGCCACTCTTCGTCCGCCCATGTCTTCATCCACTCAGCCACCCGTACATGGTATCCAGAGAACCATCGACTTTTCTGTGAGGTCTCCCGCGGGGCACGGCCGGTGAGTGGATCGAGTGGTGCGACCTGGATGCGCCACGGCCAAACTTTCATCGAACTTTAAGGTCCATTGCAGTAATTTTGTGTTTACCGCCAGCGAGGGTGGTTAGGCTTGGCCTACCTCCGAATCGAGGACCACAGGGAATTCCTTGACTCGCTGATCGCGCATTCCCGGCGGTCGAGGTGCTTCGATCGACACGGAATGGATGATGCCAATATGCGTGAACCCTTCGCCCCCGCCGTGCCTTATCGGCATCGGGACTTCAAGGCAGTGCTTTTTGACTTGGATGGGGTCCTGACACCTACGGCCGAGGTCCACCGTGAAGCCTGGAGGCAGCTCTTCAGCGACTTCTTCGCCGCGCGGGGCGAACCGCGGGCCTATACCGAGGAGGACTACTTCCGCCTCGTGGACGGCCGGCCGCGCTACGAGGGCGTTGCTGCAGTGCTCCAGGACCGCGGCATCGACCTGCCGTGGGGGCACGAGAACGATGCCCCGGGAACAACATCGGTGTGTTCCCTGGGCAACCGCAAGAACGACGTCTTCCGGGCCATCCTGGACGAACAAGGCATCTCCCCGTACCCGGGATCGCTGGACTACCTGCGGCAAGTCCAGGAGGCCGGCGTGGATGTCGCCGTGGTGTCGTCGTCCCGGAACGCGGAAGACGTCCTGGAGGCAGCCGGGTTGCGCGGCGAATTCAGCGTCGTCCTCGGCGGGCTGCAGGCTTCCAAACGCGGCCTGCCGGGAAAGCCGGCCCCGGACACCTTCAAGGCGGCAGCCCATGACCTAGGGTGGTCCGTCAACGAATGCGTGGTGATCGAGGACGCCATTTCCGGTGTCCAGGCAGGGGCCTCGGGCGGCTTCGGGTTGGTGGTCGGCGTCGCCCGCGACCAGTCGCCTCAGGCACTGCGCGAGGCCGGGGCCGACGTGGTGGTTGGGGACCTCGGCGAGCTCGTCGGCAAGAAGGCGCGGGACGCCTGGAACCGGGATTCCTGGTCCTACGGCCGGGAACATCCGAGGCCAACGGATTCCTCAGTCGAGCAAACTGTGTACTCGCTGGGCAACGGCTTCCTGGGCATGCGCGGGAACTCGCTGGGAACCGGTGATTGCGTCAAGGGGATGTTCATCAACGGACTTCACGAGACGTGGAAGATCCGCCATGCCGAGTCCGCCTTCGGGCTGGCCGAAACCGGGCAGACGATGGTCGCCGCTCCCGACGCCAGGACCGTTCGCGTTTACATCAACGACGAGGCCCTGGAGATCGGCCGGACGGAAATCCTTAAGGACGACCTCCGGCTCGATTTCAAGGACGGAACGCTCATCTCCGACACGCTGTGGCGCACGGCGGAGGGCCACCGGGTCTCGGTCCGGACCCGCAGCATGGTGTCCTTCTCCGAGCGGCACCTTGCCCTGTTCCGCATCAGCGTCAGGCTGCTCGACGCCCCCGGGCACGTGTTCGTGCAGTCCTCGCTGGTCGGGCAGGCCACCGGGTCGCCGGTGATCACCCCGGCCGAGGCGGACGCCGGGGAACCGGCCTTCGACCCGCGGAAACGCGAGGACAGCGGGGCCGAAAGCCTCCAGCCGGGCGGGACGTACGCGGACGGAGGGATCGCGGCCCTGAGCTACTACGTCAAGGGGTCGAACATGTCCGTGGCGGCGGCCGTGCAACACGTCGTCAGGGTTGCCGGCGGCGAACCGGAGATCGAGAAGGCCCACGTCCTCACGGATGCCAGGGCCGACTGCAACGTTTCGGTCTACCTGGACCGCGACCAGGCGCTGCACATGGACAAGTTCGCCACGTACCACAGCTCGCGCCGCCACACCACGGAGGAAATGACGACTCGGGGCGTCAGGGCGCTGAAGCACCTTGTCCCGCGCGGGGCCGACGAACTCTTCTGGAAGCAGCGCGAGTTCCTGGGCGAGTTCTGGGACCACGCGGACGTGGTGGTGGATGCCGACCCGCTGCTGCAGCGGTCCATCCGCTGGAACCTCTACCAGCTGGCCCAGGCCTCGGCGCGCGCCGACGGCATGGGGATCTCCGCCAAGGGCGTGTCCGGGGACGGGTACAGCGGGCACTACTTCTGGGACACGGAAATCTACGTGCTTCCGTTCCTGACCTACACCAACCCGCAGTGGGCCCGAAACGCCCTGCGGGCCCGCGTGAGCATGATCCCTGCCGCGCGCCGGCGGGCGGCGACACTCAATGAGCACGGCATCCTCTTCCCCTGGCGCACCATCAACGGGGAGGAAGCCAGCGCCTACTACCCGGCGGGAACCGCCCAGTACCACATCAACGCGGACGTGGTGTATTCGCTGGCCAGGTACGTGAGGGCCAGCGGAGACTCCGGCCTGATGCTCAACGGCGGCGCGGAAATCGTCGTTGAGACCGCACGGATGTGGAGCTCCCTGGGCTTCTGGCGCGACAGCGCGCAGGGCCCGAGCTTCCACATCCATGGGGTGACGGGTCCCGACGAGTACACAGCGGTGGTCAACGACAACACCTTCACCAACGTCATGGCCCGCTTCAACCTGCACTACGCGGTGCGGCTCATGGGGTACCTGGCCGCGGAGTTCCCGGCGGACCACGAGCGCATCGCCGGCGAGCTTTCGCTGACTCCAGAGGAGGTCATCCAGTGGCAGCGGGCCGCCGACGCCATGCACATCCCGTTCTCCGAATCCGTGGGAATCCACCCCCAGGATGCGGGCTTCCTCAACCGCGAAGTGTGGGACGTGGCGGGGACCCCGGCCAGCCACCGGCCGCTGCTGCTGCACTACCACCCGCTGGTGATCTACCGATTCCAGGTGCTCAAGCAGGCGGACACCGTGATGGCGCTGTGGCTGCGCTCCTCGGACTTCAGCGACGAGGAAAAGCGGGCCGACTTCGACTACTACGATCCGCTGACCACCGGCGACTCGACGCTTTCGGCAACGGTGCAGTCGATCCTTGCCGCCGAGGTCGGCTACCGTGAGCTGGCCTACGAGTACTTCGAGCACGCATTGAACGTCGACCTGCAAAACCTGCACGGGAACACCGCCGACGGCGTGCACGTGGCCTCCACCGGCGGCGTCTGGGCCGCGCTGGTCCACGGGTTCGCGGGCCTGCGCGACGACACCGGTGAGCTGCGCTTCGACCCGCGGCTGCCGATCGGCTGGAACTCCCTGGAGTTCCCCCTGCGCTGGCGCGAGAACACCGTCCGGATCCGCGTGGAACCCGACGTGTTCACCGCGGAGCTCGCGGCGGGGACGACCGAGGGCGAATTGCCCGTGGTCTTCTTCGTGCGCGGCACCGAGCACCGTCTGGATCGGGAAACCCCCCGCCTGGACATCCCGCTGCAAGGCCAGGGCCCCGTGCTGGAGGGCGCCCCCAGCATCGACGCGGTGTTCGCCATGCAGCGCGAGGACGGCTCGCCGCTGACCTCCAGCATCAAGAAGCTCACGCACGAGGAGGAGCTGCGGGCGGAGCCACCGATCGTCGTCAACTGAGCTCAACTGCCCCGGGTACGCAGAAGCCCGGCGGGGGATCCCCAGGGACCCCCCGCCGGGCTTTGGCGTTGCGGCAGGTCAGCCGATCTTCGAGTGGGTGGCCCCGCCGAGTTCCTCGGTGTCGGTGGGCTCGGTGCCGCGGGCGCGGGCGATGGTGCGCATCAGGTGGAAGACCACGAGCGTCGCGATGGTGCCCAGGGCGATGCCGCCGAGCTGCAGCGAACCGAACTGCAGGCTCTGCGTGACGGCGATGGCGATGATCAGGCCGGTTCCGGCGGTCATCAGGTTGATCGGGTTGGAGAAGTCGACCTTGTTCTGCACCCAGAGGCGCGCGCCGATGATGCCGATCATGCCGTAGAGCACGATGCCCGCACCGCCGGAAACGCCGGCCGGGATGGTGTTGATGACGGCGCCGAACTTCGGGAAGAACGCCAGGGCCATCGCCACGCAACCGGCCACCCAGTAGGCGGCCGTCGAGTACACGCGGGAGGAGGCCATGACGCCGATGTTCTCCGCGTAGGTGGTGGTGCCGGAGCCGCCGCCGAAGCCGGCGAGCATCGTCGCCGCGCCGTCGGCCATCAGTGCGCGCCCGTTGACGGCGTCGAGGTCGCGGCCCGTCATCAGGGCAACGGTCTTCACATGGCCGATGTTCTCGGCGATCAGCACGAACACCACCGGCAGGAAGACCAGCAGGGTGTCCAGGTGGAAGGTCGGGGCGGTGAACGCCGGAAGGCCGAAGACCGCAGCCTCGGCGATCGGCTGGAAGTCGACCTGGCCCTGGGCCAGCGCCACCAGGTAGCCGACGACGAGCCCGACGAGGATGGAGAGGCGGCCCAGCAGGCCCTTGAACAGCACCGCCGACACCGCGATGGCCAGCACCGTGGCGAAGGTGGTCAGCGGGAACTCCTGCATCGGCTTGAGCGTCGCCGAGGCAAGGTTCAGGCCGATCAGTGCCACGATGGTGCCCATGACCACCGGCGGCATCAGCGCGTGGATCCAGCCGGTGCCGGATTTCTGGACGACCAGGCCGACGATGAACAGCGCGGCGCCGGAGACAACGATGCCGCCCAACGCACCTGCCATGCCGTAGCCGGAGGCCATGGCGGCGGACACCGGGGCCAGGAAGGCGAAGGAGGAGCCCAGGTAGCTGGGCACCTTCCCGGCGGTGATCACCAGGAAGAGCAGGGTGCCGACGCCGGAGAAGAAGAGCGTGGTGGTGGCCGGGAAACCGGTGATGGCCGGGACCAGCACGGTGGAACCGAACATCGCCATGACGTGCTGCACGCCGATGGAGATGGTCTGCGGCCAGGCCAGCCGCTCGTCGGGGGCAACCACCGTCCCGGGGGTGATGGTCTTGCCGTTGCCGTGCAGTTTCCAGCCGAAGCCGAATCGGTTGCTCATGGGTGCCTTCCGGGCGCGAGAGTTCAGGGCGGGGGGTGCCGAACGGGTTTCACGTGGAACGAAGCAACGCGAAACCCGTTTGGCATTTTACCCACCGGTTCAGCGATCGGCACCCTGGAGGTCGGCGGCGGTCTGCGCGAAGAAGTGCAGCTCGTGCGCGCTCGAGGCCTCGAACGCAATCCACATGTTCCGCCGGGTCCGCTCGTCGGCGGCATCGAAAAGCCTCCGGCACACCTCGATGGCCCGGGCCGTCGACTCGTCGAACCCGGGGGAGGCGTAGGTGGAGAGCCAGTCGTTGTACGGGTGCGCGGCGTGGTTCGCCGCGGCAAGCCGCGCCCCGACGTCCTGGTAGATCCAGAAGCACGGCAGCAGGGCCGCTACCAGCACCGGGTAGTCGTCGGAGCAGGAGAGCAGGTGGTTCAGGTAGGCGGTGGTGGTGCCGCTGGGCGCCGGAACCCGCTCGTCAAGCCGCCCGCGGTGCAGCGCGAGTTCCTCCTCCAGGCAGCCGCTGGCGTTCGCCGCCCAGAACCGCTGGTCGACGGTCTCCGGGGCCAGCTCCGAGGCCCGGGACATGACCCGCGCGTAGGTGCGCAGATACAGGGCGTCCTGGCCCAGGTAGTCCTCGAAGTCGGCGCGCCCCAGCGTGCCGTCCTTGAGCCCGCGGATGAAGGCCAGCTCGTCGATGCCGGTGCGGATCGGCTCGATGGCCTCCCACCACAGCCACATGGAGTCCTCGGCGGAGGCCGGCTTCTGCCCGGCCCAGAGCGGCCCCAGGTGGTTCACCGGGCCGTGCCCGCTGCCCACCCGGAGGTCGTCCGCCCCGGCGATCGCCGAGGTCAGCCAGCGCTTGGCGGCGATCAGCGAGGCCGTCCAGTCCCCGGTCCGCGCGTGGAACGTTGCAAGCGCCGAGGAGAAGGAGCACCCGGTTCCGTGCGTGTTCGCTGTGTCAAGGCGCGGGGAAACGACCTCGTGCAGCAGGCCCGCGGCGTCGATGAGCGCATCGGGGCACTCGGCGCCTTCCAGGTGCCCGCCCTTGGCCAGCACCAGCACCGAATACTCGGCCGCCACCCCGCGGGCCTGGGCGATGACCTCCTCCCAGGTGGTGGCCAGCGGTGCGCGGGCAAGAACCGCGAGCTCGGGGATGTTCGGGGTCAGCACGTCGGCGTGTTCCATGAGCCGGCGCAGGGAATCCTCGGCCTCGGCGTCAAGCAGCCGGTCGCCGCTGGTGGCGACCATCACCGGGTCCAGGACCACCGGCACCGGGCCGGTGCGGCGCAGGTCGGCCAGCCAGGCGGTGAGGGTGTCGATGACCTCGGTGTTGGCCAGCATGCCGATCTTGACGGCGTCGATCGCTATGTCATCGGAGACCGCACGCAGCTGCTCGTCCAGGAAGCGCGCCGGAGGCACGTGTACCGAACGCACCCCGTGGGTGTTCTGCGCCGTGAGCGCACTGACGACGGCCATCCCGTAGCCGCCGCAGGCGGCTATCGACTTCAGGTCCGCCTGGATGCCGGCCCCGCCGGAGGGGTCGGAACCCGCGACGGAGAGGATGTTCCGGACGGTGTCCCGGGTGCCTTCCCGTGTTGCGCGGCTCATCGGGTTGCCTCCGTCCAGGCGCCGAGCAGTTCGGCGCCGGCCGCCTGCGGGTCGGGGGCCGCGCAGATCGCGCGGACCACTGCCATGCCTGCGGCACCGCCGACGGCGATGCCCCGGACATCGGAGAGGCCAAGGCCGCCGATGGCCACGACGGGCAGCCGGCTCAGGCCGACGGCACGGGCCAGTCCCGCGTGGCCGATCGGCTCCGGGTGGTCCTTCTTGGTGGGGGTGGCGTGCACGGCGCCGACACCCAGGTAGTCGATGGTTCCGGGGGAGCGGGCCTCAAGCTCGTTGGCCGCGGCGATCTGCGCGTCCTTGGAAGCGCTCAGGCCCAGTACCGCGTCGGGGCCGATGAGTTGGCGGACCAGGTCCGCGGGGAGGTCGGACTGGCCGATGTGCACACCCTGCACGCTGGCGCCCGCGGCGCGGGCGGCCAGGAACACGTCGACCCGGTCGTTGACCAGCAGGTCGGCCCGACCCTCGGTGTGCACCGCGCACTTGCGGACCACCTCCAGGAACCGGGCGGCGGGCATGTCCTTGCAGCGCAGCTGGATCACCCGCACGCCGCCGGCGACGGCAGCGGCGACGACCTCCTCCAGCGGGCGGCCTGCTGTCGAGGCCGAATCGGCCACCAGGTAGACACCGGGATCGCGCATCATGCCTGCACCGCCTTTCCCGAGACGTCCTGCGGGCCGACCAGCGAGAGCGCGTCCAGGAAGTGTGCCGCGAAGGATCCGGGCCCCTGGGCGAGGGCCTCGGCGCGTTCGGCGGCTGCCGAGTAGAACGCGTGGGCGGCGACGGTCGCCACCAGCGCGTCGTCGTGCACCGCCAGGAACGCGGCACAGATGGCCCCGAGGGCGCACCCGCCGCCCGTCACGCGCGTCAGCAGGGCGCTGCCGCCGTGCACCAGCACGGTCCGCACCCCGTCGGTCACCAGGTCGCTCGGTCCGGAGACCGCAACCACGGCCCCGGTGCGCAGGGCCAGTGCGCGGGCATGGTCGGCCGCGGATTCCACCGAATCCGTGGATTCGACGCCGCGCCCGCCGCTGCCGGACTCGGCAAGCACCATGATTTCCGAGGCGTTGCCGCGGATGAGGCCGGGGGACATCCCGGCCAGCTCGAAGGCCAGCTTGGTGCGGATGCCCAGGGCGCCGACGGCCACCGGGTCAAGCACCCACGGGGTGCCCGCGGCGTTGGCGGCGGCGACGGCCTCAAGGGCCCCGGCACGCTGCTCGGCGTACGGGGTGCCCAGGTTGACCAGGGTGCCAGAGGCGAGCGCGGCGAAATCGCCGGCCTCCCCGGGCAGGTCCACCATGGCCGGCGAGGCGCCGGAGGCCAGCAGCACGTTCGCCGTGAAGTTGGCGACCACGGTGTTGGTGATGCACTGGACCAAGGGGGTCGAGGCGCGCAGGGCCGACACACAGTCGGCCAGCCCGCCGGGGCTTAGAACAAATGAAGGCGCAATGGATTCCATTAGCAACATCCCTCCGCTAGTACGAACTAGATCAGGTGCGACGGGTCTTATCTCAGTGCGGCGCAGGCGCCGGACACCCCGTGTCACTATGCGCGAGCCTATCCCACGGCCCGGGCCCCGGCGCAATGCGTGTCGCCGGGCCGCACCCCCGGGCGCGGCAGACTGTCCACCGCGGCCCGGTGCGCCGTAGGCTCTGGGTATGGGCATTTTTCCTTACACTTCCGAACCCGTGGCTCCCCTGGGGAGCGCGGCCTCGAACGAGCTTGAGCTTCCCCGGGTCGTTGCGGAGGACCCGGCCCGCATCGTCGAGATCGTGGAGGCCATGCACGACGTGGTCTCCACGCGCCTGGCGCACCCGCGGCGCTTCAGGGCCTCGCAGCTCAAGGCCCTGGAGCGCATGCTCGATGCGCACCAGCAGGACTTCCTCGATGCGCTGGCCGACGACCTGGGCAAGAGTGCCGTCGAGGCGAAGCTGACCGAGATCGACATGGTGCGCGCGGAGATCGACCACGCCCAGCTGCACCTCTCGGAGTGGATGGAATCCAAGGCCGTGAAGATCCCGCTGGCGCTGCACCCGGCCGCGGCAAAGATCGAGCCGCAGCCGCTCGGCGTGGTGCTGGTCATCGGCCCGTGGAACTACCCGCTGCAGCTGATGCTCGCCCCGCTGGTGGCCGCCATCGCCGCCGGCAACACGGCGGTGCTCAAGCCCTCCGAGCTGGCCCCCGCCACCTCGATCGCCCTGGGCAAGCTGATCCCGCAGTTCCTCGACCAGCGTGCCTACGCCGTGGTCCAGGGCGGCGCCGGCACCAGCAAGGTGCTCCTCGAGCAGCAGTTCGACCATATCTTCTTCACCGGCGGGGAAAAGGTCGGAAAGGTGGTGGCGCGCGCCGCGGCCGAACACCTCACGCCTGTCACCCTGGAACTCGGCGGGAAGTCCCCGGCTGTGGTGATGGACGGCTCCCACGCGGCGGTGGCCCGGCGCCTGGCCTATGGGAAGTTCATGAACGCCGGGCAGACATGCGTGGCGCCGGACTACGTGCTGGCCGTCGGGAACGCTGCAGAGGCCCTGGAGAAGCAGCTGGCCAAGGCCATCACGGGGTTCTACGGCAAGTCCCCGCTGCAGAGCCGCGACTACGGGCGGATCGTGAACCGGGCGCACTTCGACCGGCTGGTCTCCTACCTGGGCCAGGGGGAGGTGGTGTTCGGCGGCGGCTACGACGAGGCGGCGCTGAAGATCGAGCCCACGGTGATGGTCAACGTCGACCCGGATTCCCCGCTCATGCAGGAGGAGATCTTCGGGCCGATCCTGCCGATCCTCAAGGTGGACAGCTTCGACGCGGCGGTGCGCTTCATCAACTCCCGCCCCAACCCGCTGGCGGCCTACCTGTTCAGCGAGAACCCGCGGCTGCAGTCCTCGTTCGGCGACCAGGTACGCGCCGGGGCGATAGTGCACAACGCCCCGAACCTGCACCTTGCAGTCCCAGCGCTGCCCTTCGGCGGCGTCGGGGCCTCCGGCATGGGTTCCTACCACGGCCGCCACGGCTTCGAGCGGCTCTCGCAGATGCGCCCGGTCATGGTCAAGACCGCGGTCGCCGACACGCTCAAGGCCATCTACCCGCCGTACACCTGGGCGAAGTCCAAGATCATCGACAAGCTGCTGTAGCAGCGCGGGAATCCGTGCAACGACGAGGGCGGCCGGCGCGAACCGACGTGGTTCCCGCCGGCCGCCCTCATGTGTGGCTTCCGGGATGCTTGGCTAGGCGCCGAGGACCGAGTCGACGATCGTCTTCGCCTCGGCCTGCACCCGGGCCAGGTGCCCGTCGCCGAGGAAGGACTCGGCATAGATCTTGTACACGTCCTCGGTGCCCGAGGGGCGCGCGGCAAACCAGGCGTTCTGCGTGGTGACCTTCAGGCCGCCGATCCGCGCCCCGTTGCCCGGGGCCTCGGTCAGGCGCGCCGTGATCGGCTCGCCGGCCAGCACATCCGCCGAAACGTCGCTTGCCGAAAGGCTGCCGAGCCGCGCCTTCTGCTCGCGGGTTGCGGGGGCATCGATGCGCGCGTAGCTGGGCGCGCCGTGGGCCTCGACAAGGCGTGCGTAGTGCGCGGACGGGGTGGAGCCGGTGGTTGCGGTGATCTCGCTGGCCAGCAGGGCCATGATGATGCCGTCCTTGTCGGTGGTCCACGCCGTGCCGTCCTTGCGCAGGAAGGAGGCGCCGGCGGATTCCTCGCCGCCGAAGGCGCCGGAGCCGTCCAGCAGGCCCGGCACGAACCACTTGAAGCCCACCGGGACCTCCACGAGCCTGCGACCGAGGCCCGCGGCGACTCGGTCGATCATCGAGGAGGAGACAAGGGTCTTGCCGATCGAGGCGTCGGCGCGCCACCCGGTGCGGTTGGCGTAGAGGTAGTCGATGGCGACGGCCAGGAAGTGGTTCGGGTTCATCAGCCCGGCATCCGGGGTGACGATGCCGTGGCGGTCGGCATCGGCGTCGTTGCCCGTGGCGATGTCGAAGGAGCCGCGGCGGGCGATCAGCGAGGCCATGGCGGCGGGCGAGGAGCAGTCCATGCGGATCTTGCCGTCGGTATCCAGCGTCATGAACGAGAAGCGCGGGTCCACCTCCGGGTTCACCACCGTGAGGTCGAGCCCGTGGGTGTCGGCGATCGCCGCCCAGTAGTCCACGGAGGCCCCGCCCATCGGGTCGGCGCCGATGCGCACGCCCGCGTTGCGGATCGCGTCCAGGTCAAGCACCGAGGGCAGGTCGTTGACGTAGGCGGACATGAAGTCGAAGGAGCCGATGGCCCCGGCCAGCCGGGCGGCACCCAGCGGGGTGCGCTTCACCCCGCGCAGCCCGGCGGCGAGCAGCTCGTTGGCGCGGCCGGCGATCCACGAGGTGGCGTCGGTGTCCGCGGGGCCGCCGTGCGGCGGGTTGTACTTCAGGCCGCCGTCGGCCGGCGGGTTGTGCGAGGGGGTGATGAGGATGCCGTCCGCGCGGGCCGCCGAGGGGTCCCCGTTGTGCACGAGAACCGCGTGGCTGAGCGCCGGGGTGGGGGTCCAGCCGTTGCGCGCGTCGGTCCGGATCGCCACGCCGTTCCCGGCCAGGACCTCCAGCACGGTGTCCTGGGCGGGGTCCGAGAGCGCGTGGGTGTCCTTGCCCACGAAGAGCGGCCCGGCGATCCCCTGGCCGGCGCGGTACTCCACGATGGCCTGGGTGATGGCGGCGATGTGGTCCTCGTTGAAGGAACCGTTCAGCGAGCTGCCGCGGTGCCCGGAGGTCCCGAAGGCCACCTGCTGGGCGGGGTCCGCCGGGTCCGGGTGGATGGAGAAGTAGGCGTCGCGAACCGCGGAAAGGTCGATCAGGTCAGCTGGCGTTGCCGGGGTGCCGGCTCGGGGATGGGACATGAACCCATGTTCTCATGCGGCCCCCCGGCGGCCGCGGTTCACCGGGCCGTCTTGATGACGTGCTCGGCCAGTTGGCGGGCGGGCCCGGTCAGCAGGGTGTCCGGGACCCGGTGGCCCTCGCCGTCGATGGACAGGAACCAGGTGAATGCGTCTCGGACCGGCCCGGGATCGGCCTCGGCGTCGAGGCCGCGGAGCTGTTCCAGGGCCCCGCGCGCCAGGCGCACCCAGGGTTCGTCCTCCGGCGGGGAGTCGTGGACGTGGAGTTCCAGGACGCCGGTGCGGGAAAGGCCCGCCACCCCGCCGCTGCGCCGCACCTGCACGATGAACAGCTCGTTCATGGCCCTACGCGGCTTCCCGTTCGTCGAGGGCCAGGGGAACGACCCCCACCCCGGCCCAGGCCGCGGCCAGCGCCTTCTCCTCCACCGAGCCGGCGCCGTGCCCCCGGCGGGCCTGCTGGAGGGTGTGCCCGGCGAAGGCCGCGAAGTCGGCGTCCTCCGGGAGCGAGCCGGAAGCTATCACGTTGAACCACACGGATCCCGCCCGTTCCCAGGCTCGACCGCCGAGTGCCGTGGCGAAGAGGTAGAACGCGTGGTTGGGGATGCCGGAGTTCAGGTGCACGCCGCCGGAGTCCTCGCCGGTGTGGATGTAGCCGTCCATGTGGGCGGGCTGCGGGTCGCGCCCCATGATGGGGTCGTCGTAGGCGGTGCCCGGCGCGGCCATCGACCTCAGTCCCTTGGCATTGACCCGCGGGTGGAACAGCCCCTCGCCGATGAGCCAGCTGGCATCGGCGGCGTCCTGGCCGGCGACGAACTGCTCCACGAGCGCCCCCAGGACGTCGGCGATGGATTCGTTAAGGGCCCCGGACTGGCCCCGGTACTTCAGGTTTGTCGTGTATTGGAGCAACCCGTGGCCCAGCTCGTGGGCGATCACGCTGAGCGAGGAAGTGAAGGAATTGAAGATCTCCCCGTCCCCGTCGCCCATGACCATCTGCGTGCCGTCCCAGAACGCGTTGTCGTACTCGTTCCCGTAGTGCACGGTGCCGCGCAGGGCCAGGCCCGCCCCGTCCAGGCTGGAGCGCCTGAACTGTTCGGCGAGGAACGCGTGGACCGCACCGAGCCCGTCGTAGGCCCGGTTGACGTCCGCGTCCCCGACGGGCGGCTCGCCCTCGGAACGGGCCGGGACGCCGGGGGTCACCTCGATGCCCTGCGCATCGCTGATCGTGCGTTCCAGGCGCCCGGAGGGGTCGAAGAGGATCGCACGGCCGGGGGCTTCCCCCATCTGGCGTTCGTGGCGCAGGGCCTGGTCGAGCAGCAGCGTCTGCCGGGCGCGGGCGGCGATGCGGGTGCGCATCCGGGGCCCGACGGGGTCCGTTTCCTCGCCGGCGGGCGGACGGGCGATGAATTCGCGCACCGATGCCGGTGCTTCCCAGGCCCCGTCGCAGGCCGCCAGCGATGCGAGCAGGTACGGCGGCACCGCCCGGTGTTGGCTGTGGTCGTTCGGGGATCCCATCATGGTTGAGTTGGCCATGGAGCCAACTCTTCCACCGGATCCTGAGTGGCCGGTGTGAACCCGCTGTGGTGGCCGGATGGATACAGTGGAGGGTGAAACCGCGCGCGAAGGCCGCCCGCGGTTGCCGTTGGGAGCTGGCCATGAACGACGCGAAGGACGCGAACAACGACGGGAACGGGCCGTCCTTTTCCGACCCGCATGACCCGAGGTGGTCGCAGGGCGCCACGCCGGCTCCCGCACCCGGAAGCCAGCCGGGCAGCCTGCCGGGTCCCGTCGGGAACCCCTACGGGGACCAGCCGTTGTACGCCCCGCCCGGCACCCCGCAGAACCCGTACGTGAACCAGCCTCCCTACCCGCCGCAGGGAAACCCGCAGGCAGGGCACCAGCCGCAGCCGATGTACCAGCCGCCCCTGCACCAGCCACCCATGCACCAGCCGCAGGCCACGGGCGTTTCGAACGTGCTGGGCATTGTGTCGATGGTGGCCGGCATCCTCGGGCTTGTCACAAGCGGCATGCTGTTCCTGCCGCAGCTGGCGGCCGTGGTGTGCGGGCACCTGTCGTTGCGCCGCGAGCGGCCGCACCGCGGTTTTGCCATTGCCGGCCTCGTCACGGGCTACGTCGGCCTCGCCATCGGGTTCCTGGCCATCGCGGGCCTCGCCGCGGCGTTTGCGGGAGTTGCAACCCTCGGAGCCTAGGCGGGCGTAAGCCGCGGGGAATCCCGCGAACCCGTCCGCAGGAACAAAAAACGGTGGTTCCGCTTCTGCGGAACCACCGTTTTGCGTCGGGTCGGCGTGCGCCTTAGCGGACGTCGCCCATCAGCTTCTTCAGCGGACGTGCGCCGATGGCCAGGGCGAGGCCCAGGACGATCGCGGTTCCGCCGAGGGAGAGGAAGTAGGCGATCTCGTTGCCCTCGGTGTAGAAGCCGGCGAGGATGCCGGCGAGGGTGGTGCCCAGCGAAATGGACAGGAAGAACAGCGCGATCATCTGCGTGCCGAACACGGCCGGGGCCAGCTTGGTGGTCACGGACTGGCCGATCGGGCTCAGCAGCAGCTCGGCCACGGTGCAGAGCAGCAGGATGCCCGCCAGGGCCAGCAGCGGGGTCTTCTCGAAGGACTCAAGCGGGATGAAGGCCAGGAAGGCCAGGCCCACGATGAACAGCGAGAGCGAGAACTTGACCACGGTGCCCGGCTGGCGGGTGCCCATCTTGGTCCACATGGCGGCGAAGGCTGCCGCCAGGATGATGATGAAGACCGGGTTGATCGACTGGACCCAGGAGGCCGGGACTTCCCAGCCGAACAGCGAGCGGTCCAGGCGTTCCTGCGAGTACACGGCAATGAACGTGAACTGCTGCTGGAACAGCGCCCAGAACGCGGCCGAGGCGATGTACAGCGGGATGAAGGCCAGCACGTGCTTGCGTTCGGTGCTCGTGATGCGCTTGGAGCGCAGCATGATCGTGAAGTAGACGACCGAGGCGATGATGACCGCGTAGGCGATGGTCACGGCCAGGGTTTCAACGGTGACGATCTTCAGCGCGAAGAGCGCCACGACCAGGACGACGAACCCGGCCAGGATCCCGAGGTACTTCTTGCGGTCCTTGGCCGGCAGCGGGTTGATGACCTGCTGGACGGATGCGGGCAGGTTCTTGCGGCCCATCATGTAGATGACGACGCCGACGGCCATGCCGATGGCCGCGGCGGCGAAGCCCACGTGGAAGCCCCAGGACTTCTGCAGGAAACCGGTCAGGATCGGGCCGAGGAAGCCGCCGATGTTCACGCCCATGTAGAAGATGGAGAAGCCGGCATCGCGGCGCGTGTCTTCCTTGGAGTACAGGGAGCCCACCAGTGCCGTCGCGTTGGCCTTCAGGCCGCCGGAGCCGATGGCCACGAGGACCAGGCCGACGGCCAGGCCTGCGGCGCCGGGGATGACGGCGAGGCCGATGTGGCCGGCCATGATCATGAAGGCCGCGTACAGAAGGACCTTTTCGGATCCGAGGAGGCGGTCGGCGACCCAGGCGCCGAGGATGGTGCTCAGGTAGACGGCGCCGCCGTAGGCGCCGACCAGCGAGAGCGCCAGTTCCTTGGGGAGTCCGAGTCCGCCTTCGGAAACCGAGAAGTACATGTAGTACGCGAGGATCGCTTGCATGCCGTAGAAGGAGAAGCGTTCCCACATCTCGATGCTGAAGAGGTTCGCCAGCGTGCGGGGGTGGCCGAAGAAACCAGTCGAGGACTGATCCTTAGGCAGGGTGGTTGTAGACATGGTTCAATTTTTCTCCTGTGAGGCGCGTCATGCCTACTTTGTTGACCAATCTCACATTCCGGAAAGTTGCGCCGCGAGGGCCAGCAGCTGTACCTCGGAGCCGGCCCGCCCGATGAGCTGCACTCCCATGGACAACCCGTCGGCGGTTGTCAGCGTGGGAACCGTGATGGCCGGCAATCCGGAGACATTCACCATGGAGGTGAAGGGCGTGTACTGGCACTGGCGCATGTAGTCGGTGTCGGCGTCCTGCGAGGTGTAGTAGCCGATTTCCGGGGGAGTGTGGGCCATCGCCGGGGTCAGCACCACGTCGTAACGACCCCACTGCGTGCGGAAGTCGGCGGCGATCTCCACCAGCGTTGCGGCAGCGGCCCATGAGACCGCGGCCTCCCGCTTGGTGGCCCGCTCGCGGAAGGAGCGCGCCAGCGTCCCCAGCTTCGACTCGCTGCCCGGAGGCAACGGCGCGGAGGCCAGGCCCGAGGTCCACACGGTGGAGAACGTCTCGGGATAGCGGGCGTCGTAGTAGATTTCCGCCTCCTCGATGTGGTGTTCATGCCGGTTCAGGGTCTCGATGGCCAGGTTCAGGGCCGCGTGCGATTCGGGGGACAGCGCAATCCGGTAGGCCGAGGCGAACGGGCTGTCGGTGCTGACGCCGATGCGCAGCCCGCGCAGGGAATCGATGCCGCCGGATCGCAGCAACTCCAGGATCGTGCCCTGCCCAGGGTCGACCATGGCGTCCATGAGCAGGGCCGCGTCAAGGGCAGTCCTCGCCAGGGGGCCGGACACCGTCAACCGCGGTGCACCGAAGGCGTCGGTCGTTCCATCCAGCACGTCGCTCGGGATGGTTCCGAGCCCCGGCTTCAGGCCGACCAGCCCGCAGGCCGAGGCGGGAATGCGCACCGACCCGCCGCCGTCGTTGCCCGGGCCGAAGGGAAGCATGCCGGCGGCCACCGCCGCTGCCTCGCCGCCGCTGGAACCGCCGGCGGACAAGGCAGGGTTCAGGGGATTCCGGGCCGGCGGAGCAATGTCGTTTTCCGAGTGGCAGCTCAGGCCGAATTCCGGGACCTGGGTCTTCCCGAGGGAGATCGTGCCGGCCTTCGAGAGCGTGGCCACCAGGGCGTTGTCCTGGGCCGCGTCCACAGCCGGAAGCGCCGCGGTGCCGTAGGTCGTGGGAACGCCCGCGACATCCAGGAGGTCCTTGTAGGCCAGCGGCATGCCGTGCAGCGGACGCAGTGGTTCCCGACGTGCGGCGAATTCCTCGTCGGCACGCCACGCTGCGTCCATGGCCCGTTCAGCGGTCACCGTGACGAAGGAGCCCAGCGATGGGTTGAGAGCCTCGATGCGGCCCAGGAAATGTTCTCCCGCCTCGCGTGCGGAAACCTCCCCGGCCGCGAGCGCATCACGGAGTTCCAGTGCCGTGAATCCAGAAATCTCGCTCATGGTGGTTTCCTCCGGTCGGGGACGGGTGCTGAATGCGTGCCGGGAGGCCGCAGACGGCAGCGGCACCGGTATCTCGACATTAGTACGAGTCGCCCGAAGCGGCACGTCGCCGGTGCCGCAGGCGCGACGCAAAAGGGAACCGTGGACGGGGGAGCGATAGGCTGGATCGCAGAAGTGGTAGGCCGCCTGTGCAAGGAGAAGCATGAGTGATTTTGAAACGGTTTCCGTCAAGCAGGTTCCGGACGGTGCCCTGGTCCTTGACGTGCGCGAGGACTACGAGTGGAACGAGGGCCACGCGGCGGGCGCCATGCATATTCCGTTGGGGGAGTTGCCGGGCCGCTTCGAGGAACTCGACCCCGACGTCGACACCTACGTGGTGTGCCGGACCGGCGGCCGCGCGGTGCAGGCCACCGGATGGCTGGTGTCCCAGGGCTATTCGGCCCTGTTCGTCGCCGGGGGCATGGGCGACTGGCTCGAAGCCGGATTGCCGATGCAGAGCGAGAACGGCCAGGAGCCAACGGTCCGATGATCTATACCTACCTGGGTCCGGCAGGGACCTTCACCGAGGCTGCGCTGCTGCAGGTTCCCGACGCACGGACCTCCGAGCGCATCCCCGCGGCGAACGTCAACGCGGCATTGGACAAGGTCCGTTCCGGCTCGGCTGATGCGGCAATGGTCCCCATCGAGAACTCGGTGGAGGGCGGGGTCTCAACGACCCTTGACGCCATTGCCAAGGGCGAGGCGCTGCAGATCGTCGCCGAGGCGCTTGTCCCGATCACCTTTGTGCTGGCCGTGCGCGGGAACATCGACTCGCTGGAGCAGATCCGCACCATTTCGACCCACGGGCATGCCTGGGCCCAGTGCCGCGGCTGGGTCGAAACGAATATTCCACAGGCGGAATTCATTCCCGCCTCGTCGACCGCGGCCGGAGCCGTGGCATTGCTTGACGGGGAATCGGGCCACGACGCCGCCATCTGTTCGCCCCTGGTGGCGCAGGAGCGCGGGCTGAAGGTGCTGCGCGAGGAAATCGAGGACTACAAGGGTGCCGTCACCCGTTTCATCCTTGTCACCCGCCCGGGCCCGATCCCGGCGCCCTCCGGCATCGACAAGAGCACGGTGATCCTGCCGTTGGCCGAGGACCGGCCCGGCGCACTGATGGAGATCCTCGAGCAGTTCGTGGTCCGCGGCGTGAACCTCAGCCGCATCGAATCCCGCCCCACGGGCGAGGGCATGGGTCGCTACTTCTTCTCGGTGGATGTGGACGGCCACGTGGCCCAGGCGCGGGTCGCCGATGCGCTGACAGGCCTGCACCGGGTGTGCCCGGACCTGCGTTTCCTCGGGTCGTACCCGGCCGCCGCGGGGCTTTCCTCCTCCGTGGACGCCCACAACTCCGACGAGGCCTTCGACCGCGCCCAAAGCTGGGTCGGGGGACTGAAGGCGCGCTTGCTGCGCTAGACCAGGCGGATCTTGAGTGAAGCGGGCTTCACGTCGACGTGGAGCCCGTTCACCAGGCCCGTGGCGTCCCCGTCGATCTGCGTGTTCATCGGTTCGTGGCAGCGAAGCGACAGGGACGCTGTCGGGTAGAAGCCCATGACCGGGATCGCGCCGCGGGTCCGGAACGCAGTCTTCAGGAAGATCCAGCCCCAACCTGCGGCGCTGCGCGGGCTGAGGACGACTACGTCAAGGACGCCGTCGTCGATCTTTGCCTCGGGCACCAGGTCCAGGCCCTGCAGCTTGCCGCAGTTGGCGAAGAGGACCGAACGGACGCTGCGTGTCTGCTCGGAGCCGCCGTCGAGGGCAACGGTGATCTTCTTGCGCTTGCCCGGCAGGTGCCGGAATCCGGCCTCCGAGTACGCGAGCCAGCCCACCTTCGCCTTGAGTTCCTCGTTGGTGTCGTCCATGACGTCCGCGTCGCTGCCGACCCCGGCGATCACCAGGAACGCATGTTCGCTTTCGGTGCCGTCGACGTGCTCGAGCCTGATGCTGCCGGTGTCGATGGTGCGCATGGGGCCGCGAACCGCCCCGAAGGCCGCGGTGGCAATGTCGTCGAGAGGAACCTCCACGTTCCTGGCCAGCAGGTTTCCCGTGCCCAGCGGAATGAGCCCCAGGCAGGCCTCGGTGTCCCGGAGGACCTCGGCGACGGCGCGCACGGTCCCGTCGCCGCCGGCAGCGATGACGACGTCGCATCCGGCATCCAGCGCCCGCCGGGCCGCCCCCTGTCCGGGGTCGTCGGGTTCGGATTCGAAGACCAGGGGTGCGGCGAGACCCGCTTCGGCGCACACATGCTCGACGGCCGCGACTGCTTCCGAGGTGCCGGCCTTCGTGGGATTGAGGACCAGCGCAATCTTGCGGGCGGAGGTGGTGACGCCGACCTTCGGCGCCAGCGCCTGCGGTTTGTTGCGGTCCGCGAGCCTACGCACGGAGAGCCAGCTCAACGTCGCAGCGGCGCCCGCGGCGCCGGCTGCAGCCAGGACAAAAAGTCGATTGCGTTGCATAGTCCACTCAGCCTAACCGGGATTGCTAGGCTTAGGTCGTGATCGACGTAAAACTACTCAGTGAAAATCCAGATACCTTCCGCGCCTCGCAGCGCGCCCGTGGGGCGGATGAGTCCCTGATTGATGCGATTTTGGACGCCGACACCCGGCGCCGCGAGTCGATCGCATCCTTTGAGGCGCTCCGGGCCCAACAGAATGCCTTCAGCAAGAAGGTCGGTGCCGCCAAGGGCGAGGAAAAGCAGGCCCTGCTCGCCGAGGTCAAGGAATTGTCCCAGAACGTCAAGGCAGCCCAGGCCGCTTCGGACGAGGCGACGGCAGCCTACACCGCGCTGCAGCGTTCCATCCCGAACCTCATCCAGGACGGCGTCCCGGCCGGCGGCGAGGACGACTTCACGGTCGTCAAGCACGTGGGAACCCCGCGCGACTTCTCCGCCGACGGCTTCGAGCCCCGCGACCACCTCGAACTGGGCGAACTGCTCGGTGCCATCGACATGGAACGCGGTGCAAAGGTCTCGGGATCGCGCTTTTACTTCCTCAAGGGGATCGGCGCACGCCTTGAAATCGCCCTCATGAACATGGCCCTGGACCAGGCGGTGCAGAACGGGTTCATCCCGATGATCACCCCCACCCTGGTGCGCCCGGAGACCATGCAGGGCACCGGCTTCGACGTCGAGCACGACGACGAGATCTACAAGCTCGAGCGCGACGACATGTACCTGGTCGGCACCTCGGAGGTCGCCCTCGCCGGCTACCACGCCAACGAGATCCTCGACCTGAGCGACGGACCGACCCGCTACGCCGGCTGGTCCTCCTGCTACCGCCGTGAGGCCGGATCCGCGGGCAAGGACACCCGCGGCATCATCCGCGTGCACCAGTTCAACAAGCTGGAAATGTTCGTCTACTGCTCCCCCGAGGACGCTGCCGCCGAACACGCCAAGTTGCTGGCCTGGGAAGAGGAAATGCTGGCCAAGGTCGAGCTGCCCTACCGCGTCATCGACACCGCTGCGGGCGACCTGGGCATGAGCGCTGCGCGCAAGTTCGACTGCGAAGCCTGGGTCCCGACCCAGGACGCGTACCGCGAACTGACCTCCACCTCCAACTGCACCACCTTCCAGGCCCGCCGCCTGAACATCCGCGAACGCGAAATCGGTGCTGACGGCAAGCCGGGCAAGACCCGCTCGGTGGCTACGCTCAACGGCACCCTGGCCACCACGCGCTGGATCGTCGCGATCCTCGAGCACCACCAGAACGCCGACGGCACCGTGAACGTGCCTGCGGCGCTGCGTCCGTACCTGGGCGGCATGGAAGTCATGCCGCTGGTCTAGGCCGCAGCCGACTCCACGGGTGTCCGCAGGGCGCCGCAGAACGGTCCGCACATTCGGTTCCGCCCCCGGAGGGGGTGCGAACCGGCGACCGGGAATGCGGTGCCCTGCGCCTTTAACCGCGGGTTCATGAGGATTTCACCGGCCGTGTGCCCCAGCTCATGACGAAAATCCGTCATTGGTGCTTCACTGGATGAATGACAGTTATGACAAGAACCGGCATCGAAGACCGGTCGCAAGCAAACGAAAAGTACATGATCTGCCTCGACGTGGATGGCACCCTGGTGAACCACGACGGAGCGATGAGCCGGGCCGTGAAGGATTCCGCGAGGGCCGTCGTTGCTGCGGGGCACGAGGTCGTGATTTCCACCGGCCGCTCCCTCGGGGCCACGCTGCCGGTGATCCGCATGCTCGGCATCGAGAACGGTTACGCAGTGTGTTGCAACGGCGGGGTGACGGTCCGCCTCGATGCTGGCCTCGAGGAAGGCTACGAGGTCATCGAGCGCAAGACCTTCGACCCGGCCCCCGCGCTGCACGCGCTGCGCGAATCGCTGCCCACCGCCAAGTACGCGCTGGAAGACGACCAGGGCAGGTTCCTCTCCACCGAGCGTTTCCAGGATGCCAGCTTCGGCGTCGTCGCGAACCCCGTGACAATTGACGAAATGCTCGAGGCCACCGCGGTGCGCCTTGTCGTTTTCTCGACCGACGCCACCGCCGAGGAGTTCGGCGAGGCGGTCAGCGTGATGGGCCTCGCCGGCGTCACCTACTCGGTGGGCTGGACGGCGTGGCTGGACATCGCCGCCGAGGGCGTCACGAAGGCCAGCGGCCTCGAGGTCCTGCGCGAGCGCCTCGGCTACGACATCGAACAGACCGTCGCCGTGGGAGATGGCCGCAACGACATCGAGATGCTCGGCTGGGCCTTCCGCGGGGTGGCCATGGGCCAGGCCCCCGACGAGGTGAAGGAATCTGCCGACGAGATCACGGCCGGCGTGGACGACGACGGTCTGGCAGTTGTCCTCCGAAACATCCTGGAACGCTCGGGGGACTAGACTCCGCTTCCGAGGCCAGTGCGTCCGCCATGGGATTTTGACGCGGCGGGCGCACTGCGTGTGCGCGGAGCCGCGCATAGCCAAAGGGCGCCCTATTTTAAATCGATTCGATGACGATACCACTGTGGTTCACCCGAAATCCTCCGAAGTCCCGGTATCCTGCCGGGTGCTCTTCGCTGGGCAAGAGCCGTTCCCGGAACGATGCGCGGAAAACCGTTGGGGCATTCAATGGCTATGCTTAAACCCATGAAACGTGCCGGAATACTCGCCCTGTCCCTGCTTGGAGCGGGAGCGCTGCTGACCGGATGTGCTTCCCCCGACATCGTCTGCAACACCGGACAGCCAAGCGCCGAGCAGGCGATGGACCACCTCATCGACGCGACGATTGCGGGTGACCAGATCGAAGTCTGCCGCGTCACCACGACGGGGGGAACCGACACCGTTGGTGCCCAGTTCCCGCGGCTTTCCCAGGAGTTCATCGACCTCGGCGTAGCCGATGGGTACACGGTGAAACCCGTGCCTGATTCGAGCCTCGGCGGATGGTCCCAACTAATGCTGGAAACCCCGAGCCATCCCGAGGGGAGGGCCTTCGACGTCTTCGAACGCGGGGGGAAGTACACGGTCGGGTGGCTTGAGTTCGTTCAGGAACCCCTGCCGGCCCAGACCTCCGCGGGATAGCGGGCCGGGCTAGATCCCGAAGAGCCCGATGATCAGTGCCATCACCATGAAGGTCACCAGCTCGTGCAGGCAGTTGAGGATTGTCAGGCCCACCGGCCGCCCCTCGAACGCGTCATGGGTGATGAAACGCGCGGCGGTGAAGCCACCCCAGAGGATCAAGGCCGTGAGCAACGCGTTGGCCAGGAACGATCCGCCGTAAAACGAGAAGGACAAGTACGTCGCGCCGGCCAGCACCCAGGCGCTGATGAAGCTCACCACGAGGGTCACCAGGATGGGTAGCACCGCGCTCTTGGCCTCGCCCGGTGTTACCTTGGCCACCCGCATCCAGTAGTTCCCGAAAACCTTCGGGGTGTACCAAATCGATCCGACCACCATGGTGGAAACGGTGGCTGCGACAACTGCAAGCCAATTGATGTCGGGGACCATGGTGCGCTCCTGGGGCAATGACCCGGAGATGCGAGGACCGTCCGTCCCCTCCCGGGCCTTTCGTGATGTGGGTATGTCGATCCTACGTCTGAAAGACCACAGGTCAACACGCAGAGAGTGGTGCAGGGGGCATCCTAGACCCCCGGAGTGGCTCCGGGCGCGTCGATCCATCTCAGGAGTCGGGCCGCCGCAGGCCGGGCTGCCCATTCCTCGACCCAGGCCGATCTCACGACGGCCCTCGAGACGGCCTGCGCGCTGATGCCCAGTTCCGCGGCAACAAGCTTCTGCTGGCCGCGCATCCCGGGTGTCAGCAGGTCCAGCACGGCCCACTCGGCGCTGCTGCGGGTGGAAACGATCCGGCCCAGCAGGCGCAACACCGCCTCGGTTTCCCCGGCCAGCTGCATATCGGGGCCGACAACACCCAGCGGGACGCGGTCGCCGGTGTGTTCGGCTTTTTCGACAGCGGTTTGCGCGTGGCCCAGCGCGGAGCCCTGCAGGTACTCCGCCTCGCGGGGAACCGGCTCGTAGAGGCTGCCCACCCCCAGTCCCACCGCCCAATTGCGTAGGCGCAGGGCTCGAAGAACCGAGTCCACGGCGTCCTCGGCGGTTTCGGGTGAGCCCACGATGAGCGTTGGTCCTGAACGCTGGAACGGCGTCGCGGAGGGAACGCCGGACAGCGCCTGGAGCAATTCGCCGCCGAGGTCCCCGTTCTCGCGGCGATCACGTTGTCTTAAGGTCACTACGTACACACCCCAATTATGCAGGGAACAGCGTGCACCCCTGCGAACCGCGCCCGACGAGGTCGGATGCGGTTCGCAGGGACATTGTCGCTAGCCCAAGGGGGATTCGGCCTGTACAGCTTCGGCCGGCGCCTTTCGTGGAAGGTCGATGATGCAGTAACGCAGGAAGAACTGCGTCACAGGTCCGATCGACACCGCATAGAGGATCGTTCCGAACCCAACGATTCCGCCGAGGAACCAGCCGATGACAAGCACCAGGACCTCGACCCCCGTGCGAGCCAGCCGCAGGCTTATTCCCGTCCGGGCATGTAGGCCGGTCATCAAACCGTCGCGCGGGCCCGGGCCCAGCTGGCTGCCGATGTAGAGTCCGCCGCCCAGCCCGTTGACCAGCAGCGAGCCTGCGAAAAGGGCCAGCTGCGAGGCCAGGCCTTCGGCTTGGGGGATGACCGCGAGGCCGATGTCAGCGGCGATGCCGAGCCACAGCACGTTGGCGATGGTTCCCAGCCCGGGCATCTGCTTCAACGGAATCCATAGCAGCAGGACGATGAAACCAAAGATGATGACCACGGTGCCCAGGCTCAATCCGGTGTGCAGCGTGACTCCATAGTGCAGGACGTCCCACGGGGCCAACCCCAGCCCCGCGCGGACGAATCCGGCCATGGCCAAGCCGAAGAGCGTGAGTCCGACGAAGAGTTGGACGATGCGGTACGGCAGGCGCCCCGCACGGAGTTGTTCAAGGGGGGCCAGCCTGGCGAGTTCTGGGGTGTTGCGTTTTGTCATGTATCAAGTTTCCGATAAAGTGGCCTTGGAAAAAAGTGCCAATTGATGGAAACTGGACCCATGAGCATGACCCAGCGCCAATTGCCGGCACGCCGACTCAGCAACATGCTGGGCGAGAGGATCGGCGAGCAACCCGCCTACTCGTGGCTGGCTGAGGGAATCCGCCAGCTGGTCACCAACGGGCGGGTGCTGCACGGAACGATGCTGCCCAGTGAACGCGAGCTGGTGGGGGCCCTTGGCCTGAGCCGAACCACTGTCACGCGCGCCTACCAGGAACTGCGCGAACGCGGCTTCGCAGAGGCCCGCCGGGGTTCCGGAACACAGGTCACGATCCCCGGCGGCAACGTCGGGGGCGGTTCAGAACCGCTCACGGCCGGTTCCGTGGAGCTGGCCGCGCCGAACGGCATCGACCTGACCTGCGGCGCGCCAACGGCGCCCACCGGCCTTGCCGGCTATTTCGAGCGTGCCCTCGACCAGCTCCCTGGCTACATCGGGGGCATGGGCTACTACCCCCTGGGTCTGCCCGTGCTGCGCGAGGCGATTGCCCAGGACTACGAGCGCCGGGGGCTGCCCACCAGCCCCGACCAAATCATCGTCACGGCAGGCGCGCTCTCGGGCGTGGCAAGCATCGCCCGTTCCGTCCTTGCGCCCGGGGCGAGGGTGCTTGCCGAAAGCCCCAGCTACCCCAATTCGGTGTCGTCGCTGCGGCAGCACGGCGCCAGAATGACAGTGCTGCCCATCGGCCCCGAGGGAAGCGACATTCCGGGCATCGAAGCGGCCCTCGGGCGGGGCGGATTCAGTGCCATGCTGTGTCTGCCGGACTTCCACAACCCCACCGGGACGCTGCTCGGGGACGAGGGCAGGGAACGCTGGTCCCGGGCGCTTGACCGCAGCGGCGCGCACGGCATCGTTGATGAAACTAACGCCGAGTTGTGGCTTGATTCCCGGCCCGATGTCGCGCCCATGGCCAAGTACTCGAACAACATCATCACCGTGGGAAGTGCGAGCAAGACCTACTGGGGAGGGCTGCGCCTTGGCTGGATCAGGGCACCGCACGCACTGGTGGGCGCGATCCACCAGGGCCGTGCCACCATGGACCTCGGCGCGCCGGTCCTCGAACAAATCGTGCTCAGCCTGCTCATCACCGAACGGGCGGGAATCGATGAAGCGACGCGCACCAGGCTGCGCGGGAACCGCGATTGGCTGCACGCGGCCCTGGCCGAGCGGATGCCCGAATGGAAAATCCGGAAGCAGCCCGGGGGCATGTCGCTCTGGTGCAACCTGCCGGCACCGCGCTCCATGGCGCTTGCGGCAGAAGCCCGGAAATCCGGCTTGGCGTTGACCCCCGGGTCGGTCTTTGCCGTGGACGACCACGGCCTGGACCGCTGGTTGCGCGTGCCGTATGCGTTGGACCGCACCGAACTCGAGGTGGCGCTCCCGCTGCTGGCCGGTGCCTGGGCCGCCGTGGCCTAGCCGCGCGGACCGTTGCGCAACCGGGGCGGATAGTGCGGGAGAAAGACAAACGGGGTTGGTTTCCTCTCGCATGTGCGAGAGGAAACCAACCCCGTCCCAACGGCGGCGCACCGCCGGAAGTTCCTTAGGCCTGGGCCTTGAAACGCTCGATCGAGCGCTCGAGCTCGGCCTCGGCCTCGGCGCGGCCCAGCCAGCCCTCGGCCTTGACCCACTTGCCCGGCTCCAGGTCCTTGTAGCGGGTGAAGAAGTGCTCGATTTCCTTGACGAGCCACTCGTCGAGGTCCTCGAACTCCTGGATGTGGTCGAAGCGCTTGTCGGCCGGAACACACACGAGCTTGGCATCTCCGCCACCGTCGTCGGTCATGTTGAACACGGCGATCGGGCGAGATTCGACGACAACGCCCGGGAACAGGTCCACGCCCGGGATGAAGACCAGTGCGTCCAGCGGATCGCCGTCTTCGCCCAGGGTGTCATCGAAGTAGCCGTAGTGGGTCGGGTACTGCATGGAGGTGAAGAGCACGCGATCCAGACGCAGGCGGTGGGTCTCGTGGTCGATCTCGTACTTCACGCGGGATCCGGCAGGGATCTCGATGGTGACGTCGTGGCTCATTAAAAGTCTCCTCGACTCTCGTGACCAGGGGCACGTGCGGACGCGGGCGCATCCGATTGCCGTCTAGTCTTATGGGTGCTGCGCTTAAGGGTATATGGCGCACATGGACTACGACGATTTCGGGGATTTTGCATTGAAGCGCGCACGCCCGCGGTGGGCCACCTGGATACTGCTGCCGGCACTGGGTGTTGCCCTCGGGCTGGTGGCACTGTTCCTCGTTCCCCTGGCGGTGGGCGTCGGGGCACCCGACGAGGTCGAGGCGCAGCCGGTTCCGCCGATGGTGTCGGCGGCGACTCCCACGGCACTGCCGCCGCTTTCGCCCGGGGCCCCGCAACCGGACAGCGGCGTCCTGGACTCCGGGCTCGAGAAGATCTTCTCCTCGGCCAAACCCGACGCCACGGTGACGGCCAGCGTCGTCGATGTCGCAACGGGCGAGGAACTCCACTCTCGTTCCGGCTCGCAGGCCGGGATCCCGGCTTCGAGCCTGAAGGTTCTCACGGCCATCGCGGCGACCGAGGTGCTGGGCGAGGAGCACCAATTCAGCACCCGGGTGCTGCTGAAGGACCCGCATACCCTGGTGCTGGTCGGCGGGGGAGATGTCCTGCTTGGCTCGGGCAAGGGCTCGGCAACTGTCAGCGGCCGTGCCGGGCTGGAAACCCTCGCCGAGGAAACCGCCAGGGAAATCCTCAAGGCGCAAGCCGCAGGTGGATCGGGCGAGGAGCTGACACTTGTCCTCGACGACTCGCTCTTCACCGGCCCGGCGCTCAACCCGGACTGGGACAAGTCGCTGGTGACCACCAACAACATTTCCGCCGTTGCACCACTGGCGATGTACGGGGCCCGCGCCGATGCCGGAGCGAAGTCCCCTCGGGTCGAGGACCCGGCCATGGCCGCGGCAGCGTCCTTCGCCACGTCTCTGCGCACCGCCCTCGGCAAGGAAGACGATGCGCCGACCCTGGCGCAGGGCATCGAGCGTGGCGCGGCCGGCGACGGCGCCACCGAACTGGCGAGTGTCTCCTCGGCGCCGCTGGGCGAGCAGGTCCGCTTCATGCTCGAGGAATCCGACAACTACGTCGCCGAGAGCCTCGGCCGGCTCACCGCCGTTGCGCAGGGAAACCCGGGGGACTACCAGCACGGGGCCCGGGCGGTGCAGGAAGCCATCGGCAGCCTCGGCATCCACGCCGACGCCTTGGAACTCGTCGACACCTCGGGGCTGTCCGATCGGAACAGGGTCTCCCCGAAGACCCTGGCCGATGCCCTGGCCTTCGCCGCCACCTCCGAGCACGCGGCACTGCGCCAGCTCAGCTACCAACTGCCCGTCGCCGGGGCCACGGGAACGCTGGGAGCCAGGTTGGGCGCCCCCGGCACCAAGGGCATCGTCAGGGCAAAGACCGGTTCGCTTGTCGATGTTTCGAGCCTCACCGGCATCACCACCACCCGGGGCGGACGGGCGTTGGCCTTTTCCTTCATGATCCACTCGGACACCGGCGAACTGGCCCCGCACAAGGACGTCCTCGACGCGGCTGCAAGCTACCTGACCGGCTGCGGCTGCCGCTGAACCGAAGGCATGGCCCGGGCAGCATATTTTGCTTGACGCGCAATCCGCCCCCGCCGCGGGTAATCGTGATGGGATGGGGTGCATGGATACCACCGACTTCCGGCTGATCAATTGGGAGCTCGCGGCCAACACCGCGGCAACGCTTGTCGGTGCCGGGCCCAGGCTCAGCGGTGCCGAAATCGACGAGGTAGTCGCCGACCTGCGGCTCAAGGCCGATGCCGCCGTCGACCATGTCCACCGGATCACCGGTCTCGACGCTGCCCGCGACCTGCGTGATTCCCAGGTCCTCATCGTGGACCGTCCGGGCTGGGCCCGCGCCAATGTGCACAGCTTCGAGGCGCTGCTGGACCCGGCCATGAGTGCGCTGGCGAAAAGCCGCGGTGCAAGGATCAGCGAAACCACCCAGGTCCTGTCTTCCACTGCCACCGGCGTGGAAATGGGCGCGATCCTCGCCTTCCTCTCCTCGAAGGTTCTTGGCCAGTACGACCCCTTCGCAGGAATGCTGCGCCGCGATGTCCCGCCGGGCGGAAGGCTGGTGCTCGTGGCCCCCAACATCGTTGCCGTCGAACGCGAGCTGAAGGTCGACACCGACGACTTCAGGCTCTGGGTGGCCCTGCACGAACAAACGCACCGCGTGCAGTTCGCGGCGGCCCCCTGGCTCCGCGAGCACCTGCGCGGCAAGATTTCGCGGCTTCTCGAGTCGATGCTGGCCGAACCGGAGGCCCTCGGCGAGCGGATCAAGGCCGCCGCGGGGTCCCTGGGCGGCGGCCGGACGAAGGGCGGGCCCCCGGTCCCCGGGCAGCCGGACGGCGAGTCCTCCCTCGGGCTGCTCTCGGCCCTCCAAAGCAGCGAGCAAAAGGAAATCCTGTCCCATGTCACTGCAGTGATGTCGCTGCTTGAGGGACATGCGAACGTGGTGATGGACGCCGTCGATGCGAGCATCGTCCCCAGCGTCAAGACCATCCGCCAGCGCTTCGGCGGGCGCGGCAAGGACCGGAGCCCCCTCGAAAAGTGGATCCGCAAGCTGCTGGGAATGGACGCCAAGATGCGCCAATACGCCGACGGCCAGCGATTCGTGACCCGCGCCGTTGCCCTGCTGGGCATGGAAACCTTCAACAAGGTCTGGGAACGCGCGGAGAACCTACCCACGGAAACCGAACTCCACAACCCCGAGCAATGGGCCGCGCGGATCAGCGCCGCCGGCACCGCCTAGGGCGGGCATGGGAGGAAACCTTCCCCGGGCCCTGGCCGCGGCCCGCACCGCCATCCGCACCGCCACCTCGCCCGGGGACTTCGTCCTTGTCGCCTGCAGCGGAGGCGCCGACTCCCTGGCGCTGGCCGCCGCCGCGGCCTTCCTTAACCGCAAGGGGCACCTGCGCGCAGGCGCCGTGGTGGTGGACCACCGGATGCAGCCCGGCAGCGGTGCCGTGGCAGCCCGGGCGGCCGCGCAATGTCGCGGCCTGGGCCTCGACCCCGTGTTGGTGGTGCCTGTCGACGTCGCCCGGGACAGTGAGCAGGCCGCCCGCGCGGCCCGCTATGCGGCCTACGAGCAGGCACTTGAAACCACCGGGGCCACCCGGATCCTGCTGGGGCACACCCTCGACGACCAGGCCGAACAGGTGCTGCTGGGCCTCGGCCGCGGATCCGGGACCCTGTCGCTGGCCGGAATGCCGGCGGAGCGCGGACCGTTCCTGCGCCCGCTGCTGGGCATGGGCCGGGCGGCCATGGAGGAAATCTGCGCCCACGAATCCCTGGACTTTTGGGTGGACCCGACGAACGCCGACCCGAAATACCTGCGCAACCGCGTCAGGCACCTGCTGATGCCGGTGCTGGGCGAGGTGCTCGGCCCGGGCATCCCCGAATCCCTGGCCCGCACAGCGTCCCTGGCCCGGCATGACGCCGAGTACCTCGAGGCGTTGGCGGAAAGGGAACTCGCGGCGGTGCGCGGAACCTCGGACCCCGGCACCGTGGACCTGGACCTGGCCGCGCTGCGCGCGCTGCCCGAGGCACTGCGTTCGCGGGTGCTGCGCCTGGCGGTCCGCGAACTCGGGGCCCCGGCCCCGGACTTCGAGCGGGTTGCCGCGGTGCGGGCGCTGGTCTTCAACTCGCGGTCCCCGGGGCCGGTGCAGCTGGAGGGGTACGTCCAGGCCCTCAGGATCCCCGCAAACCGAACCGCCGGAAGGTCCCGGGCCACGCTGAAATTCACCCGGACGATGCCCGCGCCCGCCTAAGCAGTGAGAATTGCCTCACATTGGGACGCTTGCTACCGCCAAGTAGCGGCAGATTGCCCGGCGGTGCTCCCCACCGGCCCGTCGACTGTGGCACTCTAGTTCTTG
The DNA here is from genome assembly GCF_051550675.1 of Paeniglutamicibacter selenitireducens. Classification (NCBI taxonomy): domain Bacteria; kingdom Bacillati; phylum Actinomycetota; class Actinomycetes; order Micrococcales; family Micrococcaceae; genus Paeniglutamicibacter; species Paeniglutamicibacter selenitireducens. The sequence continues at coordinate 10,964 of NZ_JBPULF010000009.1, read as the reverse complement.
AGTAGAAAACCTTCGACCGGTCCATCCCCGACCCCAGAACCAGGAGCCCTCGTGGATTCGAAAGACGTCAGCGCCGACCTCGCGCATGTCCTCTACACCAAGGAAGAAATCCAGGCCAAGATCCAGGAGCTTGCAGCCCAGATCGACGCCGACTACGAAGGCCGGGACATCCTGGTTGTAGGCGTCCTCAAGGGCGCGGTCATGGTCATGGCGGATCTCGTGCGTGCACTGCACTCGCACGTCACCATGGACTGGATGGCAGTTTCCTCCTACGGTTCGGGCACGCAGTCCTCGGGCGTCGTGCGCATCCTCAAGGACCTCGACACCGACCTGCTGGGCAAGCACGTGCTGATCGTCGAGGACATCATCGACTCCGGCCTGACCCTTTCCTGGCTGCAGGCGAACCTCGAATCCCGCGGCCCGGCCTCGGTCGAGATCTGCACCCTGCTGCGCAAGCCAGAAGCCGCAAAGGTCGAGATCGACGTGAAGTACGTCGGCATGGAGATCCCGAACGAATTCGTCGTCGGCTACGGCCTGGACTTCGACGAGAAGTACCGCAACCTGGACTTCATCGGCACCCTGGCGCCGCACGTCTACGCATAGCGCAGGGTTCCGGACCCGCAACCGAATATGCATGTGGCCCCTGGCCGTTCCCGCCCGCGCGGGGACGGCCAGGGGTCTTCTTACGCCCAAAGGGGAACTTATCCCGCGGCCCATCCGTAGAATCCCAATAGGGCGTTTACTTATTAACGTGTAGAAGGTAGTGGCGTCGCCCGGGCGCCCGGGCGAACATGCGTCCGAAAGCAGGAGGGATGGGGCGGGACCCCCAATCAATGAACGCGAAGAAGATCTTTAATAGCTGGATCGTTTGGGTACTGCTGGGCGCCGCAGTGCTGCTGATATTCCTTCCGACGCTCCTGGGCGGCAGCAACGGCCGCATCGACACGAGTGTGGGCATGCAGCTGCTCAAGGACGACAAGGTCTCCGAGGCGAAGATCTTCGACGGCGAGCAGCGCGTTGACCTGACGCTGAAGGAAAACCTGACCGTCGCAGGGGTCGACAAGGGCAAGAACGTCTCGTTCTACTACTCCTACCCCCGCGGAACCCAGGTCGTCGACGCCGTCAACGGCGCCAACCTCACCGGCTACACCGACCAGCCGGTCCAGAACAACTGGTTCCTGTCCATGCTGGGCGTGCTGATCCCCTTCATCCTGATCGCGGGCCTCTTCTGGTTCATCCTCGCCCGTTCCCAGGGCGGCGGCTCCAAGGTCATGCAGTTCGGCAAGTCCCGTGCCAAGCTGATCACCAAGGACATGCCGCAGGTGACCTTCGTCGACGTCGCCGGCGCCGACGAGGCAGTGGAGGAACTCCACGAGATCAAGGAATTCCTCCGCGAGCCGGGCAAGTTCCAGGCCGTCGGGGCGAAGATCCCCAAGGGCGTCCTGCTCTACGGTCCTCCGGGCACCGGCAAGACCCTGCTGGCCAAGGCCGTCGCCGGCGAGGCCGGGGTCCCCTTCTACTCCATTTCCGGTTCCGACTTCGTCGAGATGTTCGTCGGCGTGGGCGCCTCGCGCGTCCGCGACCTGTTCGAGCAGGCCAAGGCGAACTCCCCGGCCATCATCTTCGTCGACGAGATCGACGCCGTGGGACGCCACCGCGGTGCCGGCATCGGCGGCGGCAACGACGAACGCGAGCAGACCCTCAACCAGCTGCTCGTCGAGATGGACGGCTTCGACGCCACCAGCAACGTCATCCTCATCGCCGCCACCAACCGCCCGGACGTGCTTGACCCGGCGCTGCTGCGCCCGGGCCGCTTCGACCGCCAGATCCCGGTGGAAGCACCGGACATGATCGGCCGCGAACAGATCCTCAAGGTCCACGCCCAGGGCAAGCCGATGGCCACCAACGTCGACCTCAAGGCCGTCGCCAAGAAGACCCCGGGCTACACCGGCGCCGACCTGGCCAACGTGCTCAACGAGGCCGCGCTGCTCACCGCGCGTTCCAACGCCCAGCTGATCGACGACCGCGCCCTGGACGAGGCCATCGACCGCGTCATGGCCGGCCCGCAGAAGCGCAGCCGCCTGATGAAGGAACACGAACGCAAGATCACCGCCTACCACGAGGGTGGCCACGCCCTGGTGGCCGCGGCCATGCGCCAGACCGCACCGGTCACCAAGGTCACGATCCTGCCGCGCGGCCGCGCGCTGGGCTACACCATGGTTGTCCCGGACGACGACAAGTACTCGGTCACCCGCAACGAACTGCTCGACCAGATGGCCTACGCCATGGGCGGCCGCGTGGCCGAGGAAATCGTCTTCCACGACCCGTCCACCGGTGCCTCCAACGACATTGAGAAGGCCACGGCGACGGCCCGCAAGATGGTCACCGACTACGGCATGTCCGAGCGCATCGGCGCCGTGAAGCTCGGTTCCTCCTCCGGCGACGCCATGTACGGCCAGCCCGCCAGCCGCGACTACTCCGACGCCATGGCCAACGTTGTCGACGAGGAAGTGCGTTCGCTGATCGACACCGCCCACGACGAGGCCTACGCCGCGCTGACGGAGAACCGCCACGTGCTGGACCGCCTCGCCCTGGCCCTGCTGGAGCACGAGACGCTGAACCAGAAGGAGATCGAGGAGGTCTTCCACGACCTCGTCAAGCGCCCCGAGCGCGAGGTCTGGCTGAGCAAGGACACCCGCCCGGTGCACACCGAGGGACCGGTGCTCAGCCCCCAGGAAATGGCCGGCCGCCAGCAGGGTGCCGACGTCGTCGAGACGGCCGGGGAATAGCCCGCGCAGCGCGCTCGGCTATTATCGGGAAGGTGAACGAGATCGATCAGCTAGAAGAAGCCAACGTCGGGAATCCCGGCACCGTTGATGTGGTGCGCATCGAAAAGGCAGTGCGGGAAATCCTGCACGCCATCGGCGAGGACCCGGACCGCGACGGGCTGAAGGACACCCCCAAGCGGGTGGCCAAGGCCTACACGGAGTTCTTCGCGGGCCTCCACGAGGACCCCGCGGACCACCTGGGCACCACCTTCGACATCGAGCACGACGAACTGGTGCTGGTCAAGGACATCCCCTTCTACTCGACCTGCGAACACCACCTGGTCCCCTTCCACGGCAGCGCGCACATCGGCTACATCCCGGGCCCGGAGGGCAAGGTCACCGGACTGAGCAAGCTCGCCCGGCTCGTTGAGGTCTTTGCCCGCCGCCCCCAGGTGCAGGAGCGCCTGACCACCCAGATCGTCGACGCCCTGATGGAACACCTCGAGCCGCGCGGCGCGATCGTCGTCGTCGAATGCGAACACATGTGCATGTCGATGCGCGGGGTCCGCAAGCCCGGGGCCAAGACCGTCACCAGTGCCGTGCGCGGACAGTTGCGCGAGTCGGCGACCCGCGCGGAAGCCATGAGCCTCATCCTCGGAAAGTAGGAGTCACCTTGTCACTTGGAGCGATCCCCGGAACCGGCCCGGCCACCAGCCCGCTGCCGGTCATCCGCAAGACCACCGCCCGCACCCTGGCGGACCTGCCCGACGACCGCACCCTGGTCATGGGAATCCTGAACATCACCGAGGACTCGTTCTCCGACGGCGGCAAGTACACCAAGCTCGACGACGCCGTCGCCCACGGCCTGCGCATGTACTACGGCGGGGCGGACATCATCGACATCGGGGGCGAATCCACGCGCCCCGGCGCGGATCCGGTGGACCCGGCCACCGAGCAGGCCCGCATCATCCCGGTGATCACGGCGCTGGCCAAGGCCGGCGCGATCATCTCAGTCGACACCATGCACACCTCCACCGCCCGCGCCGCGCTTGCCGCCGGCGCACACATCATCAACGACGTCTCGGGCCTGACCCACGAGCCGGACATGCCCGCGCTGATCGCCGAGACCGGTGCCCCCTACGTGCTCATGCACCGCCGCGGTGACGCCGCCACCATGGAGACGGAGGCGAACTACGCCGACGTCGTCACGGAGGTCATCGAGGAACTCGCCGCCCTGCGCGAGCGCTTCACGGCCGCCGGCGTCAAGACCGAGCAGCTGATCCTTGACCCGGGTCTCGGCTTCGCCAAGGACGCCGAGCACAACTGGGAACTGCTGCGTTCCCTCGACCGCTTCACCGAGCTGGGCCACCGCGTCCTGGTGGGCACCAGCCGCAAGCGCTTCCTCGGTTCGCTGTTGACGGTGGACGGCAAGCCCGCCGCCCCGGCCGAGCGCGACGCCGCGACCACCGCGACCACCGCCCTCGCCGCGGCCCACGGGGCCTGGGGCGTGCGCGTGCACGACGTCGCCTCCAACCTCGACGCCGTCAAGGTGGCCCGCGCCTGGTCCGCGGCCACCGTCACGACGAAGTAGGGGGCACGGGCATGCGCACCGACACCATCACACTCACCGGCATCACGGCGATCGGGCACCACGGTGTGTTCGAGAGCGAGAAGCGCGACGGCCAGCCGTTCACGCTCGATGTCGTGCTGCACACCGACATCCGCCCGGCTGCGGCCAGCGACAACGTCGCCGACACCGCGCACTACGGGGAATTGGGCGAACTCGTTGTCGCGCAGATCCAGGACGGACCCTGGGACCTGATCGAGACCCTCGCGGAGAAGACCGCCGCGGCGATCCTCAAGGAGTTCGCCGTGGTCTCCGCCGTGGAGGTCACGGTGCACAAGCCCCAGGCGCCGATCCCCGTCCCGTTCACCGATGTGCGCATCCACATCCACAGGGAGCGCGCATGACCCCGACGGCCTCCTGCGTCCTCGCCCTGGGCTCCAACCTGGGCGAGCGCGCGGGAACGCTCGAGGCGGCCGTCGCCGAGATCGCGGCCACCGACGGGATCGAGCTGGTCTCCGTCTCCCCGACGGCAGTGACAAAGCCGGTGGGCGGCCCCGCAGGGCAACCCGACTTCCTGAACCTCGTGGTGCGCGTCGAGACCGACCTGGCCCCGCTGGAACTGCTGGCCGCCTGCCAGGCCGTCGAGCAGACCCACCTGCGCACCCGCGAGGTCCGCTGGGGCCCGCGCACCCTCGACGTCGACGTGATCACCTACGGGGAAACCAGCAGCGACGACCCGGTGCTGACCCTGCCGCACCCGCGCGCCCGGATCCGCGGGTTCGTGCTGGTGCCGTGGCTGTGGATGGAACCCGACGCGGTGCTCGCCGGCACCCCTGTCGCCGCACTGGCCGCCGCGGCCGCGGACAGCCCCGACGTGGCCCGGTACGCGGACGGGGCCCCGTCGGCATGAATTCACTGCGTCCGTTGTGGGTGGCGACGGTGCTGGCCGTGGCCGCGGCGACTGGCTACATCATGCAGTCCCTGGCGGCCTCCAACGGCTATGCGGCCCCGGTGCTGCACTGGACCTCGCTGCTGACCATGGGTGCCGCCACGGTGCTGGCCCTGGCCATGGGCATCCGCGTGAAACGGTACACCGGCGGGAAGACCAAGTCGGCGATCAATCCGATCGCTGCGGCCCGCACCCTGGTGCTGGCGCAGGCCTGCACCTACGCCGGCAGTGCGATCGCCGGCTGGCATGCCGGAATCCTGATCGGCCTGCTGGGCGCCTCCGGGACGGGCAGCAACGCGGTGAAATCATCCTTGCTGATGATCGGCGGGGCGCTGGCGATGGCTATCGTTGGATGGGTTGTGGAACAGTTCTGCAAACTTCCCCCGGAGGAGCCCACCAGCCCGGAGGGTCGCACCAAGGGCAAGGACGAGGAAGGCTATGCCGCAGGAACCAATTGACCCGGCCGGGATCCAGTGGAAGCGGGTGTCCCCGCAGTACGCGAAGGTCCGCATGGTCGGTTGGGGAATCTCCGTGCTGATCACCCTCGCGGTGCTCTGCGTCCCCCTGGTCCTGCAGCTGACCGGCCTGTGGCCGGGCTACCCGCTGTGGCTGGGCATCGGGCTGCCGGCGCTCGTGCTGGTAGCCGAGCTCATCCGGCTGGCCGTGATCCCGCGCCAGGTGGCGGCCATCGGGTACGCGGAACGCGACGACGACCTGCTGGTGCGCCACGGCCTGATGTTCCAGAAGGTCCTGGTGGTTCCCTACGGGCGCATGCAGTTCGTCGACGTGGCCGTCGGCCCGGTCGACAGGATGCTGGGGCTGTGCAAGGTCAAGCTGCACACCGCGGCAGCCGATGCCACAGCCGAGATCCCAGGGCTCCCGATGGCCGAGGGGACCCGTCTGCGCGAACAGCTGGCCGCCCGCGGCGAATCGCGATTGGCCGGGCTGTGAGCCTGCCCGCCGGCGGGGCCGCGCAGCCCGGCCCCCCACCGTGGCAGCGCGTCCACCCAGTCTCCCCGCTGGTGCGCGGCTGGCTCGCCGTGGTTGCCGTGGCCTTCGTCTACGGCCAAAACACGCTCTCGTCGTTCTTCGGCGAGGAAGAGGCCTACCCGGGCGAGGATTTCGTCGCCGGCGGCTCCCTGCTGGTCCCCATCCTGATCGGCTCCGGCATCCTGGTGCTGATCCTGCTGGGCTTCCTGGGCTCCTGGTGGTTCACCAAGTACCAGGTCACCGACCGCCACGTGAACGTGAACTCCGGGATGGTCTTCCGCCAGCAGCGCCAGGCCCGCATCGACAGGGTGCAGTCGATCGACATCGCCCAGCCCCTGGTGGCCCGCATCTTCGGGCTCGCCGAACTGCGCTTCGACGTCGCCGACTCGGGCTCCGCGGCGATGAACCTGGCCTACATCAGGCTGTCCGAGGCCCAGCAGCTGCGCAACGAGATCCTGGCCCGCGCGGCCGGGCTGAAGGCCGCCGAGGCGCCGGCGGCAACCGGCCTTCCCCCGGGCGCGACCCGGACCGGGCAGGGCCTGGCACCCGCCCCCGAAGCCGGAGCCGGCTTGCCCGCCGCCCCGGCGCCGGCAACCCCGGCCGGATCGCTGCAGGAAGCCAGCGAGCACGTCGTGGCGACCGTCCCGCTGGGGCGCCTGGTCGGCTCCTTGCTGCTGCGCCCGGCCACCGTGGTGCTGGTGCTCGGTGCCGCCGGCCTGGCCGTGGCCATGTCGACGATCGACGGGTTCACGGCCTTCTACCTGATCCCCGCATTCCTGGGCCTGGGTGGTGTCCTCTGGAACCACATCAACACCGGGTACAACTTCAAGGCCGCCACCAGCGCCGACGGGTTGCGGCTGAGCTACGGCCTGTTGGACACCCGCCACCAGACGGTGCCGCCGGGCCGCGTGCAGGCCATCAAGGTCAGCGCACCGTTCTTCTGGCGCCGCTTCGGCTGGTACAAGGTCGCCGTGAACGTGGCGGGCATCGGGGGCGCCGGTGCCGAGGACTCCGAGGAACGCTCGGTGCTGCTTCCCGTGGGAACCTACGAGGACGTGCTGGCGGTGCTCTCCGTGGTGCTTCCCGATCCCGGGACCCCGGCAGCGCGCGAGTTCTTCGCTGCGGCCATCAACGGCAGCGGCACGGGGCAGGGTTTCACCGTGTCCCCGCTGCGGGTTCGCCCGCTGTCCCCGCTGGCCCACCGGCGGCAGGGCTACGCCGTCACGGACACAGCACTGGTGGCCCGCGGCGGCGCCCTCCACCGCACCGCGGCCATCGTCCCGCACGAGCGCACCCAGGGCATCCGCCTGCACCAGGGCCCGCTGGCCAGGCATTTCGGTGTGGCGGAGCTGCGGTTGGCCACGATCGCCGGACCGGTGGTACCCGTCGTGCACCAGATGGACCTCGACGAGGCGCGGGCGCTCTTCCTGGCCCAGTCAGACCGCGCGGCCGTCGCGCGCAAGAAAAAAGACACGAACCACTGGTTGGAGGAAGCCTGATGAAGGCATCGCGGCCCGGGCGCCTGGGCGTCGGAATCATCGGTGCGGGCAAGGTCGGTGCGGTGCTCGGCGCCGCGCTGCGTGCCGCCGGGCACCAGGTCGTCGGCGTGCACGCCGTCTCCGACGCCTCGAGGGAACGCGCCGAGCTGCTGCTGCCCGGTGTCCCGGTGCTGGAGATCCCGGAAATCCTGCGGCGTGCGGAGCTGGTGCTGCTTGCGGTACCCGACGACGCGCTGGCCGGACTTGTCTCGGGGCTTGCCGAGGCCGGGCACTGGCAGGCCGGGCAGCTGGTGGTGCACACCGCGGGCCGCTACGGCACCGGGGTGCTGGCACCGGCGAGCCGGGCCGGCGCCATCGCCCTGGCCATCCACCCGGCCATGACGTTCACCGGCATGAGCATGGACCTGGAACGCCTCAACGACTGCGCCTTCGGGGTCACGGCACCGAACATGGTGCTGCCCATCGCCCAGGCACTCGTGGTGGAGATGGGCGGGGAACCCGTGGCCATCGAGGAGGATGACCGCGTGCGCTACCACGCGGCGCTGGCCCACGCCTCCAACCACCTTGTCACGATCGCCGGCCAGGCCGCCGGGCTGCTGGCCGGCATCGGCATCGAACACCCCGAACGGGTGCTCGCGCCGCTGATGCGCGCCTCCCTGGAGAACGCCCTGGCCTCCGGGGAAGGTGCGCTGACCGGACCCGTCGCCCGCGGGGACGTGCAGACCGTCGCCGGGCACCGGGCCGCCCTGGAGGCCCCCGGGGTGGACCGGGACACCCGCGAGGGTTACCTGGCCATGAGCCGCGCCACAGCGCTGCGTGCCCACGCCCGCGGGCTGATCGGAGCGGACACCTTGGAGGCGCTGTTGGCCGCGATCGACGGCGCCGCGCACTGATCATTCCCGGGGCCCGGCCGGGTCCAAGCTGCCGTCGGGACACCGGTGCACCCGGCGTTAAACTGGGACGATGAGCAACGACGCTGGCAAAAACACCCACGAACCGCTGGTGGTCCGCACGGCCCGGGAACTGTCCGAGGCCATCGCCGGAAGGCTGGCGCTTGCCGCGCCGACCGGCGGCAGGGCGGGCCTGGGCCTTGTCCCCACCATGGGGGCCCTGCATTCGGGGCACGAATCGCTGGTGGCAGCGGCCCGCGCGCAGAACGACGTGTTGGTGGTCAGCATCTTCGTCAACGAACTCCAGTTCAACGACGCCGCGGACTACCAACGCTATCCACGCACCCTGGATGCCGACGTGCAGATCCTGGCCCGCGCCGGGGCCGACATCGTGTTCGTGCCGGAGGCCGCCGAGATCTACCCGGACGGCCGCCCGCTGGTGAAGCTGGACTCCGGCGCGCTGGGCGCCACCTTCGAGGGCGCATCCCGACCCGGGCACTTCGACGGGATGCTCGCGGTCGTTGCGAAGCTGCTGCACCTGGCCATGCCCCCGGCGAGCTGCCCCGTTCCCGTGGACTACCGCGCCTACTTCGGGCAGAAGGACGCCCAGCAGCTGGTGCTGATCAACCGGATGGTCAAGGACCTGAACTACCCGGTCCAGGTCCGGTCGGTGCCGATCATCCGCACCGCGCAGGGACTGGCGCTCTCCAGCCGCAACCAGTTCCTCACCCCCGAGCAGGCCGAGGCCGCACTCGTCATCTTCCGGGCCATGAGCACCATCAAGGCACGCGCCGACCGCCACGAGCCGCTGTTCCTGGACGACGCGGTGGCGCTCTTCGATGCCGAACCGCTGGTGGAACTCGACTACTTCGAACTCGTCGACCCGAATACCCTGCAGGAGCTCGCGTTCAACTGCCGGGAAACCCCCTTCACCGGCGAGGGCCTGCTGCTCGTGGCGGCGAAGGTCGGCCAGGTGCGCTTGATCGACAACATGCCGCTGGGCTACTAGCGGCTGTCGGGTGCCGGCCTCGCGGCACTACCAGCGGTCCGCTGCCCGGCGAAGCAGCCCGCGGAAACCGGCAAGGTCCGCCATGATCCGGGCGGCGTCCTCACCGGCATTCGACAGGCCCGCCGACTGCCCGGCATACACCGGGGCGGTGCTTGTGTCCCCTGCGGCCCGCGCCTCCTCGAGGGCACGGGTAATCCCGTCGTCCAGCCCCACCTCGGCACCGAGCCTTTCGATGTCATCGGCCCAGGCATCGCTGAAGTCGTTGCGCAGTGCCCGGCCGCCGTACTCGACCGGCCAGGCAATGCGTTGGGCGATGTCGAAGGCCCTCGTGTACACGGTGTCGTCGATGCCCGCACTGCCGATCGCCCGCTTGGTGTTCGCATGGCTCAGGGACTCGGTGGCCGTGGCGAACCTGGTTCCGATCCACGCGGCCGCCGCCCCGGCACCCAGAACTGCCGCCACACCCTCGGCGGTGGCGATGCCGCCGGCGGCAATGACCGGTTTGTCCGTGCTCGTGAGAGCCAATTGCAGCAAGGGAAGTGTTGCAACCTCGTTGCGTCCGTGCCCGCCGCCTTCGCTGCCCCGGCAGATGACCACGTCGATGTCCGACTGAAGCGCACGTTCCAGTTCCGCCGCATTGCCCACCTGCATTCCGACCCATGCGCCTGCCGCATGCGCAGCGGCGGCAGGGGGGCCGGGGTCGCCGAAACTGACGCAGATGAAGGACGGCCCATGTGCAAGTACCCGGTGCAGGGGGTCGAGTGACTTCTCAAGGACCCATGCCATCAGGCCTGCACCCCATGGGCGGGAAACCGATGACGCAAGCAGGGACTGCCGGTCGATCCAATCGCCGGCGTCGTTTCCGCCGATGCCCAGCATGCCAAACCCTCCTGCTGCGGATACTGCGGCAGCAAGGGCGCCGCCCGCAGCACCGGCCATCGACGCATTGAAGATGGGCTCGGTGTACCCGAGGCGGTGTTGCAGTGCGTCTGCCGACGGCCGTGTTCCAGTGTCCCGAGGCGAAGATCCTTCCATTCCACGAGTCTATGACCGGTGGAGCCGATCGACTGTGATGCAGAACCCACATGCCGAAATGGCGGGGATGGAGGCCTTGCCGCCATCGGGGAGCCCTAGAGTCCCGTCTTTACGCGGATTTTGAATGGTCGCTGCGTGGGAGGTGGCTGTTTGGACTTCCGGGGCAAAGGGGCGTAGAGTTGTTTCTCGCGCCGGACACCGCAGCGCAGCCCGAAAGGGTGGCGGCGGGGGATGGATGCGAAGGATTCCGGAGGGAC
>NZ_JBPULF010000008.1:0-214963 GCF_051550675.1 Paeniglutamicibacter selenitireducens | reverse complement strand
GTGACCATGGGAACGCCTACGGACTTTGCGCCGGCACGCTGGAGCAGCGAACGAACAATATACTGGGCGCGTTCGGTGCCCTGCGTCTCAACCAGATCGTCGAAGGACTCAAGCCATTCGGCGGTCTCCTCCGGATCCCGGTCGGGCAACTGGCTAGTCAAGCCGCTACGGATGTGAGAGATATGTTCCTCTACAGCCACGTCCATCTTCTCCTCGTTATGGGGTACAGCGGGGGCTGCGCGCCGAACCGATTTTCGTGTTCAACACACAGTGGCGTTGCTAACGCCAAAGGTTCTGGTCCGTTCCCCAAGGGTGGTTGGTCGCGGACCGCCAATTACACTCTAGTGCTCGACGGTGCCCAACCTGTACCTGCCGTTGTCCCGTCAACGTCAAATGCAGTGCTCAGCTACGTACTTGGTCTCCAAAGTGAGTCGAAGTCGTCACTATTTCGGCGTGTTGGAGGCTCTGCGCTTGATGGGAGCGCAAAAAGGGTGTTTGGTTGTACCAGACGCTTGAACATCAGCAGGAGGAGTGACGTGAGCGACGCCGCACCGGCAAAGCACGAAGCCGCACAGAAAATGGGCTTCAAAGACGGGGACCTGATTCAGGAACTCGGGTACGACGACGATGTGGACTTTGATCTCCGCGATTCCCTTGAGGAAACGGTGGGCTCCGAGCTACTTACTGAAGAAGACCACGAAGTAGTGGACGGAATCATCTACTGGTGGCGTGCAGACGACGGGGATCTTGTCGATGCCCTTGTCGATTCACTGGTCAGCCTGGACGAAAAGGGAGTTGTGTGGCTATTGACCCCCAAATCAGGGCGCGACGGCTATGTGACACCGGCATCCATCCAGGAGGATGCACCAACTGCGGGCCTTCACGTGACGAGCACCGAGGGTGTTTCCGATGACTGGTCGGCAACCCGTCTAGTGGCGCGCCGCAAGAACTAGGGTGTTGGAAACATCACAACCAGTTTCCGGGATTGACGTCCCGGTGCCCAGGGTCGGTACTGCGGCCCCTCGTTTTGTGTTGCCCAATCAGCATGGGGAGAGCATTGACTCCCAAGCGCTGGGGGAGCAGGCCTATTTCTTGGTCTTCTACCCCTTCGCGTTTTCGGCGGTTTGCGGTTCCGAGCTTAACGAGCTCGAAAGGGCAAGGCCCGAATTCAGTTCACGGAACACCCACATCAAGGGTATTTCCGTGGACCACAAGTTCGCTTTGCGAACCTATGCAGATCAATCGCATATCGGATTTGACCTGCTGGCCGATTTTTGGCCACACGGCGCCGTTGCAACAAGCTACGGAGCCTTTGATTTTGAGTCAGGCGCGGCAACGCGCCATACGTTCCTCATTTGTGGTGAACGTGTGATTGATTCCTTTAGTTCACCCATCCATCAAGCGCGCGCCATCGCGCGCTATCGAGAGGCGATGGACCTGCTCTCCTAACTGTTGTCGAAGAACTCTACGCGTCTATTCGACAGCATGGGCGGTACATCCCTACATTCAAAATCTTGTCACGAACGCTTCCGACGGAATAGCAACCCAACGAATTCAGTAGTGCCAGGGGCCTTTAGCTCAGCTGGTAGAGCGTCACGTTTACACCGTGAATGTCATCGGTTCGAACCCGGTAGGGCCCACTCATATACCTGGCTTGACCCCGTCAGAGTCGACCTCTCAGGGAGGGCGCCCTTGTCCTGGGCCACTCAAGGACCGCAACCCATTGTTTTCGACGGCGCCTCCGCACTCTAGTCGACCTGTACGGCGATGAGTGCAACGCGGGCCGACACGCAGCAGCGAGCGGTTGCCGGAAGCGAAAGCAGCGGCAAATCTGAGAATGCCTCCCTGCCCGGCCGGCGTTCTGCCACGGCCCGAGTCGGACCTTCGAGCGCATCCCGCCTTGGAGCGTCGTTTCTCCCCATGGATCGCCCGGGTTGGTCCAGGGCGTTCTCCAGCCGGGCAGCCCGCTCGGAACCGCCGCGCAGGAGCCCTGGCATGAGTGCATTCCGTGGGACGGTGTTGAACTCTCGTGGAAATCATCTCGGGCAGTTGCCAGCGGCTTTGGTTGTTTGCGTGGGGAACGGAGCAGAGAATTCCAATGATTCTGGCTTTTGGCCAGGACTGCGTGTCTGTGCGCAACTAGGCTGGATCACTGAAACGCGGCTCGAGGTCTGCTCTCATCCACAGGTGCTGATTTGCCAATTTGCGCACGGATGTACTAGATTGTTCTCTTGTTGCAAGTCGCGTGGACGATAAAAATCGGTCTCACGCCTCAGTTTCAGGGCCTTTAGCTCAGCTGGTAGAGCGTCACGTTTACACCGTGAATGTCATCGGTTCGATCCCGGTAGGGCCCACCAGCAAGGGACCCGCAGTACCCACGGAAAAACGATGGGTACTGCGGGTCTCTTCGTTTTCCGAAGCTGGCCCGGAACAGCATCCGCCGCGCTCCGATGAGGGCGAGCCCAGGGACGTGAGTGTGCCCATGGACGCAGGGCAGGATGCCTTATGCGGGTCGAGCAACCGGAGTTCGTTGGCATCAATTGCTGGCGCTCTGGTCTGGTCCAGGGTGGCTTGCCAGAGACGGGTCCAATTTCGCTCCGGTGATAAGTCCTGCTGCATGATGAACTCCAGAATAGCCAAAGCTTTTTACAAGCTTTGGGGCGCATGATCTACGTACGGCTTAGCCACGGTCAAAGGCCTGTGTAGACGTCCATCAGGCTTCGAGGCGAGCCGCGCGCTTGACGAATCCGTTGTCCCAACAGATTCTTCGAGCCTGCATCGCACTCTTGATGCGGTGCCGTCGAGGGTCCCGCTTCCCCCAGGCCGGGCCCTCGATGCATTCTGCGGCGATGCCGGATTCGACCGGCATCGCCGCAGAATCCCGAATTTTCGGGCGGTGCCCAACGAGATAGCGGCGGGATCTCGGCCGTGCAACGACATGCCGAAGATTTCGACTTCCAGAGGAACCGTGATCGCTTCGTAGCCGGCACCCCCTGTTTTGGGGGTCTCTCGACCCCCCAGGACAAGGCTTTTGTCGGCGGCGCAAACAATGAATCATGTGGTTTGTCAGTATTTTGGGGAAAATGCACTTGGGGAGCAGTAAAGTGAATGACAACACTGATGAAATCGGGGTAGAAGACTGCCTCAGCGGGCGTGTTAGCGCCAAGGTAATTGGAACACTGCAAATCAAGCGTGGGACCGAGGTACTCAGCGCCCAGCAATTGGGAGGCCCGAAGTCCCGGCAGATCCTTGAAATCCTGTTGCTTCACCTGGGTTCCGCGGTTTCCAAAGGAACCCTCATCGACATGTTGTGGATGGAATCGGCACCTTCGACTGCGGTTTCGACTCTTGAGTCCTACGTCTCGGTGTTGAGGCGATGCCTGCAGCCAGGGCAGGGCAAGCGCGGCGTGCTTAAAACCGCTACCGGAGGGTACCTACTCGATGCTGATCTGATTGACCTGGATTTGGCACGTTTCGACTCGCTGTTGATCCGCGCCGAGCAGTGCACTGGACAGAGTGCAGCCGACCTCCTTCGGGAGGCGCTGGCGATGTCCGACGAGCCGCTGCTGGGAAACGAACTACTGCCGGAATGGGCAGAGGCCGAACGAAACCTACATGCCGCCAGGGTCACTGCCGCGAGGGTTCGCGCTGCTGAGAATGCTCTGGAAATGGGGGCGTTCGGTGAAGCGATAAGCCTGGCGCAACAGGTGGTCGACCTCGATCCGCTGAACGAACCGGCATGGTCCGTGATGATCCTGGCGATGGAGCGAGTGAAGCAGCCGCTTCGCGGACTGCAGGCATTCGAACAATGCCGCAGGGTCATGGATAGGGAGCTGGGCTGCCAGCCCGGTGACTTGCTGCAACAAGCCCAACGACGGATGTTGAATGAAACGTCGTCGTCCAATGATGACTTTTCACTGGTAATCAGGGCGCTGTTGGCACTTGAGAATGCAAACAACGGGACGATGGAATTTCCCCCAGCCAACCGCTCGGTCCTGGGTTCGGACGGAGAAATCACCTTGATCGAGGCGGGCTCGATCGTCCGGGGTTATGTCGAGCGCATGATGACGGGAGTGGCGGTCTAGAGCTTGCAGTTCGGAGTAGCCAGTGAATCGTCGTGATTGCTACCTTGCCAAGGGTCGGGAAGATCGGAATACTAACCCTAAGTGCCGACGCCGGCACCCATCGATTGGGTAAGTCTTCTGGGGGAAGCGATGGTGGGGGAACATGAATTCGGTGGCTGAGGGCAATGCAACAAAGGTGTCCCGAATCGTGGTCATTGACGACCATGCAACATTCGCTGACTTGCTTTCGGGTGCACTGAATCGAGAGGGCGACTTGCTGTGTATTGGAACGGCACACACCCTTGACGACGGCGTAGCGCTTTGCATCGCCGAAGAACCGGATTTGGTCGTCATCGACTACCGTCTGCCTGACGGGGATGGCCTGCAGGGATCCGAGCGCATTATCAAGGCGCTGCCTGCCGCGCGAATCGTGATGCTTACTGGGGATCCTACTTCGCAGGCGATGCAACGGGCAGCCGCGCTCGGGGTGTGCGGATTCCTGCCGAAGGACGGGGCGCTGTCTATTCTCTTGGACGTATTGCGTACCGCTCGACAGGGTGAATTCATCGTGGGGCCGGCCCTGATTTCGGAACTACTCAAGCCCCGGCATCCTGCCGCAGCCATGAATCCTGGCCTGACCGCAAGGGAGCTGGAGGTCCTGCGGCTCATGAACCAAGGGTTTGATGTCATTGCAAATGCCCGGACGTTGGGAATCAGTGCGCACACCTGTCGTGGCTACGTGAAGTCGATCTTGAGCAAACTTGACGCGCATTCCCAACTTGAGGCGGTGGCGACCGCCAACAGACTGGGACTCGTGGGCGCAGCCGACAAATGAGTGGATCACAGCGGCCTTCCGGTCCGCATACGGCGTTGCTGCGTGAAGAAGGTTCGGCGGTACGTTCGGCGATTCTCAAGTTCCTGCTGACCGGCTTGGTCGTGTTGTTGACAGTGTCCATTCCGGCAACGTTCTGGATGCGAAGTGTGGCTCAAAGCCTGGCCAAACAAGAAGTGCTTGAACTCACGCAGAAGCTCGCGGACTACGCCATTGGTCCGGTGCTCAGCACTGACCTTGCAGCAGGAAACAAGTCGGCCGTTGAGCAAATTGATGCCCGGATGACGCCGTGGATGTCGGATGAAATGATTCTGCGCATCAAGGTCTGGGATGCCAACGGAAAAGTAGTGTACTCCGATGTCAGTGAACTCATCGGCGAGACGTTCCCGCTTGAAGAATGGGCGGAGGACATGCTTGCCGGGGGTCCTGGCGTCGTCACCCTCGGCCCGCAGGACGAGGGCGAGAACATTTTCGAGGCGGGAAGCGAAGACCTTGTTGAGGCATACGTGTTGGCCGGTGCCGGGACGAATGAACCTCTGCTTTTTGAAATGTACTTCCACGCCGATGTTGTGCGGCAGCCCGAACGGCTGATGCTTGTAGGCATGATCCCGGTCTTCGTTGTGGCTTTGGGTGTCCTTCAGGCCGCGCAACTGATTCCTGGCATCAATCTCGCCAAGCGGGTACAGAGATACCAGAGGGCACGCCGCGCGCTGCTGCAGCAGGCAATCCAGGCGGGGGAACAGGAACGCGCCAGGCTGGCCCGTGACCTGCACGACGACATCATCCAAGACCTTGCCGGGTTGGCCTATGCACTGGAGTCCTGTCCCGACAGCGGCGGTCCGGCGTCAAGTGAAATCCTGCAGGAAGGAATCCGCAAGCTCCGCGAGGTAACCAGTGACCTCTACTCCACGCCGGTCAGCGCGGCCGAGCTGCCGATGGCACTGTCCACGCTCGTGGAGCGCACCCGAAGCAAGGGTATTCGGACAAAAGTCGAAATGACGGAACCGCTCAACTTGGACGTGCAGCAGTCAACAATGCTCTACAGGGTCGGCCGTGAAGCCTTGGTCAACATCATCAAGCACTCAGAGGCAAAGAGCGTGCTGTTGAGCCTCACGCCAAGCGGGGGGCATTGGACCATGAGCATCGTCGACGACGGCAAGGGATTCGACCTTCTGGCCGCCGGCGACGAGCAGCACTTCGGTCTTCGCATGATGTCGGACGCAGCGGAGATGGTCGGCGCCAGACTGACACTCGTCAGTACACCTGGTGGCGGCACCAGGCTATCCGTCGTTACGGGGGATATGCACCAAGTCCCAAAGGGGCGTGGAAGGCATACCGACGACTTCACCACCGCGGCAGCCAATCCCTGACAATGTCACAGGTGGATTCCAGGCACGCTTCCGGCTCCGCCGCGGAAAGCTTCAAACCGCCGGCACTAGGAATGGCTCTGCAGACCAGGGCGGAGAGAACGCCAAGGCGGGCCCGGGAAGCGCGAGGGACGGTAGTATCCGACTGGTCAACCCTTCGATGACCCGTCGAAGGGCTGCCGATGGGCTGTCGATTTGCCAAGTCAACACGGCATGTACTAAGTTATCTATTTGTCGCAACGAAGTGATCCGAAACTTTCGGATACAAATTGCGTCGGGGCCTTTAGCTCAGCTGGTAGAGCGTCACGTTTACACCGTGAATGTCATCGGTTCGATCCCGGTAGGGCCCACCACGAATGAAGCTCCGTTACACAGACGAAAGTCTGGGTGACGGAGCTTCTTTGTTATGTGCGGATGGTCCGGCCGTCGGGTTCCTGTTTGTTCGGCCACCCATGCCGGTACAGGGGCGGGTAGACGGCCTGCAAGGCGATGCTCCCCGAAACCGAAACCGAAACCTTCCGCCGCGGTTCGTGGGAGACCGGCCCCTGACCTCTGTCGGGGCGGACCGTCAAGATTCTCCCAGCAACGGCCAACCGGTGTCGGTCCGCCGGTGCCGCAAAGTGTGGTTGACACCTCACCCATCGAGTCCTAGGCTGTTTAAATCTGATTTATCCATCACCACCGTGATTTATGTCAGATATTACTTTGAGAGCCACGATGGAGTGATGATGATCAACCCTGCCTACCCACCCATGATCGTTATGGGTGTTTCCGGTTGCGGAAAGTCGACGGTCGGACAAAAGCTTGCGTCCCGCCTCGGCTTGGGATTCATCGACGGCGACGACCTGCACCCGAAGTCCAACAAGGACAAGATGGCTGCAGGACAGCCACTCAACGACGACGACCGCCGTCCCTGGCTCGAGACGATTGGTGAAGCCCTGGCTGCCAGCGTCGAGGCAGGAACCCCTGCCGTCATAGCCTGCTCGGCGCTCAAGCGCAGCTACCGCGATCTCTTGCGGTCGCTTGAACCGGGGACCGTCTTCGTCCACCTGAGCGGATCTCCCGAGCTGATCCAGAACCGCCTGGACGAGCGCAGCCACGAATACATGCCGCCGACGCTCTTGGCTTCCCAGCTCAACACCCTCGAGGCGATTGCGCCAGACGAGGCGGCCGTCGAAGTCGACGTCACGCTGACGCCGGATGAAATCGTCGCCGTCGTGGCGCACCACCTGGGCTCCCTGTAACCCGATTCCTTCCAAGGGCACTCCCGCCCGAACACCCCCACATCACATCTCATGAGGACAACGATGACCGACGAGTTAGTCATGAACTGGACGCTGGGCGCACCAGCGCTCCTGACCATTGCCGCGGGCGCAATCCTGCTGCTCCTGCTGCTGATCATCAAATGGCGGATCCATGCCTTCGTGGCCCTGGTTGTCATTTCCCTGCTGACCGCGGTTGCCACCGGCATCCCTGTCGCCTCGATCGTCCCGACGCTCACCGCCGGGTTCGGCGGAACCCTCGCCACCGTTGCACTGCTCGTGGGCCTGGGTGCAATGCTCGGCCGCATGCTTGAGACCAGCGGCGGCGCCGAGATCCTCACCAACGCCCTCATCAGCAAGTTCGGCGAGAAGCGCGCACCGCTGGCGCTCTCGGTCGCCTCGCTGCTCTTCGGCTTCCCGATCTTCTTCGACGCCGGCCTGGTGGTCATGCTGCCGATCATCTACACCGTGGCCCGCCGCCTGGGCGGATCGTTCCTGGGCTACGCCTTCCCGGCGGCCACCGCGTTCTCCGTCATGCACATCTTCGTCCCGCCGCACCCGGGACCTGTCGCGGCCTCCGGCCTGCTCGAGGCAAACGTCGGCCTGGTCCTGCTGCTGGGCCTCGTCGTCGCCATCCCGACCTGGTACTTCGTCGGCCACCTCTTCGGCAAGTACGTCGGGCGCAAGTACAACATCGCCCTTCCGGACATCCTGGCCGGCAGCGAAAAGGAACAGCACGACTTCGCCTCCAAGCCGTCGCTGGGCACCGTGGTGACGCTGCTGCTGCTGCCGCTGGTCCTGATCTTCATGAACACCGGCCTGAACGCCCTGGCCACCGCCGGCGTCGTGGACAAGACCGACACCTGGGTGCAGATCCTGCGCCTGCTGGGCGAAACCCCGATCGCGCTGTTGATCACCGTCCTGCTCGCCATGTACCTGCTGGGCTACAAGCAGAACAAGGACAAGACGCTCATCGAGACCGTCACCGACTCCGCGCTCGGCCCGGTGTGCTCGATCATCCTGATCACCGGCGCCGGCGGCATGTTCGGTGCCGTGCTGCGGGCCAGCGGCATCGGTGACGCCGTGGCGAGCTCCCTCGACGCCGTCGGCCTGCCGATCATCGTTGCAGGCTTCATCATCGCGGCCGTCGTCCGCGTGGCCCAGGGTTCGGCAACCGTCGCCCTGACCACCGCCGCGGCGATCGTCCAGCCCGTGGTCGTCGGCAACGCCGACTTCAACGCCGTCGAGGTCGTGGCCATCGTGCTGGCCCTGGCCGCCGGCTCGGTGTTCGCGGGCCACGTCAACGACTCCGGCTTCTGGCTTGTCTCGCGCTTCTTCGGCATGGACGTCAAGACCACGCTGAAGGTGTGGACCGTGGGCCAGGCCCTGGTCGGCGTCTGCGGCTTCGTCATCGCGCTGGGCATCTTCGCCGTCGCCGGCGCAGTGGCCTAACCTGACCACCGAGAACACGGGAGCACAACCATGGGGAGCAATCTCTTCGACCTGACGGGGCGCATCGCGCTTGTCACCGGATCCTCGCGCGGCATCGGCCGCGAACTGGCCGCGGCCTTGGCCGACGCCGGTGCCACAGTGGTGCTGCACGGCCGCGACGAGGCACGCCTTGCCGAAACCGCTGCGGAGTTCACTGCGCGCTACGGGGCGGGGCGGGTCTTCTCCCGCGCCTTCGACGTCACCGACGCCGAGGCTGTGGCCCGGAACATCGCGGCGATCGAGTCCGAGGTCGGCCCGCTGCGGATCCTGGTGAACAACGCCGGGATCCAGCACCGCGTGCCGTTGCTTGAGCTCGAGGTGCAGGACTGGCAGCGCGTGCTGGACACCAACCTGACCAGCGCATTCCTGGTGGGCCGCGAGGCCGCCAGGGGCATGGTTGCCCGCGGCGAGGGCAAGATCATCAACATCTGCTCCGTGCAGACGGACCTTGCGCGCCCCACCATCTCCGCGTACACCGCGGCCAAGGGCGGGCTGCGGAACCTGACCCGGGCGATGACCGCCGAATGGGCGGCCTCCGGGCTGCAGGTCAACGGCATCGCCCCGGGCTACATCCACACTGAGATGACGCAGAAGCTCGTCGACGACCCCGACTTCAACTCCTGGATCCTCGGCCGCACGCCGGCCGGGCGCTGGGGCACCGTCGCGGACCTCGCCGGGCCGGCCGTCTGGCTGGCCTCCGACGGGTCCAACTACGTCAACGGGCAGACCATCTTCATAGACGGGGGGATGACAGTTGTCGTATAGCACCAGCACCAGCACCACCGCCACCGCGGTCGTCGCCCACGCGGCAGGCGACCTGCGCGTCGAGTCCATCGAGGTCCCGGCACCCGCGGCCCACGAGGCGCGGATCGCCATCGCCTACGGCGGCATCTGCGGCTCCGACCTGCACTACTGGAGCCACGGCGCTGCGGGGGAGTCGATCCTCAAGGCGCCGATGGTCCTTGGCCACGAGATCGTGGGCACCGTCGTCGCCGCCGCGGCCGACGGCACGGGACCTGCCGCCGGAACCCGCGTCGCCGTGCACCCCGCCACCCCGGGCGGCGACGGGGCACGTTACCCGGAGGACCGGCCCAACCTGTCCCCGGGCTGCACCTACCTGGGATCCGCGGCGCGCTTCCCGCACACCGAGGGGGCGTTCGCGAGCATCGTGAACCTTCCCTCGCGGATGTTGCGCATCCTGCCGGAGGGTCTTTCGCTGCGGGAAGCCGCGCTGGCGGAGCCTGCCGCAGTGGCCTGGCACGCGGTTGCCCGGGCCGGCGAGGTGGCCGGGAAGCGTGTGATGGTCATCGGGGCCGGACCGATCGGCGCCCTGGCGGTTGCGGTCCTCAAGCGGGCAGGTGCCGCGGAGATCATCGCGGTCGACATGTTCGACAAGCCCCTGGAGATCGCGGTTTCCGCCGGGGCGACGGCCACCTTGAAGGCCACGGACGCCCAGGCCATTGCCGCTGTCGAGGCCGACGTGGTCATCGAGGCCAGCGGCAACCCGCGTGGACTCGCATCCGCCGTGCGTGGTAGCGTTCGAGGCGGTCGGGTTGTCATGGTTGGCCTGCTTCCCTCGGGAGAGCAGCCAGCCCTGGTTTCCCTGGCTATCACGCGCGAGCTTGAACTGGTTGGCTCCTTCCGGTTCAACGACGAGATTGACGAGGTTCTTGAAGCCTTGGCCGACGGCACGCTGGACACCGCGGCCATCGTCACTCACGAATTCGGCGTCGACGATGCCTTGGGGGCATTCGAGACGGCGAGGAACTCCGCGGAATCGGGAAAGGTCCTGCTGAAATTCTGACGGCGGGGCCCGCATCCGGCCACACTCGCAACACCTCAAACTGTTGCAACGCAAAGGCGAAACACCATCCCGGTCTCCCGTTCGAGATCGGGCGGGTGTTTCGCTGCTTAACGGGGAACTAGGCGGGCCGCAGCCCTGTCGGCTAGATCCGCGGTTTCGGGAACAGTCGCGGATTGTCCGCCCAGACCCCGCAGATTTCCTGGTTGGTGCGCCGCATGATCTTTTCCATCGATTCGCGCGCGTCCTGGGGCACGTGCGCGGAGATCGCATCGGCGACGTCCTGGTGCCAAGTGAGTGCCTCTTCGTGCGGCCGTTCGGGCATGAGGCCGAGCTCGGTGCGCCCGCGCAGCGTCTCGCCGATCGGGTGGGCCAGGTTCGCGAACATCTCGTTGCCGGAGGCTGCCAGCACCAGCGCGTGGAAGCGGATGTCCAGCTCCAGGAACGTGGTCAGGTCCCCGGATCGTCCGGCGTGGCGCATCCTCGCGGCGAGGTTCAGCAGCTCGCCGCAGAATTCCTCGGGGGCGTGTTCGGCAGCAAGCTCCGCCGCCATGGGTTCGACGGCGACGCGGAGTTCGGTGAGTGAACGCAACTGCGCGCCAAGGCCGCCGCTGGCCAACCGCCACCTGATCACCAGGGGATCGAAGGGGTTCCAGTCCTCGGGCGGCAGCACCCGGATGCCGACGCGCTTGGTGGAAACCACCAGTCCCGCCGAGGCCAGAACGCGCACGGCCTCCCGGACCACTGACCGGGAGACCCCGAGCTCGGTTTCGATCTCAGAGGCCAGGATCACTTCCCCGGTGGCGATGGATCCGTCGACGATGCGGCTTCCGACGTGTTCCACCGCGCGGTGGTGCAGGCTATTGGGCATGACTTAACCTTATAGGTTACCTCGAGCACAACCGGACGGTCGAACCCGCTGAATGACGCGGATCCATGCGGCAACAATGGGGAGCCAAGGCGTGTTCGTCTGGCCTTGGATGCGCCGGACAAACTAAACTGGTGGGTAGTCACGAAGCCGTGCCCGGCGCATGTCGTGCCGGTATCTTGCCCGGCTTCGATATTCGCAAACGATGGAGACTTCATGCCTGCACAGATCGGCGTCACCGGCCTAGCCGTCATGGGCGCAAACCTTGCCCGTAACTTCGCCCGCAACGGCTACACCGTTGCCCTGCACAACCGCTCGGTTGCCAAGACCGACGCCCTGTTGGCCGCACACGGCGATGAAGGCGACTTCATCCGCACCGAGACCCTTGCCGAACTCGTCGAGAACCTCGAAACCCCGCGCCGTGTCCTGATCATGGTCAAGGCCGGCGGCCCCGTCGACTCCGTCATCGACTCCCTGGTACCCCTCCTCGACGAGGGCGACATCATCATCGACGGCGGCAACTCGAACTTCGTCGACACCCGCCGCCGCGAGGCCGACCTGGCCACCAAGGGCCTGCACTTCGTCGGCGTCGGCGTGTCCGGCGGCGAGGAGGGCGCTCTGCTCGGCCCCTCGATCATGCCCGGCGGATCCCGCCAGTCCTACGACGCCCTGGGCCCGATGCTCGAAAAGATCTCCGCCAAGGCCATCGACGGTGCACCGTGCTGCGCCTGGATCTCCACCGACGGTGCCGGCCACTTCGTGAAGATGGTCCACAACGGCATCGAGTACGCCGACATGCAGGTCATCGGCGAGGCCTACGACCTGTTGCGCACCGGCGCCGGCCTCGAGCCCGCCGCCCAGGCCGAGATCTTCGAGGAATGGAACAAGGGCGAACTCGCCTCCTTCCTCATCGAGATCACCGCCGAGGTGCTGGCCCACGTCGACGCCAAGACCGGCAAGCCGCTTGTCGATGTCATCGTCGACTCCGCCGGCCAGAAGGGCACCGGCCGCTGGACCGTGCAGTCCGCGCTGGACCTGGGTTCCCCGACCTCGGCCATCGCAGAATCGGTGTTCGCCCGAGGCCTGTCCTCGCAGCGCGACCAGCGTGCCATCGGCCAGGAAGTCCTGGCCGGCCACGAGATCGCCGTTGAACTGGGCGAGAACTTCGTCGAGGACGTGCGCCAGGCGCTTTTCGCCTCCAAGCTGGTTTCCTACGCGCAGGGCCTGGACATGCTCACCTCCGCCGGCAAGGAATACAACTGGGACCTGAAGCTCGACGAGATCGCCTCGCTGTGGCGCGAAGGCTGCATCATCCGCGCCGCGCTGCTTGCCGACATCACCAAGGCCTACGCCGCCGACGAGAAGCCGGCCAACCTGCTCTTCGCCCCGGCGTTCTCCGAGGCCATCGCCGCGGCCCTTCCGGCCTGGCGCCGCGTGGTTGCCACCGCCGTCCAGCTGGGCGTGCCGGTTCCGGTCTTCTCCTCCTCGCTGGCCTACTACGACGGCCTGCGCCGCAAGCGCCTGCCGGCCGCGCTGACCCAGGGCCTGCGCGACCTCTTCGGTGCGCACACCTACAACCGCGTTGACGTCGAGGGCTCGTTCCACACCCAGTGGAGCGGCGACAAGACCGAGATCGAAGCCGAAGACACCCACTAGTCTTCACTCGCTTGACCCCATGAGGTGGTGCCCCGCTACGGGGCACCACCTCATGGCGTTTCGGCCCCTACGGCAGCCGGTCCCGGGCATCGGCGATTAACGCGTCGTACTGGGCCTCGTCGAACATGAACCCGCCTGCCAGCGGCATGTAGTACCCGCAGTAGTCGTCGTCCCCGAAGCACCATGAGTAGGCAAAGTCCGGCCACAGAACCATGCCTTCCGTTCGTGTGATCCGCACCGTCAGCCCGCCACAGCCCGTATCGCCACAGGGAGAACCGAGCAGCCAGGGGTCCCGTCTCGATTCGTCGGGGCGCAGGCCTGCCAGGCAATCCAGCTACTATCCGGCCGCGTCGCCCCGGTTGGCCCGCGGATACGTCTCGCACGAGCCAATGTTCGCCGGCCCGCGGGGCAGGAACCGAAGCTTCTTTCTGGTGAACCGCGAATTCGGGACGAGTCGCAGTGTGTGGGGAGCTCGTTCCGTGTTGATGGTTGCGGGGCCAGGGAAATGCAGCATGACGGTCCAGCGAGTTCACGTTCCCAATGTCCGCCTCGTGCGTTCTGCGTGCTCGAACCGTCCGCGATGACCGTTGGCCACAGACGACGGTGCCCCTTCCTCCCGGACCGGGAGGAAGGGGCACCGTCGCTGTTCAACGCCCGATGGATCAGGCGCAGGCCTTCGCGTCCTGCTTCGGCTTGCACTTCTCGTTCGGATTGGTGATGAGCAGCGGGAGCTTCACCGTGGTGCCGCTGGGTGCGGCCTTGACGGTGATGGTGCCGCTGGTGCGGGCATCGGCGGGCAACCTGAAGGAGACCTTCGCCGAGCCGTCCCGCACGCCCACCGTGTCGACCACGGTGCGCTTGCCCTTGTTGTCGGTGAACTCCACCGTGACGGCGGTGTTCTTTGGGCTGCCCAGGGAGGTCAGGTCCAGCTTGTTGAGCTGGAAGGCGACACTGCCCTTGGCGTCGACCCGGGCCGGGTTGCCGACGACCTCGACGCCGCGGCGGGCGAAGTCCGGGGCGATCGGGCCGGTTTCGGAGCGCTGGCCGAGGTACTTGATCCAGGCATCGCGGTCGATGAGGCCGGAGTCCTTGGTGTTGGTGCCCTCGGTGAAGACGCGGAAGTTGTCGCCGCCGGTGGCCAGGAAGCTGAACGTTCCCACGCGGTAGGAGCGCTTCGGGTCAAGCGCCTGCCCGTTGACGGTGACCGAGGTGATGCGGTCGCCCTTGGCGCGGGTCGAATCATAGGTGTAGTCCATGTTGGAGGACAGCCCCAGGTTCAGGAACGGGCGGCTCGGGGTGGAGCCATCGGCGTTCGTCTGCCACTGCTGTTCCAGCATGGTCTTCACCTGGGCACCGGTCAGCGACGTGGTCCACAAGTTGTTCACGAACGGCAGCACCGCGTTGGCGTTGGCGTAGGTGACAACGCCGTCGGCGACCCCGGCGTTCTTGTGGAGCAGGTCCGCCCGGAGGCCGCCGGGGTTGACCACGGCGATCTCCGCCCCGCCGGCCTGCTCCGACTTGAGCGTCTCCAGCAGGGCGTTGCCCACCAGGTTGCCCAGCGTGGATTCGTTGGCGCGGTCGTCACGGGTGTACTTGCCGGTGGCCGGGTCGAAGGTCTGAGCGGTGGTGATGTCCGCGGAGATCTTCCCGACCGGTACGCTGCCGGCGACCTTGGCGTCGGCCAGTGCCTTGTCCGTGATGGTCTTGACCGCGGCGACGCGCGGGTACTTGGCTACCAGCGAGGCGTCGTCGGCCTTGGTGCGCGGCACGTTGCCCTGCTCGTAGGAGAGGACCTCGTCGGAGGCGGTGTCCACCTTCAGGGTGATCCGGCCGATGAACTCGCCGTAGCTTCCGGTCTGGAGGACGGGGCGGGTCTTCAGGGCGGCATCGGCGGAGACACCGGGGATCGGTGCGTCCCACGCGTACTGCTTGTGGGTGTGGCCGGTGAAGATGGCATCGACCTCGGCACTGGTCTTTGTCGCGATCTCCCGGAAGGTCCCCTCGGCGGCGATCTCATCCTCCATGGTTGCGCCGTCGGGAGTACCCGAGCCGGCACCGTCGTGGTACTCGGCGACGATGACGTCGGCAAGGTCGCCGTCGGTGATCTGCTGCGCGACGCGGTTCACGGCCTCGACGGGGTCGCCGAAGTCCAGGGAGGAAATGCCCGACGGGGTCACCAGGGTGGGCGTTTCCTGCGTGATGGCACCGATGACGGCGACCTTCACGCCGTTGAGCGTGATGACCTTGTACTCGTCCATCACCGGGGTCTTGGTGCCCTTCGCGTACACGTTGGCGCCCAGGTAGTCCCAGTCGGCGGCGTCGGAGACGCGGCCGACGAGGTCCTGGTAGCCCTTGTCGAACTCGTGGTTTCCGAGGGCCGAGGCCCGCAGGTCCAGCGCGTTGAGGACGTCGATGGTCGGCAAGTCGTCCTGCGAGGCCGAGGCGAAGAGGCTGGCGCCGATGTTGTCGCCCGCCGAGAGGAACGCGGTGCTTCCCTCGCCCGATTCGGCGCGCAGCTGCTCCACGGTTCCCGCGAACTTCACGGTGTTGGCGTCGATGCGCCCGTGGAAGTCGTTGATGTTCAGGAGGTTGACTTCCTTGGTGGCCGAGGATGCCTCGCCGAGCTGCAGGCCGACGACGACGGGGTCGTGGTCAGAGGCGGCGAAGGGGGAAGCATCGTAGAAGTTTGTGGCGTTGTAGCCGTAGCGGCTGTAGCCCATGGCCACCGACTCCGCGGAGTTGATGTTCCAGATGTCGGCCCCGGTGACTGCGGCCTCGGCGGCCGGCGATGCCAGGACGTGGTCGAGCGAACCGACCATGCCGCCGAAGCTGTAGGAGTGCTTGCCGGTCTTGGGGTCCTGGTCCACGTAGCCGGCGTCGGTCATGACCCGGATGGGGTCCTCGAAGCCGTAGGCGTTGAAGTCGCCCATCAGGAGCACCTTGTCGGTGCCCTGCGAGGCCTGCAGCCGGGTGGAGAACTCCACGAGCGCCTCGGCCTGGGCCGTGCGTGCCAGGTTTGAGTTCCCCTGGCCCTGGTCGGTGTCGCCGCCGATCGCCGACCCCTTGGACTTGAAGTGGTTCACGATCAGCAGCACCTGTGCCGAGTCGTCGCTGCCGGCCGGCTTGAACGACTGGGCCAGCGGCTGCCGGGCGATGCCGGTGAATGCCTGGTGGTCCAGGATCGTCGAGCCGCCCACCGGTTCGGCGCTGGCCTTCTTGTAGATGAAGGCGGTGCGGATCGCGTCCTCGATCCCGACGGCGGGGCGCTGGTCGGCAGCCGGGGAGCGGACGTAGTCCCAGACCCCCGGTGCCTCGGCGTTGAGGGCCTCGACGAGCGTGGCCAGGGCGCTGTCGCGGTCCTTGCCGAACTTTGCGGAGTTCTCCACTTCCTCCAGCGAAAGCACGTCGGCGTCCGTGGCGATGATGCCTGCCACGATCTTGTCCTGCTGGCGCTGCAGGTTTGCCGCGTCGGCGGCGCCGCGCTGCGGGCAACCGCCCTTGACGCTGATCTTGTTGCCGCTGTAGTCGGTGTAGAACTCGCAGGAGACGTTCTTGTCGCCGGTCTCGGTGAAGTAGTTCTGCACGTTGAACGAGGCGACCTTCAGGTTGCCGCCCACGGGCTTGGGGGCCCCGTGGCGGGTGTTTCCGAAGGTGACGGGCTGCACGGTTCCGGCATTGGCCGGGGTGAGCGCTTCCAACGGCTGGAACTTGTAGGTGTTGTTGCGGTTGTCGAAAATGACGGGGGCAGTGAACCTGGCCGTCGATCCGACGCGCATCGGCGTTGCCTGCCCCAGCCACGGCAGTTGCACCGTGGAACCGGCCGTGCTCAGGAAGTTGGTGCTGGCGCCGTCGTCGAGCTTGATGGCGCGGGCGGCGTTCTCCGACACCGTGGCGGTGTACTTGTCGGAGCCGTAGGGTGCCACCGCGGTGGGCTGGATGAGGGGAGTGGTTCCCGTGGCCAGGCCGATCTCGCCGTAGTTGTTCAGCGAGTAGTTGTCGGTGATGGTGAAGTCGCCCTCCGGGGCGACAAGCATCCCTTCAAGGGTTTCACGCTGCGCCACGGAGCTGGGGACGGCGATGGCGGCGGGCTTGACCTCGGTGGCGGGCTCGGAGAGCTGGGTCAGCCCTCCGGCTGCAACATCGATCTCCGTGGTGGTGGCGGTGTTTGATGCCCCGCCGAATTCCTTGACGAGGCCGGAGACCTCGACGTGGTCGCCGATCTTGACGCCGGCGACGGTCGCCGGGGAATACACGAAGACGCCGTCGGAGGCCTGGTGGGTCCCCATGTCGAGGTCGCCGCCGGTGCCGGGGGTCTGGATGTAGTAGCCGTTGAAGCCGCCGGTGGGGTAGGCCGCGGTGACCTTGCCACGCGTCGTCACGGTCGTGCCCACCAACGGACTCGCGGCGCCGGTGCCCTGGATCTCGGCAATCGACTTGACGCCTGAATCGACCGGCGGCGTGCCCGGTCCGTCACCGCCGCCGGTGCCCACGGGCGACGGCGTGGCGGTGGAGAAGTCGGCGGCGTTGCTGTCGGTGTCGGCGAAGGCCGTGCGGTTCAACGACGAGGAGGCGTTTGCCGCTGAGGAAGCCTTCACCTCAAAGGTGTTCGAGGAACCGTAGCCGAGCAGGTCGACGATGTCCGCGGCTCCCACCAGGGAGCCCGAGGCAAGGTCCGCCGGCAGCCTGGTGCCCTGGTTGGAGAGGATCAGCGTTCCGCCCCCTCCGGCGAAGGAGAAGCCGCTGGCATCTGCATCGCTGGCCGGCAGGTCCTTGCCTACGGCCCCGTTGGAGTTGCCCTTGACCAGGTAGTAGTCCTTGGCCTTGATGGTGCCGGACAGCTGGGCAAGCCCGGTTGGTGCAGCCTGCCCCGTTGCCGAGCGGTACTGCAGCGACCATCCGGAAAGGTCGATGTCGGCGTCCGACGGGTTGTACAGCTCCACGAACTTGTTCTTGTAGGTCGCGTTTGCACTGCCGCCGTTGAGGTATGCCTCGTTGATGACCACATGGGCCGCGTCCAGCGGTGCGGGATCCGCGGGGGCTGCGGGGGCCTGGGTATGCGCGGAAGCGCTGGCCTCGGCCGGGGGTGTTTCCTCGGTTGCCATGGCCGGCGGAATCGCCAGCGGGGCCACGGCCAGGCCGAAGGCCAGAACGGCCCCCACCCCGGCTCTGGTGAACGTACTGCTCGTCATTTTCCCAACTCTCAAGAATGTGGCACGAGGTGTGCCGTGAGTGATGAATACCTGCGCTTGGGTGGCTGACCTGTAGTCGAGGGAGCCGTGTGATTTAGCCAGCAAGGCTTTCACGTCTCCGAGCCAACCACACAGAAGTGAATCATTCATTAACCCCCGAGGACGGTCAAGCAAATCGCCCTTTCTGCGTCCCGAAAAGGCCATTTCTGGACGAAATGGCTTGCGTCACATAGCATTATCCGTTTAACTGCACACGTTAAGGGTGATTTTTCGCCACGAACGACGGTGGCGTCGGGTGGATTCGAGACCTGGGCCGAGGTGTCGTTGGATGCCACGCGGAGCCAGGGGGTCACCGGTTCGAATCCGGTAGGAGGCTCCATTTAGAAAGCCGCTGTATCCCTATGAACAAAGGGATACAGCGGCTTTCTCTATGAGCAAATGAGGTGCTGCCTAGCCCAATATCAGGGGCAAAGGTTCCACAAATGGCCCACTTTGATTTTCGGCCAAGATCTTATTGGGCCCAAAATGCAGCCGCAAGAGTGCAATAAAACAGCCGGCCTCTCCGCTGGAACATCCTTCTCAAAGGACTCCGGTAAACAGCAGGTGTCCCGTCTCATCTAAAGTGGACCAATCTCACCACACATGGATCGTCCGGATAATCTGTCTCACTAAACATGGAGCACCGGAACACGACTCGAGCATGCCTGGACGTCTTCATTTCCTGTCCCGTAGTAGGGCCGCGCAAGCACCGGGATTTTTTGCGGGCGGGTCATACGGGAATCCGGCGGGAGGGGAAACGCGCGGATTTCTGGTCCGAAGAATTTCGTTCGCGCTTGCACCGCCGGGACCGTCTATCGGACAGTGCTAACGAACATATATTCGCCCGGCTGCGCGTCGGCTGGGGAAGTATCGCGTTCTAGGCCACTATGGTGCTGGGGCGTGACTCGGCGCACGAGACTGGGAGAGCAATGATTCAGGTTATCGAGAAGATTGATCGCGTAGGAGTCCTGAATGGTTTCGATGGCTCAGCGCATCCTCTAACCAGACTGTCTCTGATTTACGCGGGAAATGGGAGGGGCAAATCGACGCTCTCTGCTGTGCTCGCGGCCGCTGGGTCTGGAGATGCGGAGTCTCTTAGTGAGCGTCAGTCGCTGGGTACAACCGGTGCTGCGCATGTCAGGTTGCAGCCCTTTGGAACGTCTAAGCTAGTGCTGAACAATGGAGTGTGGGCGGGTGGCTCCCTCCGAACTCGTGTATTTGACACCCAGTTTGTGGATCAGAATGTCCATACTGGTGGTGAAGTCAGTCCCTCACACCGGCAGGGTCTACTCGCCATAGCCATCGGAGCCACGGCCGTTGAACAGCAGGAGAAGCTGGAGGCCGCTCAGGAGCTGGTTGCTACGGCAAAAACCGAGAAAGCGCGTATTGAGGCCGAACTTCTCGCAATGGCCCATGCGGTGGACCGGTCCTGCTCATTCTCAACGTTCCAACAGCTACAAGTCCCTGCGGCGGCCGGCTTGCTAGTAAGCCAGGCTGAAACCTCACTTAATGACGGTAAAAATGTATCGGGAATCTTTGCCCTCCCGCTGCCGGCCGAGTTGAAACCCCTCAATCTAGACCTTTCTGACTTATTCGAGACGCTAGGCGAGGCATTGTCTGACCTCCATGGTGAGGCCCGGCTTCGGGTGGCGGAACATATCGGTCACCTGGGCGATGAGTCCTCAAAGAGCAACGTCGAAGCGTGGTTGAGCGCGGGAGTTGGACTTGCTCCTGACGCTGAATGTCCGTTCTGCGGGCAGAGCACGACGGGTATCGATCTTGTCGACATGTACGCCGAGTTCTTTGACTCCGCATACGATGATCTTCGCGACCGGCTCGATCGGTTGAATGATCGTCTTGGGAACGCAGCACGGGATCTTCTTCAGACCCGATTGGCCAATGAATATGAGCGTGCCTCTACGTTTACGGCCGCGTGGAAAACCCATGTGGACGTACCCGAGTTGCCCAAGTTGGAACCGGTCACGGAAAGACTGACAGATTTCGGCAAGATCTTTGATGCTCTTCTCGCTCAGAAGATGGAGCGTTTCGAGAAATCTGTCAACGCAGGAACCGACCGATCTGCGCTTGAGGCATTCACGCTTGCCCTGTCCGTTTTGGTTGATGAAGTGAATGCGACCATTCGGCAAGCATTTAGTGACATCAACGCATACAAAAGCACGCTATCGGTGTCGAGTGTACCTGAGCTCGAAACAAAGCTTGTTGCCGCTCGGTTGGCACAATTAAGAGGAAATCCTGATGTCCAGGAGCTTTTCGCTGCATGGACAGAAGCGAAAAGAGAGGTCTCAAAGAAAGAGTCAGAGGCGACCGCGGCGAGGAACGCCAGTAAAGCCGCCATGAACGCGACCCTTGCCGCTTTTGAGGACTCCATCAATGGTCACCTGGAAAAGATGCAAGCTCAATTCCGCATTGAAGAAGTCCTCCCCACATATACGGGCGGAACGAGCCGAGCAAACTACGGCTTAAAGCTGCGGGAAGCGTCGATTGACATTTCCGGCGGAAAACCACCCTTCCGCATTGCGCTCAGCGAGGGAGATAAGAGGGCCCTGGCATTTGCCTTCTTTTGCGCAACAGTGCTGACAGAGCAGGACCTGCGTGGGCAAGTCATTGTCGTTGACGACCCCGTCACCAGCTTGGATAAGCACCGTCGAACGCACACGACCAACACGCTCAACGATTTTTCCAGGCGAGGCGCTCAGGTAATTATTTTGGCCCATGACGCGACCTATCTCCGCGAGGTCCGTGAGAAGTTTGGACGGAAAGAACACGATGACCATGGCGACCCGCGGCCGTCCACTGAGCTGGAGTTGTATCGCAACAGCAGTGGGGATACGTCTCTCCGCAAGCACGACCTTGATCGAGAATGCGAGAGCAAGTACTTCCGTAACCACCGCCAAATTCGCGCATTCGTGGGTGAAGAAGAAATAGACGGCGTTATGGTCAGTCACACCACCGCTGGCCAGGCCATTCGGCCGTTGGTCGAGTCCTACCTTCACCGGCGATTCCCTGGTCTCATACCTCCAGCGAACAAGACCCTGGGCACAGTCATTCTTCGTATCAACGCTGTGTCGTCGACCGATGTTTTGTCTTACGCCAAGAACCTGGTTCCGGAGCTGACAGAGATCAACGAGTTCGGCATGCGTTACCACCACGACACAGAGTCGGATACAGACCTGCCGGAACCTGACGCCGATGAGGTCAGAGCTTTCGCTCAGCGCGCGCTGCGGGTTGTGCTGGGAGACCCCTCCCTATAACCACTGAGCAACTTCGGCGTCCAGAATTTTCAAGTCAAGCGGTTCCAAAGTGAGTAAGGCTGACTCATTTTGGTGGTTCTGCTGGTTGGTTGATCTAAACCGGCCCGGGCAAGGACAGGATCTTGGGCGCGCTTCTGCGTGACCCCGTCGGCCTCAGCCGTAGTACACGTTGGGCGGGGTCCGGAGCCCGATCCCGGATTGCTGGTGGTCACACAGTTATACAAATCCGCAAAGCCACGGATGAAGGGCCTCGCATCACCCCGTGAGCCGATGTGCTCCGGGATCGAGACATGATTTCTATGCCTCCATTGTTCCTCGATAACGGGAAATTGTTGCACATGGTAGCTACGATAATCGGACATCGTATGTGCCGCTGAAGAGAAACGAGTTATGAGTGCGAACTATCGACTGGCGACCCACATCCGTTCCCGAGCTTCGTGCCATCTTGGTCGCTGAGCGACTGGCCGAAATGCAGCAGCTGCTTCGTAAATTGCCTGCCGACCTTGATGCGATTGCAATGAGAGAGATGGAGGAAACCCGGCGCAGGGAAGTCCCCAAATCCCATAGGTTTGCGCGAAACATTGCAGCCGGTGAAATGTTTTGGGTATCGGCTGACATGGTTGCCGTTGCCTTGGACGCAGCTTCAGACATCCCTGGGGCAACCATGAGCACGGACCTTCCAATCCCAAATGGTTTCATGGTGCTCGAAAAGCCCCTGCCGCCCCTAGAAGCCTGGGTTATTTCCCCCGACCACGAGCGCACTGAAGTGTCATTGGAGGTCGATAGCCTGGCTTGGACCACAGTGGACGGCGAAACAAAAATTGAGTCATTCTGCCGATCTGAGCGGGTGGAATCCACGATCTATGGTGGCAACTTTTTTGAGCCTGTCCAATACTTCTCTAGTAACTCACACGCCTACCAGGATTTCTCCGATCCCGAGCTTGGGGAGAGCGCGGCTCGCCTCGTGAGCTTCCTGGCGGCGTCCGCCATCCTCATGTCCACACCGGGTGTTGCTTCCAAGGAGCAGTCAGAACCTAAGACAAAGGCGACCCGCAAGGCCGCCAAAAAGAACCACTCGACAAACGTCACCGTGGTTACTCTCAACTCGCCTAAATACGTTTCTACCGAGGCTCAGGACGCAGCCGGACGAACCTATACTCACCGATGGCTTGTCCGTGGGCACTGGCGCCAGCAGCCCTATGGAATCGAAAGTAAGCAGCGACGTACCCAGTGGATCCCGTCCTATGTGAAGGGCCCCCAAGGGTTGCCGCTAAGAGAGACCGAGCGCGTCTGGGCGTGGACCCGGTAGAGAATCCCCGGCCGTCATACTCTGTCACCGTGGTGGCGCTCTAGACGGGCGGGGCCAGTACCTGAGCGAACTCGGCAATGAACTCATAGCCTTCGGTGGCCAGAGCGGCCAAGATCGAGGCCGTAAATGTTGCCAGCGCGTTGCCTAGTGCTGGCTGCTTGTGAACTGGCGCATTGAAGGCCCACCGATTGATATCACCTCGGGCCTCACTGGCCAGGACATCGTGGGCACCGGTCAGGGTGTCATCGACTGCCGCCGCCAAGCTCAAAAGTATCAGCATCTGGTCGTCTGCGCCGTTGCTCACGATCGCGTCGTGGTGGGTGCTAAACAACGCTACGTAGCTTGGCAGTTGCGGTCGGTGCACCTCGTTGTGAGAGCATACTTGGTTCATTTTCTGTGTACTCCTTGTGGGGTGAGGAGAATGCTGATGCAAGGACTTCCCCTTCAAGCATGCGATCGTGGCAGAGCGAGGCCCACCAGATAATCTCTACGTCCTCCCAGAACCCAGCACAGTTGGAACATATAGCCAGCCCCCAAAGGACGAAGACCGTAGTTTCGGCCAGAGGCATGCTCGCCGTGTTACCGCTGCACCCTGGGCAGGGCCATGCCAGCGGGATAGACACCTTGCTTCCTCCTAGCAGCTGTTCGATACCCACCCGCCACGCGGCGAGTTCCACGGCAAGCTGTGCAATAGCCACGTCTGAACCACCGGACACGATGGACTGGGACAGCGCTGTGAGTGCGCTAGACACTCGACCGTCGTGCTCCAGATGGGCTGCCTCGCGGTACACCCAAGCATTGAAATCGTCGAACAGCTCGAGGGCGTCTGTGGAAATAGCGCAGCCCTCGTTCGCTATGACCTTGCTGCTGACGCCATCGCCGCTGCCGGTAGGTGTCAATTCCTGAGCCAGGCTCAGCAGGAATGCCATGCGGCCGCGCGAAAGGCTGATGAGAGCTCGTTGGTGGGAGAATAACCTAGCACTCATGGTTGGCGTGATCGGTCGCGCCAAATGGGCGAGATCGAAGACCACGGCAGTGGGGGTGTGGGCCGGATTAAGCATTGGGATCTCCTGGGTAATGCGGGCTGCTTACTTGGAACCATGCGTAGGGTCTGTCTTCACTGCTGGCGCCGGAAGTGTCAGGGGCTTCTTGCCGTCAGATGATCCACTCCAGAGCTGATCCGATGACTTTTCTCTGGCCAACCAAGCACTACTGACCGCTTCGGAAATCTTCGACCGGATCCAACCTGATGGCGCGGTGAAGCTTTGGGTCCGCGTCCCCCTGAAAGACCAAGCGCCGGGCGGCTCGATCCTGCAGACATCCAAGGCCGACGGGCGCTTGAAAGAGGTCCACGCCCAGGGAGCCGGCGGCCAGGGCATCCGCACCAAGTTCATCGTGACCGCCGACGCCACCGACCTGGTGAAGCAGTGGGCCGACGGTAGCGAGCTGAACCGGCACTGGGGCAGCATGACCGGCAAGAAACTGGCCGGAGACTAACCGCCGAAATCCCGGTGAGTAGGGCAGCATCGACGATGTTTGAACGCAGTTCTGACCACCAATAACTGCACACTATACAGACCCGGCACCGGTCTCCCCTAGGGGCTGGTGCCTGGTTCCGCTTCCCAATCAACGATCTTTCAAGCAGGATTCCCAATTCCTCGATACGCTGCCATTTCCGCCCATCAACGAGCAGCGCACCACTGCCCAAATTTTCTGCGCATGGAATGTCACGAAGGTCAGGAGGAAGCCGTCCTCCTGATCGACCCTCGAGATTGGAAACCTCATGAAAAAGTTCATTGCCCTTTGCATCGTCGTCGGAATCGTGTCTGCCGCCCTGGCGAATCTACTTTTCGTCAGGCCCTCCGAAGGCGTGGACCCGGCGCAGGCAGGTGAACCCGGTTGCGCCCGCGAACTTTGGTCCTACGATTGCGATGCGCGTGACCTGTACCGGCAGGTGGCCATCTTCACGGAGAACGGGGGAGAGGTGGTTGTCCGCGCCGGCTTGCACGCGGTGGTCGAAGCAACCGTTGTCTCGACGAAGGGGGACCAGACGAAACGTGCCATGCTCGTATCTCGACTCCTTGATCTCAGGAGCTTGGTGGTCGAGGCGTCGGCTATGTGCTCACGCTCCGTTCTGCTGGAGCTTGTGACCGAGAACGCCGAGAACCTTGGAAATCTCAAGGCTGTCGAAATGACCCTCAACGCCGGCTCGACGGTGGTTGGCTCGGTTTCACCGACGCACAAGCTGGTCGCAGAGTACATGCAAGGTATCGCCGGCCAAGTGGACGTCTTGGAGAAAGTCAGCACACTCAAAAGCCTGCGGGATTTCGAGTTTAAGTTGGACGGGTGCAAGACCTACAACGACAAGCCATCCCAGCTCGGCTAATGCCTAGGGAGCGAACCGGTGAGTGCGGCTCCCGGCATCGACGGACACCCGTCTCCGCCGGGAGCCGCACTCGTTATGGGTGTCACCACATTCGCACCCCCAAGGAGTACCTCGGACGAAACCGGCACTAGCGACCATAACGGCCGCGGTGTTCTTGTCCAGGGGACGCTCGGCAGGCATATCTTCGATGCCCCAACAGGAGGCAGTGCTTGGTTTTCGCACCGAAGTTTGCGCAGTCCGTCGTCGTATGTGCCGGGTGGGCGATCTTGAGCTGAAGTCCGGCCTCTGCACAACTGGGTGTTCGCCATTGTGAAGAAGCACCATCAAGGTACGCTTGATTGGCAGACGACCCAGAGTATTGTGATGTTGCCTGGATGGAACCGCAGCGAGCTCTCCTCGCGATGCCGGCAACGTAATCATGAGAGAGTTGGTCACGCTGCTCCGCGCTGATCATCATGTCCATCGAAACCCGCGGCTACCGGATGATGGTGCACCCCCCAGCTCCAGCGCCGCCAGCTTTTGGGCGACGGAACAGCTGGGCACAGGAAGGCCGATGGACTACGTGCTGTTGCGCCTTCGTCCCGGAACCGAGGAGCGGCTGACCGTTCACGACGAAACGAATGAAGAGGTCCTCAAGCGCCGAAGCGTCTAGCCCCCGATAGACAGAGTACTGGCCCGAGCCACCGAAAGGTAGCCGGGCCAGTGTCGTGTCCGCTTAGGTGCGCATCTTGGCGAACGCAACCGCATTCGCCTCCATTTCCTCCTCGGTCAAGTAGGTCGGGGTCGGCTGATCCACGTTCCTGACATGGAAGAAACGACGCATCCTTTTGCTGTCGGGCGTCCCATCGGGCAGGAGTAACGCGACCGCGTGGAGGGCCTCGTACGAGTTCGAGTTCATGAGCTTGCCAACATCCAGGCCAGCCTCCATCGCAGCTTGGTGAATACGATCCGCGAGAGGTTGATAGGCCTCCAGGTCTTTGACGGCTTGCTCGAGGTCGAAGTCGTCTGCCTGGACGAGGCCCGTGTGCTTGTGAAGTCGGGCGAGCTGGAATTGTCGTGGCGTTAGCTCAGGGAGCGTATCAAAATCAGTCATGCTTCAACGCTAGTGAGGACACCGGACGCTTTGGGGGATTTTAGGGCGCGTCGGGAATCATATCGACTTTCACCTCGTCGCCGCGGGCCATCATCTCTGCGATCTTCAGCAGGGTAGGAGTCTCAACCTCGATGCCGCGCTCGCGTCCGGCCAGCAGCAGGTGCCAGGCGATCCCGTGCGGATCCTCGCCAGTCCGATCGCCGAGCGAATCGATGGCCTGCTGGATGAGTGACTGCTTGGCGTCGGCGCCCAGGGCCGCGGTGATGGCGGCGCTGACAGCGCCGGTCGCATGATCCACATCGATCGTCCCCTGAAGCTCGATGCCGCGTTCGGCGAGGTATGCCGCGTTCCTGGATCCCGGCTCGGCGGGGGAATCGTTGACCGAGACCGGTTCGAGGTCGACACGGTTCTCCCAGACTTCCTCGTCCCAGGTGCCCCACTCGATCTCCGCGCGCTGTCGGAACCTAGACCCTTCGCTCCAGACCGGGCGTGTAGGCGGGCTCCCGTCGGCGTCCGGCTGGCTCAAGTACACTCGCATCCTTGCGTTGTCCGGGGTGCCCTCGGGGAACACTGCGGCAATCGCCGGGATGACGCCCGGTTGATTCGGGAACCTCATGTTGTAATTGGTCACCCCGTCGGGCTCTCCTGCTTCGATGACCCTGCCTGCAGCTTCCTTGAATGGAATGTAGATCTCCTCCAAACGCATGTACCCGAGGATGTGTTCTCTTTCCGGTCTGCCGAACAGCCGCATCTCTTCGGCGAGTTCGGGGTTCATGTCAGGCAGCGAGTCGTAGTTGGTCACCGCCCCAGCCTAGGGGCAGGTCACCACGAAACGTCCGGCGGCACGCAGGACCTAGAAAATCCGCAGACGCTCTGGCAACGATGCAACCCAGCCACGCTTATCGGCGCCGCCACGGCGAATCACCCAGGCCTCCTTGTCCGGTCGCACGTGCGGCAGCACCGGTGGTTTCGCGCCCGCCCGCTGTATTGGCGTTCCCAGGATCGCGGTCTGTTCCCCGCACGCATCCAGTACGGCACATGTCCCAGCACCTTGGCGTTGGTGAGGATGGCGCGGGCATCAAAGACGTCTTGGGCGCCGAGTTCCAGGTGCGCGGCGACTGCGTGGGCGAGCGGCAGCGCCGCGGATTCCTGGATCTTGTCCGAATGCAGAATCAGGTAATTGCCGATCGAGGTTCCGTGGTGAACCATCAGTAGGGAGGCCGGCTGGTCGGGCTTGAAGCCTGCGGCGAAAGCGTTGACCCGTTGGAAAAACTGGGTCGGGTTCGGGTCGCTGCCCTGCTGGCGGTTGAATTGGAAAACGCGGCTCGTCATACCCCAAACCATGCGCAGAACGGCCCTTCTGGGCCGGCATGCACGGCACTGGGGAAGTAGCCCGATCTCATTTCGGATTCCGAAATGAAATGCCCCTAAACCCCCCAGTGCCAGTGCCAGAGGCGAAAAAGCTCCCACTCACTTCTGAGCAGGACCCCTCCGGGGAGCCACAATCACCCACAAACCGCAGCCAAGGGTGCTGCTGACCCCCCCACAGTTGCCGCTGGCAGCTGGCCCGCCTCCTTGGGTGGCTGGTGGGGTGTGTTTGGCGTGTTGTGTGCGCGGCCTTGGGCCCTGGTTCTCTTGGCGTTGCTCTTGCCGGCTCCCGTATTGGTTGCTGAGTCCGGCTCGTGGAACGGTGTCGAGGGTGGGCCCATGTCCGCTTGGGGGTGGCTGGCTTTTTCGGTGTGCAGCTCCGGTGGGAGCAGGAGCCTGTGGCTGGGGGCCGGCTCTTTGGGTGCGGGGTTCGGTCAGATGGCCGTCTAGCAGTCGTGGAGGTGGTTGGGCTTCGAGGTGGAGAGGATGCATTGCGGCTGGAGGTTGCGTCGGGGCTGGTGTGGTTCCGCGCAGCGGGGCACGGGTCAACGAAACGGTTTGCTTGCAGTCCCCTCGGAGCTTTCTTTACGTCCACCCGCCATCGCTGGCCACCACCCCTTCGAGGCAAGCTCCCACCCACTGGCAGCCGGACAAGCACAGCCACCACCCACACGAAGAGCCGCCCCCGGCAGGAGGAAGCCGCAGGGGCCGCAGGCCCCCAGAGCCCGCATCGTTTCCTGCAAGGAACCGCGCAAGCAGGAGCCCCGCAAGGGGACGAGCGCAGCTCGGACCAGGTCAACGAATCGTTCCCGTGAAGGATCGCTCCCCGATCCCCGCACCGGGAACCCCGCCGCCGCAGGAGCCACCGTGGGCGTGCGCCCACCCCACAGGGGTGGCCGCCGCCCACACCCCACCACCAGCACCAGTCACCCGGAAGCACCAAGCCCCCACAGAGACAAGGAGCCGTCCTGATGAGAGAGTCCCGCAGCCCATGAGCCGAGAGCCGGAACGAAGAACCAGGAGGACCATTGATGCGCGAGCTTCCCTCTTAATATGGGCTGACCCTCGACCCGACCGGATTCGATTCTGACCGGCCCCTGGTTCGTGGCCGGGTTTCGCAAATTTCGCACACCGGAAATCGGTGGGGCCTGCCGGCCGGGGCCACCTTCGGTGGCGCGGGCTGGGCCTGACGGCCGCAGCATCGAGGGGCTGCTGAAGTGGGCCGGGGCCCGCGCGGCTACATGCGGCTGAGGATCTGGGTCTTCTGCGCCTGGAACTCTTCGTCCGTCAAGATTCCCTTGTCGCGCAGTTCGGCCAGGCGTTCCAGCTGAGCCATCGGATCCACCGGGGCGGCAGCGGGTGCTGCTGCCGGAGCGGCGGGAGTTTCGGCCCGTTCCTTGAGCTGTCGGAACACGCGAGCGATCGCATCGGCCTGCCCGTGGCCCATGCCGCTGATGACCGCGGTGGTGCCCGAGTGGGTGATCGTCAAGGTTTCCCCGCCCATCTTTTTGCCGATCGACAGCGCGCCGACGGAGTTCAGGGAGAAGTCCGTCAAGGCCTCGGAACCGAACATGCTCTTCTCCAGGAACAGCAGCCGTTTGTCGGTGATGGCGGCGGCGCCCGTCTTGCCGGCGAACTGCCCGACACCCATTGCATGCACGAGCTCCCCGCGGTCCAGCAGGTTCCCCAAGTGGCCGATTTCCTTGCGGCCGAAGACGCGGTTGGCGAGCTTGGAGGCTGCCTCGGGGATGCCGTGGTCAAAGAGCAGACCCTCGGGCAGTTGCTCGGCGATCGTTGCCAGGTGCTCGTAGTGTTTGTCGCCCAACCCCTCCACGGTCCAAAGCACTTCGGTGCCCTGGGATACGGGGGTGACGACGCCGTTGATCTTGGCGCCCCACCGGTTCTTCAGCATCGCGCGCGGGACGTCGATGTTGATGGCGCTGGCATCCGCATGCGTCACGGTGAAGTCGGTCTGGCCGACAGCTTTGTTGATCCAGGCGAGGGCCGCGTCGATGTCGCTAAACATCGTCCAGCTGACTGAGCGCGAAATAGTTGCCATGGTTGCTTCCTCTTCGGGGTTGGGATGGATGGTGCTGGCTTTGGTGCGGATGCAGGCCTCATGAGTACGGCTGCATCCGGTGGGCTCATGGTGCCGTGGGTGGCTCGTCCGTCTCCGTGGGAAGGAGCTTCCGGCGCTTGGCCTCGGCGTAGAGGAACGCGCCGCGGAGCCCGGTGACCTCGCCGCCGCCCATGCGGTTGAGCAAGTAGTCAGACGGGAACGCATCGACGATCTTGGTTTCGAACTCGTAGCCGTGAGCCGTGGGCATCGCGAAGATGCGAGTCGTGTCCAGGCCGCGGAACGAATCGATGGAGAGTACCGATTCCTGCGGCGAGCCGAAGATGAGTCGGTCGAACTGTTTGGTCCCGGACCAGTGGCCCCGGATGCGCTTGCGCATATCGCTGGCTTCGCCGACGTAGGCTTGCTGGTGCTCGTCGAGGACCATCACGTAGACCCCCGGCACGCCGTTGAGGGTACGCAGGTCGGTGACCGGGCGCAGCTTCTTGTACTTGGCGAGGATCTCCTGAAGGGCCTGCTCGAACTCGGCGGGGTCCAGCTGCTTGAAGAAGGCCATGTTGAGGTCGAAGTTCTCGAGCGCAGCTTCCCGGAGTCGTTCGCAGAACTTGTCGCTGAGGATGCGATGGTTCTCATCCTCGTAGCGCCAGCTGACAGCCTCCCAAAGCTTGTCGGAGTAGTAGCGGCGGTCGGGGTAGAACGAGGAGAGCTTGTTGATGATGGCATACCGTTCCCGCACGAGTCGGTGCCCGTACTTGCCCGGCCGCAACGGCTCACCAAAATGGTCCACGGTGTATTCCACCGGTGGATCGAAGGCCTCCATGCCACACCCCCTGTCTTCACGCGGTAACCCTGCAGCCTTCAGGGTAGCCAGCACCGCCGCCGATTCGGGGGCACCACACCCGGGTGACCGGAAGATCACGCCAGGATGACGCGCGGACCGAGCGTTGCGGGGGAGTGCCTCGCGCCGGACTCGACTGCGGCCCGAATGTCGGCATTCGCAGCTGACTAGATGCAATCTGTACGATGGGAGCCGTGCGGCACTTGAACGGACCGCACTAGGAAGGTCGGTCGCCACTTGGTTTGGTGACCGGCCTTCTGTCGCAACTGGCGGCGTGTTAGACCTCGGTGCATTCGCCTTCGGTGGCCATCGGGTGCCCGAACAGGATCCAGCTGGTGCCGTCGGCCTCCATCACGCTGACGTGCTCGGCGCCCTTGAGCTTGGCCGCGGCCTCGCAGATGGCGATGGCGTTCTTGGCGGCCGGGCTGCCGGCGTCCCCACGCGGATCCACCAGGCTGGTTTCAACGACGATGCGGCCCGGCTCCGTCTCGGTGGCCACGTCGATGTGCTTGGCCTGGGCGCCGGCGGCGGCCTTGACCTGTTTGGTCACGTCCTTACCTTCGTCGGCCGCGGCCTTGCTGCTCGTGGTTGCGGCGGCGGTGGTCGCAGGTTGCTCCGGGGTATCCGTGGATGCGCATCCGGTCAGCGGTAGAGCCAGCAACGCGAGTAGGGCGAGTGAGCGTTTCAAGAATCCTCCAGGGTTCGGCGGCGCGAGTGTGCGCGGTCAATCGTAACCAGGAGTGGCGACGCGTTCAGACCACGGAGAGCCAGCCTGGTC
This sequence comes from Paeniglutamicibacter selenitireducens, assembly GCF_051550675.1. Lineage (NCBI taxonomy): Bacteria > Bacillati > Actinomycetota > Actinomycetes > Micrococcales > Micrococcaceae > Paeniglutamicibacter > Paeniglutamicibacter selenitireducens. Next base: position 183,273 of record NZ_JBPULF010000008.1, on the reverse strand, counting down.
GAGCACGCCAAAAGGCCGGCCACCTCCGCGAAGGAAGTGACCGGCCTGCTGCAGCCCCGGGTCAACCGAGAGGCAGCGGATTCTTGCGCGGAAGCGACAACCGGTTCTGGACGCCCGCGAAGTCTTGCTGGCTCTCCTGGGTCAGGTGCGTTTGCCCTGCAGCCAGGTCACGTTCCCGAAGACACCCCTCCACAGCCCGATCCGGACGATCTCGGCTTCCACCGGGGTGGCGTCGTGCTCGGCGGCGTGTCTGACGAAGTCGGCAACTTTTCCGAAAACATACAAGTCTACCTACTCCAACTACCAGGCTGCGAAGGCAAAGTACGCCACAGCAACCAAGTAGATCCTCCAACCGGGGAGGTGTCGCCTTGGGTGTTCAGTAAAGCGGCATCGTCCATTGCGGGCGGTGCCGTTTTGCGTGCCCGGACGTGTGCCAAGCGGCGGGTTCAAGTGTGAGGGACCGCTCCCGAATGGGCGAGGCCCGACAAAGGTGTTCTCCCGCACCTACAGTGCACCGTAGCGATCCTTGGTCACTCGGATCGAGACCTCGCCGGCCGCCGGTACGAGTCTCAGTCCTGAGGCTGCGCAGGTACGCGCGCCGTCCATGGGGTTCAAGCCGCGAAGCTGTCGTCGACGAAGGCCTCGGCGGCTCCAATGACGTCTCTGGCCAGATTCCGCTGAACGCAGAGAATCGGCAGCTCCTCGTTCAAACGGGGGTTGGCGCCCATCAACCAGGCCAGGGCAAGGCTTCGGCCCTCAGTCTGTTCCAGGGTCGTCCATACTCGGTAGCCGAGCCGAAGCCTGGTTTCTACCTCTGGTCGTGGCTCGGGACCATCTGGCTTGGCCCATTGGGATGGCGAGGTTCGGTTTTTGACGCCGGCCATGGTCTGAACGATGGTGGTGCCGAGATTTTCGTTCAGCTGTCGCACGATGTCGTGGATGTTCATCCGCGTTGAATCCACATGGATCAAGTTCCTGGTTGATGCTTCCATGGCTTGATCTTTGCACAAATGCTCGGGTCTAGGGACATAAAAACATCACAAAAGCAACGTAGAAAACGACGCAAGCAAACGCCCTGTCCACGATCGCTGCTTTCCGAATCCATGTAGCCGCCACTGAGGTGAGTGAGCTCATCTGGTTGGGCACCCAAAAGGCCGGCCACCTCAACAAGGAAATGACCGGCTTACGGCCGTTTTGGGTCAGTCGAATCCCGGCGGATGCTTGCGCCGAAGCAACAACCACTTCCAAACGCCTTAGATGTCCTGGTGGTTCTCCTGGGTCAGGTGCCCCCCATAGCCCGAACTGAACGATCTTGGTTGCCATCGGAGTAGCGCCGTGGCTCAGCGCTCGGCGGCGTGCCTGACTAAGTCGGAAACTTTTCCGCAAGTTCTTTCGGAGCCGGTAAATCCATACCACTCCGTGGACCGCCAGGTGGTGACCTATCTTGCCCGGTCCCATCCAGCAAAAAACAGGGGCTGGAAGCGAGGTCACTTTACGGTGATTTGCCGGTGTTCTCTTGTATTGCTTGAGGCCGTCATCGATCCGTCGTGTTTCAGTCGCTAGAGTTTTCACTTTCGAGGATGTCGAGGAGTGCATCTCCGAGGTATTCGGTGGCCGGGTCCGCATACAGGTCGAGGCACACTTGGAGGGGGTCGGCCCATGCGATTTCGGATGCAGATTGGGTACCTTGCTCCGAATTTCCGTCGAACGGCAGGATGCGGACGACGGTGGACCCATACTGGTCGTCCGGTAACGCTAACCCGAGGGCGTCTGCTCCGCCGTCTGCATACACGAGCACCGGGTGCTCCGGGGTTTCAGGAGCACCCAACGCCGCGGCGGCCGGCCAGCCGCTGAGTGCGTATCTTCCGGCAGCGGTCTCCACGGCCCCGACGATGCGCAGGACGTTCCAGTTGGTGCGAATGGTGGCGACCTCGGGGCGCAAATGCAAGGGTGCTGCTCGGCCGGCTTCCCGAGCCAGGTCGCGAGGCGTGCCGTTGGTGCCGGCCCACCGCTCCAAGATTTCACGCCATAGGTTAGCTGGCATTTCGCCAGAAAGCATGGCCCGCGCCGTGTGGACTGCTTCAATGTCGCACAGGACCGGAAGTTCCTGTGGGAGTTGGTGGCCGAGCGCTTGCGCCAGGGCATTGATCGTGGACGTCGTGGGATCCAAAGTGCCGTCGGTGATGCGCGTGACTGTGGATGGCGACAGCCCTGCGCGGCGGGCCAGAGCACTTTTCGAATGTGCGGACGAATTGATTAGATCGATCAGTGCGTTGCGCATACGCAAAGATATCCTCTGGCGTTGCGCATGCGCAACGATTTGCTGATAGTCGCTCTTTTTCTGGCTGGGCAATTGACAGCCCCGAGCCCAAAAATCCGGGAGTCGCACAGTTGGCCAGTGCGTGAGCACTCGCTGGTGTCGCGATCGCAGAAATGCCAGGGCAACACGTTTATCCGCTCGAAGCTCTACAGAGGTGGTCGCAAATGAGGCCGTCGTTTGGCGATGATCCGACACGCTGCGTTGAGGCGCATCGGGCCGATGTGCCAGCGGCTTAAGCTCTTGAGTCACGATGAATCACAGGACTAGGCTTTGAGTCCCAGACGAAGAACGCAACCAAGGAGCAACGCGAAATGGTCGCCATGGAAGCGGATCTCCACACCATCCGCCATCAAGCACGTCAACGCCAAGCGCGGCTGCTCGTGGATCAACTGGATGAGCTCCGTGCTGCAAAGTACGCATCTGACCGTGGACTGACCCAGCGGCAAATCGCCGAGCTTCTGCATACGAACCAACCAAAGGTCCATCGCCTGCTGAAGGCCCTTGAACGCCGAAACGGAAGCGTAGAAGTGGACCCGGAAGAACTGATCCTGCGCGCCTTCGCCTACGACACCAGCCGTGAAGACCTGCTCCGGGTCCTCAAGGACATGACCTACACATTTGGGGAAGACGCACCCTGCCCGCACGAAGGTCACCTGCCCGGGACTTGGGATCAGGTAGTGAACTTTTTCGCCAAGGGCCTGCTCGAACAGGAGGAATTCGATGAATTGAGGCATGCCCTGAGACGCCCACCAGCCGGGCCTGCCGCCATAGAATGATCACGGGAGGCCACCATGAGCGCAAGGGCAGAGCACCAAGACGCCGGCAGGCGCATTGCCGAACTGTTCGAAAGCAGCGGCCTGAGCTTCGATCTGGAGGCGTTCGCCGAGGCCCTGAGGCTTCAACTCCGCAAGCCGGGAATCGTCGCGCTCCCGCAGGAGGCACAGGATTTTTGGGACCGGCACGCCGGGACTCCCCGCAGCACGCCGGAAGAAGCCTTAGCCACCAACGCAGTCGCCTTGTCAATTAGTGTCAGCAGTGCCCTCCCCAGCAGCGAAGCAGCGGCCCGCCTGGGAATCGCCGAGTCGACGGTCCGGAGCTATCGTGCCAGCGGCAAGCTGTACTCGTTCAGCGTGCTGGGCCGGCCGCATTTCCCGCGCTGGCAGTTTGGCTCCCACGGCATCATCCCGTCCATGAAGGACGTCCTGGAGGCGATGCCCGCGGGATTGCACCCGCAGTCAGTCGAGGGGTTCTTCCTGTCGCCAAATTCAGACCTGGTGCTCGCCGGTGTTCCCGTCTCCCCGAAGGAATGGCTCGAATCAGGTGCCGACGCAGCGCCAGTCGTCGAGTTCGCCGCTTCTCTGGGCCGGATCATCTAACTCGCCGGAAGCACCCGGCGGAGTTTGTTGGTGTGTCTGGCGATCATCGACATGCGGGCCTGATCGACGCCACCGGCAGCGAACACCTCTTGGTAGCACTCGACCACCCGACGCATGACTGCGAACGCTTCCTGGCACACCAGGTCCGGATCCAGCCCCGATGCCGCGGCGAAGCGACGCCAGTTGGCCTCGGTGAGTTGCGCCGGAAGACGGGCCGTGCCCACCGCCATGGCGTACCTGGTGTCGTAGTGCGGCCACAGGTGGACCGGGACGGTGTCGTAGAGCGGTGCCAGCTGCGTTCGGCCGCTGGCGTGCAGCAGTGAGTAGTTTTTGACGTGTGCATCGGTGTTTCCCAAGGAAACGTTGAAGGCAAGCTGGCGCACGAACTGCAGGCCCAACCCGTGATTGCCAAGCAGCCGTGCCACCTGCGGCGCCTCAACGTCGTACTTGCCGTCCGTAGGCAGGCCGAGGGCCTGGTTCATGTCTTCGGCCGGAAGGCGCACACCCCGGGCACGGTCCCAGCGTTCCACCGCGAACACCGGTTGGCCACCGAACTCCATGACCGATGAGCGTGACGCTTCGACGCCCACGGTCCGGGCCAGCTCCAGACTCAGGTGCTCGAAACACTCAATGGAGCGCAGCTGTTTGGCCGGCGGCTTGAAGATGTGCGTCGAGGGAGTCTCATAGGTCGGCCAGAACCAGCGGCCGTCCACCCTAGCCAACGAGAACTTGCCTTGCATCCCGGCGATCGAGGCCCGCGGCATCATCTCCGGATCGGTCCAGGCCGCGGCATCTGTGCGGAGCGCGGTGATGCGCCGGGCGATATCCTCCTCGGTGGCTTCGAGTAGCGGTGCCGGTGTCCGGTTGGGCAGGCCTGGATCCGCGGAGAGTGAGACGGCGCCCGCAACGTCCTCCCCACACGCGGCCAGCAAGGTGAACGGACTTGCCGCCGGCAGCGAACCGGCCCGCACCCAGCGCAGTCGGACATTCTCGTTATCCGGCAATAGGTTGTCCAGGAATGCCAGGGCAGCAGCGGGGGAGTGGTCACGATCGGGTGGCAGCGACAAAGACAGCGGAATGCCCGCATAACCAGGGTCGTACTCGAAGTAGGCGCAGCCTTCCCGCTGGTGGAATATTCCGGCCAGCGCGCCTCCGATGAATGCGTGCAGCTCGTCCATGTCGGCTTCCTCCATCGCTGGATTACGGTATTTCGTTGCGTTGCTGATGGCACCTCGGAACATAGGATGCTCCCATTATGACGACTGCACTGCAACCCGTAGTCGCGCTGCTGCAACAATCGTTGGTGGTCTGTATAGGCTGGATAAATCCTTCGATTCGAGGCAAAGACAGTCCTTGACGGGTAGGACAGTATCTGCAATTTCGACATTTGCAGGGGATCCACTTTTTGAAAGCACCATTTGCCGGTCGGCCCGGGATGCATCAGCGGCGGCATCAACCGGGTCAAACCCGGTATCCAGCCCGTCATGTGTTCAATATTCTGGCTGCCGTGGCTCAGGCCAAAAAAGTCCAGAACGTGACTTGATATGACATAGAAGTGTCAAGCGAATGCCGTCGGGCTTATTTCCAGATAAGCAACAAGATTTGGATTTCTCCGGTCAAGCAAGAACCATCCGCCTTCACACCTCGACCCCAACTTTCTTCATCCACACCGACCGCACAATGGCCCAGGATCCACATGCGGCCAGCGCTTTCAGGTGATGCCCCGCATACCGTGGAGGTGCCGGAGGCACGAGCATCAGATGCTGTTCAGCCACGGCTGTCGCTTATCGACACGATTTCGCCGAGTCAATGCCCACATTGGATGAAGCGGCATCCGAACGACCTTTCATTGCCCGCCAGTACCCTAATTGGAACTGGCGCAAACTGCGCTTATTGCGTATTTCAACATTGGGTGACATGGCGAACCTGGATGGATGCTTGCCCATCACCACGCACCTCACCTTCTAGCAAAAGATCCAGCACCCGGGTTGCTTTCAGGTAGCCGATGGTCTGTTCCTCACTTGGGGCTACGGGGAAGACCACAGCAACGTATTTCTAAATACGCGGGTGGCCCCAATTGCCAAATATGGAACTGGTGGGCCTACAACCAATTTCGCAGCAGGCGACCCAACCTTGGTGTTACAGCTAGGGTCATTTATTGCCTTTTTAGCAAAAAGATTCTTAGAGCCCAAGCGACGGTGTCTTTGCGTGGGGTGCTAGCAGAGACAATTCGTTTGGGACACAAAAGACCCGGTTGCACATGATCCGGGTCTTTTTGAAGATTGCGCGGGCCTAGACCACCAGCGCCATGTACTTCATTAGTATGTCCTGCAAGATCCTATGGTCTTCCGTGGAGAACTGTGCCGAACCGAACCTGCGAGCGGCAAACTTCATGACCGAAGCAGTGCGCACAGCAGCCAGCGTTTGAAGCTGGGAAGCGATTGCCTCGGGGACTACTGCATCCTCATTGATGAGGTACTCACCGTCCACGCCGAACACATCTGCGAAAGCGGCCAGCACGTTGAAGTTCTTGATCAGGTACTTGGGGTCTCGAAGTTTGTGCCACGTTGATCTAGAGAGAACCACGTCGCGCTTGGCCATCAAACCGACTGCATCCTGAAACGTCAGCGGCCCGCCGTTTTGTTCTTGAAGCGTGAGTAATGCATCGAAGCGATTAGCTTGGGTTTCGGCGCTAATGGTCACCAACCGCTCCAAAGCTTGAACCTGTCGTCCCACGACTCAGTCCTCCTAGATTTTCTTCAACTTTATCGCAACTCATCTGAGTGAATTCAAAATGATCTGTCGGTCTGATGGACCTTGGTGGAAAGGATCGCATGTCCAAGATATTGGGGAAGCAAACCGATCTGACGAAAGTTGCCAAGTGGAGACGGCCGGCCGAGGTCGTAGCCACCATGCTCCGCACGGCCACGATCACCGACATCAACCTGCAGGGGAACTGGGTGAGCGGCTACACCCAAGTGTTAGCCCCGCAGGCCAGCTGGATGTCCAAGTGCGGCCAGAAGTTCCAGGAGTGGCGCACCCCCAACGGGTCCCCGCACGTGGCCTCCCACTTGATGACGCCGAACATTATGCTGAACACCTGGAACTTAACCGAACAGATTGCCAACCAGCCGCTCAATTACGCCACCTTCAAGCCGTGGCGTGAAGTGTTCGGGTTGGATCCGAAAATGACTGCCCTCAAGGCGGTCGACCGGATCACCATGTTCATCTACGGGCACGTCCTGCCCGAGGACGACCGGTTGTCGATCGCCGCGCATCTGATGACGGGGGACGCCCGGAAGAACGCTCCGGCGCACGTCGGAATCGGAGACGCCGTGCTGAACTCGGCGCGGCTCAAAGACACGGTCCGCATGGTGTTCGCCTCCCCGCGCATTTTCATCCGATACCCCCGGCATCGAGCCCCTCTTCCTGCGGCCGGGAGGAGGGGCTCTTGCCCCCGTTCAGTTCGGCCACCGGATCGACATCGGCGCCGGAGTTTTCCAAACTAGTTGGCCAGTTTTCCCAGGAATGGGTCGGCGGCGGCCAGGAATCACGGTGTGCCAGTCCACTTCGCATTCGCATACGTGAGCTGACAAGGGTTCTCAACATCTTGGTTGGCGACAGGTGTGGCCATGTTTTTGCAAAATGGCCATGTTGATTGGAATTTGGCCAACTATCTTGGAAAAAGGACAACTAACTTGGAACCGCCCGGCGAGTGAGCCGCAAGTGCTCTCATGATGGTCGTGCGAGAGCGTCTGAGCGCTGTGTTGAGCCCAGAACGCGGCCGGCACAGTGACCGCTTCTCGGCGCTTCGACTTCTGAAAGCCCACGGACTAGAGCTTCTCTGCCCGGTGCTGGGAGGAGGTGCTCGGCCATGCCGTGGGGCGGAAACGGTAGGTTGGCTGTATGGAACCGAACCAGCCCTACACTATTGGCACCGCGCTCCCCCTGACGCCGGTCGAGGAGGACGACGCGGCGGCCCTGGAGAAAGAGCTGAGCGATCACTATTTTCGGGTCAGCCCCGCCGAGTATTTCGAGCGTCGGCTCTGGGAGATCATCAAGACCGCAGACACCGCCAAACAGGATGTGCGCGAATGGTACGACGAGGACCCCGGAAGCCTGTTCAGCCAGTATGCCTCCCTGATCGACAAGAAATTCGACCTGGAGAACCCTCCGGGAAACACGCTGGATCCCACGACGATGGCCGCGATCGAGTCATACGCTCTGATGCAGCACGTCATCGAGACCACATTGCGGCTGTACGTGGCTGCGAAAAGCCGGAAGGTCGGCGCCAGCCCCATGCAGGCGCTGCTGAACATGCGCTCGGCAGACCAGCTCCGGCAGCCGATCAAGGAACTCCTGCGCGACGAAGTCCTGGACACCGTCAAGGCCACGATCTTCCCACCACAGCTCCAGCCCGCCGATGAACCCGCGGACCCCGACGAGATGGACCGCCACTACCGGTTCCTCGTCGAGTGGCTGCAGCATTTTGCACGGTTCTATTCCGATGACCATTTCGGTGGCGCCCAGGGGAACAACCAACTCAAGCACGGGGCAGCCGTGGCCCCGCGGGCAGACATCGAGTATTCGCTGCTCACTGGTGTGGCACCACGGGAATCGTTGACCCTTGAGGAATGGGCGGCCGCGACCCCGATCATCAATGGCCCCTCGATCTCCTATATGGAGCTCATCAAGGTCAAGGGACTCGAGCCAGGCATTCGCTTGCGGACGGACAATTCCGACCCGGCAACCAACCTAGCCATCGTTGGGGTGGGCATCAGCATCATCCGGTCGCTATGGGTGATTGCCGGTGCCTTGGCAACGCCGGTGGCCTCGCTCAACTACCCGTTCGACTGGTCACCGCTGCCCGCCGAGGTGTTCGGTAAGTCGAAGCGGCCGCCGCGGTCGATCGTTCGAATTTTGCGGAAGCCGGTCCACAATGCGAATCCCCAACAGAGTGCCAAGACGAAAGGTGGCCCGACCCCGAAACGGAGCCGAACCACCTAGTCGGAGCCGTACACAAACAGCCTTAAGGATAATGTCACGTCTCCCTACGAAGGGGAGGACGGACATTGTCCTGGGATCTTACTTGAGGGTCGGATCGAATCGGACGATGGAAAAGTCAACGTCACCCACGCTGGTGTCCCGGAAAATCAAACCGGCAAGCTCGGCGTCTTTCGGCACGAGGAATGCGTATGTCATCTTGTCCTTGAAGCCCGGTTGCAGATTGGAGCTACACCCCGGATTGCCCTTGAGATTGTAGAGCTCCTCGATCGGGTCGTATTGGCGGGATCTTGTATCGAGGGCGAAGATTTCGATGGGCCAACTGCACGTGAGGTCCAGTGAAGAGGATCCGGTGTTTTCAATGGAGGTGCGCACCTGCAGGTATTTGCCGCCTGAGCCCGGTTTCTCATCGGTGAAGATCGCGTATGACGATTCTGGGTCGTAGGTGGTGTGGTTGATCGGGATAGTTTTGACGATTTTCGCTTCGTTGACAGTCAAGCCAATGCCGTGGTTCACCAGGGCGGTTCCGACTTCGGCGATCAGTGAATCGCTGGGAGTCGCTTGCTCCGCCTCCTCTGCCTCCTTTGGCGTCGGTGTGGGTGTCGGCACGGTAGCCGGTGCCGGTGCCGGTGCCGCGGTCGCCGTGACCGTGACGGTTGCTGGTGCTGGTGCTGGCGATTCGCCCCCGGATGCGCATGATGTCAGCGTGGCCAACGCAACAAACCCCAATGCGACGCACCCATACGTCTTTTTCTCCATGGTTCCCCCTCCATGTATGCGAGTGTGGCGTTGTCGGCCACGACTGGTGCACCCATGTTATGTCGAACCGGACGGAAATTGACATGCCAAAATCCAGCTCAGGTTGTCTCCTGCTCAGTCGCTTTCTCAGTCTCCGTCGCCACGGCAAAAGGCTTGGCAGCAATTTCCGCCGCCAGGCCTTTAGGGAGCCAACCCTACTTTCCGATGACTTATCGCTCCAGGTTTGTCATTCCTTCCAGGAGCGAGTCGGAAACGGTGGTCACACGGGCCGAGGTTGCCCAAGAGCTTGTCGTCCCCGTCCAGCACCATGAATGGGTGCGATGGTCCTGGGATTTCCTTCTTGTTGGGACATAGCAGCGTGCGATGGGCTCGGGGATTCAGGCCTTCTGGGGAGGCGGCCGGGCTTGGACCTCACAGACTTACCTTCAGTTCTTTGGACGCTGTTTCAGGAGTTCAGGGATGACCTTGTTGTGAAGCGCGCGCCATCTGGATTTTCTTCGCCAAGGCCAACCTCCTGACCGGCGGGCGCTGCATGAAGCTGAACATGATGGACGTTTCGATATCGCGCGCCTTATGGTGGGTCCGTGCCCGGAGCCTGAGGGGGCCTGTAGCACATGCTGGGGCGGGGTTCGCGGACATGTTTCTGGCGTGTTTTTTGGTGTTCAAGAATTCGTTTTACTTGAATCTATGATTGGTATTCTTTGTGAAATTGTCGGACGGGTATCTGCGTCATTTAGGGGATCGAAAGTTGCCGCGGTTGTGTGCTCGAAGGCCCTTCGAAGTGGGGGTTCCGTTGCGGTGCGAGCCCGGCCTGTCGGGAATGCCACTGGTGATCGGCGCGCGGATCGATGCAGGCGTCACTGGGGGTGCTGCCTTGGTTCGCGAAGGGGCAGGGGCGCCCTGGGGCGACAAGTACTCCCCGGGAAGTGCGCTGCGGGGCTCCTGGTGCCCCTCAAGGGTGCCTTGCAGCAAATCTGAGGGCTCTCCCTACGTTCCGGCCCCCAGAAGGCCGCCCTCGGGCTCCAGAGGGGCCGTGGCGCCCCGGGAGACCCTGAAATCGGTGCCGCAAAAGTGGCTGGGGGTGCCCTGGCCCAGAAAGACCACCGCTGGCCCAGGAAAATGACGCAACTGGGCCAGTGATTGAGAAATATCGATCATTGGATGAAAACCCCGGAAATAAGGGCCTATTACTACTACTTAAGTTAACAGTTCACTTAAATATATATATATATATGGCCCTACTGGCCCAGCAGGGAGGTATATACAGTACGCAAGGACATATATATGTTCCGCTCCCGGTTCCATCTATTAGTATTACCAGCTCTATGTAGGTATATGTTTCTGAAAGGTCCAGCTGGGCCAGCACCCTTCGAAGGGGTTTGCATCCCAGTGCTGGCGCGAAATTATGCTGGCCCAGACGCAAGCGTCAATTGGGCCACAAGTCACCCGCTCAACCTGGGAATTCGATCCGAGTTCCCAGGTTGGAGGAATTTCTCGGGCGTTGGGCATCGGCTCATCCGTGCCTCGACGCGGCACATCGCCCACTGCCGGGTACGACCCGCCGTGCGGCCGAATCCCGAGCGCCACGATGCAACGGTGACGGGTGTGAGCAACCGCACGTCAGGCGGCCGCCTGTCATCGACTGCGCTGGCTCCGCCCGGGACGCCGTCGTATATGCGCCCTCACGCCCACTCTTCGGCTCGTCGGAAATAATTGCATCGATACTTCATGAAATGCATTTTCTCGAGAATTTGTGCTTGGGTTCAAGCTAGCGGATTGAGTTTGAGCGCGAGGCGTCCGGGTCGGCCATGGCCTCTCCAAACTTCTTCTGATTGTAAGCATTCTCTATGGAATTGAGATTATGAAATGCGCTGCGCTGCTCGGGATAATGCGACCTTCACCCGGTGGCGCTCCTTGAGCCAGCCCAGGGCCATAAGGGGCTCCTGCTCGTCCCACGTGTCCTTGGAGGCCACCTGGGACATGTCGGAGGTTTGCAGGTCTTCTGGACCGCCGTACGGTCCCAGAATCCTGCCCTTGTCGGTGATGAGGTTGAAGTCCAGCAAGTAGCATTCGTCCTCGACGTCCTGGGAAACCCAGCCGATCTGCAAGACGTCCGTGTTGTCGTCGCTGAGGTGGAAGCTTTCGACGGTCAGGGCGTGGCCGTCTTCCCGGAAGGAAGTGTTTTCGAAGGCGCCAAAAACAACCCTGAAGAACCGTTCGCAGACGATCAGGCACAACTGGCCCTGAGCATGTACATCTCCACCGTCTCGTGGGGCGCGGAACTGCCCGACATCCAGATCCGGCACCTCAACGGAGTCCTGGTTGCCGAAATGATTTCCCTCGACGCCATATGGCCCATCACCGGCGAGTCTTACCGGGAGCCCTCGCTGACCATCCGTGACGCCGTGGCACGCCTGACCCAGGAGAAAGTCAACGTCCGGGCCCGCCTGAGCGACGGCATCTTTGAAGACTTCAGCGTTCCCCATGGGACCAGCGAGATCATGCACGCGCGACTCGCGGAGGCACTGGCCCGGTTCTGGCAGGTGACCGCCCCGTATACCGGGTGGTTTCCCGTCGCCACCGCTCCACCCGAAGTGTGACAGAATCAGCCTCCTACTGAGCAAAGACCTATTTGGGGGATGGCATGACTGAAAACTGGCTGGAACGACGAGACCGCGAAGTCGACGAGTGGCTCATCCATCAGGAAACATTCACGCCAATCGGCGCGGACCGTGACCTGCATACAGCCCACCCGAAACTGGAGGAAGGGAAATGGAACGGCGAACGGATCCGGTCCACCCAGATCGGGAACATCACGACCCATTTCGGTGACCTCACCGACCCCGTCGTCGACTTCATCCGAGGCTCCGAAGCAATCGTTGGCTGCGTTGCGTGGCTCACATCCACCCCCATCCTCGAGGCACTTGCCAGAGTCCAAACAGCGATCGTTGTTCAGAAGGAAGATTTCCTGCGCCCCGACCAAGACCAGAACAACTCCTGGAAGCAGATGCTCCGGAGCAACTACGGTGCCCTGTCCAACGGCTTCGCCCGCTACATGTTTCCATACCCGTACGGGATGATGTCCTACGCGAATGACCCGACGGTTGATCCGGTGACGTGCGTCGGCAACCACAACTCGCAGAAGCGGGCCACCATGCCCCGGATGCACCACAAGTTCCTGGTTCGTGTAACGCTCAATGATGACTGCGAATTCGTTCCGTCCGCGGTCTGGACCGGGTCGTTCAACCTGTCCAAGAACGGGGGAAACTCGTTCGAAAACGCGGTGGAAATCCACGACGCGGACGTGGCCCAGCAGTACCTGAACGAATTCTCGCGTGTCGCGGCCCTGTCGGAGCCGCTGAACTGGAAGCAGGACTGGGTAACCCCACAGCACCGCCTGGGAAGCTAGCGCCCACGGCGGGGTGATCCGCCTACTGCGCCGACGCGTATCACCATGGCCAGCTCTGCGCGGGCGCTCGTTTGCCCGGGCGCCCGGGCTCTGGGGCAGATCTTTGCCCCTGCGCCTATGTTCGATCTATGCGCCTACCTGAGCGGGGGGCGTCAAATCTTCCTCCTCGAGCACAGAACTAGTCTGGGACAAGAATGTTTGCGTTCCTTAGCATTTGCTATTTTGCCGACGATCGGCCGTGCAAACCAACCGAAAATCTGCTTGTTGGTGATCCGAAAGTGCGCCGAAGCCCAACCTGTATCGTAAATGATGCAATTACAATACAGGGTGGGCGACGGCGGTCGATCTGCCTTTGCAAACTATGGGATGAACCCCAACAGTGGAATGAAAGTATGCCAGGCTAAGTATCCGTTTCGCACGCGAGTGACACGGTTTGGAGCTCGGTTTCCTGGCCCCAGGACGAGGAGAACGAGGCAACCACGCGGCGAAGATGACAGAACGCTGACAAATTCGCATAGCGGTGACGGCTCCCAAATCTGGGACGAATACAGAGACAGCTATAACCGTGCAGCTTAGCTATAGGGGCCTTCTGATCTGTACTTGTAACTAACCGGGTGTCGGCGGCCACTAATCTGGAAGCCATGACGACACTCGCAACCCCTGAAGCACCGGATGACCTGCGCGCGTACCCAAAAGCCACCCCACGCGCCCAGGCCATCGACGAGCACGGCTTCGACCTGAACCTGCTCTACTGGAATATCCGCATCGGGCACCTTCCCGGTGCACCGGTCCGCGGTCTCGACGGGGCCACCGACAAGGGGCGCATCACCCGCGGTTCCATGTTCGCCATGGCCGACGCCGCCCTCGAGGACGACACCAACGAAGCCGCGTACGCCCTGCTCTGGCGCGCTCTGGCCTGGGGCAGCGGGAACCGTCACCGCAACACCACCCAGCGCATCACCTCCGTCGAGGCGGATGTCCACGGCATTGGCACCGCGCTACGCCGCGCTGCCACCCTCTCGCGCACCGAACCGGAAGCAGCGTTCCGCACCCTGCAGCCGTTCAACCCGCTCGTGAAATACTTGGGTCCGAACTTCTTCACGAAGTTCCTCTACGCCGCGGGCGCCGGCAATCCAGAGCACCCCTGCCTGATCGTGGACGAGCGCGTCCTGAAAACCCTGAGCCGCTACACCGCCGAGCCGCTCACCCCGAAGTACGGTTCCCGCTACGGGTACGGCACGTACTCTGCGGCCAACGAGGTCATGGCCAGCTGGGCGCGCGAGCTCTCAACACCCGAACGAAAGATTGGATTCGACGAAGTTGAACGGTGGGCGTTCAACGTTGGCGACTAAGAGCACCGAGCTGATGGCGCCGGCCTCAGAGATCCCGTCCGTACATCTGGAAGGAAAACTGACCTTCGGGGACCTCCTCGCAGCTTCAGGTATCGACCCTTCCGAGGTTCTGGTCATTCGGCACACCTACAAGGACAGTGGATTGGCCGGGCCTGCCGACCTGACGCCGGAGAAGATCCTGGCATATACGCGCGAACAGCTGCTCAAGCCCGTCAAATTCCCCAAGAAGCCGCCCCGCATCTGGCTGATTTTCATCGCATCAGGTGGCTCCCGATGCAGGTTCCTTGGCGCCTATGAGAACCACGGGGAGGCTCTCGAAGAGCGGACCGACACCCATCGGTCCTACAATCTGACGCCTTCGAATCACCTTGCTTCATTCCGCAATAGGCTGGTCATCGACTGGGGAGCGGGGGCTATCAACTGGGCCAGACGAGCTGAAGTAGCCGCCAAATGTTTGGTCACAGAAATCGCCGACGCGAATCCGAAGCCATTCCCCGGCTTCGACAACCTTTTGCTGACCTTCAGCGAGCTGGAGGACGTCATCGGGGATTCGCGCTATGGCCTCTGGCGGGAATTGCTGCGGAACGTCCAGGGCATCTATTTGATCGCCGACACGAGCACCGGGCGGCTCTACGTGGGCAAGGCGGATGGTGCGGAGCGGCTCCTCGGCCGTTGGAGTTACTATGCGAAGACTGGCCACGGAGGCAACGTCGCCATGCGCGAACTGGACAGCCTCGACATGACCCATCGCCAGCACTTCCAATTCAGCATCCTTCGGGTCTTCAGCCCCGGAGCCGCTCCATCGGACATCGATGACGCGGAGAAACACTACAAGGACGCGCTACTCACCAGGCGGTTTGGGTTGAACCGAAACTGACACAATGTGTGCGCAGGAGCGGGGAGGGGGACTTTCTCTACGCTGGAAAGTGCAATGCGACGACGTCTCTAATTTCTATATAGGCATCCGTATTTGGATACTGGCCAAGTCAATCTTGAGACAGGCCGCCCAATTCTGAAATTGGGTGACCCATTATTGAAACAGATCATGCCTGCTATGAGATTGGTTAGGCCCACAAGGAGCTAAGCGGTTGAGTCTTCGACGATATACCGAGGTGCCAAGCTAGCAACCTGCAGTTCTCTGTAAAGGAAACCAGACGCCAGTAAAAGCTGAGTTAGAGGCCGGCTACCACGCCGAGCCATCCGTTGCGCAGGCCAAACATGCCTTCGGTCAGGCCAAGCACCATGAGGAAGACGTTGGCCAGCGAGAACAGAGCGTAGGCGATGAGTACGGTCGTGAAAATGGCGTTGGAGCGCTTCGTGGTGCGGATCTTGTCGTTCGCGTGCAGGACGTGAACGGTCAGTGCAACGCAGAGGGTCGCAACGACTGCCTGAACGGCGACGCCTGGGTAAGCGGTGTTCAAGACATCGGAGATCGCGCCCAGGATCAGGCCTTCGGCGAAGGCGTAGGTGGTGATCATCCGGCGGTTTGTGGATCGGGTGAAGCCGATGACCAAGCCCAGGACGAGTGAAACCACGAAGCCAATCAGGCCCAGGAGCAGGACGTTCCGACCGATGGCGAAGCCGATAATAACGAGGCCGAAGCAGAGGAGGGTCTTCTCGGCAATGTCCTTGACGGTGACTGCTTCTGCGGCGTTCTCAAGGGGGCTACGCTCAAACTTGCGGAGACTTTTGAGCGTGGGGTTGGTGGACACGGCGGTGACCTTTCAGAATCGTCAGGCTCACGGGGATGTGAGCCTCTTACCTATATAGAGTGCGGCGGGTCGATGCTTCTCCCCGCCGCCTCTAGGTGTCCCATTGCGGCGCCCCGGCTAGCGCTTCGCGGCGTACTCCATGTCATCGGCCAGCTTTTTCGCAAATAGATCCAGGTCGACGTCGAAAAGCCCGGCAATCCACTTGGCCTGCTCCTGGTTCAAGCTGACCCAGTCCGTGCAAAGCTCAAGCGTTCGTTCATAGCCTCCTTGCCGGAAAATATCAGGGAGGAAGCGAGCGAATCCGGAGAATGGCAAATCCGAAAGACCCATTGATCCAGCCAAAGCCGCTTCTGCGAAGGGATCGCCCAAATATTCGGGAGAGCCGTCCGAGCGGTAGACGACGATCTTGAGCACGCCTGGGGGGACGAGTTCCTTATAGGCGAGATTCGGGTAATCCCCCGCTGAGTCGGTGTGCAGATGACGCATCCCGGCGACTTTCTGCAGGGCATTGAGGTTTGTGCCAGCGGGAAGGAAAGCGACTTCCTCGGGTGTTTCCGGCTCGAGCCAGGTCAGCCGTTCCGTTTTATCCAGGACGGTCCACCCGGCCTTCCTCGCAGCTGCGGCACCGGCATCCGTCATGCCCGAAACCATCAGTCCAAACCCTAGGGTCTTGGCAGCCTCTTCGGCGGCCTGAATAAGCCTGACACCGAGCCCCTGCGAACGGTGCGCTTCTTCGACAACAAGCCGTGCCAGCAAAGCTGTTGAACCGTGGAGGAAGGTCTTACCCTCCCTGTTGGTGAACGGCCCAAAGCCAGCAAAGCCCACCACCTGCTTTCCCGATTTCGCGACCCGGAACCCAAGCCGGCGTTCTTTGAGCCGCGAAGCACTCGCGGCCGCCGCAAGTACATCCGACTCGGAGACAGCAACAAGGTTTGGGTCACTGATGGCTGCGCCCACTGACGCATCGCCCTTGGCCGGCTGGCCGACGTAGTAGTCTGTCTCAAAACCATCGGTCACGAGAGGTCCTTCTTTCGCTCAATATTGTTGTTCGGTCAGGTCAGACGCGATGTCTGAGACTTTACCGGCGAAGCCTGTACACCGGCATCAGGTTTCATGACCTTCCCGGGAAACGGTTCGTAGAACGGGTAGGCCTTCACGGGCAGGCCGGTGGTGACGCTAAGCCCTTGCTAACGGCAGAGGATGTCGCTGCACTTCTTAGCGAACGCCACCTCTTCGGGTGTACCCATGGAGTCTGTCGCTGGCCGCCGCGGGTACACCGCAGGGTTGGTTGTATTCGCGCAACTCCGGGGCGTTTCAGGCCGCGAGCAACAAGTCCGCTTCGCTGGCGGTGAGCATGACGAACTTTTCTTCGGCCAAGCAGAACATCCGCTCAGCGGCCCCCTATGAACGCAAATGCTGCGGGCTCAGGCCCTCCTGTGCTTCTGACAGGGCGATGGACTCCTATGTGTCTTGGATTCACGATACCGCCACCCTCCCCGAATCGTTCGGGCTATTTATGGCGACCGGCCGGGGGTCTTCTTACTGGATCCTTACGAGAATTCACGCGAGCGGGTCCGGTGGATGTTGAATGGATAGCATGGCCGTGAAGCCATGGGGCGAATGGATGTTCACATAGCGAAAGGACATAGAGTCGGCGGGAAGGGTTCTTTTCATTTGCCCTTCGGCTTAGCTGAACCGTTCTAACTCCTCATCCAGATCGATGTCTTCCAGACGGACGTTTGATGCGATCGACGGAAGTTCTACGGCATGGATGTCCAATGCCCTCAAGATTTCGAGAAGCTTCCTGAAGTCAGTCCCCAGATGGCCCTCTTCGAGTTCAAGAATGAACCGACGCGTGACTTTCGTCTTGACGGCAAGCTGCGCCTGGGTCCAGCCTTTTTCCATGCGGCCTATACGCACGGCTTCGGCGACCGCATTGGCCGTCGGCAGGAAACGTCTCTTCACACTATGAGCGTAGCAATCGCCGCCCAGTGCGAGAACAGCAGGCGTGCAAAGGGCTGGCATCCCCAAAAGCCAGCCCTTTGCGTTCCCTAATACGTGGCGCCCCCAGATGCCTGCGTACGAATACAAAGAGTGGGTAATACTACGAATTCTCTCCACGACCTCGAGGCGCGAGCCTCTCGAGTAGATGCGTGTAGTTGGGAACCACGTCGGGTCGCTGTATGTAGGATTTTCGAGTCACGTCCGGGGACGAATGACCCAGCTGTTGCATGGCCGCATTCTCTCCAAGCCCTTCGGCCAGGATTGTGGCCACAGCCTTCCTGAACGCATGGGGGTTTACCCCGGCAGTCCCTTCGGCGTCGCTCCAAGCCAAGGCGCCACGGATGGAGCGGCGCACCCCGCTCATGGAGGCAAAACGTCCGGACCTGGTGACGAAGACCCCGCCGGATACGGAGCCCTTGTCACGGATCGTATGCAGTTCCTGCAGCAATTCCAGGGCCCAAGGAGTAAGCCGGAGGGTGCGGTTCGACCGCTCCGATTTTGGCATGGGTTGCCGGTAAAGTGCGCCGCGTTCCACAAGCGTTCCGCAAATCGTGACAGTCCCGACTGGCAGATCGACGTCCTGCCAGCGAAGTGCCATGACCTCCCCGATGCGGGCGCCGGTGGCCAGGAGCAGCTCGAAGACATCCGAGACTCTCCGATTGGGTTTGGGGCCGTAGCGACCGTCAGATTCCGTGTACGCCCTGATCCAGATACGCATGTCGTCGATCAACTCCGGGCCTGGCGCCATCGGCACCGTCACCTTCTTCGGCAGCGGGGCCACCTTGTCGACCGGATTTTCCCGCCTGATGCCCATTCTCACCGCGTAGTTCATCACCTGGCTCAGGGTTACCTTGGCCAGTCGTGCGGTCGAGTAGCCCTTCTCGTTTTTCCGGTCCACCAGGCCGTGCAAGAAGGCTTCGCATTGCCCGGTGGTCAGGGCCGCCGTTTCCACGCCACCCAACCCCTTTAGGATGAAGTCGGCGTGGCGAACATGCTGCCTGAAGGTCTGGACGGTCATTCCCTTGCTCTGGCGGATGAGTGCCTCACCGGAAGCATTGATCTCAGGAGCTTCGACCTCGATCGAGGCAAGCCAGGCGGCGAGGGTTTGTTCGAGCGTCGCATCCACGTTGGTTCCTGAGGTGCCTCCGGCGGCGCGCAACTGCTGCAGTTTGTCTTTGACAGCTTTGATCGCTGTGCCCTTGGTCGATCTCGTCCGCTTCACGCGGCGCATCTCACCACCAAGAGTCCTGTAATACGCGCTTGCCACCCACTGTCCCGTTGACAACTGCCAGGAGGCGATGCTGCCGTTCTCTTCTGCCTTCAGCTTGGGGCGGGCCACTATGCAGCCACCTTGGCGATGGTCTGCTCGGC
Organism: Paeniglutamicibacter selenitireducens; assembly: GCF_051550675.1. NCBI lineage: Bacteria > Bacillati > Actinomycetota > Actinomycetes > Micrococcales > Micrococcaceae > Paeniglutamicibacter > Paeniglutamicibacter selenitireducens. The sequence continues at coordinate 163,966 of NZ_JBPULF010000008.1, read as the reverse complement.
GTACGCCTCGATGTCCGCTCGCAAGTAGATCGTCATACGGCCGACGCGCGTGAACTTCGGGCCTCCACCTGCCAAAGCAAGGTTTGCTAGGGTTGACGGTTTAATCCCCAGAGCTTCTGCTGCTTGGGCTCGTGAGTAGATCTTGTCGCCCAAGGGTCGGTGGACGCTCTCGACAGGGGCGACGGATGGTGTTGATGTGGGGGTGGCCTGGAGCCCTTCAAACGTATGCATGCCCATAAGAGTGTGTGGGCTTTAGTTTTCTCCCCGCGTCTCTACCGGAGGTTCCATTTAGGGACCATTTATCCGGCTCAGGGTTCCATTTATGGCCCATAAACTCTGGAAACCAGACAGATTCCAAAATGACGCAAACAGTGTAACTAGTCCATATCATGCCTTGTGGGCATGCGATTTTCCGGGTGTTCGGGGTGCGGGGGAGCAGCTCACTAGTGAGCCAGAATACTGGACTCGCTTCCAGGGGGTCGCCAGGTCGAATCGATTCGGCAAGTGCATGCCTGAATTCCATACGGGCCTGGTTGGCTGCGGGGTTTCCTTGGATCGGCCCCGCCGAGTCGGGTTGCCCAATCCGGCGAGGCAGTCTGCCCGGTTCGGCGTTGCGACGGTTGTACACCCCGCGCCGCGGCGGCTATATGAACCCAAGCGCCGGCTGCCAGCTGCTCCGTCGCAGGCGCTCCGTTTCCCGCCGGCCGGGTCTCGGCGATTGGCGGCGAACAAGGGCCGGGGGAGTGGCTTGCCGCCCGGGGCCGTGTCCTGGCCATGGCCCCTCGTGTATGTCCTTAGGCATGTTGCCGTGGGTCGGCAGGTTCGGCCTGGATCGTGCGTACACTCAATTACACTGATTACACAACTGTTCACAGATGACACGAGAATTCACCGGAGACGCACATGGTCAACCCATTCCGCCCGACCGCCGGGGCGACACCACCGGACATCATCGGCCGCACGGGGGTGCTCGATGAATTCGAGTACGGCCTCGATATCCGGTCCGGGGCGCCAGGACTCCTCTCGATCGTCACAGGGGCCCGTGGCATCGGCAAGACCGTGATGCTCGGAGTCGCAGAGGACATGGCGCGCGCCAAGGGGTGGGTCGTCATCTCGGAGACCGCGACCGACGGCTTCCTCGGCAGGCTGGGTACCGCCATGGAGCATGCTGCAGACGAGCTCGGCGACGGGCCTGCCAGGCGCCGGATCACCGGGATTTCCGCCGGCGGTTTCAGCGTCACCACGAGCCTGCCTCCCGAGCAGCAGCTTGGGTGGCGCCAACTGGGCGAGGAATTGCTGGGCCACCTGGATGCCCGGCAGACCGGCCTGCTGATCACGGTGGATGAGATCCATGCGGCCGACCGCAACGAGCTGGCCCAGCTGGCCGCCAGCGTCCAGCACTTCATCCGCGACGGATTGCCGGTGGCCCTGGTGTTTGCCGGTCTGCCGGCAGCCGTTTCCGATCTGCTCAACGAGGGGGTCGCCACCTTCCTGCGCCGGGCTGACCGGATCGACCTGCATGCGGCGGCCGTCGGCGAGGTGAAGGAGTCCTACCTTGAGACCTTCAATGCCGCGGGCTTCGAACTCTCTCCCGCGTTGGCCAGGCAGGCGGCGGAAGCGACAGACGGCTACCCGTTCCTGATCCAGCTCGTCGGCTATCACCTCTGGCAGCTGGCCGAGGTGGGCTCCGGTACCATCGGGGTGGCCGACGTGGAGAAGGCGACGCGCGTGGCCAGGCGGCGGAACACCCGCGTGGTCATCGAGGCGGCGCTCTCCGAGGCCTCCAACAAGGACGTGGACTTCCTGCTGGCGATGGCCGTCGACGACGGACCGTCGTCCATTGCCGAGGTGGGGGCCCGCATGGGGGACAAGCGCAATACTTCAGGAAACTACCGGTCGCGGCTGATCGCTGCGGGCCTCGCCGAACCGGCGGGCCGGGGCAACATCCGATTTGCCATCCCCGGGTTGCGGGAATACCTGCTGGCCAAGTACCCGGACGGTGCCTGAATGGCGCTTCCGGGCTGCCGGGAATTCGCAGCGCCTTCCCAATGACCCCGGTGTTTGCGCGACGGCGATTGAAGCCAGGGCCTGGTCTTGCCGCGCAGCTGCGCGTCGACTGGCATGATCCGGCACGCGGGGATCGCGCCCAAACCCTGGACGGCAGCGCCGGAACCGGAAACCACGAACGGCGCCGAATCCGGCCCCACTCGGGAACGGTTTCGGCGCCGCGTCGTTTACTGCGGGAAATCCCGGCCCGTCAGATCCACATGGCCGGGTCGATGTACTCCGCCGGATCCACGGCCGGCTTGCGCTCCTCCTCGGTGCGCGGGCGGTTCTTCGCCGGGATGCCCGTGAGGATCGAGCCCTCCGGTGCGTCCTTGACCACCACGGCGTTGGCGCCGATGGCCGAGTCTGCACCGATCGTGATGGGGCCCAGCACCTTGGCGCCGGCGCCGATGACCACGCGGTCGCCGATGGTCGGGTGGCGCTTGACCTTGGCCAGCGACCGCCCCCCGAGCGTGACCCCGTGGTAGATCATGACGTCGTCGCCGATCTCCGCCGTCTCGCCGATGACGACGCCCATGCCGTGGTCGATGAAGAAGCGCCGGCCGATCGTGGCGCCGGGGTGGATTTCGATCCCGGTGAGGAACCTGCCGGCCTGGGAAAGCAGGCGGGCAGGCAGGCGCAGCGAGGGATTCTGCCAGAGCCGGTGCGTCAGCCGGTGGATCCAGATCGCATGCAGCCCGGAATACGCGAGGAAGTTCTCGGCATTGCCGCGGGCGGCGGGATCGTGGGCACTGGCGCTGACCAGGTCCTCGCGCAATCGGGAAAAGAAACTCACTACGTGGCCTTTGTTCGGGTGGTGGCCGCCGCGCGGAAGCATGGCAATGCCCTGCCCTCCGCGCGGCGGCCGGAAAACGATGCCGGGGACTAGCCGCGGATGTCGTCGAAGAGCAGGGTGGAGATGTAGCGCTCACCGAAGTCGGGGATCACCGCGACGATCAGCTTGCCCTCGTTCTCCGGGCGTGCTGCGACCTGCAGGGCACCCCAGACGGCTGCGCCGCCGGAGATGCCGCCGAGGATGCCTTCCTGCACACCGAGCGCGCGGGCCACGGAGACGGAGTCGTCAATCGCGGCGTCAAGCACCTCGTCGTAGAGCTCGGTGTCGAGCACCTCGGGAATGAAGTTCGCGCCCAGGCCCTGGATCTTGTGCGGGCCCGGCTTGCCGCCGTTGAGGATCGCCGAGTCCTTCGGTTCCACGGCGATGACCTTCAGGCCAGGCTTCTGCGACTTCAGGAAGCGGCCGGCGCCGGTGATGGTGCCGCCGGTGCCGATGCCCGCCACGAGGAAGTCGATCTCGCCGTCGGTGTCCTCCCAGATCTCCGGGCCGGTGGTTGCCTCGTGGATGTTCGGGTTTGCGGAGTTGGCGAACTGCTGGGCCCAGATGGCGTTGTCGGTGGTCGCAACGATTTCCTTGGCCTTCTCGACGGCGCCGCGCATGCCCTCGGAACCCGGGGTCAGCACGATCTCGGCGCCGAAGGCGCGCAGCATGACGCGGCGCTCGGTGCTCATGGTCTCCGGCATGGTCAGGACAACGCGGTAGCCACGTGCCGCGCCGACCATGGCCAGGGCAATGCCGGTGTTGCCGGAGGTGCCCTCGACGATGGTTCCGCCGGGCTTCAGCGCACCCGAGGCCTCCGCGGCGTTCACGATGGCCACGCCGATGCGGTCCTTGACGGAGTTCGCCGGGTTGTAGAACTCGAGCTTCACGGCGATGTTTCCCGGCAGGCCCTCGGCCAGGCGGTTCAGGCGCACCAACGGTGTGCGGCCGACGATTTCGGTGACGTCGTTGTAGATCTTCGACATGGTTGATGTTTCCTTAGCCATGGTGGATGTGTCCTTACATGCAAGCGGTCCCGCAGGGTTGAACCGTGGTCAAGTGGTTGTCTACAAGCCTAGTCAGCCACGCGGTTCTGCGGGTTCTTCGAGCCACGCGGCGTAATATTTCCTGGCTTTTGCGAGCTTCGGGTCGATAATGACGCGGCAGTAGCCCTCCGAGGGGAACCTGTTGTAGTAGTCCTGGTGGATTCCCTCGGCGACGAAGAAGTCCGCCGGCTCCTCGAACGAGGTCACGATGGGGTCGGGGTAAAGTCCGGCGAACTTCCGCACGGATTCGCGGAAGAGCTCCTCCTGCGCGGCATCCAGCGGGAACATCGCCGAGCGGTACTGCGTCCCGACATCGTACCCCTGCCGGTTCAGTGTGGTGGGGTCGTGCGTGGTGAAGAACATGTCAAGAATGACGTCCGCGGGCACCACTGCCGGGTCGAATGTTACGGCGACGGCTTCCGCGTGTCCCGTGATTCCCGAGCAGACCGACCTGTAGGTGGGTGCCGGGTCGGACCCGCCGGTGTAGCCGGAAATCACCGACCGCACACCGCGCGTCCGCTGGTACACCGCGTCCAGGCACCAAAAACAGCCGCCTGCTAGGACAAAGGTGTGCAACTGCGCCCCGTCGCCGCCGTCGCTGGTCGGCGGGAAGCGGACCGGTATGCCGGATATTGAAAAATCGTTCACATGGTTATTCAAGCACTGGGTGCGCCGTTTCATTCCCGGATGCGTGCCCGGGACGGCCCCTGCCATGCGCCAAAGGTGCGCCGATCCAGATACGGTAGAAGCATGCAAAGCAACAAGGGACAGCCACACGGCATGCGCATCGTCTCCGACCCGGCGGACTCCGAAGGGGTCGAGCCGGCAGTTGTGCCCGCACCCGACCCCGGAACCGCGACCGCCGTGCCGGGCAACGTCACGACGCTGCCGGGGGCTGCCGCGCTTGCAGGTGCAGCCACGCAGGCCGCAGGTCCGGACGGCGGGGGGACCGCCGAAACCCCTGCCGCCGATGTCGCCGACGGCCCGGTCGACGACCAGGAGCTTGCGCCGGTGCCTGTGCTGACCACCCCCACCTTGGGCGAGGTGATGCTGGCCATCGAGGAACTCTGGCCCTCGTCGCTTGCCGAATCCTGGGACGCCGTGGGGCCCGTCGTCGGGCGCCCGGAACGCCCCGTGCGGCGGATCATGTTCGCCGTGGACCCCACCCTCGAGGTGATTGCCGACGCCGTCTCACGCGGCACCGACCTCCTGGTCACCCACCACCCGCTGCTGCTGAAGTCGGTGAACTCGGTTGCCGCGACGGGCTTCAAGGGCGAGGCCGTCCACCTGCTGATTGAATCCGGCTGCGCCCTTGTCACGGCGCACACCAACGCCGACTCGGCGCTGGGCGGCGTCTCCGACGTGCTCGCCGACCTGCTGGGGGTCACCGACACCAAGCCGCTGGCTCCCTCCAGCGACGGACTGCCGGAGGAGGGCATCGGCCGCGTCGGCATGCTGCCCGAACCGATGCAGCTCCAGGACTTCGCCAGCCGCGTCTTCTCCGCCCTGCCCTCGGTCGCCGGGGGCGTGCGCGTGGCCGGGGAGCGCGCCGGCATCGTCCGGAAGGTCGCCGTCTGCGGAGGCGCCGGCGATTCGCTGTTCGACGCCGTGCGCGCTGCCGAAGCCGACGTCTACGTCACCGCCGACTTGCGCCACCACCCCGCCTCGGAGGCCCGAGAGGCCTCGCTGAACGGCAAGCCCTACCTGATCGACGTCTCGCACTTCGCCAGCGAATGGCTGTGGCTGCCCTCGGCGGCCGACGCCCTGGTCAACGTGCTGCACGACCTGGGCCACGCGGTGGAGGCCGAGGTCTCGAACATCAATTCCGACCCCTGGGACTTCATCCTCACGCCGTAACGCCCAGGCACGGTGCTGCGGCGGGACTTCGATGGCCGATGCCGAAGTTGTCCACAATTCCGCGGGCGCCGGCGCCGGCTGCGCCCCGCCGGGCACATAGTGGTTGCCATGTCCACAACGACAGCGGAAGCCGGTGCACAAGCGCAGGCACACCAGACGGTCTCAGCGGTTCTCGCCGCCATCCGCAGCGCCTTGGATGCCGGTGACGGAACCAATCCCGTGGATGACCTGCGCATCCTGGCCGTGCTTGGCCCCGTGTTGGAGCGGGCGGCGGCGGGAGCCGCTCGAGGCACCCGGGGGTCCCCGGTACGGGCGGCCGCCTTTGCCCACCTGGCCGAGCGTTCCTACCGGGTGGCGGGCTACGCCCAGCTCCTGGCTGCGGGTGCATGTCTGGAGGCCGACGCGCACACCTGCGCCGAGGAGCCGCTGGCCGAGTTGCACGCCCTGCTCGATCATGCCGAGGCGTTCGCCGCCGGCACCGTGGACCTGCCCGCAGACAAGACCGTTCCGGCGGGGAGGAAGCTGCTGCACCGCGACCCCGCCGACCTTCTCAAAACCATGCTGAAGCTGACCCACTTCCAGGCCAAACACCGTGTGGAAAGCTACGCGAAACTCCTGCCGCACCGGGGACCCGACGGCCGACCCGTGGAACCCGAATATCCCAGGCTCGGGAAGGTCCTCGAGGATGCCTCCGCGGACCCGCGACTCGTCGCGAACACGGCGAGCAAGCTCGGTGCTATGGCCCCGGCCCTGTCCGCCCAGCCGAACCCTGCCGCGTCCGCAGCCCAGCTTGAGGCCGTTGCCGCGCAGGCTGTCGCCGAGCACGACGCAGGAACTGTCGGCCGGATGCTCCGGGAAGCCAACGTCAGGCTCGACGAGAGCGCCATCGAACGAGACGAGGACGCCATCCGCCCGTATCTCGGGCTGCGCTTCCGCGGCAGGAAGCCTACCGGCTACCTCTGGGAATTGACCTGCGATGCGGAGGGCAACGAACTGTTGACCACCCTGGCGGACGACCTGAACAACCCGCGCACCGCCTCGGGCGATGCCTGCCGAGCCGGCACAGGCACGCCCCATGCGGCGGCCGGGAGCGGGCCCGCGGTGGGCCGGGAACCCCGTCCGATCCCCGAGTGGGCCGTGGACCCCGGGCTCCCGCCGGACCAACGCCCGATCGAGGGCTTCTCCGACGTGGGCCGGCCGGCCGCAGTCTCCGACCGTGATCCGCTGCCGGGCGAGTCGCCGGCCGAAGCCAACGCCAGGGTCCGGGCCCGTCGGCTGCTGCAGGCAGTGCTCGACGCCCTGCGCACCGGCACCAATCCCGCACGGGCCGGGGACCCCCAACTGCCCATGGGTTCCCGCGTGGAGATGCTGGTCGTTGTCGACTACGACTCACTGACCGGGGCCACCGAGGCGCCCGCCCTCACTGGGCACGGCGACTACCTCGCCGCGGCCACAGCGCGCCGGCTGGCCTGCAACGCCGGCATCCTCCCGCTGGTCATGGGAGGCAACAGCCAGCCCCTGGACCTGGGCCGGAAGCGAAGGTTCTTCACCAAGGGCCAGAAACGGGCGATCGCCGCCCGGGACCGTGGCTGCATCAACCCCGGATGCTCCATGGCGGTCAACCGGACCGAGGCCCACCACGTGGACCCTTGGTCGGAGGGCGGCCGGACACGCGTGAACAACGGCGTGCTGCTGTGCGTCGGCTGCCATACAGCCCACCATGCAGGCCATTTCGCCATCGAGTTCCACCGCGGGATCCCGTACGTCGTGCAGCCAGCCTCGCGGGACCCGCTGCGGCGGCCGGTGCGGAACTGGGTCTTCCACCCGGACCCCGCCGCCGCTTGAGTTCTTCCCCGCTGCTTGGCAAACCGCCAGCGCCACCTGCGCCGACACCGGCGTGCCGGGCACCCCGCGTCGCACCGCGGAGCACTAGTGTTGTGGCTAAGCGATCACCGATCGCCTCGTGCGCAGCACCGGCGCACCGAGCGTATTGCGGAGGACACCATGGCAAAGGCAGCACCGGCGGAACAACTTCGACTTCTGGACCTGGCCCGGCTCGATTCGGAAACCACGAAGCTCAAGCGCACCATCGCCGCCGCATCCAACGACGCCGAGGTCGACGCCGCCCGTGCCGCGCTCTCCGAATCCGGCGACACGCTGGCAGAGGTTCACGCACGCCTAGCCACGCAGCAGGCCGCGCTGAAGGAGTCGGAGGCCGCCGTCGAAAAGGTCACGGCGCACATCAACAAGGACCAGAAGCGGATCGACGCCAACGCCGGCTCCGCCAGCGACATGATGGCACTGTCCCACGAGGTCGAGTCCCTGACCAAGCGCCGCGGCGACCTCGAGGACGCCGAGCTGGAGATCATGGGGGAGCTGGAGGAGATCCAGGCGGAACACGACGCCGCGTTGGCACTGAACGCCCAGCGGTCCGCGGAACTCGACGCGCACACCGCCCGCCGCGATGCCGCGGTCGCCGCGCTCCAGGAGGAACTCTCCGGCGTGGAGGCCACGCGCAAGGAACTGGCGGCCACCTTCGACGAGGGCCTCTACACCATCTACGAACGCATCCGCACCCGCTCCGGCATCGGTGCGGCACGGCTCTTCCACGGCACCTCTGAGGCCAGCGGCATGGCCCTGGCCCCGGGAGACCTGGCGGAGATCAAGGCGGCCGCGCCCGACGAGGTAGTCTTCTGCCCCGACTCCGGAGCCATCCTGGTCCGCAGCGGCGAATGGGGAGCGTGAGCCACCCCGACCCGTCCGGCCACGCACCCGGTCCCGCATCCGTGCCAGCCCCTGCATCCGCAGGCCCGGGTGGTCCTCCGGCAACCGGCACGGGCCGCCTGCACCACACCGAACTCTGGGTCCGCGACATCGCGGCGTCGCGCAACACCGTCGGCTGGCTGCTGGGAGAACTCGGCTACCTGCCGGGGGAGGACTGGGGCTGCGGCACCAGCTACATGGGCGCGCACGACTACATCGTGCTCGAATCGGGGCCCGACGTCCTGCCCGTTGCCCACCAGCGCCGTGCCCCCGGGCTGAACCACCTGGCCTTCGTCGCGGGAACCCGGCAGGCGGTCGACGCACTGGCCGCCCAGGCCGTGGAGCGTGGATTCACCCTGTTGTTTGCCGAAGCACATCCGTTCGCCGGCGGCCCGCAGCACTACGCCGCCTACCTGGAAGACCCCGACGGCTTCGAGTTCGAGCTGGTCGCCGACGCCTAGCCCCGCCCGGCCCGACCGGCCCGTGGGTCGGGGAAGGCGCGGCGCGGAACCGGCCGCTTTCCCGTTCCCCGGCACCTGCCGGTGGCCTGCAGGTTTCCTAGCCGACGGCCCGGAACGCGTGGTCCTCGGGCAGGATGATGTTCAGCTGGTGCGCCTTGCGCGCGGTTCCCGGTACGAGTTCGGCCTCCCAGCGTTCCCGGGCCGCAGCGAGCAGCTCCTCGGGCGTGGAAACCCCGGCCCCGCGGGTCAGCAGGTGCGCGGCCAGTTCGCCGCGCGTGTGTTTGGCAAAGTGGGAAACCACCTTGCGCACGCCGCCGCGCAGCTGGAACACGGAGACGCCGACCGTTTGCCCGGGCGCGGGCACCCACGCCGCGGCGTAGGTGCTGGAGCGGCAGTCGACCACCAGTTCGCCGGCGGCCCGCTCGTCGAGCACCGGGGACAGCTTCGGCTTCCACCAGCTCGCCAGCTTCCCGATCTCCGGCAGCTTGACCGACATCGACAGGCGGTAGGCGGGGATCCGGTCGGCGAAGCCGACGGCGCCCCACAGCGCGGAGATCACCAGGATGCTGCTGTCCGCCAGGCGCTGCTGCTGCGCATCCAGGCGGTCGTAGCCCAGCGCCTCGAAAAGCACCCCGGTGTATACGGCGTGCGCCGCGGCCGCCGGCTCGCGGTGCAGCTCGATGTTGCGGGTGACCTCCTGAACCAGCGACTTTCCCACGCCAAGCACCTCCAGGGCGTCAGCGCCGCGGGAGACCTCGGCCAGTGCATCCAGCAGGTGGTGGCGGTGGGTGTTCAGTTCGGGGAACTGCAGGGCATCGGCGTCGAACGGTTCGCCGCTTGACGCGGGTTTTTTGCCCTCGGAGGGCGGAAGCAAGATCAGCACCCATCGATCCTAGTCGTCCGGCCGCCCATTCCCGGCTTCGTGAACCGGGACGCCGCACCTCGGAACGCGCCGACGGGACGGCGGTCCCCGGGACGCCCCGAAAGGGACTAGACTTGGACGCTGGACGGGATGGCTGGACGATCGCGTGCCACGCAAGTGGCCCGAGGAACGTCCGGGCTCCACAGAACAGGGTGGTGGGTAACGCCCACTCGGGGAAACCCGCAGGCCAGTGCCACAGAGAACAGACCGCCCGCATTCGTGCGGGTAAGGGTGAAACGGTGGTGTAAGAGACCACCAGCGCCCCAGGTGACTGGGGCGGCTAGGTAAACCCCACTCGGAGCAAGGTCAGACAGGCTACTGGGTTGTTCGCCCAATGTAGCCGGGTGGACTGCTTGAGGGTGTCGGCAACGGCGCTCCTAGATAGATGATCGTCACCGCGATTCGGGTAACCGGCCGCGGCACAAAACCCGGCGTACAGGCCATCCCGTCCAATCAAAACCCCAAATCAAGGCCGCAATCCGGTCGCCATCGACCGCGCGCCGCTAGACTCGGGCCATGGAATGGTTGCTCTGGCTCGTCGGCGTCCCGGTGATGTGCGTGCTCCTGCTCTGGGCCGCGTCGAAATTCACGTTCCCGCGCAAACCTGCCGGCGGCAGCGCCTCCTCGGGCATTTTCGATGCCCTGAACGACGTCTACAGCCCTTCCTCGACCGCCGCACGCATCGAGCGGGACGAGCAGAAGCGCCGGGTGATCGAGTCGGCCCAGGGCCAGGACCGCGACCCCCTCGCCGGTTTCCACCCGCGGGATCCACAGGCGTCCGCGGCGGCTCCGGAAACCAGGCCCGCCGACGCGCCCGAAGACGGTCCCGACACCTAGTACCCGAACCGGCCTTGACCACCTCAGCAGCACCCCTCGGACGGGAGTGCCCCACGGATGTCCCGCGCCGCGGATCTGCACCAGACCTACCACTTGCACCGGTCCCTCCCGGCGTACCTGTCGTCCGGATGCGTGCACGGGCCGCCCGGCGTTCCGTGGTGTCACGGTGCCCGAACCCCCGGGCGGCGGGCCCTGTGATCGACCTCACCGGAAGGTTACGCCCAGCGCGACGCACACCGATTAGAATGGATACCGGGCTACCGCCCACGGGGAAAGATCCTGACACCCCACACAACCGTTTCTGCAAAGGTGCTTTTACGGTAGCAACCGGCTAGAGGATCGCCAGCCGGCTGAATCGGAAGGATTTTCAGTGACCCAGCAGTCCGTCGCAGCCCTACAGGAATGGAGCGGGCGCGAAGAGCTCGCCGAGGCCATGATCCCGTTGATCGGTCGCTTGTACCGCAACAACAACGTGGTGACCTCGATCTACGGCCGCAAGCTGATCAACCAGTCGGCCATCAACATCCTCAAGGCACACCGCGTGGTCCGCCGCATCGAGGGCGAAGAGCTCTCCATCGAGGCGACGATGCCCCTGCTGCAGGCCATCGACTCCCTGAACGTCGGCGCCGTGTCCATCGACCTCGGCCGCATGAACAAGAAGTTCGCCGAATCCGGCTCCACCGACCTCGTCGCCTTCCTCACCGAGGAACTCGGCGAGAAGGTCGGCCAGGCCGGCGCCACCGACGCCGAACCGACCGACGTCGTGCTCTACGGCTTCGGCCGCATCGGCCGCCTGCTGGCCCGCATCCTCATCGAACGCGGCGGCTACGGCCTGCGCCTGCGCGCCATCGTCGTGCGCAAGGGATCGGACGACGACATCGTCAAGCGCGCCTCGCTGCTGCGCCGCGACTCGGTCCACGGCCCGTTCGACGGTTCGATCACCGTCGACGAGGAAAACAACACCATCCTCGCCAACGGCACCCTGATCCAGGTCATCTACTCGAACGACCCGGCCACCGTGGACTACACCGAATTCGGCATCGACAACGCCATCGTGGTGGACAACACCGGCCGCTGGCGCGACGAGGCAGGCCTGTCCCAGCACCTTCAGGCCAAGGGCGTTTCCCGCGTCCTGCTCACCGCACCGGGCAAGGGCAACCTGAAGAACATCGTCCACGGCATCAACCACACGGACATCACGGCCGAGGACAAGATCCTCACCGCCGCATCCTGCACCACGAACGCCATCACCCCGGTGCTCAAGGCGCTCAACGACCGCTTCGGCGTCGTGCACGGCCACGTCGAGACGGTCCACTCGTTCACCAACGACCAGAACCTGATCGACAACTTCCACAAGGGCGAGCGCCGCGGCCGTTCGGCAGCGCTGAACATGGTCATCACCGAGACCGGTGCCGCCAAGGCAGTGGCCAAGGCCCTTCCGGAACTCGAGGGCAAGCTGACCGGCAACGCCATCCGCGTCCCCACCCCGGATGTCTCCATGGCGATCCTGAACCTGAACCTGGAAACGGCGACGGACAAGGACGAGCTGAACAACTACCTGCGCGAGGCCTCGCTGGGTGCCGAGCTGCACAAGCAGATCGACTACATCGATTCGCCCGAGGTCGTCTCCACCGACTTCGTCGGCTCGCGCCGCGCCGGCATCGTCGACGGCCTGGCCACCATCGCCACCGGCAAGAACGCCGTTGTCTACGTCTGGTACGACAACGAGTTCGGCTACTCCTGCCAGGTGGTCCGCGTCATCGAAACGATGGCCGGCACCCACCCGGTGGCGGTTCCCGCCATCGCCTCGACCCAGGCCCTGAGCGTCTAGGTCCACGCAGCGCAGCGAGCGGGCCGCGTCCTTCGATTAGATTCGATGGGCGCGGCCCGCTTTCGTGTTTCGGGCCCCCGGGGCCGGCGCCGCCGGATAGGGTTGGGGCATGACGACTGTTCCACGACGCCTCCGGGTGCGCACGTGCCTTGCCGCGGCGTCGGCCCTGTGCATGGGTTTGCTGCTGGCTTCCTGCGCCGCAGGCCCTGGAGCGGGACAGGTCCCGGGCACGGAAAGCGACCCGTCGGCCGAGGCGGGGACGGGCAGCCTGAATTCCGTGGAGCTGGCACTCTCGGGGAGCGACCCCCGGGTCATTCGATCCGATGCCCCGCTGGGCGGGTCGTCGGCGAAGGCGCTGTTGACCGGGAGGCTGGGGATCGGGCGCGGGAACTGCCTGGGCGTGGCCACCGACAAGGGCCTGGCCGTCCCGGCGTTCCCCGCGACGGCCCAGCTGCTGGCCGGGGGCCGGCCCGGCATCGACATCGAGGGGCACAGGTACCTGGTTGGCGAAGAAGTCTCCTTCGGCGGGGGACTGGCGGTGCTTGACGACGAACGCAAGCGCGCACTGGCCCCATGCCTGGGCGAGGGTGATTCGGACATCTTCCTCATAGGGTCGCTCGGCCCCTGAGTGCCCCCGCCGGTCCGCGGTCCGTTCAGGCGCCGGGCCAGGGGCACACGCCCTTGGCGACCTGCCAGGTGCCGCCGGCTTCGATGCGACCTGCCACCAGGCGCTGCAGCGAGGAATCGCGCGGCAATAGCCGGGGGTCGGTGCCCTTGGGGACGTGGAAGGTGAAGTACAGCGCGTCGTGGGGCTGGTCGCGGGGCTCCACGTTGGAGAAGCGCGCCGCGAACCTGGCGATGTTCGAGGCCGGCAGGGACGCGGACAGGTAGGGGTCAAGCAGCCAGGAGTCGCAGGAGGCGTGGTCTATCCGGGCGTCCGGGAAGTGCCGTGCAAAAAACGCAGCGGCCAACGCCAGGGACTCGTCCACCGAGGCCGGGTCCAGCGGCCCGCCCTCGGGGATGTGCAGGGTGATGGACCACGGGCCGCCGGGCGTTTCGCGGTGCAGTTGGTGCTGCAGTCGCCCGATCCGGAAGAGCACCCCGGCCAGGTGCAGCAGCAGCCACCACCAGGTCTCCAGCCCGAAGTCCCCGTGCGTCCTGCGGTGCAGCTCCATCTGCTTGCCGATGTCGGCGAGCGTCGCCTCGATGACCGCGGGGGAGACGCCGGTGCGTTCGAGCCGTTCGGCCGCCACCGGGGCGAAGCGCAGGATGGCCTCGATCCACTGGCGCTCCACGACGCCGTCGAGTTGCTTGAGCGCGGGTGCCTCCGCATTGCCCCACCGGGCGTCGAGGGTTTCCAGGGCCAGCTGTGTCCCGCGGTCGGCCGGGGTGCCCAACATCCGGGTGCAAGCTTGCCGGTCGATGTCCGGGATGGCGCACAGGTCGAGGATTGCGGCTGCCGTTTCTGGGCCGTGGGTGACGGTCATCGGATCGGGATTCCTGGTTCTGTGCACAAGCGCGGAGGGGTCTTGCCTGTCCCCGGACCGGTTCCGGCAGTGCGCGGACCCGGCGGGCGGAAACCGGCGGAGGGAACCGTCGGGTTCTAGTGGCCGAACGGGTCCTCGTCGGTGCCCGGCAGCCAGGTGAGCCCCGGCACACCCCATTCGAGGGACTTCTTGGCCTTCTTCCAGCGCTTGGCCCACTTCTCGTTGAGCTTGTCGACGTAGAGGTAGCCGTCCAGGTGGTCGTACTCGTGCTGCATGATGCGCGCGAACCAGCCGGTGGCGTCGAAGGACACCGGGTTGCCGTCGCCGTCGAAACCCTCGACGCGGGCGAACTCGGCGCGCTTGAGCGGGAAGTTCAGCGCCGGGGCCGACAGGCAGCCCTCGACGTCGTCGTCCGGGTCCGGGTTGGCCTGGGAGACCTTGGAGAGGGTCAGTCGCGGGTTCACGACGACGCCGCGGGTCGGAGCGTCGTCCTCGTGCTCGTACTCGTAGGTGAAGAGGCGCAGCCCGACACCCACCTGCGGGGCGGCAAGGCCGACGGCGTTTGCGGCGTCCATCGTCTCGTACATGTCGACGATCAGTGTGCGCAACTCGTCGTCGAACTCGGTGACTTCCTGCGCGCGGGTGTGCAGCACGGGTTCGCCGTAGATGGTGACTGGGCGGATGCTCAAGACTTGCTCCTTGTGGTGGTGTGCCGGCCGGGAGGTGGTGCGGCCGGGATGGTGCGTGGCGGACCCGGGTCGCGGGTCCGTGGGACGGGCGCCGGCTAGGACGCGGTGCCCAGCGAGGAACCGATGCTCTCGCGCATGATCTCGCTGGTGCCGCCGAAGATCGTCAGCAGGCGGGCGGCAAGGAACGACTGCGCGATCGGGTATTCGAGGATGTAGCCGTAGCCGCCGTGTACCTGCAGGGCCCTGTCGCTGATCGACTGGGCCCGTTCGGATGCCCACAATTTTACCTGCGCGGCCTGGACCTCATCGAGTTCGCCGTCGTTGAACGCGAGCACCGCGCGGTCGACGTACCCCTCGGTGACCTCGACCTCGGTCAGCAGGTCGGCCAGAACGAAGCGGGTGTTCTGGAACTGCAGCAGGTTCCCGCCGAACGCGTGGCGGTCCGTGGCGTACTGCAGGGCCTGGGTGTAGGAGGCGCGGGCAACTGCGGAGGCCGCAACGGCGATGCCCAGGCGCGCCTGCGGCAGCTGCTCCTTCACGTAGCGCAGGCCGGCGCCGAGTTCGCCGACCAGGTCGGACCCGGGCACGCGGACCTCGTCGAAGAATAGCTCGGCGGTGTCGGAGGCCTTGACGCCCATCTTGTCCAGCTGGTTTCCCGCGGTGTAGCCCTCGGTCTTGCGCACCATGAACAGCGAGAACGAATCCGCGTTGCCGCGCCCGGTGCCTCCGTCCGTGCGGGCCAGCACCACCGAGGCGTCGCCGGTGACACCGTTGCCGATGAAGGTCTTCTGGCCGGTGAGCAGCCAGTCGTCGCCGTCGCGCACCGCCTTGGTGCGCACCCCGCGCAGGTCCGATCCGCAGCCGGGCTCGGTCAGGGCGCACGAGGTGACGATCGAGCCGTCGGCCATGCCGGGCAGCCACTTGGCCTTGAGCTCGGCCGATCCGTAGTTAAGGAGGTAGGGAAGCACCAGGTCGTCGTGGAGGTGGAAGGCCAGTGCGACGCCCAGGTGGCCGGCTGCGACGAATTCCTCGTCCATCACGGTGCGGAAGCGGTAGTCGTCGATCCCCATGCCGCCGAATTCCTCGGGAATGGCCAGACCCAGCAGGCCGGCCTCGCCGGCGGCGGTCCACATGCTGCGCGGCATCTGGTGGGCGGCATCCCAGTCGGCGTAGTGCGGGGCGAGTTCACGGGCGTTGAACTCCGTGGCGAGTTCGCGGAAGTGCTCGTGGTCTTCTTCGAAGAGTGCGCGTTTCATCTGTGACTACCCTCTCTGCCGTGGGCCGGGATCCCGTCCACATTCAATTTTCGTTGGTTCCGTACGCGGGCCGCACCATTCGTGCTCCGCCCGGGTACGGGAAAAGCCGCTCCGGATAAATCCGGAGCGGCTTCATTGGGGTGAGTAACGGGGATTGAACCCGCGACCTTCTGGACCACAACCAGACGCTCTGCCAACTGAGCTATACCCACCAAGTTCGCCGTGAGGCTAGTTGCTCTGCGCTTCGTTCTTTCGTCCGAACCGCTTGGCAACGAGAACTATCTTACACACACTTTGGGGTGCAGTGCCAACTCGGATTGCCCCCTTTTTGGTGTGTTCTGCGCCACAGGTCCTAATCAGCCTGTTTTTCGGCAATGATGCGCTCGGCGATGGCCTTCGCCTCGGCCGAGTCGGGACCGGGCGCGGGGACCATGACGGCGGCGCGGTAGTACTTGAGTTCGTCGATGGAATCCCGGATGTCGCCGAGGGCGCGGTGGTTGCCGGTCTTCGGCGGTGCCTGGAAGAAGGCGCGCGGGTACCAGCGGCGGGCCAACTCCTTGATGGTCGAGACATCGAGGATGCGGTAGTGCAGGTGCTCGATGACCTCTGGCATGTCTCGCACGAGGAAGGTCTTGTCGGTTCCGACGGAGTTGCCGGCGAGCAGTGCCTTGTTGGCCTCGGGGGCGTGGGAGCGGATGTAGTCCATGACGATGGCGGTGGCCTCCTCCATGGAGAGGCCGGCGTCGAGTTCCTCGATCAGGCCGCTGGTGACGTGCATGTTGCGCACGAAGTCGTTCATCTGCGCCATGGCGGCGTCGGAAGGCTTGATCACCACCGAGACCCCGTCGCCCAGGACGTTCAGTTCCGCGTCGGTCACCAGGACCGCAACTTCAATCAGTGCGTCGTGTTCCAGGCTCAGGCCCGTCATCTCGCAGTCGATCCATACAATTTTTTCAGCTGAAATAGGCACAGGCCAAATGTACCCGATGGGCTGGTTTCGGCACGGCTGCGCATGGGTACGCGGGGGAGTCGCGGCCCTGGGAAGCGCAGCCGGTCCTGGCCGTGGCCCTGCGCGGCCGGAGGGCGGCCCGGAAAGTGCGACGGCATCCGGGGGGAGGAGCACGCTTCAGCGGGGATGCTTCACCAAGGTGCGTTGCGACCTAAGTGCGGGAAAAGGTGGGGTGCACGATGGCGCCCCGCCCGGGATCAGGGGCGCTTGGTGCCTGCGGAGCCGAGGTACCAGACGAGGAAGAACACCACGAGGCAGGTGCCGGCCAGCGCGATTCCCGCATTTGCGGACATCCCCAGGCGGGGTGCGGAGAAGCCGAGCAGCACCGCCAGGAAGGCGCCCCACCCGAGCATGCCGTGGTTGCGGGTGGTGGGTGAAGCTGGAGCCTTGGCTCGTCGGCCCATGGAAGGGGTCCCCGTTTCTGCTGTCTTGCTGGTCCTTTACGGGCGGCGCTGTACATGGTGGCCGCCCGTGGTGCTTGCCGGTTGCCGCGTCCGGGGGTGCGCACCTCGCCGGGAAGCGCGCCGTGACCTGTGCGGCAACTCCCAGTTTAGGTGCCAAGTCTGTGTGAAGGGGCAGGCCGATGCCCGGAGGCGGTGCGCGGCGCGTGCGATGCGGATGTGAGCTGTGGCGCAACCGCCGTTTGCCTCCGGGGATTTCGGGGGTTGCGGTGCTAGGATCGGATTTGATTTTTCGCAGGACGGTGCGATCCTGCGCGCCCTGCGCCGGGCGCCCCGGACTGTCCACGGCGTACCACGGCGGATACCAAGGAGAGGGGCCACATGGAGTCGAAGCACCCCGCGGATACAGGCGGCGTTCCTTCCCCACAGCCCGCAGGCAGGCAGCAGGCCCCGCGCGGGATCCACCTTTCCCCGCTGATCCAGGGCGTCGTCGGATCCGTCATGATCATGCTCGGGTCCCTGGGTGTCGGCTGGCTGGCCAGTGCGTCCCCGATGAACCGCAACCCGCTGCTGATCGCCATCCGGACCGAGGAGTCCGGCGTGATTGCCAGCACCGTGGTGATGACCCTGGGCTGCTGGGTGCTCTTTCGCGCCTGGCTGCGCATGGGCCAGCAGCTCTCCGGCTGGCCCGAGGGGTCGCTGTCCACGGTGCGCAAGGCCGTCTGGGCCTGGAGCGTCCCGATGCTCTTCGCGCTGCCGATCTTCAGCCGCGACGTCTTTGCGTACATCGGCCAGGGCCGCCTGGTGGCCGCCGGCCAGGACCCCTACGTCGATGGCATCTCCACGCTGAACAACTGGTTCCAGCTGGGCACCGACATCACCTGGGCCGAGTCCGAGACACCCTACGGTCCGCTGTACCTGAACGTGGAGTACTGGGTGAACCGCCTGGTGGGCACGAGCCCCGACCTCTCCGTCTTCCTCTTCCGCCTGGTGGCGTTCGCCGGGGTCATCCTGTGCCTGGTCTACGTGCCGAAGATCGCCGCCCTGCACAAGGTTTCCGGCGCGAAGGCCGCCTGGATCTCCGTGGCGAACCCGCTGTTCCTGATCAGCTTCGTGGCCAGCGCGCACAACGACTCGTTCATGGTGGGCCTGGCGCTGGCCGGCACCTACTACGCCGCGACGCGGCGCGGGGTGCTGGGCGTGGTGCTGGTGGCAGGGTCCATCGGCATCAAGCCGATCACCCTGGTGCTGCTGCCCTTCATCGGCATGCTGTGGGCGGGCCCGGGGGCCGGCTGGGCACGGATCATCCGCTACTGGTTCTACACCGCTTCCCTGGTGCTGGGCATCATGGCGCTGATCGGCTGGGCCAACGGCTACGGCTTCGGCTGGCTCTCGGTCATGCTCGAAACCGGAACCGGTGCCGTGATGTTCGCCCCGCTGGGGGCGCTCAACGCACTGCTCTCCGGGGCGCTCTCGACCATCGGGCTGCCCGTCGACTGGATCCTGCCGCTGCTCAAGCTCATCGGCCGGCTGGCCTCCGTGGGACTCGTCTTCCTGCTGATCTTCAAGGGCAAGTCGACGCACCTGATCCAGCGCATGGCCCTGGCGTTCTCCGCGCTGGTCATCCTCTCGCCGATCATCCAGCCGTGGTACATCCTCTGGCTGCTTCCGTTCTTCGCCGTCACCGGCATCCGCGACGACTGGCAGATGCTCTGGGTGTACTTCACCACCGCGTTCTTCATCGCCTTCGGCGCCGCCGACCAGATTTTCGTCTGGCAGTTCCTGGGGGGCCTTGACCCCTGGGTCAAGCACCTGTCCACGGGCATTTCCTGGGCCGCGATGTTCTACCTGGGCTTCCTCGACCCGCGGACCAGGGTGCTGTTCAGGTCGCTGGTTCCTGTGCGCTTCGGCGGCAGGCACCCGGGCAGGACGCAGGTCGCGGCCGCCGGCGCCCCGGTGGTCCCGGGAGGCGCCGCCGCCGCGGAAACCGGATCCGCGGGCGCGGCTTCCCTCTCATCCGGGGACACGGCCACCGGCAGTGCCGGCACCGACACGCCTGGCACCGACACGCTTGGCACCGCCGCATCTGGCGCAGCCCCCTTGGACGAGGGCCCGGCGGGAGTGGATCCCGCCGGGAACGCGGGGGAACACGGGGTGCCCCGATCGTAAGCCCCGTCGACCCTCCGCAGCTCGGAGCGCAACCCGCCGCGGGACCGCCGCCAGGCACCGCGCGGCGCTTCGTGGCGACCACCCGTGCCCTGGAAACCGCGCGCGAACGCAGCTCGCGGGTGCCGGTGCTGCGCCGGCTGACCGGCGGCGGGGAAAACCACCCGGACGTGGCCATCGCCCAGGGGCTGCTCGCCTCCGTGATGGTCATGGTCGGTTCCTGGGGCGTCGGCTGGATCCCGAGCTCGCAGGAATCGGTCCTGTCCCGCTCGAAGTTCCTGCTGCCGCTGCGCGTGGAAACCCTCGGTGTCATCGCCTGCACGCTGCTGCTGGCCCTCGGCTCGATGCTGCTCTTCAGGGCGTGGCTGCGCCTGCGCCAGCGTACCGAGGCCGACGACGCGAACCCGCTCAAGGCGCTGCGCCGGGCCATCTGGACCTGGTCGGTGCCGCTGCTCTTCTCCTTCCCGATCCTCTCGCAGGACGTGTACTCCTACCTGGGCCAGGGCCGGCTCATGCATGCCGGCCGCTCGCCCTACGAGGACTGGGTGTCCCAGCTGCCGGGGTGGTTTGCCCAGGGAGCGGACTCGCTGTGGGCCGAGTCCTCCTCGCCCTACGGCCCGCTGTTCCTGATGTATGCCCGCTTCACCTACTACGTCTCCGGCGGGGTGCCCGAATACGGGGTGGCCATGATGCGGCTTGTCGCTGTGGCGGGCGTGCTGCTGTGCATGTACGCGATCCCGCGGCTCGCAGCGTTCACCGGGGCGGACGGGGCCTGGGCCCTGTGGATCTCTGTGGCGAACCCCCTGTTCCTGCTGAACATGGTCGGCGGGGTGCACAACGACGGGCTCATGGTCGGCGGCGTGCTGCTGGGCTTCCTGCTGGTGTACCGCAAGAAGCGCGTGGCCGGGGTGCTCGTTGCAGCCCTCGCGGTGGCGATCAAGCCGATCGTGGTGCTGGTGCTGCCGTTCCTGGGGCTGGCCATGCTGCCCCGCGATGCCGGTTTCGGCGCGAAGGTGCGCGTGTGGCTGTTCACGGGGGGAATTGCCGCGGCAGTGATGACGCTGCTGGGTTGGGCCTCCGGCCTGTGGTTCGGCTGGATCGCGGCGATGGCCAACGCCGGCGGGGCCGCGTTCCCGTACGCACCCGTTGGCCTGCTGGGCATGTTCGTCGGGTGGATCGGCTCGCTCTTCGGCGGGGACCTGCGCGCCATCGCCGGGGCCGTCTTCACGCTCTTCACGCTGCTCTCGCTGGTGGTGGTGTTCCGGCTGGCGATCCGGAAGCCGGCCGGTGAGCCGCTGCTGTATTCCGGCTACGCGCTGGGCATCGCCGTGGTGCTGGCCCCGATCATCCAGCCTTGGTACCTGCTGTGGCTGATCCCGTTCTTCTCCCTGGGGATGCGGCGGCACCGGGTGCACCTGGAGCGTGCCCTGTACGTGCTGTGCCTGTTCCTGGTGCTCGCCGGCGTGGTGGACCAGCTCTCCGTGGGCCAGTGGATCTCCCTGACATGGGTGCGCATCCTCGCCGCCATCGTCGGGCTGGCCTACATGGCGTACATCGTCTTCATCGACCCGAAGACCGCCGGCATGTTCGGCGCGGACCCGCGCCGCCCGCGCAGCGAAACCCCGTGGCGCCCCAAGATTTCCGCGCTGTTCGCGTCCAGGCGACGTGGCTCCGCGCGGCAGACGTCCAAACGACAAGAATCCAGAAGAAACGAGGCAACCGGATCGTGATGCAACCGGTCAAGAACCTGTTCAACGCCCGGGAGGCCACCCGTCCGGTGATCATCGGGCTGCTGCTGCTGACCGCGCTCGGCGCGGCCATCGCCGTGGCGACCAAGCAGTGGTGCCGGGTCAACGGATGGCCCGACGCCGAGCAGCACCTGCACATGTGCTACTCCGACTTCACCCAGCTCTTCGGCACCCGCGGCATGGCCGACAAGCTCTTCCCGTACTACACGGGCCTGCCGGCCGAGCAGGCGCTCGAGTACCCGGTGCTGCTGGCGATCATCGCCGGGCTCACCGCCATGGTGATCCCGGGCATCGGCTTCTCGCCCGAGCGCCAGCTCGCCTACTTCGACCTGAACTCCGCACTGTCCTTCATCTGCTGGGGCGTCGTCGTGGTGGCCGTGGCCTACGCGGCACGCCACCGCAGCCGCGATGCGATAATGGTGGCCCTGGCCCCGGGCATCATCCTGACCAGCCAGCTGAATTGGGACTTGTGGGCCGTGATGCTCGCGATGCTGGGCCTTCTCGCGTTCTCCCGCAAGCACATCGTGCTGGCCGGCGTGCTGCTGGGCCTGGGCGCCGCGGCGAAGCTCTACCCGTTCTTCCTCTTCGGGGCGATCCTGGTGCTCTGCCTGCGCTCCGGGCGCATGCGCCATTTCTGGGTGTCGCTGGCCTCCGGCGCCGCGGCCTGGCTCGCGATCAACGTGCCGTTCATGCTTACCGCGTTCGACGAGTGGAGCCGCTTCTACACCTTCTCCGGCGACAGGCCGGCGGGCAACTCCTCGATGTGGCTGGCGTTCGTGTGGACGGGCATGGACGGGTCGACGATGTCGCTGATCTCCAACGGTCTCTTCGGCCTGGCCTGCCTGGGCATCGCCTGGCTGGGACTGACCGCCACGCGCCGCCCGCGCATGGCCCAGCTGGCCTTCCTGATCGTTGCCGCCTTCCTGCTGCTGGGCAAGGTCTACTCGCCGCAGTTCGTCATGTGGCTGATCCCGCTCTACGTGCTGGCGAGGCCGAAGTGGCGCGAATTCCTGGTGTGGCAGGCGATCGAGGTCTTCCACTGGGTGTTCGTTTGGCTCTGGAGCGCGAAGTGGGTCTCCGGCCTGAAGTACTTCGGGGACAGCTGGACGATCGAGGTCCTCTACGGGATCGGCATCGCCGCCCACATGGCCATGCTCACCTACATCTGCGTGAAGATCATCGGGGACATCCGCCACCCGGAGCGCGACGTGGTGCGCGCGGACGGCACCGACGACCCGCTGGCCGGGCCGATCGAGGGGCTCGGGGACACGTTCGTGCTGGGCGGAAAGGACCGCGCCAAGGCCTGAGCGGGACGCACCGGGCCGCTTCAATCGGCGGGCCGGCACCGGGTACGGTGCCGGCCACACATTGAGAGGGCGGGAGGGGACCACGCGGTCCCCTCCCGCCCTGCGCATATCCGGCCAGCGGACCCGTGCGGGCCGCAGGCGTGGAGGGCCGCCGCCGTCGCTCAGGACCCGGTGGCACGCCGCGGTGCGCCGGAGGCCAGCAACAGGGAAACGCCCAGCGCCGCAGCGAAGGGCCTGTACCAGCGGTTGTCGAGACGGCGGAAGGTCTCGCCGGCCGGTGGCAGCCCCAGCGCGGCGAGGGCGGCCCCGCCTCCCAGGGCGGAACGCAGCAGCATTGCCGTAGCAACGGTTCGCAGGGCAATCCGCTGGATGCCGCCGTCGCCCAGTGCCCCGGAGGCCAGCAGTCCCGCGCCGGCGGTGCCGGCGGCCACGAGGGCGGTGGCGGCGGCTAAGGGCATCTCGGCGCCCCGGCCGGACGCCGAGTGGCCCGGGAGCGACCGGCCCGGGAGTGCCTGGCCGGACACTGCTTCGGCGAGTTCGGCGGTGCTCCGCGCGGGCCACGGCGATCCGGCGGCCCACACTACGTGCAGGGCCGAAAGGGCCGCCAACCCGGTGGTGCCGAGGGTGCGGCCAAGGATCCTGGTTCCGGTGTTCATGGGCACCAGCCTACCCACAGCCCGCCACGCAGGGCGGCCGGGATCCACGAGCCGGTCACCCGGCCCGCGGTGGACGGGCCCGCCCGCGGCGCGACCCGCGGGCGTAGGTTCCGGCGCGGCTGCTTGAGAGGGCCAGCAGGATCAGGACGTCGCAGGCCAGGGCCGCGAGGCCGGTGGTGAGGGTGATCCGCGAGACGCCCGTGGCGACATCGGCCGCCTGGATGATGATCGACGCGGTGCTCAGCCACATGGCGGCAACCCGCGCCCTGCTGCTGCCCGCGAGGATGCCCCACGCCAGGAGCAGTTCCCCCAGCCCGAACGCCAGCACCACCCCGGCCACGACGAACAGTGCGGTCCGCGTGGCCTCCGGGCCGGCCACCGCCCCGTCGACGGTGGGAGCGGCGGGCGCCGTGGAGATGGCAAGCAACACCGGGACCAGCAGCAGCGCGACGGCCGCGCGCGCCACGACCAACGCGGCGCCCACCACCGTGGGCGCCGGCATGCCGGTGCCGCGCAGCGGTGCGGTCGGTGGGGCCCCGGCAGCCGTGCGGAGGTTCCGGAGGTCGATGACGGGCAGGTCGCCGTCGGTGGAAATCGAGTCCCCGCCGCCGTTGCGCGAGTGGTAGCCGGTCGAGAAGTCCTCGATCACCGTCACGGCCGCGGCCGGTTCGGCCGAGGCCACGCTGCTGACGATGTGGTCGCGTTCGACGTCGGTGTTCGCCTCGATCTTGTGGGTGACCTGCAGGGTGAAGAGGGAGAACCCCACGCTGCGGTCGTACGTCCCGGCGGCAAGCCAGTCCACCCGGCGGCCGCCGGGCAGCAGCCAGCCCTCGGGGCACTGCCAGAAGCGCACGTGGTGCCGCTTTCCTGGGCTGCTGTCCACTTCCTGCTGGTAGGCGAAGTCCTGCTGGCGGCCGAAGAGGTACAAGGGGCTGACCGGTGCCTGCGGGTAGCTCCGCCGAAGGATCGTCGCCTTGGCGATGCGCAGGCCGCTGGCGAAGGCCACGGGTTCGGCCATGGTCCAGCCGGCGCCGCGCATTGCCGCATGGACCTGGCTCTCGGTGCCCAGCAAGGCCAGGTTCACGGGGTCGCCGAGCAGCCCGTCGCTGGTTCGGGCACGGCCGATGAAGTATCCCGGGACGTAGATCTGCGTGAGGATGCGGTGCAGGCGTGGCAACAGCAGGTAGGCGACGAACGCCCAGAACACCAAGGGGAACCACAACTGGCCCCAGCCGAGGGTAAAGCTCTCGCCGACCAGCAGGTAGGCGAGCCAGATGGTGGCCGTGCCGCCCAGAACGAAGAAGACGTGGTCCAGCGTGCCGTCGGTGGATTTCCCTGTCGCCTTCCCGCCCATGGCGTGTCCCTTCCGTCAGTCGTCCCGAGCGCGACCGGCCCGTCCTGTGCGGTCCGGCCCCCTCCGATTCACTCCAGTTCGGTTCAGTCCCGCCCGGCCCCGCCCCGTTCCTCCCAATCCCGCCGCAGGATCCCCATGAGGACCTGGTCGTGGAACGCGCCGGCAAAGTAGGTGCCCTCGCGCCGTGTCCCTTCCCGCACGAATCCCGCCTTCGTGTAGGCGGCCAGGGCGCGGGCGTTCATCGCCAGCACGCGCAGTTCGATGCGGTTCAGGCCCATCTGTTCGAACCCGAAGCGCACCGCGGCCTTCACCGCGTCGGTGCCCAGCCCCCGCCCTGTGGCGTGCGGCCCGATCATGATGGCCAGCGTGGCGCAGCGTTCGGGAAGTGCCGCCCCGTGGAGGGTGAGGTGGCCCGCCAGCTCGCCGTCGGCCAGGGATTCGATGCTGAAGCCGGCGCTGCCCGGGTCGGCGTTCTCGCTCCACGCGCTGAAAAGCGCCGCGGCCGACCCTTCGGGGCGCGGGCGGATGGCGTTGGACTGCAGCAGCGCGGTGGCCGGGTCGGACCACCACGCCTCAAGCAGGGGGAGGTCTCCCGGGTCCAGGGCCCGCAGCCGGACGAGCTCGCCGCGCAGCAGTGCCGTGCCGTAGCCGGCGGTGTCGAGGAGCGTCCCGCGTGCCGGGACCGCTGCGGTGGGGGTGGTTCTCATGTGCCCGAGACTAGCAAACGATGGCGGCGGAAGCAGGCGGGACGCGAAGGGGCCGCACCGGCGGATGCGGTGCGGCCCCTGGGGCGCGTGTTCGGTGCGGGATGCCCGCGGTACCCGGGGTCAGCGCTTGAGGTAGTCGGTGCAGACCGGGTCCACCGGGATGTCGCGGTGCAGCACCATGATGCCGTTGTCGATGGGGGCGACCTGCTCGAAGCCCAGGGCGTGTGCGCGGCGCAGTGCCTGCGGGGGGTTCAGCGGGTCCCAGCCGCCGAGCTCCTGCTCGTTGAAGTCGATCACCATCCAGCTGGAAAGCTCCGTGCCGATGTCGCCCATCATGCCCACGTAGGTGCGGTCCGTCAGGTGCGGGACGAGCGTGTCGGCGGCCTCGACGCAGACGCCGTCGGGAATCATCGCCACGGCGCGTTCCTTGGCGGCGACACGTTCGTTGGTGCCCCAGGTGGCGCCGGTAAGCGTGCGGCCCAGCGGGAAGACCGAGTGGAAGAAGAGCGTGCCGACCAGCGCGAAGGCCAGCAGCCAGGCGGGGCCGATGACCTTGGCCTTCGTCCAGCCGCGGCGCTCGATCAGCTTGCCCAGCACGTGGACGGCGGAGAGGATGAGGATCGGGGCCATGATCGCGTCGTACTGGTAGACCGGTGCCCAGGTGTTCAGCCGGTCGTTGAAGAGCCGGGAGAGCAGCAGCGGGGCGCCGAGGATCACGTACGGGGAGGCCAGCGGCAGCAGCGCGAGCGGCAGGAAGCTCAGCATCCAGAGCAGCACCTTGAGCTGGTGGTTGAAGAGGATGCCGATGGACTGGAAGGGGTGCGTGAGCAGGAAGGCGATGGCGGCCCCCGCGCTGGCGCCCAGGGCCGTGTACTGCCAGTAGCTAAAGGTGCCGGCGGGGGAGAAGAGCGGGATCAGGTAGCTGGTCACCACCACGTAGCCGCCCAGGCCGATCGCCGCGGTCAGCGCCGCCTTGGCCCACTGCCTGTGGAAGAGCAGCACGATGCCGACGGCCACCATGGTGATGCCCATGTCCTCGCGCACCAGCAGCAGCGAGCTGGCGAGCCCGACGACCAGCCAGTAGCGGCCGCGGTCGAACGCCCAGATGATCCACGCCATGATCGGCACGCCGAACGCCACCTCGTGGAACTCCCAGTTCACTATCGCCTGGAAGGGCCACCACAGCAGCAGTGCCGAGGCCGTCAGCAGGGCCCCGAGGTGCCCGAAGCGCGGGCGGCTGAAGAGGTAGACGGGGATCGCCGTGGAGACCAGCAGGGCCGCCAGGGCGATGCCGAGCATGCGCGGGTCGTCCCAGATCCAGTACAGCGGCGCCAGCAGCGCCAGGATCGGGTGGAAGTGGTCGCCGAGCAGGTTGAAGTCGACGCCCTTGATCGGGACGATCGGCGCCTTGAACATGGCGTACTGGCGCACCGCCTGGTCGAAGATGCCCAGGTCGTAGCCGCGGGACTCGTAGTTCCGGAACTTCAGGAACGAGTGAGCCACGTACAAGACCCCCGCCAGGGCCATGGCCAGCCCGAGATGGAGTTTCTGCGGGCCGGTCATCGCGGCGGGGGTCTTGGTAGGCATAACCTCGAGTTTATCCAGTCGTCGGGGCGTGGTTTGCCGCGGCAGTGCCGCGGCGGGTCGCGAGGGGCGAGGCTACTTGGCCGAGGACAGGCCGGTGCGCGCCATGGCGTCGGCGTAGGCCGCGTAGATTTCCTCCAGGTGCGCCTGCTGGCGTTCCGGGGAGCCGGCGAAGGCGCGGCCGTCGAGCGACTTGACCTTGTAGGTCTTGAAGCCGCGGCGCCACAGCAGCGGGTTCTGGGTCTTGAGCAGCTGCTCGGAGAGGCGGTGTGCCTCGGTGCCGTGGGCGATCAGCACGGAGGCGCGCGGCACGACCTTGAGCAGGCGCAGCAGCGGCTTCAGGCCCGAGGTGATCTCCGGCGGGGTGAACTTGCCGTTCGGCTCGCCCGGGGTGTGCCACGGGGAGACGTTCCACGGCAGCAGGAACTCGGGGCGCAGGCCCAGCTGCCACTGCATGCCCAGCATGCGGGTGGCTGCCTCCGGGGAACCGGCGTCGATGAAGCCGCTCTCGTTGGCGACGCCGATGTTGGAGTACAGCGAGATGATGCGCGCTTCCTCGACGTTGTGCATCGGGTCCACGTAGGACACGGAGCTGGAGGGCCGCAGCATGCGGGTCTCGTCCAGCAGGCGGTTGACCGGTTCGATCTGTTCTTCGTAGCGGCTGTCCGTGAGGGAGTTCTCGACGTGGTCCGGGGCAATTGCTGTCATTGAGGTGCGCTTCTCCTGCTGGGGGTCGAACGGGCGGCATGGGGGAGCAGAGGGCACGCGGGATGACGGATCCCGCGCGTCGCAAACACGCCGATGCTACGTAAGTGGTGGGGGTGGGATCTTGTGCGATCCGGTGGCTGGACTGCCACGGGAAGAACGGGATGAAGATCCACCATCAACAATACCGGCTGCGGCGGGTCTTTGGCACGCGGGGCATCGGGAGCAGCCGGGTGATGATCGGCACAAAATGCCCGCTGCGGGCCAGGGTTCGGTAGTTTTGACCGAATGAACACGATGCTTTGGCCCGGCTGGATCGCCATCCTCTTTGCCGCGCTCTTCACCGCCGCCGCAGGGGTTTTCCTGCTGGCCATGCAGTACCACCGGCACGGACGCCTGTCCTGGCGCCGGAGTGCTGCAAGCACGGTGGTGATCGTCTACCTCTTCGGGCTGATGAGCTACACCATGCTGCCCCTGCCCGAGACGCGCGGGGGCTTCTGCGACATCCGCGGCATGGGAGGGGTGCAGAAGCACCCGCTGAACTTCCTGCCGCAGCTCAAGGACGCGCTGCTGGAGTCCCCGGGGGCCGTGCTTCACGATCCGCTGCTGCTGCAGGTGGCGCTGAACGTGGTGCTCTTCCTGCCGCTGGGCGTGCTGGCCGTGCGCTGGGCGCGCGTCGGCTTCCTCGGCGCGGTGCTGCTGGGCGGGCTGGCCTCCGTGCTGATCGAGACCACCCAGTACACCGGCGTCTTCGGGCTCTACGACTGCGCCTACCGGGTCACGGACATCGACGACGTCATCGCCAACACCGCCGGCGCGGTGATCGGCGCACTGCTGGCCTACCTGCCGGTGTTCGCCTGGATCTCCGGGCCCAGCGACCAAGTCGCGGCCAGGGAATACCGCGCCCCGCGCCCGGTGACCCGCGCGCGGCGCCTGCTGGGCATGGTCTTCGACCTGGCCCTGGTGGGTGTGCTCGGGTTCATCCTGGACACCGGCGGCGCGCTGGTGAACGAGCTGGCCGGGGACCCGCTGGACACCAACCTGTTGACGGTTGCCGCGGCCCTGCTGCCGCCGCTGCTCGTCGTCATCCTCCCGGCGCTGGCCCCGGGCCGCGCCTCGCTCGGCCAGCGGTGCACCTGGATTTTCGCCGCCGACGCCTCGGGGCGCCCGGCGCCGATCGGTTCCCAGGCGCTGCGCACGCTGCTGGGCGGGGGTGGCTTCACGCTCGCCGCCGGCCTGGCGGACCTGGCCGGAGACACGGGCCCCGGGTTCGGGCTGGGCGCCGCGGCCTTCCTCTTGGGTGTCGCCAGCCTGCTGGGCATCCTGCTCGATGCCTCGGGCCGCGGGTTCTCCGCCCGCGTCACCGGCCTGCACTTTGCCGACCAGCGTGCGGAACCCGCCGGGCTCCGGGGGCCGGGGCAGGGGCCCGATGCCCGCGGCCACAGCCTGCACACCCGGTAGCCGCCCCCTTCCCGCAGGTGCCCGTGAGCGTCGAAGCCGACACATGGTGAGAGGCAGCCTCACGTGGCACGTAGAATTGTCGCTGGCGTGCCACGGGGCGCGCCCCCGGGCGGTCCCGCACGGCGGGCCCCGCACGGCAAGCCCCGCACCGCATGGAAACCACCACGCACCGAAGACGATTGAGGCAGCAGCACCATGATTGAGAAGATCCCGAACGAGCCGCACAAGGCGGTGCTGGGCACGGCCGTTGCCGCAACGGTCCTGATCGCGGTGGGCGCGTTCGTGCTCTCCTTCGACGCGCTGACCGACCTGGCGGGGCGCTCCGGCATCAACGCGAACCTGGCCTGGATCTGGCCGATCATCGTCGACGGCATGATCGTTGCCTCCACCGTCGCCATCGTCGCCCTGAACGGGCACAGCCGCCGCGCCATGGTCTACCCGTGGTCGCTGCTCTTCTTCGGCGCCATCGTCTCCACGGCCGCGAACTCGGTGCACGCGATCCTCACGGTCAGCGCGCAGCAGTCGGACATCCCCCCGGTGGTCTCGGCGCTCGTGGCGGCGATGCCGCCGGTCGTGCTGCTGGCCATCACCCACCTGACGGTGCACATGTACCAGAAGAAGGCCGAGGCCGCGAAGCTGCGCGCCGTCGCCGAGCACGACGAGGAAGCCGTGGAGGCGGAGAAGTACGGCCTGGCCTACGACGACGGCTTCCAGGCCGCGATGGCCGACGCCCAGGCAGCAGAGTCCGAGCGCCTGGAGGCCGCCCGGGTGAAGGCGGCCGACGACGTGGCCCGCGCCCGCATCGAGGGCAAGCTGGAGGGCTCCAAGGCAGCGGCCCGGGCCGCAACCCCCTCCGGCAAGCCCCAGGTCCCTTCCGCAGCCCCCGCCGCCCAGGCCCCGGCCTCCGCGAACGGCGCCCAGGGAGCCAAGAACGGCAAGGTCGAGGCCATGGCCGCGGCGAAGAACGGCGCCTCCCCGTTGTACGACGAGGTCGCCCAGTCGATCGACAGCAAGAACTAGCCGGCATCCCGCCCGGGCCAACCCCGCCGTTCTTCCGCCGCACACCCGGCGGCAGGCCGGTGGGGTTTTGCGTACCCGCAACGGGTGCGGCCGGTTTCCGGCGGTTTCCGGCGGGGGTTCGCAGTGCGCTTCGCACGAATCTCCCGGCGCGTGCCGTGCGGCGCATCCCGGCGCGGCAAATCGGCGGTTGATAGGGTGGGAAGCGGAACCCCGAGAGCAGCTTGATGTAGGAGGCACGTGTGGGCACCCCCTGGGAAACCCTCGATGAATCATTGCGCGCTGAGGTCGCGGCCAGCGTCGAACGCTACGCCGCGGCCCGCCCCATGCTCGAACACGTCGCCGAGGCGATGCGCTCGCGCATCTCCGCGCTCTTCGAGGAGACGGACACGGCGCCCCTCTTCGTGGTCAGCCGGGTCAAGACCGTCGACTCCTTCCGCGACAAGGCCTCGCGCATGCTCGCGGCCGAGGAGGAGGGCGGCGCCCCGACCCTCGAGTTCCCCAATCCGCTGCGCGAGGTCCACGACCTGGTGGGGGTGCGCGTGATTGTGAAGCTGCCCCACGAGATCCGCGACGCGGCAAACCTGATCAAGCGCCGGCGCTCGGACTTCGACTGCCGCTCGGACCGCGAGAAGGACATCGGGTCGGTGGAATCGGGCACCTACGGCTATTCCAGCCGCCACCTGATCCTCAAGACCCGCGGCGAGGAGGTCGTGCGCGACTTCCAGGCGGTGCTCGGCGGGGACACCAAGATCACCGGCAACTTCGTCTTCGAGGTGCAGATCCGCACCATCCTCTCCCACGCGTGGAGCGAGATCGAGCACGACATCCGTTTCAAGAACGCCGAGCCGCGCGCCTGGAGCCCGCACATCGACAGGCAGTTCACCGCCACGGCGGCCATGCTGGAAGCCGCCGAGGACCAGTTCTCCGAGCTGCACGAGCGCTTCGAGACGGTCACCGGCTTCTGGGACGCCGAGGGCGAGGGCGCCGTGGAGCTTTCGGCCGCGCGCATCCAGCTGATCTGGCGCACGCTGCTGCCCCACGTGGACAGGAAGTCCGACGACGACTGGGGCTGGGCGGCCGAGCTCGTCGCCGCCCACGGCCTGGGCACCACCCGGCAGTTCGCCGAGCTGCTGCAGCCCGGGGTGATCACCTCGGTGCGTGCGGCCCTCGACCACCGCTATTCCCCGGGCCCGGACCGCCTGCTCGACGACGTCCTGCTCTGGCACTTCGGCTCCGGGCACATCGAGGCGACCAGCGGGGGAGACGCCCACCGGGCCGACTCCCTGCGCCGCCGGCTGGCCCAGATGGACGCCTACCGGCACAAGAATGCACCCAAGTCGGCCCCGCATTCTGGTCCCCCCGCGGAGGCTGCGGAGCGTCCGCAGGAGTCATGAGCCGCCCGGGGGCGTGAGCTTCGCCGCATCGGCGCACAAACCCGGCCCCGACCCCGGTAGACTGGATAGGTTGCCCAGCAGGGCGCCGAAAACCCCCGTCGAAAGGCCCACCGTGATTTCCGTTGCCGATTTGGAGCTGCGCGCCGGCGCACGCCTTCTCATGGAGGGCGTCTCGTTCCGCATCGACAAGGGCGACAAAATCGGCCTCGTCGGGCGCAACGGCGCAGGCAAGACCACCATGACCCGCGTGCTGGCCGGCGAATCGCTGCCCGCCGGCGGCTCCGTCACCACCAGCGGCACCATCGGCTACCTGCCGCAGGACCCGCGCACCCCCAACATGGAGCAGCTGGCACGCGACCGCATCCTCTCGGCCCGCGGGCTCGACGTCGTCGTCGGCAAGCTCAAGAAGTGCCAGGAGGAAATGGCCTCCGAGGACCCCGCGGTGGCCGCGAAGGCCATGCGCCGCTACGACCGCCTCGAGGCGGAGTTCATCGCCGGTGGCGGCTACGCCGCCGAATCCGAGGCCGCGGCGATCTCCAACAACCTGGCATTGCCCGAGCGACTGCTCAACCAGCCGCTCTCCACCCTTTCCGGCGGCCAGCGCCGCCGCGTGGAGCTCGCCCGCATCCTGTACGCGGACGCCGAGACGCTGCTGCTCGATGAACCGACAAACCACCTAGACGCCGACTCCATCACCTGGCTGCGCGGCTTCCTGGCCAACCACCAGGGCGGCCTGCTGGTGATCTCCCACGACACCTCGCTGCTCGAGGCCACCGTGAACAAGGTCATCCACCTCGACGCGAACCGCGCCACGATGGACGTCTACAACCTCGGCTGGAAGCGCTACCTGCAGCAGCGCGAGACCGACGAGCGGGCCCGCAAGCGCGAGCGTGCCAACACCGAGAAGAAGGCCACCACGCTGCTGGCGCAGGCCAACAAGATGAAGGCCCGTGCCTCCGGCGCCTCCGCCGCGCAGTCCATGCTCAAGCGCGTCGACCGCCTGATGAGCGGCCTGGACGACGTGCGCGTCGCGGACCGCGTCGCCGCCCTGCGCTTCCCGGAGCCGGCCCCCTGCGGCAAGACCCCGCTGATGGCCGAGGGCCTTTCGAAGTCCTACGGTTCGCTGGAGATCTTCACCGACGTCTCGCTGGCGATCGACCGCGGCTCCAAGGTGGTCATCCTGGGCCTGAACGGCGCCGGCAAGACCACGCTGCTGCGCATGCTCGCGGGCGTGTCCACCCCGGACACCGGCGACCTGGTCCCGGGCCACGGCCTGAAGATCGGCTACTTCGCGCAGGAGCACGACACCCTGGACGTGGACCGCTCGGTGCTCGAGAACATGCGTTCGGCAGCCCCGAGCCACCTGGGCGACAAGGAGGTGCGCGGCATCCTGGGCTCGTTCATGTTCTCCGGGGACGACGTCGACAAGCCCGCCGGTGTGCTCTCCGGCGGCGAGAAGACGCGCCTGGCGCTGGCCACCATCGTGGCCTCCAGCGCCAACGTGCTGCTGCTCGACGAGCCCACCAACAACCTGGACCCGGCCTCCCGCGCCGAGATCCTCAACGCGCTGGCCAACTTCACCGGTGCCGTGGTCATGGTTTCCCACGACGAGGGCGCGGTCTCCGCGCTGAACCCCGACCGCGTGGTGCTGCTGCCGGACGGCGACGAGGACCTGTGGAACGACTCCTACCTGGAGCTCGTCACCCTGGCCTGATCCCGGGTCCCGGGACCCGGGACCCGGGCCGAGGCACAAGGGGCTGCACCGCCACGGTGCAGCCCCTTGGTGCTTAACGGCGGGTGGCGGGGCATGGTGAAGGGTGCCGCTGCTACACCTCGACCAGCAGGACCAGCGTTTCGCGCAGCACGCCGTCCTGCTTCATGGCTTCCTCGAACTGCTCCGTCTGCAGGGCCAGCAGCAGCGCGTCCATGTCCGGCACGTCCATCTCCAGGGCCACCTGGTTCGGGTTCAGCGGGTCCACGAAGGTGCGGATGTTGGTGATGCCCAGGGACCCCAGGGCATCGGCGCGCCGGCGCGAGGCCAGCCAGTGCTGCACGTCCAACACGTCGTGGCGGGCTATCACGGTTGGCATGGCGTGTCCTTTCGGATGGGGCCGGTGCTCCGCCGGCCCTCTGCCCTCCACGCTACGGAGCGCCGGGCCCCCGGACAAGGGTGCGGGGGGCGGTTCCGGGAGCGGGTGCGCACGCGAAAGCGGTCCCGCACCTCCGGGGGATCCATCCGGAGGTACGGGACCGCTTGGTGTCCTTCAAGGAGTGGCGGTTCAGTCGGCGTCGCTGCCCGCGGGGGCCTGCCGCCCGGTGCTCTGCTCCACGGTGCTTTGATGCTCGGCGGCGCGGCGCTCGAGCTCGTCGAGGTACGCGTCCTCCTGTGCCTCGTCGGTGGGCGTGCCGTCGCGGCGCACCAGCTTCTTGGGGCGCTTGCGCATCCGGTGTGCCTGGTGAAGCACCGGCTCCTCGCCGCGCAGGGCCGCCTCTGCGGCCGCCTCCTTGTCCTCGCGGTTGATGCGGGCCTGCTGCTTGGCGGCGTATCCGAAACCGATGAACACCAGCACGCCGAAGGCGAACCACTGGAACGAGTAGGAAAGGTGCGGCCCCTCGTCCTCCTCGGGACGCTGCAGCTGGGCGGGGGACTCGGCGGGTGCCGGGTCCTCCTTGTACATCAGGCCGTAGCTGCCGGTGGCGATCGGGTAGTCAAGCTTCCGGGCGAAGGCCGGCAGGTCGATCGAGGCCAGCTGCCCCTCGGGCGCGCCGCGGTCGAGCTTCGGCTCGCTGGCCTTCAGCCGCACCTGAACCGTCACCGTTCCGGCAGGCGGGGCCGGGATGTGGTCGGGCTGTCCGGCGTTGTCGTTGCCGATCGGCAGGAATCCGCGGTTCACGATGACGACGGTGCCCTCGGTCGTGCGGAAGGGTACGACCACTTCGTAGCCGGGGCGCGAGCCGGAGATCCTGTTGCGCACGATCGTCTGCTGCTCGGCGATGTAGCTTCCCTGCAGCGTCACGGGGGTCCACTTGGCGTCCGCGGGCAGCTGGTCGAAGAGCGGCTTGGCCTGGGCGAATGGGATGGGTGCCGCGTCATAGTTGCGCTGCACGTGGGAGATCTCGGTCAGCGCCTGTTCCCGGCGGTCCATCTGCCAATTTCCCAGGAAGGCGAAGGCGGAGGCGAACAGGCAGACCAGCAGGAGCCAGCCGATCCAGCGGGTGCTGGCCAGGAATCGATACACGCTAGTTAGTTCTCCTTGGAAATGGTGCCGTCGGGCGATGCCGCGGGGTGCTGCGCGTCCGGGGCAAGCGGCAGGCGTTGCTTGAACAGCAGGCGTTCGGACAGGTAGTTCTCCAGCCAGTCGGCGTGCTCGTCGCAGGCCAACCAGGTCTTGCGGCGCTCGGGGGTGTGGATCTTGGGGTTGTTCCACAGCAGCCGGGTTGTCGCGTCGACGCGGCACCCCTTGCGGGAACACGTGGCCCGTCCCGTGGGTTCGGGGGAGACCCCGGAGCCGGAAAGGCTGTCGAGCAGGTTCACGTGCCGTCCTCGTTCCTTGGTTGGGCCGATTCGGAGGAACCAGTCTCGTCGGTTGATCCCGGACCCCGGTTCGCACGGTCATCCGCGGCGGTGCCCGCATCGTCGTCCGGCTCCTCGAGGAAGGACCCGTCGATCGTGTCGGGGGCGTCCTGCGGGTAGTGCGCCGGCTCGGTCTCGCTGGTCCAGCGTGCGCTGCCCGGGTCCGTTGCCGTTGCGGGCGCGGGGGAGGCGGTGATGGAGCGCGGCTCGTCACCGGCGAAGTACTCGGCCGGAGGCTCGCGCTTGGTAAGGTCCGCGCCGCCGTTGGCGATCACGACCGCGACGTAGGGCAGGACGATGGCTCCGGCGAAGCAAACCCACTGGATCCAGCCATGGGTGAAAAAGGCCGCAAGGAAGCAGACCATGCGCACAGACATGGAGATCGTGTACTTGAGCACGCGTGAATTTTGTTCCACGGTGTGGGACTCGCGCGCCTCGGTGATTCGATGCACCTGGGGGCCGTGCTCGTGATGATGGTGGGTGGGGTGTGGCTCGCTCATGGTTCTTCCGTCGATCCGTCCTTGCCATTGTCTCACCGACCTGTCGTGCTCCACGAATCGGGACCCGTCGGCCCGGGAAACCCGCTGCGTGTTGCTTCCGTGGTCGCCCCGCAGTCCGTGAAACCCCGGGGCGGCATCGATGCGACGCAGGCTAGGATTGAACCAGCAGAAACCACAAGCCCCTGATTACGTCTTTTGGAGGATCCATGTCCGAAATCCCATCCGCTCCCGCCCGCAGCGTCCTGGTCACCGGCGGCAACCGCGGCATCGGCCTGGCCATCGCCCGTGCGTTCGAGGCCAACGGCGACAAGGTTGCCATCACGTACCGCAGCGGCGAGGTCCCGGAGGGCCTGCTGGGTGTGAAGGCCGACGTCACCGATGCGGCATCCATCGACGCCGCCTTCACCGAGGTCGAGGCCGCCCACGGTCCGGTCGAGGTGCTGATCGCCAATGCGGGCGTCACTCGCGACACCCTGCTGATGCGCATGAGCGAGGATGACTTTACCTCGGTCATCGACACCAACCTCACCGGTGCCTTCCGTGTGATCAAGCGCGCCTCCAAAGGCATGATCAAGCTGCGCAAGGGGCGCGTCGTGCTGATTTCCTCCGTCGTTGGCCTCTACGGTTCCCCGGGTCAGATCAACTATGCCGCCTCGAAGGCAGGCCTGGTGGGCATCGCCCGCTCGCTGACACGTGAACTCGGCTCGCGCGGCATCACCGCGAACGTGGTGGCGCCGGGATTCATCAACACCGACATGACCGCGGAGCTTCCCGAGGCCACCCAGAAGAGCTACCTCGCCTCGATCCCGGCAAACCGCTTCGCCGAACCGGAGGAAGTCGCAAACGTCGTGCGTTGGATCGCCAGCAACGAAGCAGCGTACATTTCCGGCGCCGTGATCCCTGTCGACGGCGGCCTGGGAATGGGCCACTAGCCCCGGCACTTGATCAACATCCCTGTTGGGGGATTCCGGGGCCTGTGCCCTCGAAGCCCCCAGCATGGAATGTGTCGTGCCGAATCGCGACCTGTCCGGGATCCCGCGCGTCAACTCTTTCGCTTTCGAGGGTGGACCCTCCCTATGAGCGCAGTGGCCACAAGCCGTGGTCTGCTCCTTGTTGTTGGAAATCTCAGGAAGTACCGAACCCGGGCCCTTGCAGGGAAGCCCTGTCGCAGGCATTCCCATGCAGGGATCCTGGCTTTCCGCATATTGCGCCCGCGCGCTGCTACGGACTCCCTTGACGCCCACCAGTTCGTCGAGGGGGACCAAAATGGCCGGTGTCCAGAGCCGGGCCGGTGGGAGCAGCAATCCGCTCAATCCCGGTGCATTCACTGCGAGAAGCTGGCATGCGTGCCGAAGCGCCCCTTGCGCAACGCTGGGGGAGACGCGACAGGACGACCGCCCTGCTCCGCCGAAGAACTTCCGGCCAAAATTCCAGCGCGCATTCCCGGCAACAAACTCCCTGTGAAATGTCCGAAGCGGTTCGAGCCGGCCTAACGTTCGCACCGCGCGGCATCATTCAAGGCGTCCTGACCAATGTGAACAACTATGTAACCATTATTTATCTAGGTCAATTTTTGACTTAGTCGGTCTTGCCCGCCACAAGTCAGCCGAACATCTAACGTCCAAAGACAGCAACGACATCGGCGCCGAAAACCGCAAGGGGAGCCCCGGCTTAGCACGCGGCGTGTGACATCACGTTCTTTTGCGCCCATGTGAAACCCCACAAATACCCGATGCCGGTTCCCCGGACGCCGTGCGCAGGCAATAAGCTGTGAAGGAGACCGGCAGGGAACAGATGCGGCCGCATCGCGTACTTGTCGGAAATGCAGCGAAAGAAGACCAACCGTGGAAAACCTGAAGACCCGTTTGCGCGAAGACATGAAGAACCACCTGAAGGCTGGCAACCGTGTCGAACTGACAACCGTCCGGAACCTGCTTGGCGAAATCAACACGCGCGAAAAAGGTGGAAAGACGCCCGTGGAGCTCGATGACGCGGCCGTGACCGCCCTGCTCCAGAAGGAAGCGGCGCGACGGCGCGAAACGGCGCAGACCTACACCGAGGCCGGTGCATTGGACCGCGCAGCTGCGGAGAACGCCGAGGCGGAAGTCATCGAGGCGTACCTGCCGGCACCCCTGGATGCCGCAGCGGTACAGGGCATCATCGATGCGGCGCTGGCGTCGTTGCGGGCCGATGGCACCGAGCTGTCCATGCGTTCGATGGGTTCCGTCATGAAGATCGTCAGCGCCGAGGTGGCGGGCCGTTTCGACGGCAAGACCGTCAGTGACATGGTCAAGGCCGCACTGGCCTAATCGCCTGGCCGTGGCGACACGGCAACTTTGGAGGTTTCCTACAAGCCGCCGTTCGCCTTGCTGCTGGCAGGATTGAACCAGCAGAATCTTTCTTTGTAAGAACTACCCAAACTTTCGGTGACCCGGCAATTCCCTGCGCACGACGCGCCTGGAAGCCGCTTCACCAGTCTTAGGAGCAGAATTGTCCGACCTTTCAGCCAAGGGCGCCATTGTTACCGGATCCTCGCGCGGCATCGGCGCCGAAGTCGCCAAGATCCTTGCGGCACAGGGTGCCGGCGTGGTCATCAACTACCGCCAGAAGGCCCCGCGCGCCAACAAGATCGTTGGGGCCATCGCCGAGGCAGGCGGTCGGGCGGTCGCAATCGGGGCCGACTTGACCTCGCCGGAGGGCCCTGCAGCGTTGGTCGATGCCGCCATCGAGAACTTCGGTTCCTTGGACATCCTCGTACTCAATGCCTCCGGTGGCATGGAGTCCGGCCTCGGCGAGGACTACGCGCTCCGCCTGAACCGCGATGCACAGATTGCCATGTTGCAGGCAGCAACCGAAAAGATGGCTCCGGGGTCCCGGGTGGTCTTCGTGACCAGCCACCAGGCTCACTTCATCGACCAGGTTGAAACCATGGATGCCTACGAACCGGTTGCCCGCTCCAAGCGTGCCGGCGAGCTGGCCTTGCGTGAATTCATCCCCGCCCTGGAAGCCAAGGGCATCACTTTCGTGGTGGTATCCGGAGACATGATCGAAGGCACCATCACCGCCACCCTGCTGGACCGAGCGGAGCCGGGTGCCATCGAGGCACGCCGTGCCGCGGCCGGAAAGCTGTACTCCGTGGAGGAGTTCGGCGCCGAGGTGGCCGCCATGGTCACTTCCGACGTTGCAACCGGGCACACCGAGTACGTCGGCGGCGCAGGGGACTTCCTGGCTAAGTAGCGCCACTGCCGATCGTGTGGGTTCCGTTTCCCTAGGGGAGGCGGAACCCACACGACGTTAAGGGCATTTCCCGGGCCGTGCCCGGGGCACCGTGTGGCCGTAGGGAGCAGCCTGGCTCCGGACCGGATGTGGCACTTCGTCCGCGAGGTGCAGCAGGCGCCGGCATGGCCCGCCGGCGGTTCACGCTGCGGCTTCGGGATGAGTTCACCCGGGAGCGATGGCGGCGCGGTTCGGCTGCGGACGCGGGAATCAGGCCGGTTGTGCCGGGACGTCAGGCTTGGCGCGGGGCCGGTGCAGGAAGGCAATGAGCACCAGCATGCCGATGATTGCGCCGATCGTTGTTTCTGCGGCGCGGTCCAGGATGAGCCATCGCAGCGAACCGGGATTCGCGAGGTAGCTCATGGAGAGGATGAGCGGCGTAAAGAACACCAGCGACAGTCCGTAGTGGCGGACGATGTACAACTCCGTTGGGAACTGGAACGCAATGACCAGCAACACCAGGAAAACCGGATGGGTAAAGGCGCCGAGAGCCAAAGCCGCTACGGCGAGGCCCGCGAAAGTTCCCAGGACACGGTGGAACCCCCGGACCATGCCCTCGGAGAGCCGGGCCGCCGACAGCGGAATGGCAGCCGAAGCCATCGCCCAGTAGGGGTGTCCCCACCCCAGCGCCGTGGCAAGCACGCCGGAGAGCCCAACGGCAGTAACGTACATCGCGGCCGTGACAAGATGCTCGGGCATCGGCGGCAGCAAGTGCGGCCGCGGGGCCCGGCGCTGGCCGGGGTCCCAGGCGCGGCCCCTGAACCAACCGGCAAACCCGACAGTGATGGCACATGCCGCCGAAAGTACTGCGACGAGTGCCGGCACCCAGAGGGAGGTGTGCAGCGGGGTTGCGGCGCAGGCCCCGAAGGCGAAGATGCCGAAGAATGGGCCCACCGGGCGCAGGTGCATGCGGTCGGTCACGACGGAACCTATGCCCGCGACCAGCGTTTCGATGGCCACGAAGCCCCAAACCCCTATCTCCGCGATGGAGGTCAGGATTCCCGCGACCACGCAGGCGCACAGGAAGGCCGCGGCCGAAAGCTGGTGGAACAACCTCAGCTGGTGCGGTTCCCCGCGTCCGTACATGCCGGTGAAGCAGCCGAAAACCGCATACATCACCAGGTCGGGGTGCCCGGAAACCAGCAGCACAAGGGAGGGTATCGCAAGGCCCACGAACATCCGCAACGCCCCGCGGTGCTCGCCGCTGGCGGGCGGA
Organism: Paeniglutamicibacter selenitireducens; assembly: GCF_051550675.1. NCBI lineage: Bacteria > Bacillati > Actinomycetota > Actinomycetes > Micrococcales > Micrococcaceae > Paeniglutamicibacter > Paeniglutamicibacter selenitireducens. The sequence continues at coordinate 123,858 of NZ_JBPULF010000008.1, read as the reverse complement.
ACGTGGAAGAGCGCCTTGGCTGCCGCGCGCAATTGCCCTGCCCTCGTCCCGATCACCAAAAAACCTTATATCGCCGCCGGTCCCCGGCGTGAATCGGATGACGGACGACGTCGAGGGCGCATGGTTCGCCACCCGGGGGTCTGACGCAAAACGTCCCGGCCGACCCCGGGGGAAGGGGCCGACCGGGACGCTTCGCGAGAACCGCGTTGGATGCGTGGAGCTGCGGCTACTTGTTGTCGCAGACGACCTTGTTCCACGGCGAGTACGTCCACGACTTGGTCTCGGCCGGTAGGGTCTTCTCGGCGGAGCTGCGGGTGCGGGTCACGTTGATGGAGAAGCCCTGCTTGCCACCACTTTCGGCAATGCAGTTTTCGGCCGAGTTGTGCTCAGTGGTCGGGTTCGTGAAGTTGTACTTCGGCGACGACTTCGAGCCGACGGTCCAGTACGGGGTGCTCCACAAGCGCGTGTGGACGCGGCCCCCGCCGACCCATGCCTCAATGAGGACGGCGTAGGGGGTGTTGTTCTTCCACTGCATGTCCACCTGACCCTCCCAGAGCGTTGCCTCCCGGCCGGCCGGGTAGCGGTCGAACCAGCGGCTGTGCGGCTTGTGGGTGATGTCGTCGTAGCCGGCCAGGAAGCCGACGTTGTACAACTGGGTGGAGATCTGCGACAGACCGCCGCCGACCGCCTCCGAGGAGAATCCGTTGACCACGACGCCGGAACCGTAGTAGCCGTTGGCCGTGGTGATAGGGCCCAGGGCCTTCTCCAGGGAGAAGATCTCGCCCGGCATCACCACGTCGCCGCTCACCCGGCGCGAACCGGCCAACAAGTTCTTGGTGCGCACGGTGTCGGCCGCGGGGTAGGGGGTGGAGAAGTGGACGATTTCCTGCTTCACGCCCAGGGCCTTGGCCTTCTCGGTGGTCAGCTCCGGCTCCACGGTGGCGAGCTCCACCTTCGCCGTGCGTTCCGGCTCCTGGCTGGCGGCCAGGACCTTCTCCGTGAGCCCCTCGGGGTCGATCGACTTCCCGGTCTGCGACGGAATCACCTTCGGCGAGCCGCCGGAGAGCACGATCTGCGCGTCCTTGGCCGTGGACTTGAAACCGTCGGAACCCTCGGCCGCGGCCTCGATGAGCTTGTCGGTGTCCAGCGACATGGTGACCTTGTCGCCCTCGTTCTTGAAGGACGCGGCGGAGGCCAGCTGGGTGGGGGTGAGGCTTGCGGTGGAGGTGCCGTCGGTCAGCTTGACCGGGCCCGCGACCAGCGGCTCGGCGGTTTCCTTGAGCAGCTTCTCGAACGCCTCGGCGGAAACCTTGGGTTCCTGCTTGGTGACGGGCAGTTCCACCGGGGTGGCCGGGGCGAACCAGCCCTCACCAACCGTCTTGGTGGCGGCGTCGACGTCGACCTGGATGCCGGTCACGGGTTTGGTGAGCACGGGCTTGGCGCCCTCGAAGGCGAGCTTGCCCTCGGCGGTCTCGGTGGCGAACTTCGGTGCGATCTTCTCCAGCGACGCGCGGAGCTTGGCTTCGTCGACGGTCAGCACCGGCTCCACCGCCTGGGCGCCGGTGAGCCGGTTGACGATGGTTGCGGGGTTCAGGTTGAAACCCGTGAGGCCGGCAAGCGTGGCATCGATGTCGACGCCCAGGCCCGCCTTGGAAGGCTTGAGGGTTGCGGTCTTGTCCCCGACGGCCAGGGCGACGGATTCGGCGGCCATCGGCTTCAGCTGCTCCTCGAGGACCTTGTGGGCCTCCTCCGGGGAGAGCGAACCCACGTTGATGCCGTGCACCGAGGTGTTGACGGGGATCTGGGATCCGGCGTACGCCGCGGCGCCGCCGTACAACCCGCAGGCCAGGAGGACGGAGGCCCCGGCGATGTACCATCCGCGTCGGGATTTGGGCCGGCTGCCGCGCTTCACGGTGTCCATGTCTTCACTGAGCAAAACGTCTGTTTCTCTTCCATCGGTGGCACGGCCTGGTGCCGCATATCGGGGTGCGGAGGCACAACAAAGTGGTCAGCCGCCGAATGAATCCTACCGGTGCACTCCAATCGCCGGAGTAAATAACCGCCGTTCGGGCCAAATCGTTATGCGATTCCCACCAGATTCGCAACAACGTCGAGGCGCGGAAGGTCGATCCTGGCGTCTGCGGCATCGCGCAGTGCCGGCTTTGCGTTGAACGCCACGCCGAGTCCCGCGGCGCCGACCATGTCCATGTCGTTGGCCCCGTCGCCCACGGCGATGGTGTGTTCGATGTCGATGCCGAGCTCCACGGCCCAGGCGCGCAACTTTGTCTCTTTGTAGGCGCGGTCGACCACCTGGCCGATGACGGTGCCGGTCAGTTTGCCGTCCTCGATGCCCAGCTCGTTGGCGCAGGCGAAGTCCAGGCCCAGCTCTGCGGCCAGCGGGTCAAGGATCTGGGCGAATCCGCCGGATACCACGGCAACGTAGTGGCCGGCCGCCTTGAAGGCCGCGATGAGTTCGCTGGCGCCGTCGCTGAGATGGACCGTCGAATGCACCTGCTCGATCACGGAGACGTCCAGCCCGGCCAGGGTTTTCACGCGGGCGTGCAGGGACTGGGCGAAATCGATTTCGCCGCGCATGGCGGCCTCCGTGACCTCGGTGACCTCTGCCTCGCAGCCCGCATATGCGGCGAGAAGCTCGATGACTTCCTGCTTGATCAGGGTGGAGTCCACGTCCATGACCAGCAGCATCTTCGGTGCGCGCACCAGCTCGGACGGCACCACGGAGATGCTCAGGGAGCGCAGCTGCGGGTCATCCGAGCGGGCGTTGCTTCCGTCGAGGGGGTTGACCAGGGCGCGCAACTGCCGGACGCTGCCGGTCACCTCCCAGCGGGCGCCGCTGCGCCCGGGACCCTCGAACGACTCTTCGCTGAGCACCTGGTGCCCGGCGGCGGCCAGCGTGGAGCGCAGCCGGGCCGGCTCGACAGGGAGCGGGGTTGCGGAATGGAAGACGATGAAGGCAGTGGGATGCATGTACACCATTCTCCCGCGTGCGGGTATCCAGCCCAAAACCGGGCCGCGAATGTTGCACCGCGTGAACGGCCGTGCCCCGGTTGGGTCAAAACAGGGTCGCTGGCCTAGTGTTTTACCCATGAATGAAGTGCTGGGCCTGGCCGACGTCTGCGTTGTGCGCGGCCGCAAAGACTTATTGACGGACATCAACTGGCAGGTCAAGGAGGGCGAGCGCTGGGTCGTGCTCGGCCCCAACGGCGCCGGCAAGACCACGCTGCTGCAGGTTGCCGGTGCGCGCATGCACCCCACGCGTGGCGTCGCCGGCGTGCTGGGCGAGGTGCTGGGTGCCGTCGACGTCTTCGAGCTGCGCCCGCGCATCGGGCTCTCTTCCGCGGCCCTCGCCAACCAGATCCCGGAGCACGAGACGGTGCTCAACGTGGTGCTTACCGCGTCGTACGGCATGACCGGACGCTGGCGCGAGGCCTACGAAAAGCTGGATGAGCGCCGCGCGTTCCGCCTGCTGCACGACTGGGGCATGTCCACCATGATCAACAGGCCGTTCGCCACGCTCTCCGAGGGAGAACGCAAGCGCGTCCAGATCGCCCGTGCGTTGATGACCGACCCGGAACTGCTGCTGCTCGACGAGCCGGGGGCCGGGCTCGACCTGGCCGGCCGCGAAGACCTGGTGGCCCGGCTGAGCGAGCTGGCCAACGACGAGGAAGCCCCGGCCATGGTGCTTGTCACGCACCACCTCGAGGAAGTCCCCCCGGGCTTCACCCACGCCATGCTGTTGCGCGAGGGCAAGGTTGTCGCGGCCGGCCCGATCACGGAGACCCTCACCGAGGAGAACCTCTCCGAGGCCTTCGCCGTGCCGCTGGCCCTGCGTGCCGAGAACGGCCGCTACTCGGCCGTCGCCAAGCACTAGGACGCTGCGCCGCGATGGAGTTCTGGCGTGAGGCAGTCATCTTCGTCGCCGGCCTGTGGGCCGGGACGATCAACACCATCGTCGGCTCGGGCACCCTCGTCACCTTCCCGGTGCTCGTGGCCCTGGGCTTCGCCCCGGTGAACGCGGTTGTCTCAAACGCCATGGGCCTGGTGGCCGGCGGCTTCTCCGGGGCCTGGGGCTACCGGCGGGAGGCCGCCAGCGTGGGAGGCACGCTGCTGCGTCTCATGCCTGTCTCGCTGGTGGGTGGGGTGATCGGCGCATACCTGCTGCTGCACCTGCCCGAAGCGGTCTTCTCCTACGTGGCGCCGGTGCTGATCGTGGTGGCGTTGCTGCTGGTGATCTTCCAGCCGCGGCTCTCCGCCTGGGCCAAGCGGCGGCAGTCCGCAAGCGTCGGGGTCGACCCGGGGGAGGCGGACCGCACGCGGATCCCCCCGGTGCTGTACCTGCTGGTGTTCCTGATCGGCATCTACGGCGGCTACTTCACCGCCGCGCAGGGCATCCTGCTGATGGGCGTGCTGGGGGTCTTCCTGCACGCCTCGCTGCAGCAGTCCAACGCGATCAAGGTCATCCTGACCCTGGTGGTCAACCTGGTCGCCGCGCTCTCCTACCTGGTCTTCGCGCCCGAACGCATCCACTGGCCCGTGGTCATCCTCATCGCGGCGGGCTCGCTGGTCGGCGGATTCATCGGGGCCAGGGTGGGGCGGCGGCTCTCCCCGGGCTGGCTGCGCGCCGTCATCGTCGCCCTCGGCCTGGTGGCGCTGGCCAACATGGTCGCCAAACTTTTCGCGGGAGCGTAAATGAGCAACAAGCCGCCCACCGACCCGACGGCGCTGCGCGCCCGCCTGGGGGACAGGCTGGTCCTGGTGGAGGACGCCGCGGACCCGCGCGTCTCCGACTACGTGGCGCTTTCCGACGCCGCCCTGCGCCAGCGCACCGACCCCGAGCACGGGCGTTACATCGCCGAGAGTTCCAAGGTGCTGCGGCGGGCGCTGGCCGCCGGGCACAAGCCACGCTCATTCTTCATGGCGCACAAGTGGCTCGAATCCCTCTCGGACGTGTTCGACGCCCACCCCGACGTGCCGATCTTCGCCGGCGAGGACGCGGTGCTCGAATCCATCACCGGATTCCACCTGCACCGAGGCGCGCTGGCCGCCATGAACAGGCCCGAGCCGCTGGCCCTCGACGCGGTGCTGCCCGGTGCCCGGCGCCTGGCGATCCTCGAAGACATCGTCGACCACACGAACCTCGGCGCGATCTTCCGCTCCGCCGCGGCCCTGGGTATCGACGCGGTGCTTGTCACACCGCGCTGCGCCGATCCGCTCTACCGCCGCTCCATCCGCGTGAGCATGGGTGCCGTGTTCCAAGTGCCTTGGGTGCGCCTGGAATCCTGGCCCGACGACCTCGCGGCCCTGCGCGCGGCAGGCTTCGACATCGCCGCCATGGAGCTCACCGCGCATTCGCAGGGCATCGACGAGGTCTCCGCGATGCACAGCGAGAAGCTGGCGCTTATCCTTGGCACCGAGGGCGCCGGCGTGAGCGCCGAGGCGCTGGAGTTCGCGGACCGCACCGTGATGATCCCGATGCGCCCGGGCGTCGACTCGCTGAACGTCGCCGCAGCATCCGCCGTCGCCTTCTGGGAACTGCGTTCGCGTTAGCCGGGCCCGGTTCTCACCAACGGATGTCCGTGGTTCCGGCAAGTGGCAGGCGCTGCCCGGGCGCCGCGAACGTGCGCGCAGGCAGGGGATCGGCATCGTGCAGGATGCGGGGGAAGCGCAACCGGGTGCGCTCCTCGAGCTCCGCCAGGGTGGCCTCGTAGACCCGGAACTCGTCAAGGGCAAGCACCGTCTCGAGCCGGTCAAGGTTCTGGGTGAGCAGGAACGCCCGCGCCTTGAGCACCCCTCCGTCCCGGAACGCCAGGACCTTCCAGTACTCCAAGGCCAGCGCGACGCCCCGGTAGGTGGGGTCGTCCGCGCCAAGGACCGGTCCGCCGAACACGCTGACCCGCAGCCGATCTACCTCGACATCCTCGTAGAGCGCATTTTCCAGCCTGCCCCACACCCCCTGCCGGCTGCCCTGGTTGAAGTCGTCCATCTGCGGGGTGATGTTGCTGTAGTAGAACGAATCCCTGTTGGCTTGCGCGGCTTCCTCCGGCCCGCCCCAGAGCAGGTCCGCGCGCCGGGCGATATGTCCGCGGTCGAGCCGGTTCCCCGCGTAGAGTTCGTTGCCCACCTGCGTGTCGGCGGGCAGCCGGGGGTCCTTGGCGAAGTCGAGGTTGCTTCGGCTCAGCAGCTTGAGGTCGCCCCCGTCGATGTTCCAGGCGACCCAGCGGGCGAACCGGCGTGTTCGGCTCAGTGCCAGCGAAAAGTGCGTGTACGGGATCGTCGTCGCACCTTCCCAGCGGACCAGGTCGTCCTCGAGATCCGGGTCCGAGGAAGGAACCGCAATCGGCGCGCCCAGGAAACCCGGCGCATATCCGGTGCGCTGGGCCTTGTTCTCTGGTGCGTGCGCGTATTCGGGCATGGGGACTGGGCTCTTCCCGGCGATAGCGTTGCGGTGTCGTGCTCCATGGTCGTCCTGCAGGATCGCCACCATGACGTCCGTCACTTGATGCGCCAAGCGTACCCCGGTGTCGGCGCGGGCCGAGACGTGCGCCGGCCACGACCCCGACCGGCCAGGACTCGGGAGCATGTCCGTTGCGGCTGGTCGGGTGGAAAATTCATGCAACGCTCCGCTATACTGGAATGTCGGCTTCGTGACCCCACGGGCCGGTTTGACGCAAATTTTGGTCGCTGGCAAAATCCAGTGACGCGAACAAAGGTTTTAGCATGAAGGCTGATATTCACCCGCAGTACAACACCATGGTGTTCAACGACCTCGCATCGGGCGAGAAGTTCCTGACCCGTTCGACGGCCAAGAGCAACAAGACCATCGAGTGGGAAGACGGCAACACCTACCCGGTCATCGACGTCGAAATCTCCGCAGCTTCGCACCCGTTCTACACGGGCAAGCAGCGCATCATGGACTCGGCCGGACGCGTCGAGCGCTTCAACGCCCGCTTCAAGGGCTTCGGCGCCAAGAAGTAATTCTTCGCCTTCACGCCTGCAACGGGGCCTTCCTTCGGGAAGGCCCCGTTGCTTTTTTGCAACGTTTTCCGCCCAATTCGAACCCATGCAGTGGCCGGGATCGCGGACATCGGGAAGCTTCACGCCCGTGGCCACCCGCGAAACACGAGAACGGGCAGGCCAGGGGACTCGATGAGACGACCGCGAAGCGACTTCCCAGGCCCGGCGCCGGGCACTGGTGCTCATGCATGGAAGGCGTTGCGGGTCGGATTCTCGGGCCCCTTTGGCATGTTCGCCTCGGGAATTGTCGGTTTCGGGTTAGCCCGCCGCGGCTTCACCCGCATCGTCGTTTGCCCGGGGTGCCCATGGACGGGCTCGCGCCCTGCGGATCGCGGTGAACGTCGCACAGGACTGCGTCGCCCTTCCGGACCAGTCCGGCGAGTTAGAACCTCCTGCCGATGGCGGCAGCGGTCGACTGGCCCTGAGGCCTTCGCCGTGCAGATTGTCCATGGCGCGCCGGCCCTGGAGACGATTCCCGGCCGGATTGAGTGCAGGTCTCCGGATTCGGGGGCAAGACGTATGGGAACGATCTGGATCCGTCCCGGGCCTCCGGCTGACTGGCGGGCTTGCAGGTGAAATTCGCCAGGGCGCCCGGCGTCACTCGCTGCCCGCCGAACCGGTCAGCGGCACGCTGCCGGTCCGGGCCGGTGGATCGTTTCACGACCCCGGTTCGAGGTCTTCGCGAACGCTGCCGTGAGCCGGTGCAAGCGTTGCCGCAGGACCCGCCCGGCAGTACGATGGCGAGAGCAACTCCGGCACCGGGTTCCTTTCCTTCCGCAGTCGTTCCCGCGCCGGCGGAGGATCGAAGAGGCCCACCATGTTCGACGGCGCAAGTGCCCCGCGTGTCGGGACCGGTGAAGTGCCGGTGAATCCCGTTGCAAAAAAACGCGTTACAGCCGTCGATGCGGCACGCTGCCTGGCCTTGATCGGCATGATCGGCGTCCACGTCCTGCCGGAGGAGAACGCGGATGGCGACGCCTCGTTGACATGGGTTCTCTTTGCAGGGCGGGCAGCTGCGCTCTTCGCCCTGCTGGCCGGGGTCTCGCTGGCGTTCAGTTCCGGCGGATCACACCCCCTGCGAGGACGTCGGCTGAAGGCGGCAATGGCCGGTGTCGCAGCCCGCGCCGTGGTGATCATGGCGATCGGCATGGCGCTGGCCTACGCCGCCCCTCCGGTGGAGATCATTCTGGCCTATTACGGTGTCATGTTCCTGCTGGCCGTCCCGCTGCTCGGGTTGACTTCGCGGATGCTGGCAGTACTGTCGGTGGTCTTCGCCATTGGTGGCCCGGTCCTGCTGCAGGCCATGCGCGGGGTAATACCCACCCCCGCGGAGGACAACAACCTCACGTTCGGCGCTTTGTTCTCGGAGCCGCTTACGAGCGCCGGGCAACTGCTATTCACCGGTTTCTACCCGGCGGTGCCCTGGATGGCCTATATGTGTGCCGGCCTGGCCATCGGAAAGCTGGACCTGAGCTCTCGGAAGATCGCGGTCTGGCTGGCGGCCGGTGGCGGTTGCCTTGCCGCGGTGACCTGGGCGATCTCGGGACTGCTCATGGTTGGTGTCCTGCACCTGACACCGGAGGCGTCCACGAATCTGCTGGCGGCGGGCGAAGACCCGCCGGTTCACCACGACTCATGGTCCTGGCTGGTGGCGGCATCGCCGTACTCCCATATGCCGCTGGAACTTCTGCACACCATCGGAACCGGCATGGTCGTCCTCGGAGTCCTGATTCTGTCCAGCAAGTTCTTGCACCAGGTCATCGATGTGCTGGCTCCGGCCGGCAGCATGACCCTGACCCTCTATTCCTGTCACTTGCTGTTCGTGGCCGCCGGAGTCCTGGATGAGCGTCCGTTCGCTTCCTTCGGGCTGCAGCTGGCAACCGCTTTGATCTTTGGCGTCCTCTGGCACAACCTCGTGGGTCGCGGACCGCTGGAGGCTGCCGTCACCGCGGTGTCCACACGGGTCAGGAATGCGGTGCTTCGCCAGGGTGCCATCCAGAAAGTCCAACCGGGATCCACGAAGCCTGGGGGTGGCGATTTCGCAAGCCAGTAGGTGGTGGCTGCCGGGTGCAAAGCGGGGAACGGTGCCACGTGGACATAGGATGGAAACCATGGATCTCGGCTACACGCATCACGGTGAATACAAGGTTGTCGGCGGCAAGCTGGTGGTCGCTGACCTGCAGGTCAGCGAAGGCGCCATCACCGCCGCCTCGATCAACGGGGACTTCTTCCTGGAGCCGGACGAGGCCCTCGAGGACCTCAATTCTGCACTCATCGGCTTGCCGGCCGCAGCCGAGCACTCGGTGATCCGCGATGCGGTCGCCAACGGGCTGCGGCCCGGGGCCGTGATGTTCGGTTTCGACGCCGATGCCGTGGCGCGAGTGGTGCGCCGGGCGCTTGGTCACGCCACAGCCTGGGCCGACCACCGCTGGGAGGTCATCGCGCCGTCGGTGCTCCCTATCGCGCAAAACGTCGCCTTGGACGAAGTCATCGCCCGTCAGGTCGCGGCGGGAACTCGCGGCCCGACCCTGCGGTTCTGGGACTGGGACGATTCGGGCGTGGTGATCGGATCCTTCCAGTCATTGCGCAACGAAGTCGATGCCGAGGCGGCCGCGGCACACGGCATCCAGGTGGTCCGTCGGATCAGCGGCGGCGGTGCCATGTTCATGGAAGCGGGGAACTGCATTACCTACTCGCTCTACCTGCCCGGATCGTTGGTCGACGGCATGAGCTTCGCCGATTCCTACCCGTTCCTCGATGTCTGGGTCATGGAAGCGTTGGCCTCGATCGGCGTCAATGCCCACTACAAGCCGCTGAACGATATCGCGACTGACGCCGGAAAGATCGGCGGTGCCGCCCAGAAGCGGCTGGCCGGTGGCGTGGTCTTGCACCACGTGACCATGAGCTACGACATCGACGCTGAGAAGATGATGAGCGTGCTGCGCATCGGCCGCGAGAAAATCTCCGACAAGGGTATTGCCTCCGCGGCGAAGCGCGTTGATCCGCTCAAGCGTCAGGCGGATATGAGCCGGCTGGATCTCATCGAGGTGATGCGGCGGACCTTCGCCAAGAAGTACGCCGCGGTTCCCGCTACCCTCGACGAGGGGACGCTGGCCGCCGCCAAGGAATTGGCCGAAACGAAGTTCGCCACCGAGGAATGGACGGCGCGCGTTCCGTAGCGGCGGTTCTCCGCCATAGTCCCCATGCTGCAAGTCCATTTTGTGGTGGAAACGGCGGGAAACCGATTGCATGGCTCGGCGTCTTGTTGATGCAGGGCCGCTGGCGGCGCAGTCGACCGCACGGGCCAGGGTACGGGTCCCGGGGTGTGCCGGGCAACAGCGGTTGGAACCATGCGGGGAGGGTTGTCGTTCCGCAGAGCTGGCCCGTTCTGGCCCAAGGCGGGATGCACACCAGCAGGTGCACAGGGTCCTGCTGCTGCTGCGGAATTCACACGCCACAGGCAACGACCCACTGAATCGGAACGACTTGGGCGTTGGGCGGCCTGGTTCGACGACTCTGCGACAAGCGTCATCTTGACATGAGACTTGGCGGGGTCCAATGTATAGGCAGTCTCAAACGTGCAGCTTCATGGGGCCTTGTGGAGTAACGAGATGCTCGCTGATCCAATACGCCGTTCCCTGGCGACCCTGACCAAGCTCATGGCAGGAGAACGAGGGAAACGATGTCGATCATTGGGGATCCGCACCTATGCAACGCGCCGAGTTCAATCGACGGTCTGGAAGGGGAATCGGACCGTAGCCATTACCCGAAAGCCGAGGGGTTCATCTTCGTCGGTTCTACCAGGCACAGGCTCGTTCGGGAGATGGTTGAATGCGCCGACTGTGAGGAAACGATTGGTCTCAACTCAAGTCTCGGGGTCTCGTCGTCGGGTCGCCTTCATGTCGCCCCGAGCATGGACGCGGCCAACAACGGGTACCACTTTGTGTGCGGAAGATCCGCGGTGCAATCCGGCGAGCGGACTGCTGCGCGACTAATCCGCCGGGAGAATGGTCCACAGTGCCATGGGGTGGATCGTCGACCACGACGCCCAGGACGTCACGGCGGTGGCAAGCTCGCCCGATCTGCTTCGGCCATACCTGGACATCATTTGCCACGTCGCCAGGGTGCTCGATGGCATCCGGGCCGAAACCTTCGCTGATACGGGCGTGCCGACGGCTCTGGCACACGGGCCGGCCCGCTACCGGGGCCACAATTTCCGGTAGCCGTACCGATGAAGGATTCCGTGCCGAATACCTCGCTAAGGAGGGCCGCACAATGAACAATTCTGCAAACAGGACGCCAACGTCTCTCGGAAGTGCCATTCCGTCGACTCCCGGTGCGCCGGTCGGGACCGGCGCACCGGCAACATCGGACGCTGGTGCGGGCGTAGCCTTGGAGCGCCGGCTGAGCGAGGTTCTCGCTGACGTGCTGGGCATCGAGCAAGTCCCGGTGGACAGCAACTTCTTCGAGGACCTCGGTGCGGATTCGCTGGTGATGGCGAAGTTCTGCGCCAGGGTGCGCAAGCATCCGGACCTGCCGGTGGTGTCCATCAGGGACATCTACCAGCACCCGACGATTGCCTCATTGGCCACGGCCTTGGCGCCTGCGGAAGATGCGACGCCTCAGGTTAAAGACCGGTTTGCGGAAGTGTTGGCCGAGGTGCTGGGCCTCGAGGAAGTCCCGGCGGACAGCGACTTCTTCCAGGACCTGGGTGCGGATTCGCTGGTGATGGCGAAGTTCTGCGCCAGGGTGCGCAAGCATCCGGACCTTCCTGCGGTGTCGATCAGGGACATCTACAAGCACCCGACGATTGCCTCCTTGGCCATGGCCTTGGCACCTGAGGAAGATGCGACGCCTCAGGTGCAGCTGCAGGGCCGGCTGGGCGAGGTGCTCGCCGACGTGCTGGGTATCGAGGAAGTCCCGGCGGACAGCGACTTCTTCCAGGACCTGGGTGCGGATTCGCTGGTGATGGCGAAGTTCTGCGCCAGGGTGCGCAAACAGCCGGACCTGCCCCAGATATCCATGAAGGAGATCTACAACAGTCCGACGATTGCGGCCCTGGCCGCCGCCCTGCACGCGCCCTCGCAGCAAGACCGGCCGCCGGTGCTCCTTCCGGTCTTGGCGTCAATGCCGCAGACGCCGCCGCCCATGGACGCGCGGACATGGGAGTACATCACCTGTGGCGCCCTGCAGGTGCTCGTCTACATCGGCTACTGCCTGCTCGCCGGCGTGATCGCGGTCGTGGGGTATCACTGGCTGTTCCCCGAGGCGGGGCCGGGCAACTACTACTGGCCCGGGTACGGGGTGGACTTCTGGGTGATCTACCTGCGGTCGGTTGCCTACGCTTCGGTGGTGTTTGTGCTCATGTGCATCCTGCCGGTGGCCGCCAAGTGGATTTTCGTCGGCCGGTTCCGGCCCCGGGAGATCCGCATCTGGAGCCTTGCCTACTTCAGGTTCTGGCTGGTGAAAGCCCTGATGCGCACCTCGCCCCTCTCGCTGATGGCTGGTTCGCCGCTGACGACCTTCTACCTGAGGGCCATGGGGGCGAAGGTTGGCCGCAACGTGATGATCATGACCAACAGGCTGCCGATCTGCACCGACCTTCTGACGATCGGGGAGGGGACGGTGATCCGCAAGGATGTCATGCTCAACGGGTACCGCGCCCACGGCGGTGTCATCCAAGTGGGTGGTGTCACGCTGGGCAAGGACGTGACGATCGGCGAGGGCAGCGTCCTGGATATCAACACGTCCATGGGCGACCGCTCCCAGCTGGGCCACCGCTCCACCCTCTACACCGGCCAGGCCGTACCCGCCGGCGAGCGGTGGCACGGTTCCCCGGGCAGGCGCACGGAGGCGAACTTCAGCACCGTCAAGCCAACGCCCTACCGGCCATGGCGCCGTGGAACATTCGCCGTGTTCCAGCTCCTTGCGACGCTCGGTCTGGGCCGCACCATGCTGGGACTGGCGGTCATGCTGTTCATACTGGCATATCCACCTGTGGCGGCACTCCTGGAACCGCAGCCGCTGGCCTTCGCGAACTGGGTTATCTACGCCGACGCCGCCGCCTTCGCCGACCTGGGCGTCTTTGGCGGCATGGTTCTGGCGTTGGTCGCCATCATGACCGTGCCCAGGCTGCTCCAACTCGCCGTGAAGCCCGACACGGTGTATCCGCTGTTCGGGCTCCAGGACGCCGCCGCGCGCACGATGGCCCGCTTGACCAACAACCCCATGCTGGGGAAGGTGTTCGGCGACAGCTCGTACGTCGTGAACTACGTGCGGGCCATCGGCTACCGCCAGCCGCAGGTCCAGCAAACCGGCTCGAACCTCGGCTTGGCGTTCAAGCACGGCAACCCGTTTCTGTCGACCATCGGCACCGGGACGATGATCGCCGACGGGGTGTCGTTCATGAATGCCGACTACTCGGCGACGTCGTTCAAGGTCAGCCGGGCGGCCATCGGCGCCCACAATTTCCTGGGCAATGCCATCTTCTACCCTGCCGGGGCCAGGACGGGGGACAACTGCCTGCTGGCGACCATGGTCGCAGTTCCCATTGAGGGGCCGGTGCGACACGACGTGGGCCTGCTCGGCTCCCCGGCGTTCGAGATTCCGCGCTCTGTGCTGCGGGACGCGCTTCCCGACGAGCACCAGAGCCGCTCCCGGTTCCGGCGTGACCTGGCGGCCAAGAACAGGCACAACCTTCGCACGATGGCCCTCTTGATGCTGGTTCGAAGCCTCAACGCGTCGCTGGCCCTGCTGGCGATGTTCGCCGGCCTCGAAATGTACGACCAATTCGGCATCTTGGCGCTCAGCGCGTCCTTCGTCTTGATGCTCGTGGTCGGACTGCTGCTCGGCATCGGCATCGAGCACGCGGTCACGGGGTTCAAGCCGCTTCGGCCCCGGCTCTGCTCCATCTACAACCCCTACTTCTGGCGGCACGAGCGCTACTGGAAGTTGATGGCCGAGAGCCGCTACTACGCGCTCTTCAACGGGACACCGTTCAAGCCGATGGTCTGGCGGCTGCTGGGCGTGCGGATCGGCAGCCGGGTCTTCGACGACGGCTGCGCGTTGCACGAACGGAGCCTGGTGACAATCGGCTCGCGCTGTACCCTCAACGCCGGCTCTGCGATCCAGTCCCATTCCCAGGAGGACGGGATGTTCAAGTCCGACTACAACGTCATCGGGGACGACGTCACGCTCGGCGTGGGTTCCCTCGTCCACTACGGCGTGACCATTGAAGACGGCGTTGTGGTGGCCACCGACTCCTTCGTGATGAAGGGCTCGACCTTGACCCAGGGATCCGTGTGGGGCGGCAACCCGGCCGATGAGGCCCGTGCCGCCGCCACACCCGCCGGCGCCCTGGAGCGGCCCGCCGCATGAGCACCGCTTCGGTTGCCAACCACCGCACGCCCGGGGCGTCCCCGCGTCCGCGGCAGGCCCCGGGCAGCCCGGAAAGCCGGGGTCAGGCGACGGCGGATTCCGTTTCGGTTCGAGGCGACCCGGCGGCCACCCAAGCGGCGACAACTGCCGCAGCGACCTCCGCCGAGCGCTCTGCGGCGTCGTCGACATGGGTCAGGAAGTCGGCGTCGGAGGCCGGTCCACAAAGGTCGGAGATCCCCCGGACGGCCAGGAACGGGGCGTTGAAGGCACGCGCGGTCTGGGCGATCGCCGAGGATTCCATGTCCGTGGCAAGGACCCCGTCGAACTGGCCCTTGATGATCGGGGCCCGCTCGTGGCCGACGAAGGAGTAGCTGGAGACGACGAGACCGTGGTGCACGGTGGCGACGATGCCGAAGCCGGGTGTGCCGATGTCGCTCACCGCAAGCAGCGCCGGCTGCGCGGGGTAGGTGGCGGGCATGCCCGGAACCTGGCCGAGCACGTAGCCGAAGGCGCGCGCGTCGGCATCGGCGTTGATGGTCACCGATCCGACAACGACGTCGCCGACGCGGACCGAATCGCCCAGGCCGCCGGCGCTGCCGGCGCTGATGACCAGGGGTGCGGGTGCTTCGGGGTTCTCCCGCTGCGCGAGCAGTAGCGCCGCGGTGGCCGCCCCTGCGGCGTTGACCAGGCCGATGCCGCCCTGGACGAACACCGTCTTCAGGCCGTTGAGCAGGCCGGTGCGGTGGATCGAGTTGCCGATGCGTACCGGGTCGCCGAGGGCGGTGGCGCGCTCCAGGAACGGAGCTGCCTCCTCCTCCATGGCGACAAGCACGACCAGTTCGACGGCGCTCACGCGGTCACCTGCTCCCACGCGGCGCGCTGGGCCAGGAACTCCCGCGCCGCGGCCTGGGCGTCTTCGAGGGAGTGGTTGGCACCCCAGCCGCACTGGACCTCGTTGGCCGCGGGAACCTCGGTGGCCTCCAGTACGTCGGTGAGCGTTGCCTCGATCAGGTCGGCGACGGCCGGCACGTCGGGCTCGCCCTGCATGATCAGGTAGTAGCCGGTCTGGCAGCCCATGGGGGAGAAGTCGATCACGGAGGCCGAGTGGTTGCGGGACTTCTCTGCGAAGAGGTGCTCCAGAGAGTGGATCGCCTTCATCTCCAGGTGGGCGACGTTCGGCTGGGTGAAACGCACGTCATATTTGGTAATAACGTCGCCATGCGCCAGCTCCTTGCGGTCGGCCACGCGCACATACGGCGCCGCCACGGTGCGGTGGTCGAGGTTGAAGGACTCTACGTTCATGCGTGAAGGGGTCATGGTGGTGCTTTCATCCGGGGGTTTTGAATCCGGGCTTCCTCGCGGCCGGTTCCTTGCCACCTTAATCGTAGCCGTCAGTGTGCCGCAGTCGGGTGCTGGTTCTCGAGTGCATCAGCCACAGCCACCGCGCCGACGCTGCAATGGCTGTCGTTCCGTTGGCCAGCGTCGAGATCGACGTGCCGGCCTGTTCGAGGTGTCGGTGGAATCGGCGGTGGGGAAGACGCGCCAGCACGGCACGAAGCACCCCCCCCGTCGCGCGGCGAGTTGCCGGGGACAAGAATTTTCTTGTCGAGCCCATTGGCCCTACCGTCGGACGACAACACAACTGGCCGAGCACCAAGTTCCACGCCCACGTCGCGGCCTACTTCTTCCCCCGGGGGTCCGCGCGACGGCCGACACGACCTTTTCCTCCCGTTCCCACCATGCCATCAGGAAGTGTCGTGGCGAGCGCGGCATCCCGGAAATGGAAGGCCAGCAGGCCCAGTGGAAGCTCGAGGGGATAAGGCTGGTGGAGGGTTCCGGCGACCTGTGACACGGGCATTCCTGTCGGGCCGAAACGAAAAGCGAGTGCGGTCTGATCTCCCTGGAGCGACGGAAAGCAGTGGTCGCCAGGTAGCTCAAACCATTGATGACCTATGGTTTTACTGTCGCGGTACCTGCAGTGATGATCTGGTGCGAAGCCGAAGCCGAAGCCGAAGCGGAATCGTGAGAACCCTGGTTCCGGGAGGCGACGAACAGTCCTGTCGCCTGGTCTCGGGACCTCTCCCTGGTGCGACCGACTGGTGGCACGGCATTCCACTGGGCGCCTGACGGCGGTCGGACTGCCGCGGCTTCCTTTGCTGCGATTCGGAACGGCCGCATACTCGTGAGGGACATCCAAGACGCAGCTGCGCGTTGGGAGGAAGTGGTCGTGGCCCGACGTGATTCATCCGTACACAACGCGAAGAGCTACCTGCTTAGACAACCCGCCCTGCAGGAGCATTGGGCCTAACATTGGCTCGCGACGCCCTGGACGCATGGCGTTCTACAACTTCAGACGCCTATTTGGTCAGCGCTCAGGAGTGCAATCCGGGGATCCTGGAACCGGCCGACACAAGGTTCGGGGAACGTGTGCCATCTAAGGCCCGACTGAGCCACGACCACCGCCCGGTCTGCGACGGGCACGAGATCCTCGCCGTGATGGGCCTTGTCGGACGGGACTTCGAACGATCGGTCACCGAGGGCCAAGGCGCCAACTTGGTGCGGCAAGACCATGGCACAACGGGGAACCCAACGAACCCCGGAACGTGGGAATCGGACAGCAGCCCCCGCACACACAGTTTGGCTTCAAAAACGGCTGCTTGGCAGCCCGGAACCTAGCTTTCGCGCACCAACTGCACGTGGACGACCTCTTCGCTGGCTTCGAACTCCGAGCACCGGTAGCCGGCCGCGTTCCAGTCGTTCTCGAAGATGCGTTCCCCGGAGCCCAGGATCACGGGTACCACGGCCAGGTGGAGCGAGTCCACCAGGCCTCTTTCGACGTAGTCCCGGACGGCGCCCACGCCCCCTCCCAGCCGGATGTCGGCCCCTGAGGCAGCTTGCGTTGCCCGTTCGAGGGCGACCAGTGGTCCCTCGGTCACGAAGTGGAACGTTGTTCCGCCGTCCATCGCCAGCGGCTCGCGTGCGTGGTGGGTCAGCACGAACACGTCGTGGTGGTACGGGGGAGTCTCTCCCCACCAGCCGCGCCAGGTGCGGGCGGACTCGTCGGAATCCCACGGACCGCGGATCGGCCCGAACATGTTCCTGCCCATGATGGTGGCTCCGATGTTCTCGTCCCCGCGGCGCAGCATCCGGTCATCGAGGCCGGTGCTGCCGTTGCTGGCGCCGATCATCGACCGGCCGTAGGCGGTGTCGAAGACCCACCCGTGCAGTGCGTGGCCACCCTTGCCGAGGGGGTGCTCGAGGTCCTGGCGGGGCCCCGCCCCGAAACCGTCGAGCGAAATGGCGAAATTGTGGACGCGAAGCTTGCCCATGGCGGACCTCGATCTCTGGTGCCGGAGGGGAAGGAACGAGCACAGCATATGCCCGCGGCTGCCCGCCCGGAAGTGGCGGGGGGTGGGGTCCTGCGGCCGAAGGCCTTGAATCCCCACCGGCGCGGTCCTAGCGTTGGCGCATGGATCTTTCGATACAGGTCACCCTCGATTGCCTCGACCCGCACACGCAGGCCGCCTGGTGGGCGCGCACCCTGGGATGGGAGGTGGAGCGGACCGACCCCGACTTCATCAGGAGGATGGTCGACGAGGGCCATGCCTCCGAAGCTGACACCATCGAGTTCGACGGGGAGCTGGTTTGGCGGGTCGGCGCCGGGATCTGCCCGCATGACCAGGTGGGGCTGACACCGCGCCAGCGCATGTTGTTCCAGCGGGTGCCCGAGCCCAAGACCGTGAAGAACCGCATGCACCTTGACCTGCACCCGGGCCGGGACAAGGACGAACTGCGCGACGAGCTGGTGGCACGCGGGGCCAGCTTCCTGCATGCCGGGAACCAGGGGCCCTTTTCCTGGTACACGCTGGCGGACCCCGAGGGAAACGAGTTCTGCATTTCCTGACCCTTCCGGCGCCGTCCGGGACCGTCCGGCGGCGCCGGGGGAGCCATCGCACGCAGCACCGCACAGGCGTGTACGCGCAACGCCCGGCCGGGATGACCCCGACCGGGCGTTGCCCGTGCCTCGTTGGCCGTCTAGTGTGAGGCGTCCAGCGTGGGCCGGGCGTGTTCCACGCACAGCCGCTGGCCCGCCAGCGAACGGACCAGGAAGTCGCGTTCCTCCAGCAGGATCCGGCGCAGCGCCCGCGGGGCCTCCGGGTGCCCGGCAAGCCAGGCATCGACCGTCGCCACCACGGGGTGGACGTCGGCATCGGTGAGGTCCTGCGAGGCGGGGAAGAGCCCGCGGATCACGCGCGTGGCAAGGCCGATGCTCAGCGCGCCCCAGATGTCCTCGAGGGCGGGCCAGTAGGCCGCGTAGTGGGAATCGAGCAGGTCGTGGCTGCCGAGCTGGAAGCCCGCGGCCATGGCGCTGATCGCCTCGTTGGACAGCGCGGAGCCGTCCGCTGCATGGCCGGAGAGGGCCGCAGCGAAGGCCTCCGCCTTGGCTGAGGCCTCCGGGCGCGCGGCCAGCGCGAGCAGGCGGCCGGAGGTTGCCACGGCGGAGGGGTGCGCCAGTGCGTCGTCCTCCATGGCCGCGAGGCCCGCCGCGTCGAGGCGCCCGGCGGCGGCCTTGGCCTGCCACAGGGCCCAGCGCAGGTCCTCGTCGACGAGCAGGGACTCCCAGCGGGACTCGCCGGCGAGCAGCGCATCGACGACGTCCGCCGCCACGTTGCCGCGGGCCAGCTTGGCCAGGGCGCGGGCCATGGCGATCTGGGCGTCGCTGCCCGGGGTGGCACGGTCGAGCCAGCCGAGCATTGCCTCGGCCAGCGCCTGGCGTTCGGCGGCACGCTCCTGCGGCGGCAGGTAGTGGCCGATGGCGGTGGTGGCCTGTTCGAGCAGGAATGCGAAGACGGCGACCTCGGTGACCGATTCGGCGTGGGCGCGCACGGCGGCCAGGAAGTCCGTGGCGGTGAGCTTGGCGTCGCGCACCATGTTCCACAACGCTGCCCAGCAGCTTGCGCGGGCCAGCGGGTCGGCCAGGGAACCGAGGTGGCCCAGCAGCGTTTCAAGCGAGCGGTCGTCGAACGCGACCATGGCGTAGGTTGCGTCGCCGTCGTTGGGAAGGATGAGGTCCGGGCGCTGTTCGCCGGCCAGGAAGGGGAGCTCGGTCCCGGTGCCGGAGAGTTCCACGGCATGGCTGGACGTGCGTACCAGGGCGCCGTCCACCAGGTTGAAGAGGCCGACATTCAGCACGTGCGGGTGCAGGATCGGCCGGCCCGTCAGCGGGTCGACGCCGGACTGGGTGAGCCTCGCGGATTCGACAAGGCCGCCTGCTTCAGTGAGCTCGATGCCCAGCACCGGGACGCCGGCGGTCTTCAGCCAGGCGTCGGCCCAGGAATCCATGTTGCGACCCGAGGCCTCCTCGAGGACCGCGAGGAAGTCCTGAAGCGAGGTGTTCGAGAACTCGTGGGCGCGGAAGTACTTGCGCGAGGCATCGCGGAATGCTTCGGCGCCGACGTAGGCGGCCAGCTGCTTGAGCACCGAGGCGCCCTTGGCGTAGGTGATGCCGTCGAAGTTCTGCTTGGCGGCCTCGAGGTCGGTGATGTCCGCGACGATCGGGTGCGTGGTGGGAAGCTGGTCCGCGACGTAGGCCCAGCCCTTGCGGCGGTTGGCGAAGGTGATCCAGGCGGTGGAGAAGTCGGTGGCCTCGTCGTTGGCAAGGGTGCCGATGTAGTCCGCGAACGACTCCTTGAGCCAGAGATCGTCCCACCAGCTCATGGTCACCAGGTCGCCGAACCACATGTGGGCCATCTCGTGCATGATGGTGTTCGCGCGGGTCTCGTGCTGGCCCTCGGTGGCGCGGGAAGTGAAGACGTAGCCCTCGGTGAACGTGACGAGGCCCGGGTTTTCCATGGCACCGAGGTTGTACTCGGGCACGAACGCGGAGTCGTACTTGCCCCACGGGTAGGGGTAGTCGAAGAGGTTGTGGAAGAAGTCCAGGCCGCGCTTCGTGAGGTCCAGGATGTTGCGGGCGTCGAAGTGTCCGGAGATCGAGGCGCGGCAGGTGGCGTTGAGCGGGATGACGAGCTCGCTGCCGTCCTCCAGGGTGCGCGAGTAGCTATCGGTGGCGACGAAGTAGGGTCCGGCCAGCACCGCGGTGATGTAGGTGGAGATGGGCAGGGTCGGGGCGAAACGGGTGGTCGCCGTGCCGTCGCCGTGTTCCTCGACGCTTGAGGCGCCCTGGTTCGAGGCCACGTGCCATTCGCGGGGCGCGCGCACCGTGAAGGTGAAGGGTGCCTTGAGGTCGGGTTGCTCGAAGTTCGCGTAGACGCGGCGGGCGTCGGCGGGCTCGAACTGCGTGTAGCAATAGGTCTGGCCGTCCGCCGGGTCGACGAAGCGGTGCATGCCCTCGCCGCTGCGGGAATAGCGGGCTGTGCCGTCGATGACCAGGGTGTTGGGGGAGTCCCCGCCCTGGAGCAGGTCCTGCAGGTAGATGCGCGATCCGGTCACCGCCGTGGCCGGGTCGACCGGCGTGCCGTTGAGCGTGATGGAGGCGATGGATTCGTGGATGAAGTCGACGAAGGTCTCGGTTGTTCCCCGGGCCGTGAACACCAGCGTGGTGGTGGACCTGTAGCCCGTGACCGAGGCATCCCGGGCTTCGGACAGGTCGAGCGACACGGCGTAGGAGTGCACCTCCAGGGTTTGTGCGCGCCATGCCGCCTCGTCGCGGGAGAGGTTTTCGTTCGGGCCTGAGATTCTCTGTAACTGATCCACCAGATCATTCAAACATGAAACGAGCGCTTGACAATCTTGCGGGGTGAAATTACTTCGGAACGCGCACCGTGTGACGTGGGTCGCGGCCGGTTTGTGACGCGTCCCCACGCTCCGCCGGGCCTTGATCTAGGGCAGGGGAGCGAGCTCCGGGTAGAGGGCCTCGACCTTGTCCTCGTCCCACGGCGTTCCGGATGGTTCGGTACCGAGGAGTGTCGACGGGGTTTGCGGGTAGTCCTCGTAGAGGTCGCCGCCGTTGGCGCGCCGGTAGGCATCCTCGGCGGCGTAGTGGAACCATTCGGCGTCGTCGCTCTGGGAGGCATAGGTCAACCGCCCGTCACCGAGCACCAGGGGATCCCGTTGCACGGCGTTGTAGTAGTCGCGGCCCTGCCCGACGACCCAGCTGCGGAAGTAGTCGAAGCAGTCGTCCGAGCAGCCCTCGTAGAGCACGTAGACGGCCCCCCACAATTCCCAGGTGTAGAGTTCGTTGTTCTTCTCGATGAAGGTGGCGTTGAACGATGCGATCTCCGCCGGCTTCATGGTGGCCAGGACGGCTTCCATGGCTGAGGCCTGCTGTTCGCTGTCTCCTGCCGAGGCTTCCCGGGAGCGGTCGATGACCTCCCAGAATTTTCGTTCGCGCATGGGCCGCAGGTTGGGTGAGATCTCCGTTGCGGCCTCGGTGGCCCTGGTTGGTTGTGCCGTGGGGGAGCTCTCCGGCTGCACCGGGAACGGGGTCAGTCCGTGACTTGGCGGCTGGATGGCGCAGGAGCCCAGCGCCATGCCGAGCGCGGCGAACACCGCGACGAGCCCGGCCACCGAATGCGCGGTACGGCGTGACGGACTGGGCGTGCGGAGCTGTGCCTTCATGATTCCCCCCGTGGTTCATCGGTTCCCGGATGCCATTGGATCAAGGCGCCAATGTCGCATCGTGGTGCACTCTATCCCACGCGGGCTCCCGTTCCAGCGATGACCTATTGGTATGTCCTCGCAGAGCGGCGCGTCGTGCTGCGTTGCGAGGATGTCCCGTATCCCAAATGCGTCGGTGCCGTCCGACCGTGGCTGGACTGGCTGGCACCTCAAGGTTCAATCGCCGACGAGGTACCAGCAGGCGATTTTTCGGTGCGGCTGGTCTCCGAAGTCGGACAGGACTTGCACGGCGCAAGAGGCCACCCATGCCGCCAGCAGCCGATGGTCTGCCTCGGTGGGCGTCCCGCCCGCCGAACACGGCGGTTCACGGTGAACAAGGGTTCCTCGACTTCGCGCGCCGGCTGGGACCGGCCCCGTCGGCCGTCGCCGAGTGCGCGATGGCACGGTTACCGGGGAAGCTCAGCGGGAGCCGGACTGCGGGAAGAACTCGGGCTGGAAGAGCAACACTCGCGCGTGACAAGGATCTTTCGCTGTTAGTCTCGTAAAAATGCATGGCCTCACTCGGGGCCAGGGAGGAACGGCAAGATGCTCCAGAACACCAACTACGATTCCATCGCCGAGGCCTATTCGGCAGAAAACGAAACCAGCTTGATCAACGCGTTCTACGAACGCCCGGCCATGATCAAGCTCGCCGGGGATGTCCGCGGACGCCGGATTCTCGACGCGGGCTGCGGATCCGGACCTCTGGCGGAGGCACTGGTGGACGGGGGAGGGATCGTCACAGGGTTCGACGCCAGCGAAGGGATGCTGGCCCTGGCCCGCACGAGGCTGGCCGGGAAAGCCGAGCTGTTAGTTGCCGACCTCGGCCAGCCCCTGCCGTTCGCAGATTCCACGTTCGACGATGCCGTTTCGTCGTTGGTCTTCCACTATCTGGAGGACTGGGCCGGGCCCTTGGCTGAAATGCGTCGCGTCCTGAGGCCGGGTGGCAGGCTCATCATGTCCGTCAACCACCCGATCCTCTACCCGTGGACACATCCGGGAGAGGACTACTTCAAGCCCACGAGGTACACGGACGAACACACCTTCAACGGCCAGCCCGGCACCCTGACGTATTGGCACAGGCCGTTGCACGCCATGACCGATGCGTTCGCCCGCGCAGGATTCTGCATCGAAGTTATCAGCGAACCACCGTATTCGGCCGACGCGCCCGAGGAGATCATCCCGCCGAAGCTCAGGGAGCGGGATTCGTTCCTGAGCTTCATCTTCTTCGTGCTGCGTGCGCCGTGACGACCGCTTCCCGGAATCCGGGGCACCGAGCCGTTGGCAAGCGGTTGGGCCATGCGCATGTCGCTTTCATGTGCGCAGGGACCAGGAGTCGTTCATTGGCTGCTGCTAGCCTGTCGTGATGAGGACACTGCTCACACTCATGGGAATCGCGGCGATCGTCACCTATTCAGTCCTTGGAATGATGCTGATGAACGACTGGGCTGTGGTTGCCGCGAGCGGGTTCCCGCTCGACAGGACTATTGCCGATATGGAGGCCCGGGGTGAGCTCTACACCGCCATTCCGGGCTTTGGTTTCGCTGCGTCAGGGATTGCGCTGGCGCTTGTATGGGGCCTGGTGACGATTTTCCGTCCATTGGCCATGCCGGTCTGGGCAACCGTTTTGTTGTGGGCGGGCATTCTTGCGCTTGGCGCGCCAGCCTATTTCTTCACCGCGTTCTCCAACCTGAATTCGGTAGGCGACACCTATTACGAATGGAACGCGGAGGCTGCCTTCGCGCTGGAATCGCCCCTGTATGGAGCAAGCATGATTGCCTTCGTGGTTGCCTTGGGCAGTGCGGCGGTGGCTCTGGCCATGTCAGCCGTCCGGCGCAAACCGTCGGCGCGCTGGCTATAGCGAGTCACGGGTGGCTGGTCCTCCGTTGCCGCAGTCCACTGGATTTCGGGGCCACTCCGCGAGGGATCATGACTCCTGGAGCCGTCATTGTTGGGTTCCGATTCGGGCCTCAGCCCTTTGTCAGTTCCTGGGCGAGCATCACGAGTATTCCGCTCGGCCCCCGGAGGTAGGTGAGTTTGTAGAGGTCGGCGTATGTAGCCACGCCACGTAGTGGATAGCAGCCGTGCCTCGCGGCGATCTCGAGGGACTCCTCGATATCGTCAACGGAAAAGGCAACGCGGTGCATGCCGATCTCGTTGGGTCTGGTGGGCTCCGTCTCGATCGCCTCCGGGTGGATGTACTCGAAGAGTTCGAGTTGGCCATGGCCGTCCGGGGTGCCCAGCATCGCGATCCTGGCGTGGTTGCCGTCCAGCCCGACAGCGGTGTCCGTCCATTCGCCGCTGACCGTATCGCGGCCCATGACCGTGAGGCCGAGATCGGTGAAGAACGAGATTGCCGCTTCGAGGTCTCGTACGGCGATGCCAACGTTCTCTAGTTTGATGGCCATGCGATGAAAACTACCAAGGCGGGCGGGATTACTCCAGAGCCACGGATTGCCGGGCGCCGCGCGGCAGAGGTTCGCCGTGGATGCAGGCCCTCAGCCAGGGGCGGTCCGGTACCGGCCTGCTTCAGGCCACGATGGAAGGCAGCTGCTCCAGCCGCCACCTGATGATCTCGCGGATGAGCTCCATCGGGAGTGGGGCGTCGTGACGCAGCTGGACGGCGTGCTCGGTGGTTCCGTAGTCGGCAAGCTCTGCCGAGAAGTGCTGGATGGCATCCGAGGTCGGGTAGAACCCGATGTGCCGTTTTGTCCCCGTGAAGAAGAACAACGGCTCGGTTCCGAACTTGAACGTGGGCATGTTCCAGCTGATGGATTCCACAGCGGCCTCGGGGAGGGATTCGAGGATCAGCTCGTACACCGCTTGCAGCCGAAGCCGGACATCGCCATCGTACTGGTCGATGTACTCGCTGATCGTGTCCGCTTCCATGGTGATCCCCTAATCATCGGCGTTGCGTGGACGGCTGTTGTGGCGATAACGATGCTTCACGCAAGATCCTATGCCAGCGGGTTCGTCGGCCGCCTGATTGAAGCGCGCCGGGCGCAGTTTGTGTCACAGAGCCGTCAAGTTCAGAGTAGATAGCCGATCAGGCCGGTCTGGATCGGGTAGGCGATCAAGCCAGCGGTGCTTGCAGCGGCGATCCCGATCGCCGCACCCGAAAGCACCTTTCCTTCCGGCCTGCGGGCACCCATGGTGCCCAGAATGATGGCGGTGACGTTCAACGTCATCGCCATGGACCACGCGGCGACCAGAACCGTGAAAGCATTGTCGATATCGCCGCGGGCAATCGCCTCGCGTCCCGCTGCAGGGCCGGCCGTGGAGGCGAACCACCCCGTCGCCAGTGCCATGATGGCGAGCGCCAATGCGGCCCACGCGATGACACGGGAAGTCGACGGGGGTTTCCGCGAGCGAACGGGCGTCGTGGGAGGGATTGCGTGAAAATCGCGTGAAGTCACCATGCCCAGGACGCTAGTCGTGCCGAACCCACAGGTCAAACACCCGTGCCTCCCGCCACTACCGCCAACCCGGGGAACCTGCAGGCCCGTTGTTTTTCGGCGTCGCGGACTTTCATGGGGGCGACGTGGAGTGCCTCGCAGGGTCCTCGCGTCTTAAGCCATCACGGGGGATGTACTTCGGTTCCTAGCCGGTCTGGCGCTCGGCGTCGCTGCGCAGGATGCAGAATTCATTGCCCTCGGGATCGGCCAGGACCACCCAGCCCGAGCCGTCTGCCTGCCGTCGGTCATCGACGGTGCGGGCCCCCAGCGCGAGCAGCCGCACCAGTTCTTCGTCGCGGGTCCCGTCAGCCGGTTTCAGGTCCAAATGGACCCGGTTCTTGATCTGTTTTGCGTCGGGAACCTCGATGAACAAGAGCCTCTGGTTGCCGTCCTCGGAAAAGATCATGCATTCCTCGTGCCCGACGAGGTTAGGGTCCTCCGGGTCTTCCTTGAAACCGAGAACCCGGCCCCAGAATACGGATTGGGCGAAGGCATCGAGGCTGTCGAACGTCGTGTGCGAAATCAGGGCTGTCATGGTGACAAGCGTAGTTCCGTGCCGGGAAACCGGTCCAGCGTGTCGAACCCCGGTGCCGCAGGGTCGCGGCTGCCCGTTGGTCTGTCGGTGGCCGCCACGCGGAATCTGTTCGTGGAGAATGGCTTCATGGAAACCTTCATGCGACAGCTGGCGGCCGAAATCCTCGGCACCGTTGGACCCGGGCGTCGGATGGTGGCGATCGACGGCGTTGACGGCAGCGGGAAGACAATATTTGCCGCCAACCTGGTGCATGCGATCACGGTGCGTCCCGTCGTCCTGGTCCACGTTGACGATTTCCTGAACCCGTCCTCGATCAGGCACGCCCAGGGGCGCTGCTCGCCGGAGGGGTTCTGGGAAGACACCTACGACTACGCGGCCCTGCACGACCGAGTACTCGCGCCCCTCGGCCGGAACGGGGATGGCTGGTACGTCCCGGTTTCCCGCGGCGGCGAGTCCGCCCGGGCGGCAACGGCGGTGGCCCGCAGGGCACCGGCCGATGCCGTGGTTGTGCTGGAGGGCATGTTCCTGCACCGCGACGAGCTTGCTTCCCACTGGGACGCGTCCGTTTTCCTTGACGTGCCGTTCGCCGAAACGGCCGCGCGCATGGCGATCCGCAACGGCAGCAATCCGGACCCGGAACATCCGAGCATGCGCCGGTACGTCGGAGGGCAGCGGCTGTATTTCGAGGCGGCACGGCCATGGGAACGCGCCACGTATGTCGTTGAGAACTCCGACTTCGCCGCTCCGCGCGTCATTGGCCCCGCTTCGGTTTCGGCCTTGCTGTAGGGCTTCCGGACGCAGGCGACGCGTCACAGGGGATGTCAGCGCAGGACGGCGGAAATTGCCGCGTGTGGGCGGTGGCCGGGATCCTGGCGCGTCTCGACGTCGACGACATTGAACCCGGCGTCATCCAGGAGGCGGGTCATCGCCTCGACGGACCAGAAGTAGGCCGTGGTGACGGCATGGTCGAACGGCTGGGCGGGGTCGCCCGAGAAGAAGCCGATGAGCAGGTGTCCGCGTGCCGCAAGGCTTCGTGCGAACCCGGAGAGGACCTGGGGGACTTCCGTCGGGGGAACATGGATCAGCGAATACCAGGCGAGGACCCCACCCAGACATCCGTCGGCTTCGCCCAGGGCACGCAGCGACCCGACCTGGAAGGAGATGTCTGGGAAGCGGGCGCGAGCACCCTCGATGAACTCGGGCACGAGGTCGAGGCCCGAGACATCGGAACCCTGCCTGGCAAGGTAGTCGGTCCAGTGCCCCGGGCCGCATCCCGCGTCTAGGATCCGGCCTCCAATGTGCCTGGCCCAGCCGGCGATGCGTTGCCGGTCCAGCTCGTGCATCTC
The DNA here is from genome assembly GCF_051550675.1 of Paeniglutamicibacter selenitireducens. NCBI lineage: Bacteria > Bacillati > Actinomycetota > Actinomycetes > Micrococcales > Micrococcaceae > Paeniglutamicibacter > Paeniglutamicibacter selenitireducens. The sequence goes on along the minus strand of NZ_JBPULF010000008.1, from coordinate 96,493 downwards.
TTCGACCGACCCGAGGATGCTCGTGTATTCGGATGCCCGATTCGCGTACGCCTGAAGAACCCGGGTGTCATCCATGTGACAAGCATAGTGACCCGGCGGCGGGGTTCGCTGAGCCGCCGGGCCGTGGGATGGCGTGCGGCGTCGCTACGCCCCGGGGCAGGAACGCGTCCTGCGCATTTCGTCGGCCAGCCTGGGGTTAGTTTCCTCGAGGTGGCCGATGATGTCGCGGGCGACCTCAAGCGACTTGTTCTGGCTCAGCTTCGCCCTGGCGTCGAACCTCGTCACGCGCATGCGCAGGCCGACGGTGCCCTTGGCAGCCCGGCGGGTGCCGGCTTCGTCCTCGCTCAGGCTGCGGCCGCGCGGCTGGTGCTGTTCGAAGTGCTCGGTCAACCGTCCCAGCATTGCGTAGTTCTCTTCGGTGCCCAGCACCTCCGGGGTTCCGTAGAGGTGCGCCGTCACGTGGTTCCAGGTGGGAACCAGGTCGCCTGGTGCATACCAGCTGGAGGACACGTAGTCGTGGGGGCCCTGGATGATGACCAGTACCTCGTGCAAACCCAATTCGTGGAGCACCTCGTCGGGGCGTCCGAAATGGCTGACGATCGTGATGTCGCCTGATTCCTCGTCGAGGATCACCGGGTAGTGGGAGGCGACAAGCCCTCCGGCGGCGGGGGAGACGAAGGTGGCCCACGGATGGGCGCGGATGAGGCGCTTGACCTCTTCGGGGTCGGTCATGAGGTAGGTGGGAGTGTGTCGCATCAGCGTGTTCCTTCCGTGGTGAGGCGGGCACGCACCGCGAGGCCCGCGCAGAGGATGACAGCAACCCCGCCGGCAATTGTCTGCCAGGTGAGGTGTTCGTGGAGGATGAGCCCGGCCCAGAGGATGCTCATGACGGGTTGGGTCAGCTGGACCTGGCTGACCTTGGCCATCGGTCCGATGGCCAACCCCCGGTACCAGGCAAAGAAGCCCAGGAACATGCTGACCACGCCCAGGTAGGCGAGGGCCAGCCACTGGACGGGGGTTCCCTGCTGGGGTTCCCGGGCGAACGAGGTGGCGGCCAGCAGGGCCATGAGCGGTGCCGCAACTACCAAGGCCCACGAGACGGTCTGCCAGGCGCCCAGTTCCCGGGCCAGCAGCCCGCCCTCCGCGTAGCCCACGGCCGCCGCAAGCACGGCGCCGAAGAGAAGCAGGTCGGACCAGGTCAGGCGGCCGAAACCGCCGCCCTGCAACCCGGCGAAGAACACCGCGGCGGCGGCGCCCAGAGAGGCGAACACCCAGAATGGCATTGCGGGGCGTTCCCCGGTCCGCAGGACGACCATGATTGCCGTCGCTGCCGGCAGCAGTGCTATCACCACCGCGCCGTGGCTGGCCGGTGCCGTGGCCAGCGCGTAGGAGGTGAGCAGGGGAAACCCGACGACGATGCCGCCCGCCACGACGGCGAGCCTTGCCCACTGCGCCGCGGCCGGGAGCCGTTGCCGGGTGGCTGCGAGGGCCAGTGCGGCGAGTAGTGCGGCGATGACCGCGCGGGCGGAGCCGACAAACAGGGGCGACAGGCCCTCGACCGCGACACGGGTGAACGGCACGGTGAAGGAAAAGGCCACGACGCCGACGAATCCCCACCAGAGCCCCGTCCGTGCCGATAGCGCCTGGGTCCGCTCGACGATAGTGCTACTATTGATCTTCATGACCAACAGTAGCACGCAAAGGATCATCGACGGGCTGCGTTCCTGGATCTCCACGGCGCCCCCCGGCGCGAAGGTCCCTGCAAGCCGCGAGCTGATGGCCCGCTACGGTGCCAGTCCGGTGACAGTGCAGAAGGCCATGCACGCCCTCGCGGCGCTCGGCCTGGTGGAAAGCCGGCCGGGGGTCGGCACATTCGTGCGGCAGCTCAGGCCGCGCCGGGCCGCGGACTACGGCTGGCAGACCTCGGCCCTGGGGGCGCCCTCGGCCAAGCTGCCGGTGGTGCAGGCGACCCAGCGCTCCGCCGCCCCCGATGCGATAAGCCTCCATTCGGGGTACCCGGACCGGGAGCTGCTGCCCGAACGGCTGGTGCGCGCCGCACTGAATCGCGCGGCCCGCGCGGACTGCGCGCTGACCCGTTCCCCGATCCGGGGCATCCCCGAACTCCAGGCCTGGTTCGCGGCCGAGCTGGGTGCCGGCGCGCCGGCGGACGTGTCCCCGCCGACCGCCCGCGACGTGCTGGTCCTCTCCGGAAGCCAAAGCGGGCTGAGCTCGATCTTTCGCGCCGTCGTCGGCCCGGGGGAGCCGCTGCTGATTGAATCCCCCACCTACTGGGGAGCGAAAGTTGCCGCGGCTCAGGCCGGGGTCACGCTGGTTCCCGTTCCCGTCGGCCCCGCCGGCCCGGACCCCGAGGATCTGGACCGCGCCTTCCGGCAGACAGGGGCACGGGCCTTCTACGCCCAGCCCACCTACGCCAACCCGACGGGCATCCAGTGGTCGCCGCAGCGCGGCGATGAAATCCTCGCGGTGGTCCGCCGGCACGGGGCGTTCCTGGTGGAGGACGACTGGGCCCACGACCTGGGCATCGACAGCGACCCGCGTCCCGTGGCTGCGCGGGATGACGGCGGCCATGTCATCTACCTGAGGTCGCTGACCAAGAGCGTGTCGCCGGCGCTGCGCGTCGCGGCGGTGGTCGCCCGGGGCCCTGTCCTTGAACGCATCGTGGCGGACCGGGCGGCCGAGTCGATGTATGTCAGCGGGCTGCTGCAGGCCGCCTCCCTGGACGTGGTGACCCAGCCGGCCTGGAAGGCCCACCGACGAGGGCTGCGCCACGAGCTGCGTGAGCGGCGGGACCTGCTCATCGAGAGCCTGCGGGTCCACGCGCCCGGGACCAGCCTGGAGCGCGTGCCTGCCGGGGGGCTGAACCTCTGGCTCCGGCTGGCCGACGGCACGGACCTGGACCGGCTGGTGCGCGACTGCGAGGCCGGAGGGTTGGTGATTGCCGCCGGCGACGACTGGTTCCCTGCCGAACCGGCGGGCAGGTTCATCAGGCTGAACTACTCGGGAAGCGCCCCCGAGCGATACCCTGAGGCCGCCAGGCTGCTGCAAGAGGCCATCGACCTGCAACACTGACGCCGGCCTCCGCGCCGGGCGGCAGCCGGGGCACGCGGCCTCAGGCCATCAACGCAACGAAGCCGAGCCCGAGCCCGGCAACCACCGCCCAGGAGGCGAGCGCGGCCGCCAGGGAGCGCCCGGCGGTGGAGAAAAGCCCGCGCAGGTCGATGGCGAATCCCAGTCCCGTGAGCGCCAGCGCCAACAGGACCTCCTGCCCGATCCGCGCCGCATCCAACACCGGCTGCGGCATCCAGCCGGAGGAGCGCAGCAGCATGCAGGCCGCGAAACCCAGGACAAAGAGCGGCACCAACGGCGGGCGCGCACCGGGTGCAATGTCGGTGCCGGCTGTGGTGTCGGAGATCGTTGACGCGTGCCGTCGGCGGGCCGAGACGGATCCGAGCACGGCGATCGGGGCGAGCATCACCACACGTACGAGTTTGACGACGACCGCCGCACCCAGCGCCGTCGCCCCGGCCCCGGAGGCCGTGGCGACAACCTGGCCCACGTCGTGCACCGAGGCCCCGACCCAGCGCCCGAAATCCAGCGCTCCGAGGACCAGCCAGGTGTTGGCCAGCGGCAGCACGGCGATCGCCAGGGTTCCGCAGAGGGTCACCAGCGCCACGGGGACCGGCGCGTCCTTGGCGGTGCCGCGGGCCTGGCCCATCGCACCTATGGCGCTGGCGCCGCAGATCGCGAAGCCGCTGGCCAGCAGCACCGGCTGGTCGCCGGGCAGCCGCAGCGCCCGGGCCACCATGTAGGTTCCGCCGAAGGAGCCTGCCACCACCGCGGCAACCAGGGCCAAGCCCTTGAAGCCCAGGTCCAGCACATCGGCCAGGGCCAGCTGGAAGCCCAGCAGCACGATGCCCGCGCGCATCAGGTGCGTGCCGCCCCAGCCCAGGCCCGGGGCCAGGGCGAGCTTCGGGGAGGCGCGCAGCGTGTTTCCGGCGACGGCCCCAAACAGCACGCAGAGCGTGGGCACCGGCAGCCCCGGGACCAGCAGGTGCCCGGCGAAGGCCAGCGCCACCAGGGAGGCCGCGGCGGCCAGCCCCGGGACAAGGTTCCTGTGCATCCCGGGAAGCACCACGCGAAGCAGCGCCCGGGGGCGTCTCACCATGGCGAGGGTTCGTAGTCCTTCAGGAAGCAGCCGTAGAGGTCGATGCCGCGTTCGCCGTCGACGATCGGCTGGTAGACGCGGGCCGCGCCGTCGATCAGGTCAAGCGGGGCGTGCCAGCCCTCGGCGACCATGCGGACCTTGGAGTCGTGCGGACGCTCGTCGGTGATCCACCCGGTGTCCACCGCCGACATGAGGATGCGGTCGGTCTTGAGCATCTCCTCGGCGCTGGTGCGCGTGAGCATGTTCAGCGACGCCTTGGCCATGTTGGTGTGCGGGTGCCCGGCGCCCTTGTACCGGCGGGAGAACTGCCCCTCCATGGCGGAGACGTTGACGATGTACTTGCGGTGCGCCTCGGAGGCGGCAAGCGCCGGGCGCAGGCGCGAGGCCAGCAGGAACGGGGCCGTGACGTTGCACAGCTGCACCTCCAGCATCTCCAGCGCGTCGACGTCGCCCAGGATCTGGGTCCAGGAGTTCTCCGTGACGACGTCCGGGACCAGACCGCCGGCGTCGATCGCGGTGCCCGCGGCGATGCGTTCCAGGGAGGCCGAGCCGGCGGTCATCGCCAGGTCGGCGACGGCCTGCGCGTCGTAGTGCGTCGGGGTCGCCGGCACCAGCAGCGCCGAATCCTGCAGGTGGAAGGCGTTGGCCAGCGCCTTGGGGTGCTCGGCCGGGGGATTGGCCTCGCCCCAGACCTCCGGGCCGCCGTGGGCATATTCGAGCTCGGCCGGCAGCGGCTGCGACTCGGACTCGATCAAGTGCAGGTAGGAGTTCGAGGTGCGGCGCACCGTCTGCGCCGCGTTGTTGATCAGGATGTCCAGCGGGCCCTCGGCGGCGACGCGGTCGGCCAGCGAGATCACCTGCGAGGGGTCGCGCAGGTCGATGCCGACGATGCGCAGGCGGTGGATCCAGTCCGCGGAGTCCTCCAGCGCGGCGAAGCGGCGGGCCGCGTCGCGCGGGAAGCGCGTGGTGATGGTGGTGTGCGCGCCGTCGCGCAGCAGGCGCAGGGCGATGTGCATGCCGATCTTGGCGCGGCCGCCGGTGAGCAGCGCGCGCTTGCCCGTCAGGTCCGCGCGGGCGTCGCGGCGTTCGCGGCCGTCCGCGGCGCACTCTGGGCAGAGGTAGTGGTGGAAGGCGTCGACGGTGGTGTAGCGCTTCTTGCAGATGTAGCAGCCGCGCGGCTTGAGGTATTCGCCGGCGGTGTGGCCGTCGGTCAGCGTGCTCAGGTCCAGGCCGAGCGTCTCGTCGTCAAGGCGCTGCGGGGAGCCCGTGGCGGTGCGCTCGACCACGGCGCGGTCCGCGGCGTTGATCGCGGAGCGCTTCTCGTTCTTGCGGTGGCGCTTGGCGGCCTTGAACATCTTTCCGGTGGCGCGGCGCACGGCGATGTGGCGCTCGTCCTCGGGTTCGAGCCGGTGCACCAGGCCCAGCACCTTGATGGCCGCCTCAAGTTCGGCTGCTGTAAAAAGTTCGTCGGTACCGGCCGGATCGGCCGCGAAAGGATTCTCACTCATGTCACCATCAAGTCTACCGGCAGGGCCGGTGGCGTCCGACGGCCGGTGCCGGCGCCCCTGTTGCCGGCGCGGGGCGTGCCATACACTGCACGGGCCGGGCACCGCCCGGCAGGGCCGGTGGGGCCCATGGCGGAGCGGGGGGAAACATGCCTGAAGTGGTCATCGCGGGCGGCGGCCCGTCGGGGTTGATGCTCGCCGGGGAGCTGGCGCTGGCCGGAATCGACGTGGCAGTCATGGAGCGGCGTCCGGAGAAGGGGCTGGCCGCATCCCGCGCCGGGGGCATCCACTGCCGCACCCTCGAGGTCCTTGACCAGCGGGGGATCGCCGGGCCCTTCCTGGCCGCCGGAACCACGGCCCAGACAGCGCGCTTCGGGTCCACCGTGCTGGACATCGGCGACTTCCCGACCCGCCATCCCTACGGCCTGGCCCTGTGGCAAAGCCAGTTCCAGCCGATCCTCGAGGCCTGGGTCGAGGGGCTCGGGGTGTCGGTGCACTACGGCAAGGAGGTCGTCGGCTTCACGGAGGACGCCGCAGGGGTCGACGTCGGGCTGGCGGACGGCGGCACGGCCCGGGCTCGCTACCTGGTGGGTGCCGACGGCGGCAGGAGCCGGGTCCGGAAACTCGCGGGCATCGGCTTCCCCGGCACCGAGGCCACCCGCAGCAACCTCGTCGCCGAGGTGGAGGTATCCGGGGAACCACCGGCCGGCATGCTGCTCGACGAGGCGGGCGTCCACGGTTTCACCCCGTTGGCCGACGGGCGCCGATACCGCGTGATCACCACGGAGCGCGGGATCGGGCCTCGGGAGGAACCGGGCCTTGCGGAGCTGTCGGCGGCCCTCCGCGCCGCCTACGGGACCGACTTCGGGGTCCACTCACCGGCCTCCGTCTCCCGGTTCACCGACGCCACCCGGCAGGCGGCGAGCTACAGCAAGGGCCGGGTGCTGCTGGTCGGTGACGCCGCCCACGTGCACTATCCCGCCGGCGGCCAGGGGATCGGCTTGGGCGTGCAGGACGCCGTCAACCTCGGCTGGAAACTTGCGCAGGTGCTCCGCGGAACCTCGCCCGAATCGCTGCTGGACACCTACCACGCCGAGCGCCACCCGGTCGGCGCCCGCGCGCTGAAGCACTCCATGGCGCAGACGGCGCTGCAACGCAACGACCCACGCACCGCGGCGCTCCGGGAGGCAGTCGGGGAACTCATGGCGATGGACCAGCCGCGCCGGCACGTTGCCGCGCTGATCCACGGGCTGGACATCACCTACGACGGCACGGCCGGTGAATCCGGCACGGGCCACCCGCTGCTGGGGCGCCGCATGCCGGACCTGGACCTCGGGACCGCGGCGGGGCCAGCCCGCGTATACGGGATGCTGCACGATGCCCGGCCGCTGCTGCTGAACCTCGGCGCACCGGGGCACCTCGCCCGCATGTCCTTGCCCGCCCGGGTCCGCCGTCTCGATGCCGAGTACCGCGGGCCCTGGGTGCTGCCGGTCATCGGCGAGGTCCGGCCGCCCGCCGCCGTGCTCGTCCGCCCGGACGGGTACGTCGCGTGGGTGGGGCTCGGAACCGATGGCGGCCTGGCGGAGGCGCTGGCCGCCTGGTTCGGCGGACCGGCATGACGACGGCCTGATGCCGGCGCCGGGAGCGACCGGGGCTACTCGCTGAGGTTGGCCAGCCGCTCGGGGCGCAGCAGCTCGTCCAGCTCCCCGGCGGTGAGCAACCCGTGCTCGAGGACCAGTTCGGCCACCCCGCGCCCGGTGGCCAGCGCCTCCATGGCGATCTTCGTGGAGGCGGCGTAGCCCAGCTGGACTGTCAGCGCCGTGACAAGGCCGATCGAGTTCTCCACCTGGGCCCGCAGCTTGTCCTCGTGTGCTGTGATGCCGACGATGCACTTGTCGGCCAGCGTGAGGCACGCGGCCTCCAGGTGGCGCATCGACTTGGTCAGGCTGTGCACGATGATCGGCTCGAAGGCGTTCAGCTGCAGCTGCCCGGACTCGGCGGCCATCGTGATTGTCACGTCGTTGCCGATGACCTCGTAGGCCACCTGGTTCACGACCTCGGGGATCACCGGGTTCACCTTGCCGGGCATGATCGAGGAGCCGGACTGCACCGCCGGCAGGTTGATCTCGCCGAGCCCGGCGCGCGGGCCGGAGGAGAGCAGGCGCAGGTCGTTGCAGACCTTGGAGAGCTTGACGGCCACGCGCTTGAGCACGCCGGAAAGGTGCACGAAGGCGCCCACGTCGGCCGTGGCCTCGATCAGGTCGAAGGCCGTCTCCAGCCTCAGCCCGGAGATCGCGGCCAGGTGCGTGCAGGCCAGCGCGGAGTAGCCGCGAGGCGCGTTCAGCTCGGTGCCGATGGCCGTGGCGCCCAGGTTGATCTCGTGGATGAGCAGCGTGGATTCGGCCAGGCGGGCGCGGTCCTCGCCCAGGGTGACGGCGTAGGCGTTGAATTCCTGACCCAGGGTCATCGGGACGGCGTCCTGCAGCTGGGTGCGTCCCATCTTCACCACGGTGCGGAACTCCACCGCCTTGGCGGCGAACGCCGCACCAAGGTGTTCCATGGCGGCAACCAGGGAGGTGGCGCCGAAGATCGTCGCAACGCGCACCGCCGTGGGATACACGTCGTTGGTGGACTGGCTGAGGTTCACGTGGTCGTTGGGGTGCAGGTACCGGTACTCGCCCTTGGCGTGGCCCATGATCTCCAGCGCGCGGTTGGCGATGACCTCGTTCGCGTTCATGTTCGAGGAGGTGCCGGCGCCGCCCTGGATCACGTCGACCACGAACTGGTCGTGCAGCTTGCCGCCGATGATCTCCCGGCAGGCGGCGATGATCGCGTCGGCACGGGCGTCATCGAGCAGGCCCAGCTCCCGGTTCGCCTGGGCCGCGGCCTGCTTGACCATGGCGAGGGCGACCACCAGGTGCGCGTTGGTGGACAGCGGCTGCCCGGTGATCGGGAAGTTCTCCACGGCGCGCAGCGTGTGGACTCCCCAGTAGGCGTCGGCGGGGATGTCCCGGTCGCCGATCAGGTCGTGTTCGCTGCGCACGGCCACGAGCAGTTCGTCGGGCAGGGCGGTGGTGGTTTCGGTCATGGCGTGTTTCTCCCGGGTGTCGCGGTGGGTGGACGTTGTGCGTGGGCGGTAGGCGCGGGCGCTGCCGGATCAGGACAGGGGAAGCCCGTAGAGGGCGCCGACAGGGCGGCCGCCGCCCAGGGCGGGGATGTTGTTGAAGGGTTCCAGCGATCCCGCATCGACACCCAGTGCCAGCAGGGCGGGGACGGCCGCGGGCATCCGTGCGCGGTCCGAGCCATCGGCGATTTTCAGGGCCACGGCGGACCCGTCGGCCAGTGCGATCAGCTGGATTCCCTCGAAGCCGTCCTTGGCCAGCAGCCCGGGGACTGCGCCCATGAGTGCCGTAACGTCGCGCCCGTGGCCCGCGACGAGTTCCGGGTGGGCGCGCATCGCGCTGGCCACCCGGTGTTCGGCAGTCCCGGCGGGTGCCGTCACCAACGTCCGGAAGGCGCGTGCCATGCCGGTGAGCGAGAGCGCGAAGACCTCGGTGCCGCAGCCGTCGGTGCTCAGCCGGGTGGTGGGTTCGCCGGTCAGCTCTTCGATGACCTCGCGGACGAGCGTTGGCAGGGGATGGGTGTGTTCCAGGTAGGTTTCCAGCGGCCAGCCGTTGTGCACGCAGGCCGCGAGCATCGCCGCGTGCTTGCCCGAGCAGTTCTGGGCCAGTTGGGTGGGGCCGTTCCCGCACCGGATCCAGTCGTGCCGTTCGGGCGCTCCGTAGGGCAGGTCCGTTGAATTCCGCAGGGCGTCGGGCTGAAGTCCGGCGTCTGCGAGGATTTCGGCGGCCAGTTCGCGGTGCCGGGAGCCGCCCGAATGGCTGGCTGCGGCCAGTGCGAGTTGTTCGGATGACAGCCCAACACCCGCGCGCAGCAGGGCGACGGCGATGAGGGGCTTCAATGCCGAACGCGGATACACCGGGGCCGACGGCTCCCCGCGTGTGAGGACCACATCCCCGCTGGACGCCAGGGCCACGAGGGATCCGTGGTGGATGCTTTCGACGGTTGCACCGCGGGTCTGCGCGGCGAGCGGGGCGTGGGCGGGAAAGGCTGCGGGAATCATGCGTCGGTTGCTCCAAGGATCAAGGTCAGTGCTTCGTCCACTGCTGTCAGGTGTGAGGCCATCGCCCGTCCGGCGGCGACGGCGTCGCCGGATTCGATGGCTGCGAGGATGTGGCGGTGCTCGGCATGGGAGGGGTGCTGGCGGCCCGTGATGAGGTTGATGGTCGCCGACTGGTTCACCAGGGCCTCACGGATGTCGTTGACGACCCGTTCGAAGACGCCGTTTCCGCTCGCGCGGGCAATTGCCGCATGGAACGCGGCATCAAGTGCGACCCAGGTCCCTGGATCGGCTTCGTCCTCCATGGCCTCGAGCATCCGGCGCATCTCGCCCAGCTGCTCGGCGGTGGCGCGAACCGCGGCCAGTTCGGCCGCAGGAACCTCGATGTGGGGGCGCGCTTCCATGAGGCTCCGGGCCGAGAACCTGCCGAGCAGCAGGTCGCCGGCGGCGTGGTTGGCGAGGACGTAGGTGCCCTTGCCGGTCTTGGTTTCGGTCAGGCCCAGGGCTGCCGCGGAGCGCAGGGCCTCGCGGACCACGGATCGGCTGACCCCGAATTGTGCGGCGAGGGCCGCTTCCGAGCCGAGTTTGCCGCCGACCGGCATTTCCCCGGATTCGATGGACCGGCGAATTGACAGGAACACCGCTTCGGCGGCACTCGTACGGACGACCGTCGGTTCCCTGGCTGTCCGGCTGTCTGACAGGTTCATGGTTTTGACTATTCCACGCCGTCCAAAACGCTGTCAAAACGAGCGACATGAACCCGGGAAGGCACCTCGAAATGGGCCGGTGAAACGAGGCTTGGATGTTCCGGTGCCCCGTGTGCTGACAAGGACTGTCGGTGCACTCGAGCCAGGCATATGCTTGAATTCGCAGCGCCTAGACTGGCTTGGTGGGCGCGCTTCCGATGGTCTACCGCAGTCCGGCAGGAGAACGGTCATGGACGACGAAACCGGCGTACGGCAACAGCTCTCGGCGCGCATCGAGGCGAAGCGAGCCGCCATTTCAAGGTTCCTGGGCCGTGCGCACCCGCGGCGCAACCGCCTGGCAAACCTCAGCGTTGTCGGCAGCGCCATTGCGGCCGTGATGACTGCGGGTCCCGCGATCGGTGGCGAGTCCTTCACGGCCAGCGTTCAGGGTCGGCTGGGTTTCGAGGACAGCTCGACAGTCTGGCGGGTGCTGTGCCTCGCAGCCATGCTGCTATCCGTCGCAGCGGCGGTGGCCACCAACCTCAGCAACTCCCGTGACCTGAACGGACGCGTCACAGCGGCGGAAACCTGCAGCGCCGAGCTTGAGGGTCTTGAAACGCTGCTCGATTTCGGCCAGTTGCCGCTTCCGGAAGCAGTCAAGCTGTACCAGCAGTATGTCGCAAAGGTCCCGTTCGTTGAGGACTCGGTGGCGCCCGGATAGGCGATCAGGTCGAAGGGTCGTTCGTTTCAGTGCGGTGCTGCACAAGTGGGGTGGGGGACGGCCTTGCCAGGTGACATCTCCGGTGCTTGCCTGCTGCCCTTGATGGGGCCCCGAAAAGGCGTTGTCCGAGCCGCACGCTTGCCTTCCGAATGAAACCCCGTCCCTTGCCAGCCAACGTCCAGGTTGCGTCCAACTGCAACATTCCCGGAGCGAGCGTGTCGGAAACTATTCCCTTTGCATGGCTGATTAGTATCAAGGGAAATCCGAACAAGGGAACAATTCATGCTCGTGCCAATCAAGATGGCCTCCGCAATCCTGGCCCTGGGCCTGTCGATCGGTGGTCCGTATTCACCGGCCATCGCCACGGAGGTCCCTGCGGCCGTGCAAGCCAACATCGTGGGCAGGCCGGACATTTCGGGTGTGACTTCCGTTTCGGTGCACCTGGCATGGCCAAAGCAGCAGGGCGCGCACAGCTATGAAGTCAGATATTCCATTCGTCCGGACTTCAAGGACGCAAGGATCGAGGCCAAGTACGAAAGTCGGACCATCGGGGGACTCGACAACGGCACGAGGTACTACTTCCAGTACCGGGTTCGCACGCATGCTCCAAAGGCCCCGGCTGGCGTCTACGAACTTTCGGCCTGGTCTGAAACGGCCACCGCCACCACACGTGCGCTCTTTCCGGGCTCCTTCTCCAGCGTCAAGACGCGAGGGGGAGAGGACAGCATCACGATCAACTGGAACAAAACCTCCAACACGACCCACTACTCGGTCGTAGTGGCGGACGATGTCAGCCTGAAAAAGAACCGGCGCGTCTTCACAAACATCAAAGGTACCGGCTTCACGGTACATGACCTGAAGAACGGTTCCCGCTCGGGCATGCCCACATTCGTCCAGGTCCAGGCCCACAACAAGGGGTACCACACGCGTACCGCCCGCCGGATAGCGGCCTACCCGGCGGCTCCCAGGTTGTCCGGAGGTGAACTGGTCACCGTTGCATCCCAGAATCTCATGTGCGCCACTTGCATCGTCCCCGGGGCCAAGCGCGCGCATTGGAACACCAGGGTGAAGATCCACATGGACACCATCAAGGCCGAGAACCCGGACGTGATCCTGATCCAGGAGGGCCTGAACCAGCGCATCCCCGGCAGCAGGACCAAGGCCCAGAGCATGGGCGAGCTGTCGAAGCGCTTGAAATCCCAGGGATATGTGCTGGAACGCAAACCCGAGAAACCTGGATCCGCGCAATACTCCAACCGCGTGGCCTACAAGAAGGCAAAGTTCAAGTCCCTCAAGCACGGGGTCTTCAAGATCCCTCATGCCAAGGGTGAAGACCGGCGGGGAGCGGCATGGGTCCTGCTCCAGTCGAAGAAAACGGGCAAGCAGTTCTATGCGGTCTCCGTACACATCTCCCCGAAACTGCCACAGACCGGGAAGACTTCCATGGCCTCGAGCGCTGAGCTCATCAACGCCACACTCGGAAAGATCAACAAGAAGAATCTGCCGATCGTGACCGGAGGCGATTTCAACTCGAGCTACTACGACGGACCAAACAGCCCCCACACAACGCTGTTGAAGACCGGCTGGACGGACACTGCCTCGAGCGCCAAACGCACCAACTACATGCGCGCCACAACAAGCCAAGGCACTGGTTCGACCATGGGGTCTACCTACGGGCGCATCGACTACATCATGACCAAGAACATTTCGGGCACCGTCTCCTACAAGAACGTCGTCACCATCAAGAAGGGCAAGATCGTTTCCCGCCACGGTTCGGATCACCACATGGTCGTTGCCAAGATCAGGATCAAATAGCCAGTGGTTGGGCAACAGGGCCCAGGATGAATCCCCGGGACCCAGCGTCCCGGGTCCCGGGACGCAGCGTTGCGCCGGGGGCTGGACGGGTTTCCACGCCGGGGACTTGACACGATGTGCGGCGGGCGGCGCATGCTGGGTGTTGACGTGTTCCGCAGGGCAACGTCCACGGTGCTCGATTGAAGGCGCCCTGCACCGGCATGGTTGATGTTCCGACTCTAAGGTGGGCAAAACATGAAACAAGTCGCATTGGGCAGCCAGGGACTGGCAGTTTCCGTTCAAGGGCTCGGGGCCATGGGCATGAGCGCATTCTACGGAGCGCGGGACGACGAGGAATCCGCGGCCACGCTGCACCGGGCCGTGGACTTGGGCGTAACGCTCATCGACACAGCGGAAATCTACGGCCCATTCCTCAACGAGCGGCTCATCGGCCGGGTGCTGGGGGCCCGTCGCGGGGAGATCGCCATCGCTTCGAAGTTTGCGCGGGAGATTTACGATGACGGCACCTTCGGCCCTGTCAATGGCAGCCCCGAATACGCACGCAAGGCGCTCGAGCGGTCGCTGGTGAACCTCGGGACGGACGTCATCGACCTGTACTACCTGCACCGAGTCGATCCAAGGATCCCGATCGAGGAGACCGTGGGTGCCCTGGCCGGGTTCGTGCAAGAGGGGAAGATCCGGTACATCGGATTGTCGGAAGCGGCACCCGAAACCATCAGGCGTGCCCACGCCGTGCATCCGGTAACCGCCGTGCAGACCGAATACTCGCTCTTCGAGCGTTCCCCTGAGGAAAACGGCGTGCTCGAGACGGTGCGGGAGCTGGGTATTGGTTTCGTTGCCTACTCGCCGCTTTCGCGCGGTTTCCTCTCCGGCGCCATCACGAAGATCTCGGACTTCGCCGAGGATGACTTCCGGCGGCATTCCCCGCGATTCAGCCACGCGAATTTCGGGGAAAACCTCAAGCTGGTGGATCTGGTGCGGAGGATGGCGGAAGGCAAAGGCGCAACCCCATCGCAGTTGGCGCTGGCCTGGGTCCAGGCCCAGGGTGTGGTTTCCATTCCCGGCACGAAGCGCCGGAGCTACCTGGAAGAGAACGTGGCGGCGGCGGATTTTGAATTGGATGCCGCCGAGATCGCGGAGCTGTCCTCGATCATCCCGGGCGGCGCGGTGCAAGGTGCCCGCTATGACGAGGCGGGCATGAGGTCGACCTACCTCTGAGGGTACGGCGGGCCCCAAAAAGCGGATCCCCGTCTCCGGGTCGAGACCTGGAGACGGGGATCCGTGGTGCCTGAGCCGCGCGCGGCTCGATGGGCCCTGCCGTGGTCGGCTGGTTAGACGCCCTGGGCGTTGTTCTTCTTCATGGCCGCCAGACGCGCCTCGATTTCCGAAACCGCGGGTGCCGCTGCCTCGACCGCGGGGGTGGCCGGTGCTTCGTCAAGGATGTTACTGCCGGCCTTCATGGCGGCGAGACGTGCCTCGATTTCGGTGCTTTCTCCGAGGTCCTCGAGTGCGGCAAACTGCGAGTCGAGGGAGGACGCCGCGATTTCGGCGGCGCCGCGCACCTTTGCCTCGTCGGCGCGGATCTTTGACTCGAAGCGGCCGATTTCGGAGGTCGGGTCGCTCAAGTCCAGTGCCTTGACTGCGTCCATCATCTGGCCCTGGGTCTTGGCGTTGCGGGCGCGGGCCACGAGCTCGTCGCGCTTGGACACGAGTTCCTGCCGCTTGGTCTTCATGGTGGTCAGGCCGGTCTTGAGCTGCTCCACGACCTGGCGCTGCGACGTGATGGCAGGCTCCAGGTTGCGGGCCGTCTTTTCGCTGGCCATTTGGCGCTGGATGGCCACGGTTGCGAGCTGGTTGAACTTCTGGGCGTTGGCCGAGTCGCCGGCAGCCACGAATTCCTCGGCCTTGTTCGATGCCGCAAGGGCCTTGCCGCCCCACTGTTCGGCTTCCTGCAGTGCCTTCTTGTAGTCGTCCTCCTGCATGCGCAGGTTTCCGATCGTCTGGGCCACGGCGGCCTCGGCCTCGGCGATGTTGTTGGTGTAGTCGCGTACCGACTGGTCCAACATCTTTTGTGGGTCCTCGAGCGCGTCCAACGCAGCGTTTGCGTTTGACTTGCCGATCTTAAACATTCGGGAAAATATCGAGTTCTTCGCCATGGGTGCTCCCTTTCAAGTGCCGCAGTCATTAACTCTATGCGACGGGAGGTCGGCGTGATGAATGGAGGGGCCCGTGTTTCCACTTTCGCCGTTTCGCGATCGAGAACAGGAAACACGGGCCCGCGTTGATCATGCGGTGCCTGAGACTACTTCCGGGACCCCTGGTGGGCTGCCTTTTTGGCGGCCTTTTGGCGGGCGATCAGCACCTTTTCATCCACCGGTGCGTCGGCGCTGGCGCGCAGCCGGCGGTAGTACTCCATGGCCTCGTCCTGGCGTTCGGCTTCTCCGCCGCAGGCGATGGCCGCACGCAGGTGCTCCGGACCGTAGCCGAAGGCATCCACGAGGTCCTGGGCGTGCGGACGCAGGCGTTCGAGCAGGATGTTGACGTAGCCCGAGAGGGTGCGCGCACGCTGCATGGACAGCCGGCCGTTCATCAGGTACCAACCCAGGTTTTCCTCGATGAGGGTCAGGGCGAATACGTCGCGCAGCCAAGTGAGGACCGTACGGGTTCCGGTGTCGGTGGTCTCGGCGATGCCCCTCGTGAAGGCCTCCCAGCGCAGCAGTTCGCCGTGTGCACGGGCCGCGGCAATCAGCTCGTCCTGGTGGGAGTTGAACGCTGCGGCGCCCTTGGCGCGGTCCTTGGCCGGGACCCCGCGCAGCGAGTCGGCGATTTCGCCGACCATGCTGTTGACGCGGTCGGTGAGCAGCGCGCGCTGGTTTGCCTCGTCCTTGAAAAAGTTCGCACTCTTGCGCTCGGACCCGGTGTCGGCGACGGCCTGGGCGACCGAGCGCAGCCCCGAGCGGTTCAGCGCGACGTTTTCGGCGTGCTTGACGACGTAGCGTGCCAGCACGCCGGCGTTGAGCTCTCGGAATTCCTGGCCGTAGTCGGTCAGCAGGCGCTTGCCGACAAGCTGCAGCAGCACGTTGTTGTCGCCCTCGAACGTGACGTAGATGTCGAGGTCGGCGCGCAGCTGGGTGAAGCGGTTCTCCGCGATGAAACCGGAGCCGCCACAGGCCTCGCGGCATTCTTGCAGGGTGTCCAGGGCATCCCAGGTGCTCAGGGACTTCAGTGCCGCGGCGAAGGTCTCAAGGTCCTGGCGGTCCTCGTCCGTGTCGGTGGCGCCGGAGAAGACCCCGTCGAACTTGGCCAGCAGTTCCTCATGGGCGAAGGATGCGGCGTAGGTGCGGGCCAGGCGCGGGATCAGCCGGCGCTGGTGGCGCTGGTAGTCCATGAGCGTTTCCTCGACGGTGTCCGAGGAGGCGTTGAACTGGCGGCGCTGGTTGGCGTAGGTGACGGCGACCTGCAGGGCGACCTTTGAGGCTGCGGTTGCCGCCCCGTCCAGCGAGACGCGCCCCTGGACCAGGGTGCCGAGCATGGTGAAAAAGCGGCGGCCGGGGGAGTGGATCGGCGAGGAGTAGGTTCCGTCCTCCGTGACGTTGCCATAGCGGTTGAGCAGGTTGGTGCGCGGGATCCGCACGTTGGTGAAGTGCAGGCGACCGTTGTCGATGCCGTTCAGCCCGCCCTTGAGCCCGTCGTCCTGGCCGCCGACGCCGGGCAGGAAGCCGTTCTCATCGCGGATGTCGACGTAGAAGGCATGCACGCCGTGGTTGACGCCGCCGGTGATGAGCTGGGCGAAGACCACGGCGGCCTTGCCGTGCAGGCCGGCGTTGCCGAGGAATTCCTTCCAGGCGGCCTTGAACGGGGTGTTGATGACGAATTCCTGCGTGTCCGCGTCATAGGTGGCGGTCGTTCCGATGGAAGCGACGTCGGATCCGTGCCCTATCTCCGTCATGGCGAAGGCGCCGGGGATCTCCAGGCTCATGATGCCCGGCAGCCACTTGTCGTGGTGTTCCTGGGTGCCCAGGTGCAGCACTGCGCAGCCGAAGAGCCCCCACTGGACGCCGGCCTTGATCTGCAGCGAGGGGTCGGCGACGACGAGTTCCTCGAAGCTGGCGATGGATCCGCCGTGGTTGTCCTGCCCGCCGAGACGCTCCGGGAAAGCGCGGTGCACGGCACCGGCATCCACAAGCACCTTGAGCTGCCCGAAGACTCGTTCACGGTGCGCATCCATGCCGAGTCCCGGGGTTCCGCGCACGGCCTCGGTGCCCGCCAGGGCGCGGGACTGCTTGCGGATGTCGGACCAGCGGCCGAGCAGCTGTTCGCCGAGTGCCGCCACATCGATGGTGGCGTCGGCGGTGTCGAGGGTCATTTGTTCCTGGGTCACTGGCTTACTTGCCTTTCGGTTGTGCTGCCCTCGCCATGCGGGGGACCTGTCGGTGGATCCTTCGTGGGTGTTGCGTGGGGGTCTTGCGGTCTTTCGTTGGCGTTCCGCCGTGGCGGCAGGGTTGCGGGATTCCCTATCGGCTTTCCGCGGCCGCCTGGTGGGCGACCCCGTGGGTCAGCCACCCGGTGAGGCTCCGTGCCAGTTCCTCGATGCCCGGCCGCTGGCCGTCATCCGGGGCCCGGAGCCACAGTTCGCCGGCGGCGCGCACCATGCCGATCGAGGCACGCGGCCAGAGCTCAAGCGCCGGGCTGGCCGATTCGCCCGGGGCGATGCCCATGTAGGAGTGCATCCGCTCGCGCATCATCGAGGTGAGTTCCTCGAAGAAGTCGTTCAGGGCCCCGTCGCGGACCTTTCCGCCGACGCCGGCCGGGTCGGTAAGCACGTCGGTGGACGGGCCGGCCGTGACAAAGAAGTAGATGTTCGGCGAGTTTGCCGCCATCTGGAGGTAGGCGAGCATCATTGCGTGCAGCGCGTCGCCGGTGTTGCTGGAGTTGCGTCCGGCGGCGATCACCCCGGCACGGAACTTCTTGATGACGTATTCCCCAACGGCGTGTCGCAGCCCGTCCTTGTCGCCGAAGTACCTGTAGAACACCGACTTGCTGGTGTTTGCCTGCGCGGCGATGTCATCCATGGAGGCGTTGGGCCCGAGCTGGTGGATGGCGCGGCGGGCCAGCTTGATGAGCTCCAGCCGGCGGGCGGCGCGGTGCGCATCCCATCGTGCGGAGCGGCCATCGCCACTGGTTTCGAGCTGTTGCGACGCTGGCGCGCCGGCGGGTTGGTTGTTCACGATACCCAGCGTATCAGGTACGCTGGGTATCAGTAATGCATCTCACATTTCTCCTCAAGGAGTTTTTACATGTCTGCACAGCCCGACACCCCACAGGTCCGCCCGGCCGTCGTCATCGGCGGCAACCGCATTCCCTTTGCCCGTTCAAACGGTGCCTACGCCAAGGCCAGCAACCAGGACATGTTCACCGCGGCCATCGACGGACTGGTGGCGCGCTTCGGCCTGCAGGGCCAGCGGATCGGCGCCGTTGCCGGCGGCGCGGTGCTCAAGCACTCCAAGGACTTCAACCTGGTGCGTGAATCCGTGCTGGGAACATCGCTTTCCCCCGAGACCCCCGCCTACGACGTGCAGATGGCCTGCGCCACGGGCATGGAGGCCATCGGCTCGCTGGCCAACAAGATCAAGCTCGGGCAGATCGAGTCCGCGATCGGTGGCGGAGTCGACACCACGTCCGACGCGCCGATCGCCGTCTCCGAGGGCCTGCGGTCCATGTTGCTGGACCTCTCCCGCGCCCGCACCACCGGCGCCAAGCTCAAGGCCATGAGCAAGTTCCGCCCGGGCTTCCTGGCGCCCAACGCCCCGGGCACCGGCGAGCCGCGCACCGGCCTGTCGATGGGCAACCACCAGGCGTTGACCACCAAGGCCTGGGACATCACCCGCGAGGCCCAGGACGAACTGGCGCTGGCCAGCCACAAGAACCTTGCCGCGGCCTACGACCGCAACTTCTTCGACGACCTGATCACCCCGTTCGCCGGGGTCAGCCGCGACACCAATCTGCGTGCCGACTCGACCATCGAGAAGCTGGCAAGCCTCAAGCCGGCCTTCGGTAAGAACCTGGGCGAGGCGGCGACCATGACCGCTGGAAACTCCACCCCGCTGACCGACGGTGCCTCCGTGGTGCTGCTGGGTTCCGAGGAGTACGCCCTCGCCAACGACCTGCCGATGCTCGCGAACTTCGTGGACTTCGAGGCGGCAGCCGTCGACTTCGTGCACGGGGCCGAGGGCCTGCTCATGGCACCGGCCTACGCGGTGGCGCGCATGCTCAAGCGCAACAACCTGACCCTGCAGGACTTCGACTTCTACGAGATCCACGAGGCGTTCGCCGGGACCGTGCTGGCCACGCTGGCCGCCTGGGAAGACGCGGACTTCTGCAAGAACAAGTTGGGGCTCGACGAGCCGCTGGGCGCCATCGACCGCACCAAGCTCAACGTCAACGGCTCATCGCTGGCCGCCGGCCACCCGTTCGCCGCCACCGGCGGGCGCATCGTGGCCACGCTGGCCAAGATGCTGCACGAAAAGGGCTCGGGCCGCGGCCTGGTCTCCGTGTGCGCCGCCGGCGGACAGGGCGTCGTAGCGATCCTGGAGGCGCGCTGAGCATGGCCGACAAGTACCTTGAACTCGTGAACTCGGGCTTCACCAAGAACCTGGCCAAGACCCTGGGCCTGCCGCGCCCCTCGATCCTTCGCCGGCACACCCCGGGCGCGCCGCTGGTGCCCGGGCCCGTGCTGCTGCTGGGCGACTCTCCCTCCGCGCAGGGCCTGGCCGACACCATGCTTGGCTGGGGGTTGGATGTGCGCCGGCATGCCGTGGGAGAGGGCAGGATCGGGGCGATCGTGCTGATGCTCGACGAGGTCTCCACCCCCGGCCAGCTCGCCGAACCCATGCTTGCCGCAGGCCATGCGCTGCGCCAGCTGGCACCGGGCGGGCGCGTCGTCTCCTTCAGTCGACCGGCCCTGGCCACCGATGCGCCAGCACAGGCAGCCGTCCGCCAGGGAATCGACGGGACGCTGCGCTCCCTGGGCCGCGAACTGCGCGGCGGGGCCACGGCCAACGGCGTGGTGCTCGGCGAGCGCATCGACGCCACGGCACCCTCGGCGCTTGCTGCCCTGCGCTTCCTGCTCTCCGGGCGCAGCGCCTACGTCGACGGCCAGTTCCTGCACGTGGATTCGGAGGGCGGGGAGCTGCCCGCCGACTTCGAGAAGCCGCTGGCCGGCAAGGTCGCCGTGGTGACGGGTGCGGCGCGCGGCATCGGCGCGGCGATTGCCCGGACGCTGCGGCGCGACGGCGCGACGCTGGTGCTCGTTGACGTCCCGGCGGCCGGGGACGCGCTGGCCAAGGTGGCCAACCAGGTCTCCGGGACAGCCCTGCAGCTGGACATCACCCGCGAGGACGCCGGCGCCGTCATCATCGACCACGCAGTGTCCCGGCACGGGAAACTGGACATCGTGATCCACAATGCCGGGATCACGCGCGACAAGCTGCTCGCCAACATGGACGCCGCACGGTGGAACTCCGTGGTGGCCGTAAACCTCGAGTCGCAGCTGCGGATGAACGAGGCGTTCCTTGGCGCGGGTCTGGAGGGGTTGCGGGTCGTCGCCCTGGCCTCCACCTCCGGCATCGCCGGAAACCGCGGGCAGACCAACTACGCGGCCTCCAAGGGCGGGGTGATCGGCATGGTGCGTGCCAGCGCCTCCGGCTTTGCCGCGCTGGGCGGCGGCATCAACGCCGTGGCCCCCGGCTTCATCGAGACGGAGATGACGGCGAAGATCCCGGTGGCCACCCGCACCGTGGCGCGCATGCTCATGCCCTCGCTCATGCAGGGCGGCCTGCCCGTGGATGTCGCCGAGGCCATTGGCTTCCTCGCCTCCGACGCGGCGGCCGGTATCAACGGCTCCACCCTGCGGGTGTGCGGGCAGTCCCTGGTGGGTGCGTGAGCATGCGCGGCACCGTGGAACTCGCGCAGGTCCCGTCGCTGGGATCGCTCTACGCCAAGGCGCTGGGCACCCGGGCCAGGGGCCTGCTTCCCGGCGGAGGCTCCCCGCTGTTGGCCATCCCCGAGGTGGAGCACCATGCGACGGGGATCCGCGCCGACCGCGACAGGCTTGTCGCCTACCAGCGGCTGGTGGGCGACACAGTGCGCGACGAACTGCCCAGCGTGTTTGTGCACGGCCTGGCCTTCCCCGTCGCCATGTCGGTGATGGTGCGCGGCGACTTCCCGCTCCCGCTGCTGGGCATGGTTCACCTGGCCAACCGGGTTGAGCACCTGCGCCCGGTGTCCCCGTCGGCAACCCTGGACGTGCGCGCCTACGCGGCGGACTTGCGCGAACACCGTGCCGGGACGCAGCTGGACCTGGTGGCCGAGGTGAGCGAGGAGGGGGAAACCGTGTGGCGCGGGATCTCCACCTACCTGGCCCGCGGGGTCTGGCCGGGGGAACGGCCACAGGGAGGGAAGAGCGAGCGGGAGGCGTTCGTGCCCCCGGTGCGCACCGGGTCCTGGACGCTGCCGGCCACTACAGGGCGCGACTATGCCGCGGTGCTCGGGGACTACAACCCGATCCACCTGTGGACGCCCGCCGCGAAAGCGCTGGGCATGAAGCGGGCCATCGCCCACGGCATGTACCTTGCTGGCCGGGCGCTTGCAGGTGCCGCACCGCACGGGGCGGGCTACTCGTGGGACATCGAATTCTCCACCCCGGTGTTCCTGCCCTCGACGGTGGATGTCGCATTCGCCGACGAGGAGCGCCGGACCGTTTTCGCCGGCTGGGGCGCACGCAGCGGCAAACCGCACTTCGCCGGATCGGTGCTGCGCAGCTAGCACCACCGTTGGTGCACCACGGGTGTCCGGTTCCCTCGGGGGCGGGCACCCGTGGCGTGTCCGCAGGCAGTTCCGCCACGACGCAACGAGGCCCGGCCTCCGGGGCTTGGCGCCGGCCGGCTAGAACAGGCCGCCGAGCCACAACCCCGCCCCGGCAGCGGCGACGGCGGCGATGGCCATGCCCACGCCGTTGCCGAGCGCCGCGGCATACCGGCGGTCCCGGATGAGTTGGACGGTCTCGTAGCTGGCCGTGCTGAAGGTGGTGTAGCCGCCCAGGAATCCCGTGCCCAAAACCAGCAGGAGCTCGGCCGGGAGGTGGGACTCCAAGGTCAGGCCGGCCAGGAACCCCAGGACCAGTGAGCCCGTGACGTTGATCAGGGTCGTCGGCCAGGGGTAGCCGGCCGGTGCCTTGGACCGGATGTAGCCGTCGGCCGCGAAGCGTGCCGCGGCACCGACGCCGCCGGCCGCCGCCAGCGCTAGGAACAACCAGGGCGTCATGCGCGCTCCTCCCGGGGATTGCGTCCGATGCGCGCACCTGCGACGATGCCCGCCCAGGTGGCGCAGGCCCCCGCCAGCACGGTTCCGGCCACGTAGAGCAGGGCCGCGCCCGGCCGGCCCACGGCGCCCAGCAGCACGGCATCAACGGCCAGGGCGCTGTAGGTCGTGAATCCGCCGCAAAAGCCGGTGCCCAGCAGCAGCTTCAGGCGGGTTGCCCGGCGGCCGGGCAACCCAGGGCGGGTCAGCGCCTCATAGAGGAAGCCCAGCAGGAAGGCGCCGGAGATGTTGACGGCAGCAATGGCGACGGGCACTCCGTGTATCGCCGGCACCAGCAGGGTAACGCCCTCGCGGGCCGCGGCCCCGGCCATGCCGCCGAGGGCCACGACGGCCCACAGGCGCGGGTTCAGGTGGTTGGGGCGTGCGGCGTCGCCCATCAATCCTCCTGCCGGGCCGGGATGACCACCACGGGCCTGGCCTGCCGGTGGGACAGGTGGGTTGCCACGGAGCGGTTGAAGAACTCCTGGAGGCTGCCGCCGGCCGAGTGCCGGTGGGTCCCGACGACGATCATTGCCGCGTCGATCCGTTCGGCGTGGTGCCCCAGCGCTGCGGCAACCTCTCCTGCCAGCGTCACGGTCCGCCAGGTGACTCCCGAGCCACCGAGCGCCTGCCGCAGCTCGGCGTCCAATCCTGCCGCAAAGACGTCCACGACGCCGTTGGCCGGATCGGGGTCGATCGGTGCGGACCGTCCGGTCCCGCCGGATTCCCCGGGGAGCGGCACGCGGGACTGGTCAACGTACGCGCACACCAGTTCGGTGCCAAAACGCAGGGCAAAGTCCGCTGCCTGTTCCACGACACGGCGCGGTTGACCTGGCGCCACGCCGACGATGACCGGACCCTGCGGCCGGGGGGCGCTGTTCATGGCCGAAGCCCTTCTCTCTTTTCGCCCGGCGGTGTTGCCGCGGGGGCGACGTGTGGATCCCCCTGGTGCGTCCGGGACCCGGGGGTTGCGGCTCTGTCGTAGGAGACCAGGGACGCCGCGGCCGTCTGCTCCCAGCCGTGGGCCGCCGCGAAGGTGGCAGCCTGGGCGCCCAGGCTGCGGCGCAGGTTCGGGTCCTCGGCCAGCCGGGCCAGTTCTCGTGCCCAGGAGCCCGGTTCGGTGTCTTCGATCAGGATGCCCGTGACGCCTGCCTGGATAGCGTAGGGAAGGCCGCCCACCCGGTGGGCAAGCACCGGCGTCCCGCAGGCCTGCGCCTCCAGGGCCACCAGCCCGAACGACTCGCTGTAGGAAGGGACAGCCACGACGTCGGCGCAGCGGAACGCGCGGGCCAGGTGCCCGGCCGGCATGGGCAGGGAGAATCGCACCAGGTGCTCCACGGCCTCCGTCTCGACGAGGCGTTGCAGGTTCAGCTCCTTGGCACCGGACCTGGCGCCTATCACGGAGAGCTTCACGTCGAGGTCGGGTCGTTCGCGGGCCAGGATTCCCAGCGCACGAACCAGGATCTGCGGGCCCTTCAACTTCTGGAGGCGACCGGCGAACACCACCCGCAGGGAGTCGGGGGCAGCCGTGCGTTCGGCGCACACCCCGGGGTTGAAAGTTTCGAGGTCCACCCCCGGCGCCACCACGTCGATCCGCTCTGCGGACGCGGAGTACAAGTCGACAAGTTCGGCGACCTCAGCCGGGGTGTTGGCGGTCAGGCGGTCGGCCCGTGCGCAGAGAAGCATCTCGGCCGCAATCCGGGAACCGGGTTCCTCGGTCTTGGCCGAGGCCTTCTTGACCTTGCCCATGGTGTGCATGGTGTGCACCAGCGGGACACCCCAGGCTTCGCGAAGCCGCAGGCCGACGATCCCCGACATCCAGTAGTGCGAGTGGATCACGTCGTAGGCGGGGAATCCCGCGGCGTACTCGAGGATCGCCTCCGCGCATGCATCGAGGTGGTGGCCGAGTTCCTCCTTGGTGAGCTTGTCCGCGGGCCCGCCCTGGACCTCGTGGCACGTGACACCGGGCGCCATGGCCGTCGCCCTCGAGCCGGCGGAACCGCGGGTGAAGATGTCGACGACAGCGCCGTCCTTCGCCAGTGCCAGGGCCAGGTGGCGGATGTAGACATTCATTCCGCCGGCGTCGCCCGAGCCGGGCTGCTCCAACGGGGAGGTGTGCAGCGAGACCATCGCGATGCGCCGGGGATGGGTCGTTGGATCGAACATTGGTGCGGGCCGCCTACTGAATGTCTGGGGGATTCGGGTGATGCACCCGGTCGGGGGAGGTGGCCCGGGAACAGGTGCGACACTGCTAATCCTAATAACACCGGGCGGAGGAAAATGATGCCCGCTCGGGTTCGGCGGGCGGGAGAACCAGAAGGGATGTGTCGCTTCCCACACTTTGCGCCGAATTGCCGGTTCGAATCCCGAAAGTGACGCGAAATTCCTTGTGAATACGGCATTTTCGCCCCCGAGAGTCCCCGAATTGGAGTGTTCAACAAAGCCGTGCTAGAGTCTTATCTCGCTGCGAACGACGGAAACAAAGTTCTTCGGAACAGCGGATCCGGTTCGACGGCCACCAGCGAGGGTGGCGGAATGGTAGACGCGCTAGCTTGAGGTGCTAGTCCACTTAGGTGGGTGGGGGTTCAAGTCCCCTCCTTCGCACAGATCAACCCCTGGTCAGATGAGAATCTGACCAGGGGTTTTCTCGTGTCCCCCTTATGTCGCCACGCGTCGGGTTATGGCCGGCCATGCCGGAAACTCGATATGGTTGAAGTCGTCATCCACCGCGTGAAAGGCAGATTCCACCATGTCAGCTGAAGAGAACGTCCCGCAGCGGATTGCCGCCGAGGACGAAGTCGCCGGCATCTGCCAGGCACTGATCCGCATTGACACCAGCAACTTCGGGGGCAACGAAGGGCCGGGGGAGCGCAAGGCCGCCGAATACGTCGCCTCGCTCATGTCGGAGGTGGGGCTGGAAACCACGCTTGTCGAATCGGCCCCCGGCCGGTCAAGCGTCGTGGCCCGCATGGAAGGAACCGACAAGTCTCTGCCTGCGTTGATCGTCCATGGCCACCTGGACGTGGTGCCGGCGTTCAAGGACGAATGGTCGGTGGACCCGTTCGGCGCCGAAATCAAGGACGGCATGATCTGGGGCCGCGGGGCGGTCGACATGAAGGACATGGATGCCATGATCCTCTCGGTGCTGCGCGAGATGCAGCGAGACGGAGTCCGTCCCCGACGCGACCTCGTCTTCGCGTTCTTCGCCGACGAGGAGGCAGGCGGCGACTACGGCGCCCGATGGCTCGTGGAGAACCACCCGGAACTCTTCGAAGGCGCCACCGAAGCGATCAGCGAGGTCGGCGGGTTCTCCGCCACCATCGACGGCAAGCGTGCCTACCTGCTGCAAACCGCCGAAAAGGGAATCGCCTGGCTCAAGCTCACTGCCGCAGGGCGTGCCGGGCACGGCTCGCAGACCAACGACGCCAACGCCGTCACGCGGCTCGCCGCCGCCGTCACCCGGATCGGCGAGCACGACTGGCCCATCTCCTACACGGACACCACTCGGGCCTTCCTGGAAGGCGTTTCCTCCATGACAGGGATCGAGTTCACCGACGACAACCCGCAGGTGCTGCTCAACGAACTGGGCAACGTGGCACGCTTCGTCGGGGCAACCCTGCAAAACACCTCGAACCCCACCGCGCTGAACGCCGGATACAAGCACAACGTCATCCCGGGGTCCGCCGAGGCGCTGATCGATGTCCGCACCCTGCCCGGGCAGCACGAGGAAGTCATCGCCAAGCTGCGCGAACTCGCCGGCCCCGACGTCCAGCTGAGCTCGGTCCACCAGGACCTGGCCCTGGAAGTTCCGTTCGCCGGCAACCTCGTCGACCACATGGTTGCCGCGCTGGGCCGCGAGGACCCGGAAGCGGTGGTGCTTCCCTACATGCTTTCCGGCGGCACCGACAACAAGTCGCTCTCGCGCCTGGGCATCACCGGCTACGGCTTCGCCCCGCTGCGCCTTCCGGCGGAACTCGACTTCACCGGGATGTTCCACGGGGTCGACGAGCGGGTGCCTGTCGACTCCCTGAAATTCGGCACGCGGGTCCTGCGCGACCTGCTCACCACCTACTGACACCCCTGTCCGACACACCGATCTCCGGGCCCGGCCGCTGAGCGGCGGGCCCGGACGATCTTGACCGAAAGAAACCGTGACCCAGGTGAAAACAATTGCCGAGGTGCTCGACACCCAAATGCTCGAACGATTCCGGGGCCGGGCCGCCACCTATGATTCCTCCAACACCTTCTGCAGCGAGGACTTCGAGGAACTCAAGAATGCCGGTTACCTCAAGGCCATGCTTCCGGAGGACCGCGGCGGATTCGGCTGGGGCATGGAACGGATGACGGCAGCCCAGCGGCTGCTGGCGTCGCACGCGCCGGCGACGGCCCTGGCCGTGAACATGCACCTGGTGTGGACCGGGGTGGCCACGTTGCTGGCCGCGCGCGGTGATGACCGGCTGGACATGGTGCTCGGTTGGGTGGCCGACGGGGAAGTGATGGCCTTCGGCGTCTCCGAGGCCGGAAACGACGAGGTGCTGTTCGACTCCGTCACCACGGCTGTACCGGCCTCCGACGGATCCTACTCCTACACAGGGGTCAAGGTCTTCACATCCCTGGCCCCGGTCTGGACCAAGCTCGGGGTGTTCGGCAAGGACGCGGGCGGGGACGGTGCCGGTCCGTCGCTGGTGCACGGATTCCTGGACCGGGATGCCCCGGGTATCGAAATCCCCTCCAACTGGGACACGCTGGGGATGCGTGCCACGCAGTCGAACACCACCATCCTCACCGGAGCCCGGGTTCCTGCAGGTCAGATCCACAGCGTGCTTCCCGTGGGACCTGTCGCGGACCCGCTGGTGTTCGGCATCTTCGCCTCGTTCCTCTCGCTGACGGCCTCGGTCTATGTGGGGCTGGCCGAGCGCGGCATGCAGTTGGCCGCAGCGCAGCCCGCGAAGCGCAAGTCCATGAAGAACGGTGGCCGCGGCTACGACCAGGACCCAGACATCCGCTGGCAGGTCGCCGACGCCGGCATGAAAGTGCTGCAACTCGACGCGATGCTGCGGATGACGACCCGAGACCTTGACGACCTGGTTGACCACGGGCCGGCGTGGTTCCCGCGCCTCGTCACGCTGCGCACCCAGGCGGGGGATGCTGCCCGCGCCTGCGTCGAGATTGCCGCCAAGGTGTCGGGCGGTGGCCAGTACTTCAGGGGCTCGGAGATCGAGCGTCTGTACCGTGACGCGCTGGCGAGCCTCTACCATCCTTCGAACGCCGAATCCGCGCACTCGACCGTTGCGTCGTGGCTCGTGGGGCCGCTGGAGTCGTAGGGGTCGTTGGAGGGTTCGATGGCAGGGCCGGCAGGCTGTGGCCCTGCGGACCGGGACGTTTCTACGCGCGGATCTCCAGCGTGGCGTTCACGCGCATGACCCTGCGGCGCATCCAGTACTTCTGCCCGCCACCCTGGTAGAGGCAGCTTCGCATGAGCTCCCATTTTCCGTACTCCGCGTGTTCGCGCAGGATGCCGCGCACCATCGAGCGCTGCTCATGCGGGGCGGTGGTGATCACCAGGTATTCGTACCTCCGGGATGCCGTATCGGGAGACCCGGCTGCCGCTGCCTGCGGCGGAATTATCTTTTCGATCATGTCCCTGTCCATCGTGTGGCTGTGCCTGTAACGTCTAGCCCATGAGTACAGACCCACGCGTTGCCCTCAGCGTCTTGATCAGCTGCCTTGAAGAGCACCTTGCAGCAGTCGCATCGAAACGCGGTGCCGAGGATGCGAATCTCAGCGCCGCCTTCTTGGCAGTTGCGGATGCCTTCGAGGAATATGAGGATGCACTCTATGAAGCCTACGAAGAATTCCTACCGTTGAGCGTAGTTGATGAAGAGGATGATGACGAGGGCTTCCGTGACTTCGAATCCGGCCCGGACGCGCTGCGTGAGTAGGGTCGTTCCGGGGTCCTGAATCTTCGGCGGGACGTAGTTCCCTGGTATGAACTTTGCCGCACCACGGGTTTCAAGTACGGCCCGGGGTGCGCCGGTGAAGTAATGTCGGTACGTGAATTGGTTTGAAGCGGCCTTCCTAGGGCTGATCCAGGGTCTGACAGAATTTCTCCCCATCTCCTCGAGTGCGCACCTGCGCATCGTCGGCGAGCTGCTGCCGAATGCGGCGGATCCGGGGGCGGCATTTACCGCCATCACGCAGCTCGGTACGGAAACCGCCGTCCTGGTGTTCTTCTGGAAGGACATCGTTCGCATCATCGGTGCCTGGTTCAACGCCCTGCGCGGAAAGGTCCCGCACAGCGACCCCGACGCCAAGATGGGCTGGCTCATCATCGTCGGCTCGCTGCCGATTGCGGTCCTGGGCCTGCTCTTCGAGGAGCAGATCGACACCACCCTGCGGTCCCTGTGGATCGTGGCCACCACGCTGATCGTCTTCGGCCTGATCCTTGCGATCGCCGACCACTACGGACGCCAGCAGCGAGAGCTCTCGGAGCTGACGCCCAAGCACGGCATCATCTACGGCTTCGCGCAGGCCATGGCATTGATCCCGGGCGTTTCCCGCTCCGGCGGCACGATCACCGCCGGCCTGTTCATGGGCTACACCCGCGAGGCCGCGGCTCGCTACTCCTTCCTGCTGGCAATTCCCGCGGTGTTCTCCTCGGGGCTCTACAAGCTCGTGAAGTCGCTTGACGAGCCCGGCGTCTACAGCCTGCCGCAGACCGGGCTCGCCACCGTGATTGCTTTCGTCGTCGGCTTCGTGATCGTCGGCTGGTTCCTCAAGTACGTATCCACCCACAGCTACCGGCTCTTCGTCTGGTACCGCATCGCGCTGGGCCTGGCCCTGTACGTGGCATTGGGATTCGGCGTCATCAACCCCTGATCCGGGCTATCCCGCCGGGAAATCCGGCTCCGGCGGAATAACTTTGCCCCCAGCGGGCTTGTTGAAAGTAAAAGTACTCCCCATCCACTTGGGTCGACTCCCAAGAGAAAGGACGCCCCGTGCTTGCATGGTCCGCGCCCACCATCCCGCATATCCCGGGAAACGCCCCGATCCTCGAGGTCCACGACACCCCCAGCCGGTCGCTCGTCGACACCGCCCCCGCCGATAGGTCCAACGCCCCGGCCAGCATGTATGTCTGCGGCATCACCCCGTACGACGCCACGCACATGGGCCACGCGGCCACCTACGTGGCCTTCGACCTGTTGCAGCGCACGTGGCGCGATGCCGGCCGCGAAGTCACCTACGTGCAGAACGTCACCGACATCGACGACCCGCTGCTCGAACGGGCCACGGCCACCGGCGTGGATTGGGTGGCCCTCGCCGCCGAGCAGACCGACCTGTTCCGTGCCGACATGGAAGCACTGAACGTCATCCCGCCGCAGCACTACGTCGGTGCCGTCGAATCGATTTCCTGGCTCGTGCCGCTGATCGAGGAACTCGTGGCCAAGGACCTCGCTTACCGGGTACCCGGGACCGACGGGGAACCCGACGGCGACATCTACTTCGACGCCATTGGCTCGGCCAACGGCGCCTGGGAACTGGGCAGCGTCAGCGGCTACGACCGCGCCACCATGATGGGGTTCTTCGCCGAACGCGGCGGGGACCCCCAGCGCGCCGGAAAGCGCGATCAGCTGGATCCGTTGTTGTGGCGCGTCGCCCGTGAAGGCGAGCCGCGCTGGGACGGCGCGAGTCTCGGGGCAGGCCGCCCGGGCTGGCACATCGAGTGCTCGGTCATTGCCCGCCGTTTCCTGCCCGCACCGTTCACGGTCCAGGGCGGCGGATCCGACCTGGTCTTCCCGCACCACGAATTCTCCGCAGGCCACGCCGCGGCCCTGGACGGCAAGGCCCTGGCCGAAACCTACGTGCACACCGGCATGGTGGGCCTAGACGGCGAAAAGATGAGCAAGTCCCTGGGCAACCTGGTGCTGGTCTCCAAGCTGCGTGCCGCGGGTGTCGAGCCGGTGGCCATCCGCACCGTGCTGTTGGGCCAGCACTACCGCTCCGACTGGTTCTGGACCGACGAACTGCTGCTCGAAGGCCAGGCCCGCGTCGAACGTTGGCGCAAACGCATCCCGGGCACCACGCTTTCCGAGGCCACCGCGGTGATCACACGGATCCGCGCCAAACTGGCCAACGACCTGAACGCGCCAGCGGCATTGGCGGTGCTTGACGCCTTCAGCGCGCAGGAACCTTCCGGCCAGGACGACTCGCAGGGAGCCGGCGGCAAGCTGCTGGCCGATGCGCTTGACGCACTGTTGGGGCTCAAGCTCTTCTAGATCCCGTTTCCGGCCATGGGCCGGGAACCCACGGGGCGCGTACCGCGTTCCGCCGCCGGCACCGCGCATCGCGGGCCGGTTGCGGTTCGAGGTACGCGCCCCTCCTTGTTTGCGGACGGATACTCGGCCGCCCGCAATCGCCGGGAACCGCCTGCCGGACCGGCTCGACGGCCGTGGCCGGCGCATGGACACGACCTGCCCCCGAGCCTATGATGAGCCTTACCCATGGGCTCGTTCTAGCCTCCCGAGGTCACGACATGGAAATCGACCGAAAAGCTTCCTCCGCCCTCCGCGTTCCGGAGCGGGAACCTTGCGGTTTCCAGGCCATCGCCGCCCCCGCCAACCTGTTCCGGCGTTCCCATCCGCACGTGGGCGGGTGCCGGCTACGGCACCACCGAGGGCCCCTGCGATTTCCGCGTTGCCGCACCTGCGGTTCGGCGCTCCACAGCGGACCGCCGGCAGGTGCCCGTGGAAGAGCGTGGAATGCCACGCCCGCAGGAGGGGCAACGCCATGACGGAGGCGCCCGGCGGCAGGTCCAGGACGAGGGTGCTGGCCACGCTTGCGACAATAGGCCCACCGATCACGATGATCGGATCGGTACTTGTCTTCTTCGGCTGGGTGAAGGCCGATGCCGAGGCCAAGGCATTGGGCCTGAACGTCGAGCTGTTCGGGTACACCACCCAGGACTACGTCCGCTTCAGCACGATGCACGCGGCAGTTCCGCTGGTGTGCTTGTTGGTTGGCGGGCTCCTCTGGATGGGCCTGGACCGGCGGTTGTCCGCGCGGCTGCAGGACGGCCGCTCCCGTCCCGGGGTGCGGCGCATCGCAGGGGTCGCCGCCGTGGCCGGTTTCGTTTTGGCCGGCGGCGCGCTGATGCTGGTGGTGTTCGACGAGGACCAGAGCATCCTGTTCGCGCCGTATGTTGTGGCGTTGGGCGTGTTGCTGGCCGCGTGGGCGGCACGGATGCGGCGGCTGGCGCAGGCCGTTCCGGCGCCGCCGCCGTCGATCGAACAGCGCGCGGGGGAGGCAGCGCTGCTGTTCGGGTTGGTGACGGTGTTGTTGTTCTGGGGAGCCGAGGACCATGCCAGGAGCGTGGGCCAACGAATCGCCGTGGAACTCGAAGAGCATGTGGCAGCCCTGCCCGCTGTGGAACTGTACAGTTCCGGGCGGCTGGCCATCGGCGCCGAGGGAGTCACCGAGGAATCGCTGGGCACGGGCGTCGCCCCGTTGTACAGGTATTCGGGGCTGCGCCTGCTGGACCTCAGCGGCGGGAACCTGTTCTTCCTGCCAGACCGGTGGAAGGCAGGAAGTGGAACCGTGGTGGTGCTGCCCGACAACGGCACCGTCAGGGTCGAATACGGACACTGAAAGGCCGCCGCTCAGGCAGCGAGTGGCATCAACCCAGGGGTGCCCGCCATGCGCGTCCTCCTGTGCCATCGGAGTGCAGCGGTAGCGCCCGCGGTGGAGTCCGCAGCTCGGGCTGCACCCGGCCCCGCCGGATGTTGTCAGGGGCTTTACGGGTATTCCGGATCGCCGGGCTCATCGGGGGACTCCGGGTCGGGGAGCTTGGGCCGGTTGCGCCGCTTCAGGTAGCGCTCGAACTCCCGGGCGATCGCCTCGCCGGTGGCCTCGGGAAGGTCAGTTTCGTCCTGGGCCTGCTCGAGCTGGCGCACGTAGGCGGCGATGTCCGAGTCGCCCTTGGCCAGTTCGTTGACGCCGCGTTCCCACGCCAACGCGTCCTCGGTGAGTTCCTCCAGGTCGATCACCAGCGGGAAGAACTCCTCGACCCGGTGCAGCAACGCGAGTTCCGCCTTGGGGGAGGGCGCTTGGGCCACGTAGTGCGGAACGGCCGACCAGATGCTCAGCGTCGGCAGCCCGGAAGCCTCGGCGATCTGCGCCAGCACCCCGAGGATGCCGGTGGGTCCCTCGTAGCCAGACTCCTGGATGCCCAGTGCCTTCCGGACCCCGGCGTCGTCGCTTGTCACCGACGCCTGGATCGGTCGGGTGTGCGGGACATCGGCCAGCAGCGCGCCGAGGGCCATGACGCCCTGCACGTTCTCCTCTTCCGCCCGGACGAGGATCTCGGCAATGAAGGCCTTCCACCGGTAGGTGGGCTCGACCCCGCGCAGCAGCACCAGGTCTACCGGGCTGTCCTCGAGGACCGCCCGGTAGAAATGGGTGGTCGGCCACTTGATCACGCGCTTGCCCGAGCCGTTGCGGCGCACCTGCGGCCTGGAGAACTGGTAGTCGTAGAAGTCGTCGTCGCTGATGCCGCGGATCTTCTTGGCACCACTGGCACGCCGGATGAGCCGCAGCGCCTCGCTGGCCGCGTCGCCGGCATCGTTCCAGCCCTCGAACGCCACGACCATGATGGCCGGACGCACCGCCGCGTCCCCGGAAGCGGGGTCGACGAGGGACGAAAGTGTCACCGGATCGTTTATATCTTCGCTCACAACCACACACTAGCGCGCGAAGTCGTCAGCATGTGAACCCCAAGCCCATTAGAATTGGCTCATGCCAACCCAGAATCCAGCCGATTTGCCCGCACCGGCCCGCGACAGTCCCGTCCAGGGCGTGCTCTGGGACATGGACGGAACCCTCCTGGACACCGAACCCTACTGGATGGGTGCCGAGGAGGAGCTCGTTGCCGCCCACGGCGGGACCTGGACCCACGAGGATGCGCTCTCGCTTGTGGGAAGCGCGCTGCCCGACTCGGCGGCGGTGCTGCAGCGC
This sequence comes from Paeniglutamicibacter selenitireducens, assembly GCF_051550675.1. Lineage (NCBI taxonomy): Bacteria > Bacillati > Actinomycetota > Actinomycetes > Micrococcales > Micrococcaceae > Paeniglutamicibacter > Paeniglutamicibacter selenitireducens. The sequence continues at coordinate 63,093 of NZ_JBPULF010000008.1, read as the reverse complement.
GCCGGCGTCGACATGGGCGTGCGGGAGATCATCGACTGGCTCGGTGAACGCGTCATGGCCGGGATCGAGAACCACGTCGAGTGGCGTCCCGGCGCCCTGGATCTGCTCGAGGAGCTGCACGCCGCGGGCATCCCGTGCGGGCTTGTCACCATGTCCGAGGGCCCGATGGCCACGGCGGTGCTCGCCAAGCTCCCGAAGAAGTACTTCGCCTTCCAGGTCACCGGCGACCAGGTGCTGCGCGGCAAGCCGCACCCGGACCCGTACCTGCTGGGCCTGGAAAAGCTCTCCGCCCTGGTGCCCGACCTCGAGCCCCGGCGCGTCGTCGGCATCGAGGACTCGGCCCCGGGCATCGCCTCCGCCTCCGCAGCCGGCCTGGCCGCACTGCTGGTGCCGCACCTGAGCCGGGTCCCGGAGAACGGTCCCTGGCACACCATCGACTCGCTGGAGCGCGTGGACTTCTCCGTGCTTTCCGCACTCACCGGCATCGGGGCCACCAGATGACCGAAACCCCCACCAAGCGCGACGGGATCCCGCTGGGATCCTTCCTCGGCGTGCCCGTGTCCCTGGCCTGGTCCTGGTTCGTGATCGCGGCGTTCATCGTCGTGGTCTTCGGGCCGCAGGTCAGCCGGGCCCTGCCGGGGCTCCAAGGCGGTGCCTACGTCGTCGCCTTCGCCTACGCCGTGCTGCTGGCGCTCTCCGTGCTGGTGCACGAGCTGGCCCATGCGCTCACCGCCAAGGCCTTCGGCTGGCCCGGTGCGCGGATCGTGCTGAACCTGTGGGGCGGGCACACCCAGTTCTCCTCCTTCAACGCCACCCCGGGACGGTCGCTGGCCGTGGCCATGGCCGGTCCGGCCGCGAACTTCCTGCTCGCGGGCATCGGCTACGTGCTGCTGCAGCTGGTGCAGCCCACCGGCGTCGTGTTCCTGCTCTGGGACATCCTGGTCTGGGCCAACCTGCTGGTGGCGCTGTTCAACATCCTGCCGGGCCTGCCGCTTGACGGCGGCCGGCTTGTCGAGTCGGCGGTCTGGAAGGCCACCGGCTCCCAGGACCGCGGCACGGTGGCCGCCGGCTGGGCGGGCCGCGTGATAGTGGTGCTGATCGTCGGCTACTTCGTGATCAGCCCGCTGACCCGCAACGAACCGCTGGACTTCCAGGTGCTGCTGGTGGCGGTGCTCGTGGGCGGGTTCATGTGGACCGGTGCCTCCCAGATCATCGCCCACGCTAAGCTGCGCCTGCGCCTGCCGCTGGTGTCGGTGCGCGCACTGATGGAACCCGCGACCGCCCTGGCCATGGATTCCACGCTGGCCGACGTCACCGCGCGGATCGCCAGCCGCGGTGGCCGGGTCATCCTGATCGACCGCGACGGCACCCCGCAGGGCGTCATCGACGAAGCGACACTGGCCCAGATCGACCCCGGGCTGCTGGCCGAAAGCCCGGCGCTCTCGGCGGCCCGCGCCCTGAGTCCCGGGGCGGTGGTCAGCGACAGTGCCGACGGCCGGGCCCTGATCGGCTACCTGGCGACCCTCGAAGGCAGCGAATACGCGGTGATCGACGGGCAGAACCGGATCATCGGGCTGCTCGACCAGGCGAACATCGTTGCCGCGATCACCGGCAAGCCGCAGCAACCCCACGCGCACTAGGCGCCCCCAGTACCCGTGCCTCGCCGCCGGCCCCGCCCAGGGCCGGGACCGGCAGGCAAACCCCTGAAAAGATCCCCAAGCACAAAGGACACCCACCACCCCATGAACGACATGCCTGCACTGCCGCACGGCGCCATGAACCGCCGAGGCCCCTTCCGCGCCGGCGACCGCGTCCAGCTCACCGACCAGAAGCGCCGCATCAACACCATCACGCTGACCCCCGGCGGGGAGTTCCACACCCACAAGGGCGTGCTCTACCACGACGACCTCGTCGGCCTGCCCGAGGGCTCGATCGTCGAAAACACCAACGAGGTCCGCTACCAGGCCCTGCGCCCGCTGCTGAAGGACTTTGTCCTGTCCATGCCGCGCGGCGCCACGGTGGTCTACCCCAAGGATGCGGCCCAGATCGTCCAGATGGGCGACATCTACCCGGGCGCCCGCGTGGTCGAGGCCGGCGTGGGCTCCGGCGCGCTGTCCATGTCGCTGCTGCGCGCGGTCGGCGATGCCGGCTACCTGCACTCCTTCGAGCGCCGCGAGGAATTCGCGGAGATCGCCCGCGGCAACGTGGACACCGTCTTCGGCGGCCCGCACCCGGCCTGGAAGATTTCCATCGGCGACTTCCAGGAGAAGGTCCTGGAGACCGAGGAGCCGGGCTCCGTGGACCGCGTGGTCCTGGACATGCTCTCCCCGTGGGAGTGCGTCGACGCGGTGTCCACGGTCCTGGCACCGGGCGGCGTGTGGGTCAACTACGTGGCCACCGTGACCCAGATGTCCCGCACCGTGGAGGCCATCCGCGCCACAGGCATGTACACCGAGCCGGAGTCCTTCGAGACGATGGTCCGCGGCTGGCACGTCGACGGCCTGGCCGTGCGCCCGGACCACCGCATGGTCGCGCACACCGCCTTCCTGATCACCTGCCGCCGGCTGGCCGACGGTGCCGTGGGCATCCCGGGCGCCAAGCGCGTGAAGGAGCACACCTACTCCGCCGAGGACCTGGCCACCTGGACCCGCTCGGAGACCCCGGAGGACTGGAACCACGAGGCCCTGGGCGAACGGGGCGTTTCGGCCCGCAAGCTGCGCCGCGCCGCCAAGGACGCCAAGTCGATGATCCAGCGCGGCTCGCTGCCGCAGGGAACCGGCGAGGCCGCGGACGAGGACAACGCAGGGGAGTAGCTTCGCCCCGCGCCCCGCGCCCCGCGCGATCCGGCGGTCACAAACCGCCGGATCGCGCGGGGGAATGCATAGTATGAGTGTGTAGTTGCGTGCGCCGGCGGTGCCGGTGCACGCAGACCTCAGATTATGCGAAACGGGTTGATGATGAGCGAAGAAGCAGATCGCACACGGTTAGAGGGCCAGGTCACGGCCGCCGAACGACAGCTGAACGTGCTGCGCGACAAGAACCGCCAACTCGACCGCCAGCTGGCCTCCGCCGGGGCCAACAACTCGCGCCTGGTCGCCATGCTGGAGCGCACCCGCGAGGAGATCATCAACCTCAAGGCCGGCCTCGAAAAGGACGGCGACACCCCCTTCAGCCACGGCACCGTCGTCGAAAAGCACCCGCGCAGCCACCCGCTGCCCGGCGTGGGGATCGCCGCCACCGGCGTGCAGTCCCTGGACATCCTCCAGGGCGGGCGCAAGCTGCGCGTCTCGGTGAGCCCGCTGCTGGACTTCGACAAGCTCCACCTCGGGCAGGAAGTGCTGCTCAACGAATCGCTCGTGGTTGTCGCCGGCCTGGGGTACGAGCAGGCCGGGGAACTCGTCACCGTCAAGGAGGTCCTCGAGGACCACCGGGTGGTGGCCATGGGCCGGGCCGACGACCAGCGCGTCATCCGCCTCGCGGACCCGCTGCTGAAGGACAAGGTGCGGGTGGGCGACGTGCTCTCGCTTGACTCGCGCACCGGACTCGGCATGGAGAAGATCCACCTGTCCGACATGCAGTCCCTGGTGCTGGAGGAACTCCCGGACATCTCCTACGCCGACATCGGCGGGCTTTCGGACCAGATCGAGGCCATCCGCGACGCCGTCGAACTGCCCTTCCTGCACCCGGACCTCTACCGCGAACACGGGCTCACCGCCCCCAAGGGCATCCTGCTCTACGGCCCCCCGGGCTGCGGCAAGACGCTGATCGCCAAGGCCGTGGCGCACTCGCTGGCCGAACGCACCTCCGAGCGCAACGGCACCGCCGGTTCCGCGCGCAGCTTCTTCCTGAACATCAAGGGCCCGGAACTGCTTGACAAGTACGTCGGGGAGACCGAGCGCCACATCCGGCTGATCTTCGCCCGCGCCCGCGAGAAGGCCGCCGGCGGCAGCCCCGTCGTCGTCTTCTTCGACGAGATGGACTCGCTCTTCCGCACCCGCGGCACCGGCGTGTCCTCCGACGTGGAGACCACGATCGTCCCGCAGCTGCTCGCGGAAATCGACGGCGTGGAGCGCCTGGACAACGTGATAGTCATCGGCGCCTCGAACCGCGAGGACATGATCGACCCGGCGATCCTGCGCCCGGGCCGGCTGGACGTGAAGATCAAGATCCGCCGCCCCGACGCGCAGGGCGCCGCGGAGATCTTCGCGAAGTACCTCACCGACGACCTGCCGCTGCACCCGGCCGACCTCGCCGAGCACGGCAACGACTCCACGGCCTGCGTGCGCGCCATGATCCAGGCCACCGTCGACTCCATGTACTCCACCGGGGCGGAAAACCAGTTCCTGGAGGTGACCTACGCCAACGGGGAAACCGAGATCCTCTACTTCAAGGACTTCTCCTCCGGGGCCGTGATCCGCAACGTGGTGGACCGCGCCAAGAAGGCAGCCATCAAGGCGTACCTGACCACGGGAGAACACGGCGTGCGGATGGACTACCTGCTGGCCGCCGTGGTGGAGGAGTTCCAGGAGCACGAGGACATGCCCAACACCACCAACCCCGACGACTGGGCCCGGATCTCCGGGCGCAAGGGGGAACGCATCACCTTCATCCGCACCATCGTCGCGGACAAGAACGGTCGCGGGAAGACCCTCGCCTCCGGCGCCGGCGACGAGACGGGGCAGTACCTGTGAGCGTCCACCGCGTCATGGGCCTGGAGACCGAATACGGAGTGCTCGCCCCCTCCATGCCCGGCGCCAACGCCACGCTGCTCTCCGCCCAGGTCATCAACGCCTACGCGGCCTCCGTGAGGGCAGGGTACGGCCACCTGGCCGGCACCCGCTGGGACTACTCGGACGAGTCCCCGCTGAACGACGCGCGCGGCTTCACCCAGCCGCGCTCCCAGGCCGACCCCTCCCAGCTCACCGACCTGGAACCGGAGCTCGACGCCGAGCAGGTGGCGCTGGCAGGGGGCGACGCGCAGATCGGCTCCACGCTCTACGACGAGCCCGACGAGGCCCGGGAAGTGCTCATGAACATGGTGCTGGGCAACGGGGCGCGTCTCTACGTGGACCACGCGCACCCGGAGTACTCCTCCCCGGAGACCACCAACCCGTTCGACGCGGTGCTCTACGACCAGGCCGGGGACCACGTGGCGCTCACCGCCGCGCGGCGCATCGAGGCCACCGACGGCTTCGTCCCGGTGCACCTGTACAAGAACAACACGGACAACAAGTCCGTATCCTACGGGGCGCACGAGAACTACCTCATGCCGCGCTCCGTGCCCTTCGAGTCGATCGCCACGCACCTGATCCCGTTCTTCGTCAGCCGGCAGGTCACCTGCGCCTCGGGCCGGGTGGGCCGCGGCATGCTGGGGCAGTACGACGGCTTCCAGGTCTCCCAGCGTGCCGACTTCTTCGAGGCGCAGGTCGGCCTGGAGACCACCATCCGCCGGCCGATCATCAACACGCGCGACGAGCCCCACGCCCACTGGGAGAAGTACCGCCGGCTGCACGTGATCATCGGGGACGCGAACCTCGGGCAGGTCTCCACGCTCCTGCGCACCGGCACCACGGCCCTGGTGCTCTCGATGATCGAGGCCGGAACCGCCCCGGACCCGGCGCTGCGCGAACCGGTCGCCGCACTGCAGGCCATCAGCCACGACCCGACCCTGAAGAGCAAGGTGGAGCTGGCCGACGGGCGCCGGCTGACCGCGCTGGAGATCCAGCGCATCTACCTCGACGCCGCGGTCGATCACTGCGCGCGCACCGGCGCAAACGACCCCGCGACGACGGAGGTCCTGCGCCGCTGGGACCAAACCCTCACCACGCTGGGCACCGACCTCTTCGCCGCGGCCGGCACCGTGGACTGGGTGGCGAAGTACAAGCTGATGAGCGGGTACGCAGACCGCCACGGGCTGGACTTCACCGACGCGCGGATCGCGCTGATGGACCTGCAGTGGGCAGACATCCGCCCGGAGAAGGGCCTCTACCACCGGCTGGCCGAACGCGGCCTGATGGAAACCCTCCATACCCCTGCACAGATCGCCGCGGCGGCCACGGCACCGCCGGAGGACACCCGCGCGTACTTCCGGGGCCGGGTGCTCAGCCGGTACCCGGAGCACGTGGTGGCGGCCAGCTGGGATTCGGTCTCCTTCAGCGTCCCGGGGGCGCGCAAGCTGGAGCGCATCGCCACGCTGGAACCGCTGCGCGGCACCAAGAAGCTGGTCGGCGCGCTGTTTGACGCCGACCTCTCGATCAACGAGTTCATCGGGACGTTGCGGCGCTAAAGTGCCCGCGCAGTGACAAGATGGACGCAGAACCGTATTCCGGGCCAACAACAAAGGGGCAAGACCATGACGCAGGAACACTTCTCGGCACGACGCACCGAGGAAACAGCGCAGCAGGAGCAGGAAGCCGTGGCCGCCGCCTCCACCACGCAGGACGCCGGCGTGGACGACCTGCTCGATGAGATCGACGGGGTGCTGGAGCAGAACGCGGAGGAATTCGTGCGCGGCTTCGTGCAGAAGGGCGGGCAGTGATCGAGCTCGGTCCCGGGCCTTCCTTCCTGGAGTACCTGAACCGGGACCGCCCGGACCTGCTGCCGCACACCAGCGCCCCGGCACCCGGGGTCCCGCACGCCACCACCATCGTGGCGCTCTCCTACGCCGGGGGAATCGTGATGGCCGGTGACCGGCGCGCGACAATGGGCAACGTGATAGCCAGCCGCCACATCGAGAAGGTCTTCGAGACCGACAGGTACTCGGTGGTCGGCATCGCCGGCGCCGCGGGCCTGGCCATCGACATCGCCAAGCTCTTCCAGGTCGAACTCGAGCACTACGAGAAGATCGAAGGCACGCTGCTCTCCCTGGAGGGCAAGGCCAACCGGCTGGCCTCCATGATCCGCTCCAACCTCGCCATGGCCATGCAGGGAATGAGCGTGGTGCCGCTGTTCGCCGGCTTCGACACGGCCCTGGAGACGGGCAGGATCTTCTCCTTCGACATCACCGGCGGCCTCTACGAGGAGGTCGAGCACCACAGCATCGGCTCCGGTTCGGTCTTCGCCCGGGGGGCGCTGAAGAAGCTCTGGCAGCCTCGGATGGATGCCGCGGGCGCCGTCCGGGTGGCCGTCGAGGCGCTCTACGACGCCGCCGACGACGATTCGGCCACCGGCGGCCCGGATCCCGTGCGCAAGCTCTGGCCCGTGGTGTACACCGTCACGGAACAGGGCGCCGTTCGCGTCGCCGACGTGGTGCTCGAGGCAGTGGCCGCGCAGATCATCGCCGAACGCACCAGCCAAGGCATGGAGGCCTAGATGAGCGCCCAGTACTACGTTTCCCCCGAACAATTGATGAAGGACCGGGCGGATTTCGCCCGGAAAGGCATCGCCCGGGGGCGTGCGGTCATCGTGGCCTCCTGCGCGGAGGGCATCGCACTGATAGCGGAGAACCCCTCCGGGTCACTTCACAAGATCGGGGAGATCTACGACAGGATCGCCTTTGCGGCCGTCGGCAAGTACAACGAGTTCGAGTCCCTCCGCCAGGCCGGTGTCCGGTACGCGGACACGCGCGGGTATTCCTACGCGCGGCAGGACGTCACGGGCCGGGGCCTGGCCAGCGTGTACGCGCAGTCCCTTGGAGCGGTGTTCACCGCCGAGGCCAAGCCTTTCGAGGTGGAGCTCGCGGTGCTCGAGCTGGGGGAGACCCAGGTGGAGGACACGCTGTTCTCGCTGAACTTCGACGGCTCCATCGCGGAGCAACCGGGCCTGATCATCATGGGCGGCGACACCCAGGCGCTGCGTGAGCAGTGGGCCGCCATCTGGGGCGAAAAGTCGCTGGCCGAGTCGAATGCCGCAGCCGTGATCCGCGCCGCGGCGGCAGTCCTGCCCGGAGTCGGCCCCGGTCCTGGGGGCGCGGGCCTGCTGGAGGTCGCCGTGCTGGAGCGCGTGAACCCGCGGGGCACCCACCGGCACTTCCACCGGCTGGACAAGGAAACCATTGAAGTGATTTTAAGTTCAGGAGAATGACCCGTTCATGGACCGCAGGATTTTCGGCATCGAAACCGAGTACGGCATCAACTATTCGGACCCCACGGGGCGCCCCCTCACTCCGGAGGAATCGGCCCGCTACCTTTTCCGCCGCGTCGTGGCGTGGGGCCGCAGCTCCAACGTCTTTTTGACCAACGGCTCCCGGCTCTACCTCGACGTCGGTTCGCACCCCGAATACGCCACCGCGGAATGCGATGACATCGCCCAGCTCATCGCCCACGACCGCGCGGGCGAGTCGATCCTCAACGACCTGGTCACCAGCGCCGAGCAGCGCATGGCCGCAGACGGCTTCAACGGCAAGCTCTATCTCTTCAAGAACAACACCGACACCGCGGGAAACTCCTACGGCTGCCACGAGAACTTCCTGATCCCGCGCCGGCTCGAGTTCGCGCGGCTTGCCGAGATCCTGATCCCCTTCCTTGTCACCCGGCAACTGATCGCCGGGGCCGGAAAGATCGTGAACGTGGAAGGCGAATCGCTGTACGCGTTTTCGCAGCGGGCCGACCATGTGTGGGAGGGCGTCTCCTCGGCCACCACGCGTTCCCGCCCGATCATCAACACCCGCGACGAACCGCATGCGGATGCCGAGTACTTCCGGCGACTGCACGTGATCGTCGGCGACTCGAACATGAGCGAGACGACGCAGCTGGTGAAGCTGGGCGCCACCGACCTGATGCTGCGGATCATCGAATCCGGAAAGATCATGACGGACCTGCGCCTGGAGAACCCGATCCGGAGCATCCGGGACATTTCACACGACTTCAACGGCCGGACCGTCGTGAAGTTGGCCAACGGGCGTGAGATGACGGCCCTGGAGCTGCAGCGCCAGTTCCTGGCGCTGGCCACGGACTTCGTTGCGCGTGAGGGTGCCCACCACGAGCGGGTGCCGCAAGTCCTTGACCTGTGGGAACGGACGCTTGACGCGGTGGAGTCGGGGAACTTCTCGGCGATCGACACCGAGATCGACTGGGCCATCAAGCACAAGCTCCTCTCCGGGTACGCCACGCGCCACAACCTCGGCCTGGACTCGCACCGGATGGCACAGCTAGACCTGACCTACCACGACATCGACACCAAGCGCGGGTTGTTCCACCTGCTGCGGAACCGCGGCCAGGCTGCGACCGTCGTCGAGGAACGGGATATCGCCTACGCCGTGGACAACCCGCCGCAGAGCACCAGGGCGAAGCTGCGCGGCGACTTCGTGCGCGCAGCCAAGGACGCGGAATGCGATTTCACTGTCGACTGGGTGCACCTGAAGCTGAACGACCACCCGGGGCAGACCGTGTTGTGCAAGGACCCGTTCCTGAATGAGGACCCGCGGGTGGATGCCCTGATTAGGAGCATTTAGCCCGACTTGTAGCTCAAATAAACCCTTCGATAAGGAATTTCACAGAATCAGCCATTACGCTGAAGAAATACCTTGACATCCACCCGCCAGCGCGAGTGGGTTTGTCCTGTCTCAATGCCCCAACTGAAAGTTGATTTCGTGCGCAAAGTCATGGCACTCGCCGCAGCGGCATCATTGCTGCTGCTTTCCGCCTGTGGTTCAACCCCGCCGGCCTCCAGCGGAGACGTCGCCCCCTTCGAGTCCCTCAAGGTCACTCCGGGTAAGGATGACTCGTCGGATCCGACGGTCACCTTTGACACCCCGATGGTGGCAACCGAGACCGCCGCAAAGGTCGTCCTCGACGGCAAGGGTGAAGCGCTCAAGGAAAACCAGAACGTCAAGTTCAAGTCGGTTGCCTACAATGCCGAGGACGGTAGCCTGCTTGGTTCCGGCTTCGGGCAGGAAGCGCTGACCCTGCCGACCACCGCCGAAATGAAGTCCCAGATGCCGGCACTCTACGACACGTTCCTTGCCGCCAAGGTCGGGTCGTGGATCGCCTTCGTCGAGCCGGGTGCCGAAGCCGCGGCAACGCCGAGCGCTTCGGCGTCCCCGTCGGCACCGGCAACGGCCAAGACCCTGGTGGTGCTCAAGGTGCTCTCGGCCGAGGACATCCCCCCGGCCTCTGAGAAGCTTGGAGCCGACGAGGTCAAGAAACTTAAGGATTCCGGGGCCCTGCCGACGGTTGAGATGAAGGACGGCAAGCCGGCCATCACCATCCCGAAGGGCAAGGACGAACCCGCAGGCCTGGTCGTTGACGTCATCAAGGAAGGCACCGGAAAGGTAGCCACCGAAACTTCCGACGTTTCTGCGAACTACACCGGCGTGCGCTGGGAAGACGGCCAGCAGTTCGATTCCAGTTTCGACGCCGGAAAGGCCGCCGATTTCAACTTGACGCAGGTCATCAAGGGTTGGACTCAGGGCCTGAGCGGTTTGAAGGCCGGAACCCAGGTCATGCTGACCATTCCTGCCGACTTGGCCTACGGCCCTGATGCCGCATCCCTGGGACGCCCGGCAGGCACCCTGGTCTTCTTCGTTGAACTCAAGGAAGTAAAGTAGCTAGGACGCTACAAGCAACCAACCGAAAGGATTCAAGCATGTCATTCGGACAGCGTGAATACGACCGCACCAAGCCGGAAATCGATTTCCCGGGCACCGATGCACCGACCGAGTTGAAGATCGTCGACATCATCGTCGGCGACGGCACCGAAGTTGTTCCGGGCTCGACCGTTTCGACCCACTACGTGGGCGTCGCCTGGTCGACCGGCGAGGAATTCGACGCATCGTGGAACCGCGGCACCCCGCTGGACTTCCGTGCCGGCGTTGGCCAGGTCATCCAGGGTTGGGACCAGGGCTTGCTCGGCATGAAGGTCGGCGGACGCCGCCGCCTGGAAATCCCTTCGGAGCTTGCCTACGGTTCGCGCGGCGCCGGTGGAGCGATCGGCCCGAACGAAGCACTGATCTTCGTCGTGGACCTCGTCGCCGTTCGCTAGGCAACCCCGCTTCACAGTCGCACTTTGGCCGCGTATTTCCTGCTCATCAGGGAAATCGCGGCCAAAGTCCGTTTAACCGGCGTTGCATTGGCACGCCGTGAGCGCTACGGGGTAACCTAGCGAGCGTGGCTCAAATTAACTCCGGCGGCCCCTCCCGGGCCGAGAAGCTTGTCAGTCTCACCTATGCCCTGATCAACACACCGCATGGCTATTCCAAGCGCGAGCTCCGCAAGATCGTTGACGACTACAAGGGGCTCTCAGAAGCCGCATTCGACCGGAAATTCGACAGGGACAAGAAGGATCTCCGGGACATGGGGATTCCCCTGAAGACCCTCGGTGAGGGTGGCGAGGAACGCTACCTCATCCCGCCGGAAAGCTACAGGCTCCCCGAAGTCCGGTTCACCACTGAGGAGTCCGCAGTGCTCGGTCTGGCTGCCCAGCTCTGGAAGGACACGGAGCTCGAATCCTTCGCGGCCCGAGCCACCGGACGGCTCGCAGTGGGCAACGGCGAAGGGGGTGCGGATGCCCGGTTCACCGAATATGTTCCGCGACTACACGCCTCAGGTCCCTCGTTCGGAGCCTGCCTCAATGCAGTGTGGTCCCAACAGGTCCTTGAATTCGAGTACCTGGACGCGCAGGGGCAACCCAGCACGAGAAGCGTGGATGCATGGGGGATCGGTTCGCGCTTCGGGAACTGGTACCTGGTGGGTTTCGACAACCACCGCCAAGGCGTCCGGATGTTCCGTCTCTCCCGGATCCTCAGCGACGTGGCGACCGGAAAGAACCATTCGTCGCGTCCCTCCGGCTTCAAGATTGCGGAGGCCCTGGACCGGCTCGATCCGCGCATTGCAGCCGAAGCGGCGCGGGTGCAGCTCGTCAAGGACACCGGGTGGTCCCTGCGATCGCGTGCAACCTCCATTGTCCCCGGGGTCGAACATGACGAAGCGGTCCTCCACGTGCATGACCTGATGTCCCTGGCGGCCGATATCGCCAAGCTCGGGCCCAACGCCAAGGTCCTGGCACCGGCGGGCCTCGCGGGCCTTGTCCAGCGGAAGCTTGCCGGGGCCCTGGACAGGCAACTCGATGCGGTTCCCGCTTTCAAACTCAGCAAGCGCCGCAACATGGGCCGGCCGCCATCCACCGACGCCGTCGCCCGCAACCTCGACATCATCTCGTACGTCGCAAAACTCGGCTCGCCAACGGTGGCGCAGACAGCCATGCACTTTGGCCTGAGCGAGAAGCAGCTTCTGGATCACCTGCAGACCATCATGATGTGCGGTGTGCCCAACGGCCTGCCGGACGAGCTGATCGACGTCGAATGGGAAACCGGAGCCATCAGCATCAACAACGCAGAAGCCCTCAATGCGCCGATCCGCCTGGGCCTGCAAGAGGCGGCGGCAATGCTCTCCGGGCTCGCGTCCCTGCGCCAGCTCCCGGACTTCGAGCACTCGACGGCGGTCGAAGGCGCCTTTGCCAAGTTGCAGGAGGCAGCCGTGGGATTCGAGGGCCTCGAATCGGTGCTCTCGATCGCCTTGCGATCCACCGAGGACAACGAGAACTACGCCGTGCTGCTCCGGGCGATCCGCGAGAACCAGGTCGTGAACCTGAAGTACTACAGCGCATCCAGCGACGCCGTCAGCGAGCGCCTCGTGGAACCCATCCGCTTGGTCGAGCATGCTGGCCGGCAGTACCTGCGGGCCTGGAGCCAGCCCAACGAGCAGATCCGCAGCTTCCGGCTCGACCGCATCCAGGATGCCACCGCAACCGGATCGGGATTCGTCGTGGAACCCGGCAAGCACGAGGACACCGAGGACATCTTCTTCACACCCGGTGAGAACGACGTTCAGGTGGTGCTTGGCTTCGGCAAACGGCTGGCATTGGCGGCCGACGAATATGCGCCCGAGCAGTGGGCCAAGGTCGGCGATGAATTGATCGCCGAGATCCGCTTCTCCTCGACGTCGCTCCTTCCCGGCATGATCGCCTACCACGGAGGGGATCTTCGGGTGCTGGCGCCCGAGCAAGTTCGGGAAGACATCGAATCCTGGCTGCGGCACGCACTGAGCAGCACCAGGGCGGCGTGAACATGTTGCCTTGGTGGTTCTGGGTTTTGCTGTGGGTGGCCCTCGTGCTGGGGATGCTGCTCTTCTTGGTGCTCTCAGGGATCCGGCTCTTCCGCGGATTCATGAAGCTCATGGATGCGGTGGGGGAAGCCGGTGACAGGGCCGGTGTGGCCATGGAAACACCGGCCGGCCCGATCGAGTACGGGGATCTCCCTCTATGCGGCCCGAGTGGCGTTGCCGCACTCTTCCAGGACCCCGAGGAAGCACGTGCTGCGTTGGAGGCGGGCAAGGCCCGGCGCGTCGAAGTTCGGCGTGCGCGCCGAGTTGAGCGTAAAGCTCTGCGCGGACAACCCCAGCGTGTCGCCGATCTCGATCTGTTCTGACGTAGAATTAAACCAATTGAAAGGAAGGTCCCCATGCCTGGACTCCAAGGATGGCATTTGGTCATCATCGTAATTTTGGCGCTCTTGCTCTTCGGTGCACCCAAGCTTCCGGGTCTGGCCCGTTCTGTGGGACAGTCGTTGCGCATCTTCAAGTCGGAAGTGCGCCAGATGAAGGACGATGAGAAGAACCCTTCCGCAGCGGATGAAACCGTTGAGGGTAAGATCGTTGATCCCGACCGTCGTGAGAACAACGCCTCGTAATTCGTGAGCGACAAGGACACCGCCCAGAAAAAGGGGCGGAAAAACAACCCCGAGGGTCGCATGGCCCTCAAGGCGCACCTCGTTGAAGCGCGCAACCGCCTCTTCATTTCACTGATTGCCTTGGTGCTGGGCACCGTCGGAGGGTTCTTCCTCTACGACGACGCCCTGGCCCTGATTATCGCCCCGGTGCGAGAGTACGGCGGCGAAGTCAACTTCACCTCGGTGATGGGGCCGTTCGACATCATGCTTAAGACCTCCCTGCTGCTGGGGTTGGTCTTCTCCTCACCGATCTGGATCTACCAGCTCTGGGCCTTCATCGTGCCCGGGCTGAAGAAAAAGGAACGCAATACCGCCATTGCGTTTGCGGCGGCGGCGGTTCCACTGTTCGTCATGGGTGTCGGCATGGCCTACTGGGTGTTGCCGCATGCACTGAAGTTCTTCATTTCGTTGACCCCCGAGGTCGCCAAGTCGTTGATCTCCACGGACAACTACCTGCCGTTCGTCTTCCGGCTCTTCATTGCCTTTGGCCTTGCCATGCTGGCACCGGTGCTGATGGTCGGCTTGAACATGGTCGGTGTCTTGAAGTCCAAGACGATCATGAAGCACTGGCGCATCACCGTGTTCCTCATCGCATTGGTGGCCGCCATGGCCGCTCCCGGCGGTGATGCGATCACCATGTTCGCGCTGGCCGGACCGCTCTTCCTCACCTTCGCAGCAGCAACTTTCATCTGCCACCTCAATGACCGCAGGCGAAACAAGAAGATCGCCGCCCTGGAAGCCGAGAATGCGGCAAACGCCGGTCGGGGTTCCGACCTTCCCGAGGTCCCTGATCTTCCATAACCTGTGCCCTAGCCAGCTCACCAGCGCGGGACCACCCACCACCATCTTGAAAGGGGTCGCAGCGTGAACACGCCGGCCGAGCGTTACGCCGCAGCCAAGGAACGTGCCAAGGAGGCCGACACCGGCCTGCCGGAATTCCGGGCCACACTCGGCTTCGACCTTGACCCCTTCCAGGAGGAGGCCTGCCGCGCAGTCGCCTCGGGAAGCGGTGTCTTGGTTGCCGCACCCACCGGGGCCGGCAAGACGGTGGTGGGGGAGTTCGCGATCTTCGAGGCGCTGCGCACCGGCCGCAAGGCGTTCTACACGACGCCCATCAAGGCACTCAGCAACCAAAAATACAGCGACCTCGTTGCCACGTACGGCCCAGAACGTGTGGGCCTGCTGACCGGCGACATGACGATCAACGGCGAGGCCGACGTTGTCGTCATGACCACCGAAGTGCTGCGCAACATGCTGTATGCGGATTCCGACACTCTCCAGGGACTCGGTTTCGTGGTCATGGACGAGGTCCACTATCTGGCGGACAAGTTCCGGGGGGCAGTGTGGGAAGAAGTGATCATCCACCTGCGCGATGACGTGCAGGTGATCTCGCTCTCGGCCACCGTTTCCAACGCCGAGGAATTCGGCGGATGGCTCGATGCCGTTCGCGGGGACACGCGGATCATCGTCTCCGAACACCGCCCGATCCCGCTCTACCAGCACGTCATGGTTGGCGGGAAACTCATGGATCTCTTCGCCGAGGATGTTGCGTTCGACCAGGTTGCCGAGGCCCCTGAGCGTTCGGCGCCAGTGAACCCCGAGCTGGCAAAGCTCGGCCAGCGCGGCTTCGCCTCCTCCCGTTCGCGTTCCCCCCAGCGTGGAGGACGTCGCGGGGGGAATGGAAACGGCGGCCGGCAACGCGAACAGCTGAGCACGAAGGTCTCCCGGCCGGACATGATCATGGCCCTGGACCGGGCCGGGCTGCTTCCCTCGCTGGTCTTCATTTTCTCCCGCAACGGCTGCGACGCGGCTGTCGCCCAATGCGTGCGCTCCGGACTGGCGCTGACCACGACCGCCGAAGCCACTGAAATCGAGCAGGCGATCGACTTGGTTGCCTACAAGCTCCCCGCCGACGACCTCGAAATCCTCGGATTCTGGCCATGGCGTGAGGGACTCATGCGCGGCTTTGCGGCCCACCACGCCGGCCTGCTTCCGATCTTCAAGGAAGTTGTCGAGGACCTGTTTGCCCGGGGTCTGGTCAAGGCTGTCTTCGCCACCGAAACCCTCGCCCTGGGCGTCAACATGCCGGCGCGCTCCGTGGTCATGGAAAAGCTCGAGAAATTCAACGGCGAATCACACGTCTCGATCACGGCGGGCGAATACACACAGCTCACCGGACGGGCGGGGCGCCGTGGCATCGACGTCGAGGGCCACGCGGTCGTGCTCTGGCAGAACGACACGGATCCGGCAGCCGTCGCAGGGCTTGCCTCCAAGCGCACGTACCCGTTGAATTCAAGCTTCCGCCCGACCTACAACATGTCGCTGAACCTGACCTCCCAGTTCGGGCGCGATCGTGCCCGCGGGATCCTTGAAACGTCATTCGCACAGTTCCAGGCGGACCGCTCGGTTGTCGGCCTGGCCCGCCAGGTCCGTTCTCGGGAGGAATCCCTCGAAGGCTACAAGAAGGCCATGACCTGCCACTTGGGGGACTTCAGCGAATACGCGGCATTGCGCAACTCGCTGTCCGAGGCTGAAAAGGAGGCGTCGAAGACGATCTCCCGCCAGCGTCGCTCGGCGGCCAGTGAATCGCTCGAGTCCCTGATGCTCGGCGACATCATCGAGGTCCACGGCCCGCGCCGGCTGGGGCGCTGCGTCGTCGTCCAGCTGGACACGGCATGGAACGACCCTCGACCCACGGTACTCACCGAGGAAAAGCAGATCCGGCGCATCGGCGTGCAGGACCTGGACGGTCCGGTGGAGATCATCTCGCGCATCCGCATCCCCAAGGGGTTCACCGGCCGCAGCCCCAAGGAACGCCGCGACCTTGCCGCGTCCCTGCACCACGCCATTGCCGACTCGCGGCCACCTCGGCGCGGTGCCTCCGGCTTCAACTTCTCCGGAAGCCAGGAGCAGGAGCAGAAGATCTCCGAGCTGCGCCGTGCCCTGAAGGCACACCCGTGCCACGGCTGCTCCGAACGCGAAGACCACGCCCGGTGGGGGGAGCGCTACACGAAGCTTCTCAAGGACACCAACAAGCTGCGGGCGCAGATCAGCGGGCGGACCAACACCATCGCGAAGACCTTCGACCGGGTCGCCTCGGTGCTCGAGCAGTTCGAGTACATGGTGCCCGCCACCAACGACACGGACCAGGCCCATATCACCGAGGCGGGTCAGCGACTGCGACGCATCTATGGCGAACGGGACCTGTTGACCTCGCTGGTCATGGAATCCGGGGTCATGAACGAGATGAACCCGGAGGAGCTGGCCGGTTTCATCTCCGCGCTGGTGTTCCAGGCGCGTCGCGAGGACAACTCGGACGAGCCCCGCATGCCCAGCGCCAAGGTGCAGCTGGCCTGGGAATCCGCTATCCAGCTGTGGTCGCGGCTCAACGATGCCGAGGTCATCGCCCGGCTGCCCGAGACGATGGCCCCGGATTCCGGTCTGATCTGGCCCATGTACAAGTGGACCAGGGGCTCTGACCTGCGTGAGTGCCTGCGCGGCACCGACCTGGCGGCCGGCGACTTCGTGCGGTGGGCCAAGCAGGTCATCGACGTTCTTGACCAACTGGCCAAGATCCCCGACCTGAACAGCGGATTGTCGCGTTCCTGCAACCGTGCGGTGGACAGGATCCGGCGCGGTGTCGTGGCCTACTCGAACGTCGTCGACTAGCCCGCACGCCCGTCCCGCCTCAGCTTTCGGCGCCCCCGTGCGCGAGTTTCTCAGTAAAGGTAAAGAATGTCCCTGGATTTGTATCGCAATGGCTCCATCTACTCGCCGGCCGACCCGTTCGCAACGGCGATGCTCGTGGAGAACGGCACCGTGGCCTGGATCGGCTCCGAATCGGCTGCCGGGGCCCTGCTCGATGCGCGCATGAACGAAATCGATCTCCAGGGCGCCCTCGTGGCCCCGGCGTTCGTCGACTCGCATGTGCACCTCGGGGCGCTCGGTGCCAAGCTCTCGGGCCTTGACCTTGGGGGAGCGCGCAGCGCCGGGGAGATCCTCGAGCTGGTCTCGTCCGCGGCGGGTGCCGGTACCGGTGTCATCCAGGGATCAGGCTGGGACGAAGCAACCTTCGGCGACCCGGCGCTGCCGACCCTCGAAGAGCTGGAACGCGCGACACAGGGGCGCGAGGTCTACCTTTCACGGATCGACGTCCATTCGGCGCTCATCAGCCCCGGCCTGGCCGGGCGGCTCGGGCTCGTGGAAGGACCGGAATTCAGCGGCGCCGTGGTCCGGGGAACCCTCCACGCACGGGTCCGCGCCGCTGTGTTTGCCTATGACGAAACGGTGAACGCAGCACACCGGGATCGCGCATTGGCGCACCTCGCTGCCACCGGCCACGGAACTGTCGTCGAGATGGCGGCGGAGCACATCTCCGGTCGCAGCGACCTGCAGGCCCTTCTGCACAGGGATGCGGAGGAGACGGCCCTCAGCCCGCGACTCTATGCGTACTGGGCGCAGGCCGTGACCGAGGAATCTGAGGCCCGCGACCTGCTGGCATCCTTCGGTTCGCCGTCCGTCGTGGGGCTCGGCGGGGACTTGAACGTCGACGGCTCCATCGGCTCGCGCACGGCCCTGCTGCGCGAGGATTACCAGGACGCTCCGGGACACCGCGGGACCTCCTACCTCTCCGTGGAGGAGATCAGTGCACATGTGGCAGCCTGCTCGCTCGCGGGGATCCAGGCATCGTTCCACGTCATCGGCGATGCTGGGCTGGACGCAGCGCTTGAGGGCTTTGCCAAGGCAGCGGAAAACGTCGGGATCGCGAAGGTACAGGCCGGCCGGCACCGCCTTGAACACGTTGAAATGGCCGACGACAGGGCCCGCGCCAGAATGCTCGATTTCTCGCTCACGGCATCGATGCAGCCGCAGTTCGACGACCTGTGGGGTGGCCCGAACGGACTCTACGAGAAACGCCTGGGATCCGGGCGTGCGGCGGGCATGAACGCCATCGGCAAGTTCCTCTCTGCCGGAGTGCCCGTCACGGTGGGCTCGGACGCCCCTGTCACGGCCGCCAGCCCGTGGTCGACCATCAAGGCCTGCCTTGAACTCAACGACGAGCAGGCACGGATTTCTGCCAAGGCGGCGTTCATGGCGCATACGCGCTCCGGATTCCGCGCCCTGGGGGAGTCGAACCCGCTGGCCGGCCAGCTCGTCACGGGCGCCGAAGCCACCTTCGCGGTCTGGAATGCCTCGGAGCTCACCGTGCAGACCCCCGATGTCCGGGTTTCGTCCTGGAGCACCGATGCCAGGGCCGGAACGCCGATGTTGCCGGTCTTGGAGGACGAGATGCCGCGGTGCCTTCGAACTGTCCGTGCCGGGCACACTATCTTCGACACGATGGGCGCCTGAACGCCACGCCCGGCCAGGAATCGGAGTTTGCCATGAAACTCGATCTGACCTGACAGTCTGCGCCAATTCGGGGACCTAAAACGGTTGACAGTTCAGCGGCTGGCGGTAGGCTGTAATCATTGTCCGGTTTTTAGCCTGGACTCGCTGGATTTCCGGCGCGCGTTGACGGGTTGGCCCCCGGAGCACTAGATAACACCTTGGCGTTCGCTGCCGGGGAATGGACCGAAGCTCCGGGGGCACATCTGTTTCTTGCGACGGGACTGCCGGCCGGGGTCTTGGGCGTCACACCCGCCTTTCGCCATGCGCCGGGAAAGCGCGCGTATAATTGTGACTTGACCTCATCAAGATCCTGACGTTCATGGTCCAGGCGCCTCCGGCGCGTGCGGACCCGTCACGGTGAAGCGATTCGCTCACATCACCTTGTGGATCATTCCCCCAGCAGAAAGGGACTGTCGCGTGCGCGTAGTCACGATCATTCCGACCTACAACGAGCTCGAATCGTTGCCGATCACCGTGGGTCGCCTACGTGCCGCAGTCCCCGACTCGGACGTCCTAATCGTCGATGACAACAGCCCCGACGGCACCGGCGACCTCGCCGAGAAGATGGCCAGCGAAGACGGCGCCATCCACGTCATGCACCGCACCGGCAAGGAGGGCCTCGGTGCCGCGTACCTCGCCGGGTTCCGTTGGGCCCTCGACGCCGGCTACGACGTCCTCGTCGAAATGGACGCCGACGGCTCGCACAAGCCGGAGCAGCTCCCGTTGCTGCTTGCCGAAATCCCCAAGGGCGCCGACCTTGTCATCGGCTCGCGCTGGGTCAAGGGCGGGTCCGTCGTGAACTGGCCGCTGCACCGCAAGGCGATCTCCCGCGTGGGCAGCTTCTACTCGCGCATGATGCTCGGCGTGAACCTGCGCGACATCACCGCCGGCTACCGCGCGTTCCGCCGCGAAACCCTCGAGGCACTCGACTTCAACGCCGTCGAGTCCGTCGGCTACGGCTTCCAGGTCGACATGACCTTCCGTGTGGCACAGCTGGGCAAGAACATCGTCGAGGTGCCGATCACCTTCGTCGAGCGTGAGCTCGGTGTTTCGAAGATGAGCGGCAACATCGTCGTGGAGGCCATGCTCAACGTGACAAAGTGGGGACTTGGCGCACGCTGGAAGAAGCTGACCGGCAAGAAGTAGGCAACTCCTGCCACAAGCACAAAAAGCCTGCGGGCCCGGTGGAATTCCACCGGGCCCGCAGGCTTTTTGTGCGAAGCTGATTAGGACTTGGCTGCTGCCTGGGCTGCGCCACGGGTGGCACGCAACTTGTCCAAGCGATCCTGGAGGATCGTTTCAAGTTCTTCCGGGGTGCGACGCTCGAGGAGCATGTCCCAGTGGGTGCGGACCGGCTTCTCGGTCGACTCCTCTTCCTGCTTCTCGCCATTGACCAGCGTTGCTTCCTTGCCGGTCTTGGAGGTCCAGGTCTGCGGAATCTCTGCCTCGGCGGCAAAGATCACAAACACCTGTTCGCCGTCCTCGCAACGGTATTCAACGCGCTGGCGCGCCGCTGGCTCGACGCCAGCCTCTGTTTCCATGCTCTGTGCGCCAAGGCGCATTCCACGCAGGCTGCGATCGCTCATGTTGTCTCCCTACTGCGATTACAAACGGGTTCGGCTACCGATTTCAACGTCCCGGTTCAGCTAATAATTCCCGCGGGGCGCAAGTCTCGAAGTTTCTATTATACGGCCCCGACAAGGCTTCGGGCGGGCGACCTCGCATGTGAGGTCGCCCGCCCGAAATCCATGCCGGAAATACCGGAATTACATCAGGGTGCTGCTGCCGCCGGCGGGCGGCTTGCGATCCTCACCCGGCACGTTGAGGTTGCCCAGCGCACCGCCGATTCCCTTCAGTGCCTCGCCAACCTCGCTGGGGATGATCCACAGCTTGTTGGACGTCCCCTCGGCGAGCTTGGGCAGGGTCTGCAGGTACTGGTACGCCAACAGCTCCTGGTCCGGCTTGCCTGCGTGGATCGCATCGAAGACCTTCTGGATCGCCTGGGCCTCGCCATCGGCGCGAAGGATCGCGGCCTTGGCATCGCCCTCGGCCTTCAGGATCGATGACTGGCGCTGGCCTTCGGCGGTCAGGATCGCCGACTGCTTGGTGCCCTCGGCGGTCAGGATGGCCGCGCGGCGGTCACGCTCTGCGCGCATCTGCTTCTCCATCGAGTCCTGGATGGACATGGGTGGGTCGATGGCCTTGAGCTCGACGCGGGACACGCGGATGCCCCACTTGCCGGTTGCCTCATCCAGCACGCCGCGCAGCTGGCCATTGATCTGGTCGCGGCTGGTGAGGGCCTCTTCCAGGTTCAGGCCACCCACGACGTTTCGCAGCGTCGTGGTGGTCAGCTGCTCGACGGCCTGGATGTAGTTGGCGATCTCGTAGGTTGCCGCGCGCGGCTCGGTGATCTGGAAGTAGACGACGGTGTCGATGGAAACCACCAGGTTGTCCTCGGTGATCACCGGCTGCGGCGGGAAGCTGACGACCTGTTCGCGCAGGTCAAGGATCGGGAGCAGGCGATCCACGAAGGGGATCAACAGGGTCAGTCCCGGTAGAAGGGTGCGGTGGTATTTGCCCAGTCGCTCCACGATCCCGGCCCGGGCCTGCGGAATGATCCGCACGGCGCGCAGGAGCACGATGATCACGAAGATTGCCAGTACAACCAGGACGACCGTGAGGCCCAGACCCGATGTTTGCATCTCTTCTCTCTTTCGTTGGGGCACCCGGTTGAGGGCGCCAAAAAACTGTGGGTGCGGGTGTAGCCGGGGTTAGTCCAGCCCGGTCATGTGGGTCCTGCGGGTGATGTAGGCGGTGGCGCCCTCGATGCGCACCACCGAGCCGTAGGTGCCTGGCTGCAGTGCAACATCGTCGTCCGTGCGGACGGACCAGGTTTCCCCGCCGATCTTCGCGCGGCCGTTCATGCGGTTCGTGGGCTCAAGCACCAGTGCGTCCTCGCCGATGAGGCGGTCGACGTTGGTGCGCAGGGCCTCCGGGTCCTTCCGCAGGTGCCTTATCGCAATCGGGCGAACCAGCATGATCATGGCCAACGACGTGATGCAGAAGACGACGACCTGCAGCCAGGTTTGGCCTCCGGCCAAGGCAACGGCGACACCGCCGAGCGCCCCCACGCCCAGCATGATGAAGTACAGGTCGAGGGAGATCATTTCGATGATGGCCAGCAACAGGAACAGCGCCAGCCATACCACCCAGGCATTTGATACTGCCCACTCAATCATTTTTTCCCCTCAAGGCTTGATGCGTTGGATCCACACCAACTCGTGTTTCCATTTTGCCTGACGGGGTCCCCAATTCGAATCAGCACAAGGGAGTATGTTCGGGCCGCGGACCCTCATCACCAAGGCTGGCGCGAGCGGACGGCGGGCGGGTTTCAGCGGCGCCTGAACGCCTGGATCCTGAAGGCCGCGGAGAGCCCGACAATCCCGTGCCGAGCGTCGATCCGCTCACGGAGGACGGCCGGATCCAAGTGGTGGCCGGCCGGTCCCATCATGGCCAGGTCGAAGGCCTGGGCGGGGGAGAGCTCCAGCGGTACACGGATTTCCCGCGTGACCTCCAGGGTGAAGCACTCGCCCATCGAGGCGACGACACCGGCCGCCTTGTCCCCGGCGATCCCCAGCAGGCCCAGCAGCTCGGCGCCGTCGGCCAGGTGCTCGGGCAGCGGAGTCACCACCAGGGCAAGGGCACCAGGGCGCAGCACCCGGGCGAACTCATGGCCGTTGTGCGGGGAGAAGACGTTGATCAGCGCGTCGAACGAGGCTTCGGCCATCGGCAGGTCCCGCCACAGGTCCCAGACCAGGGCCAGCGTGGAAGGAACCTTCGCGGCCCTGCGCATGGCGTACTTGGAGATGTCCATCGCAACGGCCGTGGACGGCCCGGGCAGTGCCTTGAACACCCGGTCCAGGTAGTAGCCGGTTCCGGCCCCCGCATCGAGGATCCGGGGCGACGGGTTCGATCCCACGGCCTCGGCAACCATCCCGGCCAAAGCATCGGCCAGCGGCGCGTAGTGGCCGGCCTCGAGGAAGGCGGCGCGTGCGGCAACCATGGCCGAACCGTCCTCCCTGAACGCGGTGCCCTTGCCGGTAAGCAGGTTGAAGTAGCCCTGCTTTGCCGCATCGAAGGCGTGCCCGCTGGCACAGGACAGCCGGGGCGGCCGGCCCGGGAGGGTGTGCAAGCGCAGCTCGAGTCGGCAGACGGGACACAGAAGTCCCTCATCCAAGTTTGTCGGCAGCGCCACGTGCTTCCTTCGGGTCGGGGGATGCGGATAGTCTGGCGCGGTGAAACCATCGCAGCTAGAACTACTCACTACTGTATCGGCGCCAAGCCTCAGCCCCGATTCCACGCACGCCGTGGTTGCCGCTTCCCGCCCGAGCTTCGCCAGCGACGGCTATGTGGGCCAGCTGTGGGAGCTCCGCGTCGACGGTTCCGTGCCCCCGCGTCGCCTGACCCGCGGGGAGTCGGACCGCAGGCCCTGCTACTCCCCGGACGGTGCCAGCATCGCCTTCCTGCGCACCGATGCGAAGGGCATGGCGCAGCTGGCCGTCGTCGAGGCCGGCGGAGGCGAACCCCGGATGCTCACCGACCGCCCGCTGGGGGTCGGCACCTTCACCTGGTCGCCGGACTCGCGGGCCATCGCCTTCACCTCGCGCACCGCCGAGCCGGGCCGCTACGGATCGATCGAGGGAATCGGCGCCGGAGACGAGGCGCCCCGCCGCATCTCCACCCTCAACTACCGGGGCGACGGCGTGGGCTTCGGCCGCGACAAGGTGCAGGGTCTCTTCGCCGTGGACGTGCCGGGGCCGGAGGCCGAACCCTTCATCAAGCCCCGGGGCCGCGCGGCCCACGGCGTGGCCCCGCTGCCCACCGGGCTGCCGGAGGCCAGGGCCCTGGCCGTGGCGGAGCGGGACATCGAGGACCCCGCCTACTGTCCCGACGGCGGCTGGGTCTACTTCACCGCGGCACTGCACGCGTCCAACGATGCTGACTTGCGCTCGATGATCCACCGGGTCCCGGCCGCGGCGGCCACACCCTCCGTGCCGGAACACGTGCTGGGCTCGCCGGCCGGCGAATGGGCCTACCGCTCACCGTGCTGGAGCCTCGACGGTTCCACGCTCCATGCCCTGGCCCAGCACCTCGGTCCCTCCGGCACGGACTTCCTGGCCAAGTCCACCGTGGTGGTTTCGGTCCCGGCCGCGGACCTGCCGGCCGCAGGCACCGAGGTGCCCAACGAGGCCGGGCAGGCCGACTACACGGAAACCGGATCCCTGGTGCCCGTCGGCGCCAACCGGGTCCTGGCGTTGGCCCGCGTGCGCGGCACCGGCGAACTGCACCGGATCGGCGCCGACGGTTCGGCGGAGGTGCTCAGCGCCGGCCCGAGGGCCATCCACGGGGCCGCGGCCATCGGCGGGGTGGTCGTGGTGTCCCATGTTTCGGAGGAATCGCCGGGGGAGTGCTCCGTGCTGGAAGCCGGCGGACTGCGCAGAATCACCGATTTCGGGGGTCCGCTGCGCCTGCAGGCTCGGTTCAGCCCGCCGCGCGAAGCAACGTTCATGGCCCCCGACGGGTACCCGGTCCACGGCTGGATCCACCTGCCCGCCGGACCCGGCCCGCACCCGGTGCTGCTGAACATCCACGGCGGGCCGTTCTCCCAGTACGGGCCGGGTTACTTCGACGAGGTGCAGGTCTACACGGCCGCCGGCTATGCGGTCCTCCAATGCAACCCGCGGGGCAGCGCCAGCTACGGCCGCGAGCACGGTTTGGCGATCCGGCATGCCATGGGCACCGTCGACCTGCTCGACGTCATGGCCTTCCTCGACGGCGCGTGCGAAGCCAACCCGGGGCTTGATGCCGGGCGCACCGGCATCCTGGGCGGATCCTATGGCGGGTACCTGACGGCCTGGGCCATAGCCCACGAGCACCGCTTTGCCGCCGCGATGGTGGAGCGCGGTTTCCTTGACCCGGTGTCGTTCGTCGGCACCTCGGACATCGGCTGGTTCTTTGCCGATGCCTACACCGGGTCCGACCCCGCCCACGTTGCCGGCCAGTCGCCCATGGCACGGTTGGACCGGGTGCGGACACCGACCCTTGTCGTGCATTCCGAAGGGGACTACCGGTGCCCCCTCGAGCAGGCGCAGCGCTACTACGTGGGCCTCAGGCAGCGTGGCGTGCCAAGCGAGTTCCTCCTGTTCCCCGGCGAAAGCCACGAGCTGAGCCGCACGGGATCCCCGTGGCACCGGCGGCAGCGCTTCGAGGCAATCCTCGAGTGGTTCGGCCGCTACCTGCCGGTGGGCGCGCCGGATGCCGCTGATGCCGGTGCCGAGCCGGGGACGGCGCCTGGCGCCCGCGAACCACGGAGCCAGGCGCCGGTGGCGGCACACGGCGGGGAGTAGCTCAGAAGCGCAGTCCGGCCCGGGCCTCGGTGATGCCGGGGTTCGCCCAGCGCACGTACTCGTGGCTGGCGCACAGCGAGCGGGTCAGCGCTTTGTCGATGTACACGGTTCCATCCAGGTGGTCTGTCTCGTGCTGGAAGATCCGGGCCTGCCAGCCGCTGAAGGCGCGATGGTGGAGGAGCCCTTCGGCGTCCGTGTAGGTGGTGTCGATGTCCGCCGGGCGTTCGACGACCCCCTGGTAGCCGTTGAAGGACAGGCAGCCCTCGTAGAAGGCCGCCGTCCTGTCGCCGGTCGCGGCATAACTCGGGTTCAGGACCTCGAAGTATTCCAGGGGTTGGCGCTCACGTGCCGTGGCGACGTCCTCGGGGGTCGGGTACATGTCCTCGAGTACGGCGATCCGCAGGGGAATGCCGAGTTGCGGGGCGGCAAGGCCCACGCCGGGCGCATCGTGCATGACGGACTTCATGGTGTCCAGGAAGCCGCGCAGCAGCTGGGCGTCAAGCTGGTCGGTGAACTGCAGTGCCGGCATGCGGAGCACCGGGTGGCCCAGCTGGACGATCGGCGGGATGGTGCCCGATTCGTGCATCTCTACCAGCCGGGCGACCTCGTCGCGGATCCAGTCGGGGGAGAGGAAGTGCCCTTCGGCGGATTCCGGGCTCTGGCTCATGCGTTCGCACCTTCGGGTAGTTGTTCGGTGGCGTCGTGGCCCGGGGCCTGTTGCCGCAAGGCGTTCAGCCGGCTTTCCAGGCGTGCGGCATCCAGGCCGGGCAGCAGGGACAACGAGTCCGAGAAGTCGCCCTCAACCAACAGGTCGAGCCGGATACCGTGATCGTAGAGAACATCTATGGCATTGGCCAATCGGCGGAGCCCGAACGGCGTCATGCCGGCAGATCCCGGGACGCCGGAAACCACCCAGTGGCGATGCTCCTTGGCCAGTTCGAGGTAGTCAAGTGTCGACGTCAGCGATTCGCAGAGGTCGCGGAAGTCGAACCAGACGTGGTCCGGCGCGACCCGCCGTGCCCGGATGTCATGGCTGGTCGGCTTGAGCAGCATGGATTCGGAGGCATCGGGAAAGACGAGGCCGAGTTCTTGCACGTCCGGCTCCGACGGGGACAGCAGCAGCGTGCCTGTGGCGAATCCCTGCCTGTCCGCTTCGTCCCGGGCCAGGGCCCTGTAATCCAGGCTTGCATCGAGTTCGTGCACGTTCATCTCAGCGCGAATGGCGGCGATGGTTGGCAGGATCAAGTGGTGGTAGTACTCGTCGGCCAGCAATTCCTCGGGCGGGTAGTTTGAGGTCGTGACAAGCAGGATCCGCCTGCCCATGATGTAGGTGAACATGCGGGCAAGGAGCATCGCGTCGCCCGGGTCGTTGCAGTGGAACTCGTCGAAGCAGAGGACCTCGACATCGCCGAGCATCGATTCAATGGCCTGCTCGATGGCGCTGGTGCGGGCCTGGACCCGGTCCATGCGCCCGCGTGAGGATCCCAGGGATCCCGGTTCGTCGACCTCGGCCAAGGCCTGGCTGGTTGCACGGTAGGCATTGGCGTGAAGTTCGCGGAAGAAATCGTGGAAGTGCACGCGTTTCTTTCTTGGCGTGGGCAGCGCGTCGAAGAATGCGCCGAGGATCCAGGTCTTTCCGCGGCCCGGTGGGCCCCAGAGGTAAACGTGCTTTCCTGCGGGGGAGCGGTGGCCGGGGCCAAGGTGGAATGACGCGTTCTCGCCCAGCAACCGGATGGCGGCCACTTGCCGGGTGTCAAGCTCCAGGTGATCGATCGAGGCTCTCTCGTGGATGGTTCGCTCGATCTCGGACACCTGTGAGTTCGATAGTCCGGGCTGCGTGGAAACCTGGGCGTCAAGGTTGTGGTTGGCCATACCATCGAGTTTCCCTGAATAACTATGCAACTACCAATCGGCGCCGGAATGCACTTGCAAGGCTAGTTATGTCAACCAAAACTTATCTTCCGGATGTTGGCGCCGGGCGAGTGTTGGGTCGTCGTTTTCGGAGACTTAACTCCCGGAAAACGACGACCCGCATTCGCGGGCACCGCCTGACGGCTCTCGGTGCTGGGCGACTGCGGACGCCTGCCGGTTCGGTGAAACCAGCAGGCGGTTGAGACGGAGGAGCCGGGGGCAAACGGCTAATCGATGGGGGATTCGGGTCGATTAGCTGCAGGGGCGTCATGGCCAAAAGCCTTGAAAATCGCCCCTTCCTGAGACCAATTCATCGCACCGATAATCTACATTATGTCAACTTAAGATTCGATGGACATCCCCCGAAGGCGGAATGACTACTACGGCGCCCCGTGACTGATTGCCAGCAGTTTCGGGCTACATCCCGCACATGCATCTGAAGCGTCACGACAGCAAACGCCATCCCTGCAGAGGAATACCCAGGCGGGTCAGCGCGGTGCAACCTGGACATGTAGCAACTTGCACGTCACTACGCGACGCCGAAATCCAAGCAAAGGCTCGTGAGGCGTCCTGGGTGGAAGCTTCATGCGCCACCCAGCCAACGAGGTGTTATGGCCATGGGCACATCACCTGCCCATGCGTGTGTTCTGGACTGACGACGGCTCAGGCTTGAATGCCGCTCCGTTCGGTGGGTGCAATGGTTTGGTGCGGGGCTACGTGCCACCGCAAATACCGAACTTTCCGCCGCGCGCTCTCTAATCGTCCTCGAGGGCTACCCGGGTATTGAATTGGTAGACGCTAGCAGCTCGTGCATTTCGCCACTGCCTGGGAAATGAATTGTCTGCGGGTATAGGCCACTCCCCCGGCTGGCAACCATCCAAGCCCTCATTGCTGTATCACTATTCCCTCGGTTGCCATGATCGGCATCTCCAACCTTCCACTACCAAGGGTGGATCGGTTCATCCTTGCATCCCAATACTTGTCTCGCAAGCCAGGCGCCGTGCTCCTCGGGCGGCAGCTGAAACTCCACTTCAAATTCTGCCCCGGTTAACCCGTGCCCCACCATCGCCGGGCTTGTTCTCAGGCAGGGCATACGGCACACCAAGAATTCGGCAACTCCAAAGATGCAAGTCAAATAATGGTTTTTCCGCTATGGCCCGGCTTGCCGGATTGGGCGGTGATGTCCATCTGGGACATCCCTTGCGGACAGGGAGTGGCCTAGCAGACGACGGCGGACACACTATGTATCGGCCGCCAAAAGCGACAGTTCCCCTAGGATGCAGATATGGCAGACGAAGAACCATGGGATGACTATGGCCGGGGCAAACTACCCAAGCGGTGGGCCTATCCGATCGGCCGGGACGCAGTCAGGGCAGCCTTGGTAGCCGCTGGCGTGCATCTCGATCGTCTCTTCTTCAGCGGACACGCGGTCCCGTATGAATCTTCCGACCTGTCCGTCCTGTGGGTGCGCTGGCTATCGGACGCGCCAACGACATACCTGGTCGGCCGTGGCACTCGCACCAGTCGGCTGACAATGTGGCTCAGCTCCGTCCCCGCCGAGTTCCGCCAGGAAGTCGGGCATCAACACACTGATGGATGGCTGGAAAAGGCCCTTGCGTGGGCCCAACAGGCGCCACACAGGGGCAACGCCTGGACGGCATCAGACCACGATTGGTTTCTCATCCGCAAACCGGACGGCAGGCTGATCGCTGAAGAGGACTAGGAAATCTTCTGTCCGGTCAGGGTTCCGCTTTCGGGCGCGAAACCACACTGGCGAGGATCTTAGATGGTGCAGTCACCTTCGAAAACGACAGTGGTGGCGACCCCAGATTATGCTTGCGCACGGCCGGCAAGGCAGCTGTTAGGGGTACTCTCGGGTATTGCCTTGGAGCGGGAATTGTTAAGCTTTACGGAAAGGCCACAGTTTGGGTCGACAAGAGATTGAGCCAGGTTGTCGCAGCTCGTTCCATTGCAAACGTATTCGACGTCGTCACCAGGAAGCCCAAGCGCAAGTAATGACTACAGATCAGGATCCATCCCAGGACTCACGATTCGCTGAAGTTCTTGCGCTTGCGATAATCGCAGTCGGCACGGTCGTTGTCATGACAGTACTGGGCTTCATCTTTTTCCCCACGCAGACGCTGTGGCAAAACGCGGGATCCGGAATAGCGATGGCTGTAGCCACTTTGATCGTCTACCCCATACTCAAACGACGAACCCGCGGCTAAGCGGAAAGCAAAAGGCGAGTGCCCGCGGGCGGTCCGAAAGATGTGATCCGAGACCCAGATCCTCGTGATTTCACGGAAGACCTTGCTATCGATGACCTGTTCGAGGCCGCAAAGGATTCCCTCCATTGAGACAGCGGATTCAAGAGGGTGTGGCAACACTTATGTCTTCTTTAGTAGACCGCAAGATCTCGTCGGAGGTATGAACCGGCGTCCAGCCCAAGAGCAGCTCGCCCGTTACACCACAGAACGAGCGTCGGCTGGGATGCAGAAATGGGACTGCGGTCTTTCACTATTGCAAGGTTCGCAAACGTCCCGTAGGAGATTCCGTACGAGGAGAGCCCGTATATCGTCTACCTCGGACGATCGCTGACGCAAAGCCAGGGGCTTAGTCGTGGAGGACTATTTGGTATAGGTTGTGGTCTTGCCATTCCCCGGCAATTTGCAAGTACCGCGGAGCCATCCCGATCTGCCGGAAGCCCGCCTTCAGCAGCACCCGTTGCGAGCCAGTGTTGTGTAGGAGAGTGCTCGCCTCCAGGCGATGTAGCTGGAGCTCGTCACGTGCTGTCTCGACGATCACCCGAACTGCCGCAGAGGCAAGCCCACGGCCCGTGTAGGCGCTATCGACCCAATAACCAAGCCCTGCGCTCTGGAAGGGGCCGCGCACGATTCCGGCCACGTTGAACCTACCCACGAGGGTATCGTCCGCAAACAAACCTAAGGGATACCCTTCACCGGACTTCTCCGCCACCAGGCGGCTGGCAATGTCAGTGGCCTGCCAGGCCTCGGTGTAGTACTCCTCGGGGCGTATCGGCTCCCAGGGGGAAAGGTACTCGCGGTTGCGCACATAGGCGGCGGCAACGGCCGGCGCATCCCCCGGGCGCAGTATGCGCATGGTGACATTTTCACTAAGCTGGCGCGGTTCAAACACCAGTCAACAGTACTCGCCCTTCCATATGTTGCCCGGCCAAGGTTCCCCATGCGGCGTCAGATTTCTTAGGGAGCGGTGCCCGTCGAAGCCGACAGTGATGCCGGGGTGTTGGGAAACTCCGGCGACGGCTCCTGCGGCATGTCCTGCGGCAGGTTGACCGTGTATCCGTCGCCACGGACAGATGTGCCATCGACCCTGATCGAATTGGCGTCGTCGTTGCTGCCATCTGTTAGTTCAACGAAAATGCCGCTTCCCATCTGCTCGCCCACCACCACCGTGACGTTTTGCGGGGTAATCCCCCGAGCCGCTAGCAGCTCCCGCGTCTTGGCAACCATTGCCTCATCCAGGACACCGTCGTGGAACGCAGGAGTGACCCGGCATATTCCGTCCCGGTCGGCAGCATAGGCCGCGGTCACCAGATTCTTACCGGCTTGCTCCAAGGACTCAACAGGTTTGCGCCCGTCACAGGTATCGCCCGAATAATCCTGAAACACCGAGCACCCCGACATGAGTCCCGCCGCCAGCGCCAAACCGAGGACGCCAAGTCCGGCTGCTTGCCACTTGTTCGGGAACCTCAGGTGCCGCCCTCCAATTTCGCTCATACAGACCATTGTCGCCGGGCTAATTCCAGGTACCGCTCAGGGTCCACCGTGTCGCCAAGCATCGCGGAAGGCATGGGCGAAGCACCGCCGCCACCACTGGCAAGCAACGCGGACCTCGGTGTCCCACTGGACGTTCCGCATACTGTCGTGCGCAGGTGCTGCTGAGAACTTCTGACGGTGACATGCTGCAGGGTACTTGGGAGGATAGCCAAGCTTGCCTGAGGGCCGTGGGCGAGGTCTACGTGTCCACCGATGCGCTGAAACTGCGGCCGGGAGCGATTGGAGAGTGACCTAGTGGTATTGGAACCATGTCAAGATCGCTTTCACCCGACGGTTGTCTTGGCCTGGTGGCATCCCCAGTTTGAGAAATACGTTCGCCACATGCTTACTTACCGCAGCACCAGACAGAAATAGTTCCTCGGCAATTTCCGCATTGGAACGTCCCTGGGCCATCAATGCCAATACTTCCTGTTCACGAGGAGTGAGGCGTGCCAGGGGGCCGTGTTCCGAGGCCGTGTGGGTGATGTGTCTGACAACTTCGGGATCAATGACCACCCCTCCCCCTGCGACTGTGTCCAGGACACGAACGAAGTCCGCAATGCGCCCCACTTTTTCTTTCAACAGGTAACCCACTGCCCCGTCCGCGCCCGGACCATTCAACAGTTCCCGCACATAGGGGCCCGTGACATATGCAGAGAGTACGAGGATGGGCAGCCCCCGATATCGGGAGCGCAGCTCGATGGCCGCGCGAAGTCCATCATCGGTGTTACCCGGTGGCATCCGGACGTCTGTCAGTACCAGCTCCGGCAGTTCCGTGTCGCGCGCGAGTGAATCGACGGCAAGGATGAGTTCCGTTGCGCTTTCGCACTCACGAATCACCTCGTGACCGTTGGAAATCAAGATTTCGCGGATGCCGGCCCGCATCAACAGGCTGTCATCAGCCAACACAATTTTCATGAGGACATCCAAGATAACAGGAACAAAGTCTCCAAAGTTACCATGTGGGTTCACACGGTGCCGAGACTGTCACTTCCGTACCAGAGCCTGGTGGACTGTTGATTTCGAGTTCCCCACCGATGCTACGCATCCGTTCCCTGAGCCCCGCCAGACCCGACCCCGCAGCAAAGTCGACTCCACCCCGGCCTTCATCCCGCACCTGCGCCCAGACCCCAACGGCCCCACAGCGCAGTTCGATCCGAGCATGGTCCACTTCCGCGTGCTTGGCAACATTTGTCAGCGCCTCCGAAATGGAAAAGTAGATTGCCGCGGCCGTGGGTGAAGACAACAGGGAATCCTCCCCCGTTGCCGTGAATTCCGTCCGCAGTGGTGAGCGTGCGGCGAGTTCTTCGACTGCGACTTTCAACCCGAAATCGCTGAGTTCTCGGGGATGGATGTCACGTACCGTTTGTCGCAAGCGCTCCAGCGCGTGCTCGGCTTGCTCTCTTGCATTCGTGGCCTGACTGGCCAGGGCGCTTTCATCACGGGTCAGGGCTGCGGCCTCCAACATTCCCAGTCGCATCACGACCGCCATAAGCTCCTGTTGCGCCCCATCGTGAAGATCGCGTTCGATCCGTTGGCGTTCGGCTTCGAATGCCTGAGTCAACGAGGCCCGACTGCTGCCCAGTTTCTCAAGTTTGGCGATCAGGTCTTGTTCCGAGGCACTAAGGAACGCCTTGAGGCAAGCGTCGCGTAGCAATGAGATTGCCGTCAGGATGACCGCGGTTACGGCCCCGAGAAGTAGACCTACCGGTACAGCGACCCAGGCCTGTTGCAAACTCATCGGCTTGAATGGTCCAACCATCGCTTCGATCCCAAAGGCCCAGAGCACGGGATTGAAGACGAGCACCGAGGTGCTGATGAGTCCGAAGAACGAGACGATCAAAGACAAGGCGCACAACACGAGTGCGGTAAGAAAGACGGGCAGGTCTGTGCGCCATACTGCCCAAACTCCAAGGCGAAAGCGGATCCACGATCTCCAGCTCTGCCCAGCTGGGCGCAGCGGCATGGACGGTGCACCGCAAAACAAGGCACGACTTCGGTCGGCCTCGGCTACAACGATCGCCGAAATTGGCAGGACGAGCACGCTGGCGAGTATCACCGGAAAGGCCGCACCCGCGATGATCTCCGTGAGCACCCGGCGGCCCGAATGAAAGTGCGGCATTCACCAATTTTACCGGGAAGCCATGGTGCTGAAAGTAGAGCCAGGTCTACCACCCTCGGGGGCTAATACCCGTGTCCTGACTCCAAAAACAACGTTTGATGAGTACATGCCGCACAACACAAATTCCCTCACCCCCTGTATCCGTTTGCGCGGAGTCAACATGGGGTTTCCCGTCCCTGGGCGTCGCTGGGAGATCACGCAAGTCCTTCACGAGATAACCTTGAACATCCCTGAGGGGCGCCTCACGGCGATTGTGGGCCCTTCTGGCTCGGGCAAGTCCACGCTGCTCCTGTGTGCTGCGGGGCTCGAACAAGCGACCTCCGGCTCCATCGAGGTGCTCGGCACAAACACGCTTGCACTCAACCCCCGACAGCGTGCCGCGTTTCGCAGCCAAAACATTGGCTTCGTCTTTCAGGAATACAACCTCGTCAGCTCCCTGACCGTCGAAGACAACATCGCACTTCCCGCACGGTTGGCAGGCCGGCGAATCTCACGCGCCACGGTCTCTGAGGCCATGACCCGTCTGGGAATCAGCGAGCTTGCGAGTCGACGGCCCGACCGTTTGTCCGGAGGCGAACGTCAACGGGTAGCCATCGCACGGGTAGTCGCCAATCAGCCACGGATCGTGTTCGCGGACGAGCCAACCGGTGCCTTGGATCTCAAGTCCGGCCATGTCGTGCTGGACTGGCTCCAGGCACTGCCTGCCCAAGGGACATCGGTGCTGATGGTCACCCACGATCCCCACGCAGCAGCCCGCGCTGATAGCGTTGTGGTTTTGGGCTCGGGGCGCGTGCACCGGACCCTGCCGGGTGGCGATGCTCATGCCGTGGGCGAAGCGGTGCTTGCCGCTCAGTCCGAGGACGAAACAGCCGGACACAGCTCATGATCCGCCTCGTCCTGGCCGACATCCGCATGCAGGCGTCCATGTGGTTGTGGGCCCTGCTCTGCGCACTTGTCGGTGCCGCATGTGTCGCTGGCGCACTCATCGCCATGTTCACGTCTATCTCGGCCGCCCAGAATGCCGAAGATTCGAGAATGGTCTCGGCTTCCATTGTGCTCGGGGGAAACATCGTTTTCTTCACGGTGCTCGCCGCCATGGGGATCACCGCATCAACCGTCGGGCTGACCTTGACGACGCAACGCAGGGAGCACGCCCTGTGGGTGATCCTGGGGGTCCCGCGCCATCGAGTCAGGGCCATTCTTCGCATCGAGCTGATAGTGCTGGGGCTGGTCGCCGGCATGATGGCAATTTTGCCAGCCCATCTGGTGGCTGGCATCACGATTAGGCAATGGGCCGCGACCGGGCTCGAGATCCACAACGCCTCCGTGGCATTCCAGTCATGGCACGTCGGTGTTGGTCTGGTCTCCGGGATCATTCCCTGCTTGTTCGGTGGGTGGGGCGTGACCGCAAGGGCTGCACGAACACCCGAAATGCGCGCGTTCCGTGAAGCAACCGATTCAGCAGCCAGGCCCGGGATCACACGCAGCATCTTCGCCCTCTGCCTCATTGCCGGTGTCGTCGGCATGTGGATTCCCGGGCTCGGACTGGAACTCGAAGGCGGCTTGGCGCAACGAACTGCATTCGCATTCGCCGGGAATTTGTTCCTCATTTGCCTACTACTACTCATGGGTCCCTGGGTGCTCACACCCCTGATGAAGCTGTGGACCTCTTTGGTGCCCTCGCGAAACATTGCGTGGCATCTGGCCGTGCAGTCGTGTCGGGCCCGCTCCGCACGAAGTGTCACCACCGTCCTGCCTTTCGCGCTCTCCCTCTCCCTCGTCGGGCTATTCATCGTGATGGGAAACGTGATGCCGAACAGCACGGCAGGCTTGGGGGACGTCCTGGTCGTATTGGGATGGGTCTTCGTCGTCGCATGGGTGGGTGGTCTGGCCGTTATCGCTTTGGTGGGAAGGGATCGACAACGCGACTCGGCACTGATCAGCGTCGCAGGCGCCCCGCCCGGCGTCATTGCGCAATCAGCAATCCTTGAAGGCCTCATCTACGCCGGCACTGCCATAGTCTTCGGCGCGCTCACTCTCACCATCACCGGCATCACTATCGCCGCAGGTGCCCGAATCGATGCCCTTGGCCTGTTTGCCGGGATCCCGTGGATCATACTTGGTGGACTGGCCCTGGCAACGCTCGCCACCACCTGCTTGGCCCTCGCAGTCCAATCCGCCCATGCCTCGCGAACGATCGCCGCGCGGGTCCTCCGCGCTTGAACGTCTCCAACGCGCGATGGTCTGTGGCGATCACCTTGCGGAGATTCAGTTCGCGCGGACACACCTTGTCGGAATCAACAATTCAGTCCAATACCGACCCCCATAATCCGTCCCACAAACTCATTGATCTTAAGGAATCCCGCACATGACTAATCGATACCGGGCTATAGCCGCAATCCTCGTGGCCTGCACCATCTCACTCGTCGCCACCGCTTGCAGCAGCGGCGATGAGCTCGCCAATGCCCCCAAGGATTCAAAGGCCTTCGAATTCACGGGAACGAATCTCACGGTGCGGTCCAATGCCTCGGAACTTGAGCTCGTTCCGGCGGATATTCAAGAGATCCAGGTGGAACGGCAAACCAGCGGCACTGCCAATGGCAACGCCCCCACCTCTGAATGGGGCCTTTCAGGAAACACGCTGACGCTCAGGGCCGACTGTGTAGGAGTCTCGATTGGCTGCAAGGCCCGCTACTCGGTCAAGGTGCCCCGAAACACCGTGATCAATGTCGAAAACACCAACGGATCAATCAAGGCTTCCGAGATCAGCACAGATCTCATGGCAACCACGGGGAACGGAGACATCCAGCTGAACAACTTCAGCGGCCACACGCTTGAACTGACAAGTGACGGTGGAAATATCGCCGGTGACGAAATCGCGGCCCCCTTCGTGAGTACTATCTCGGCCGATGGCGACACCAAGTTGAGCTTCGGGACGGTACCGGAGAACGTCGGCGTGAAAAGTAAGGATGGAAACGTCAAACTAACCCTTCCAGGATCGGACTACCGGGTGGATACGACGACAAAAGGTGGCAAGGTGAATGTAAGCGTCGCCGAATCCAGCGCGAGCAAGCACGTCGTTGCGGTGGAGACTCGCAACGGTGACATCTCTATAACGAACGGCAACTAGAGTTCACACGCTCGCCCCCCTACCCTCCGCCTGTGCCCCGACGCTTCAGAGCACAGGCGGAGGGTAGGGGGCGATGTTCGCTCTCTTAAAGCGGTGGTTGTCGGCTCGTACACGGTGCGAACCGTGGCTCGCTGCCAGGTGGCGGAGCAGTCTTCACCGTAGACACAGGTGTGACAATCACTGTCCTCGGGATAGTCGTGATCGGATTCCTGGTGAGTGGCTTAAGCGAACGACCCGATTCCTGTCAGACCATGGAAGGTGATTCACGAGGGAACGATTTCGAACTGTGGCGCATCCCCACCCAGACTTTCGGTGAATGGTTCGGCGTGCGGAGAGTTGAAATCCAAGTGAGCCGAACCTCCAGAATCAACGGTTGCCAGAGACACAGGAGTACCGTCCCTAGCTTGAGGTCGATTCGACCCGGAGGTTGATTCTCGGCTGCTCGTCACGTGTTCTTCCTCCGCCGTATTCGGTTGGGACATTTCAACTCATGACCAGCGCAAACATACTTGTCCGCTACCCATCCGAAGAGGATGCGAGCACGTTGGCCGAGATCCAAATTGCGGCTTGGAGAGCTGCCTACCGCGGCGTGATGACGGATGAGTACCTCGACGCCATGGACAGCGAACATTATGCAGAGGGCTGGGCTCGAAACATCGCCAACCCCAAGCCAGGGACGACCCACTTGGTGGCGCAATCAGGAAGCTGAGTCGTTGGGTTTTGCATACTAGGACCAGCCACCGGAGACACTGATTCTGCCTTTGGGCAGCTCTACGCAATTGACGTGCATCCATAGTGGTGGGCCAGGGGTGCAAGTTCAGCGATGTTCACGGCCGCCGAGGAAAATATCGCAACTCTGGGTTACGACAGAGCTTTTCTATGGGTGGAAGCCAACAACAAAAGAGCCATCGATTTCTACACCAAACGGGGGTGGCTAGACGATGGCGGGACACTTCAAGACCCCCGTTTCGATCCGCCCGTGTCAGAACGAGGCCACAGCCACGAAGTGAAATAGCCGATTTGGTCCCCGACACCGCCAGTGTCTGGTTTCATATCCCGCAAGCCGTTCCACTTGCGAATACACAGTCTCGGTGCAGGTGTCTCCGAAATTCCACGCCCCCCGTCCAATACGGCACCCCTCCAACAGGCAAGAAAGCTCGTCGAGTCAGGTGCGGCTGTCTCCCGGCATGCGACAAAGCTTGCTTGCGGGGATGAAAGCGATATCCGCAATGGCAATGGGAACCAAAGCGCGGCGTTTCCGGTCAGTTCGATGCCTGTACCTTCGTCACCAGTGAATGCCGTGCACGCTCGTCGCTACTGGATGTGGTGAACGTAGAGGTCGCGGAGCAGCGCGATCTCGGCACCGTGGTGCAGGATCTCCTGGTTCTCCCACCACACGATCGACAGAAATGTCTCGTCGGCATCGCTGCCGTATGGGTAGCTGCTCAGCCCGGTCCGGTCATAGTCGGACTCATCGACAGAGAGCATGACGCGGCGCCAGTCCTCAGCGGCCTGATGAAACCTCTCGATGGCGCCGGCTGCATCTGGTCGTGATTGGTATGTCGCTCGGTCGAAAAGGCGGTCTCCACCGAGGTGGTTGGATCGGCCCAACAGCGTCTCGGAGATGTGGTCAAGCCGCCAAGCAATCGTCGTAAGGGGCGGAGGCCACGGGCTTTGGGGGGCTCCATCTCGCCCCCACTCCCCCGCACCGATGAGCTTGAGTGCACCCGGTCCGGGCCCATCGGTGCGCCTCCGTACGGACCAGCAAGAGCCGACCGGTTCCCAAAGGTACTCGGCGTCCGTCAGGACCGGTACGGAGACCTCGTTGTCATCCCCCGAGTTGCTCGTGGGTCCGGCGAGGCGAGTGAGAAGTCGTTCCGTCGCCCAGTCGTACTGCTCGAGCAGGGGTTTGAGGCGCTCGTTGGTCATCATGGAAGGTAGCCTATACTCCACGAGAAGCCGTCCAGTGCCTATGCGCAGTCGACGTTCCCACTTAGGGGGATCTGCCGGCTGTCCACGGTCATGAACCCGTTGAGGGATCCACTTGCGATCAAGCTTTTCCAATTGCTGTGGTCTAACTTCATGTCGGTGGTTGCTTCCGTCAGCGAAATACCGGCACACGACTTTTCGTCTACTGGATCGATCTCATGGGTGACACGGTAGGCCGTCGCGCGTCACCAGTGAAACGAGACTTTGTGTGAGCATCTTCCTTTACTTGGGAATTGATCGTCGTCCATTTGGAGATAAGGTTCGCCCACCAAGAATTCAAGTAGGCGCTCGTCGTCACTCCTCGACTGACGAAGGACACCTGCTGGCGTCGCCGGCTGCTTCGAACCACGCCCTCCCATGCTGGTAGCGGATGGCTCGCCCGCCCAGTCCTGCAGGTCTTAGGTCGATCCGGTCCAGCACCCCGCCCAGCGGGGGCAACGGGCGCTCCCACTGGGATTCGTTGGTCTGTAGCTCACGTTCTTCAGCCAGATGATCCGAGCCAACGTGGATCTCTGCCATGCCATTGATGAACCGAGCCGGCAAGCCGGTAAAGGCATTTCCTGCATAGCCAATGAGCAAGGTCCTGTCTGCATCGGCCTGCGTGGACACAGGCACCAGGGAATCTTCGTCCCAGAGCCAGCTGGTGGTGGCAAGCGAACGAAACTGCTCTGCAGTAAGTGAATTGATCTGGTCGATTCCGTGAACCGGACAATAGGCGGAGGCAAGGACACCGATGTCCCCGTAAAGGTCCTCTTCGTCAGGGTCAGCGCGTAGATATTCTTCGATGCAGGTGCATGAGGGCAACGAATTGGCCTGGCCAAGTGGCACCGTGCCGGCGTCTTCTGAAAGCGAAGACCACAGTCCTTGAACCGGGCCACCGACAACGGGGACATGCCACACCAGAGTGCCGACGCACCTGCAGGCCAGGAACGTCCAGCCGCAGCGATGCCACTGGGCGAGTGCTAGAACACTCATGGTTGCCGCAGGCGTTCCCAGATAGTCGGACAGCGCCAGGTCGTCCAGTTCTTGATAGGTGCGTCCAACCGCAGCCGGCAAAGCCGTGATCGCTGCCAGCCAGCCGAGAATGGCGATCGAACTCAAGCCCGTTGCCCAGCACAGGCTGCGCCGCTTGATGCGTCTCAGAGTCTTTCCAGCGACCGGCCCGAGTTCAACAGTTGCCCCGGTATCCGACACTGAGGCGAGAGTATGCACGGCGTGAATCTGCTGCAGCGAGAACCTGGCCTGGATAAGCCACCAAAGTACCGCTGCTATTGCGCCTGCCCACCAGAGAACGGCATTCTCGCTTGCATCGAGCGAGTACGGTACGGCCACGTAGAGCAAAACAATGGGCGCCATCGCAACTGCCAGTCGACCAAAGAACCAGCCGAGAGCAGAAAAGAAGAATGCAATGAGGGTCGCAGAAAGCCCGAACATATCAACAATTCGGTAGGTCGATTGCCAGTATTCCGGCGGAAGATCCTCCCACCCCCTGTCGGCTATGAAGTTGGCAACCGTTGTCGTCAAGACGATCAAGCAAGCAACCACCGTTTGCCGCCACGCAGGAGGGCACAGCGGAAGTGCGGACCAGCCTTTGGCATCGGGCCTTACCAAGGAGTAGTTCTTGTTCAAATTGCAACCACGGCGTTCATGAAGAACATTTTCGCACCGGGCCGCAGTTCGGGGCTCCTCGGCTCGCTGATTCCCGATGGTCGCTAGCTCCTAGTTGAATCGGTTGACTTTCTAAGCCATGTCTTCGGTGTGGACCGGGCTGCGTGAATGGATCCGCGGACTTTCGCTGCCACATGAATCGTAGGTGTCCCGCAGGAGGTTGCTCCGCGGCTACGGGATCAACTGTCCAGACGTCGGTGTCAGCAGCGCCAGCGCTCAAGTTCATTTTCTGCTGCTCTGGCCTGGGTTCTTGCCCGAGGAAATCGATGAGGATTTCCAATGCCTCCAACGCCCGAATGCGCCCGGTTCCATCGATCCGTCCGACAAGTCGAAGCAAGGTGAAAGCGGCTGCGGGGAGGAAAGTAGCATCCTTGTTCCATTCCTCGGCGCTTGGTGATTCAGTCCATCCGCGGATCACGGTGTGATCGACGATTTCCAGCACGTTGGTAGCGGTGGCATCGTTCGCCAATTCATTGCGTTTCCGGCCACAATGTGGAGGATTTCGCATCCCTCGTCGCTTCCGGACGGGGAACGTTCTCCTGCCTCGTCCTCATTGATTGGCGAAGTGAAATGGCGCGTGAAATTCATGTTGGCTTTCGTCAGCTGTTGCACGCCGGGGCACGACCTCATGATTGAGGAAGACCTGGGTCCGGCGCCCGGCTTGTCCGCCGGCCAGAGCGCCTCCGGACAATCAACTCAGCTGCGACACTGTTGATCACGAAACCCGCGGCAACCATCCAGACCTCGCCTAATGCGTCGACCTCACCCATGGTGATCGTCCACAGTGCGAAAACAAGCGCTTGGCTTCCGCCGGAGACGGCGATCGCGTAGGCGCGCGTCATCCAGGATCCGTGGACAGCGAAGTCTCGTCGCTTGATCGCGATGACAGCTCGTACTAGGAAAACTGCCATCGCCACGGCGAAGACGAGGCGAACCCTCGCGAGTGGGATCTCTTCGGCTGGGCCGCCAAAGAAGACCGCGAGCCAGACACTGGACAGGGCCGCGATGAATCCAGCGGGGACCAGTGCGCGGCCGGCGGCACGGTGCCAACGATGCCGGATTCGCAGAGCCGGAGAGAACTGGAACGCACCAATGAGACAGTACGCGCTCATCGCCACGATGTGCCCAATCATCGGAATCGATGATGTCAAGGGACGGGTGCCCTCCGGGCCGGCATTCAGGTCTCCCAGGTGAATCGCTCCGCCGAGCACGGGCAGTGCGCTGAGCAGCAGGAGGCCGGTGATGGCGAGCCGTCCGCTCCTCGAGCGCTGCCTCACTTCCCCTTGCCCGGCGACCGGACTGGTGGGGCTTATCTGCCGGGACATTTCGCGTTCCGGTTTTCGGGCCCCAAGGGCCTGCGCGTGAGGGCCGCGGCGCCCTTGCAGCGTTGCATGCCGACTTCGCTGATATCCGTGCCGGTGGTGAACTTCCATGGCTCGATCACGGAGATCACCGGGGATTTCCTTCCAGTGAGGTGTTGGCCGCGTGGCCGCCGACTCGTTCCGGGTTTCGCTCTTCGGTGCGGGGCCAGGTCCAGGCGGAGCGCAGGATGAAGCCCAGGAGCAGCACCTCGAGCCCGATGGAGAGGCCGTAGAAGAAGGACCAGGACCACGGTTCGCCCGCCGCGTTGTATATCGAGACGGGGATGTACACCGTTGCCACGACGAGGTTGGTGGCACGGTTGGTGCGGGCGGGAAGCATCATGGAGAGCGCCACCATCACGATCGGGATCGCCACGAGCGCGAGGAACGCGGACATCAACGCCGGGCTGATGTCGAACTCGAAGACGACGCCGGCGCGGAGGTTGTCGATCATCCCCGGCTTGTAGAGGGCGAAGTAGTCGACGTAGATGTAGAGGAACATGAAGCTGGTCCAGGCTGCCGCGATCTTGGCTTGCACCGGGATCCGCTGGTCTTCCAGCGCGGGGGTGGTGTGTTGACGGTTTTTCATCAGATGCTCCGATGTCGTGGTCAGGATCGGGGGTCAGCGATCGCTGGCACCTTCCGTTCTTACGGCTGTAAGGATGCGGATCATGCTAGTCTTACGCCTGTAAGGAGTCAATGGGAACGTGAATACACGAGCGGCACTCAGCAGGGAACGGATCGTTGCGGCGGCAGCGACTGTCGCCGATCGCGGCGGTATCGGTGCGGTCAGCATGCGATCCGTCGCCGCAGAACTGGGCGTGGAGGCGATGTCCCTCTATCACCATGTGGCGAACAAGATCGCGCTCCTTGACTCGCTCGCCGACTGGGCGTTCGAGCAGATCAGCGCCCCTGGCGTGGATGACCCCTGGCGGGCGGCGATGCTTAACCGGGCGCGATCGGCGCGATCGGTGCTGGTGCAGCATCCGTGGGCACTGGGCATGATCGAGGCGCGCCCCCGGCCCGGCACGCCGCTGCTGCGGAACTTCGATCGGGTCTTCGGCTGCCTCCTGAATTCCGGATTCTCGGCTCGCCTCGCCACGCACATGTTCTCCGCCGTCGACGCCTACGTGTACGGGTTCGCGCTTACGGAGTCCACCCTTCCCTTCGCCCCCGGCGAAGGTGCGGAAATGTCGTTCGCCGAGGACGTGGCGCCGAGTCCGGACGAATACCCGCATCTCGTGCGGGCGCTCGGTGAGCTCATGCACAATGCAAGCTACTCGTTTGCCGACGAGTTCGCCGTCGGTCTCGACATCATTCTCGACGGCTTCGAGCAACGCCTCGAGCAAGCCTCCTGATTTTCTCCCGGGCGTGGTCCTCCTCCCCGCGGGGCAAACTGCAGCGGTTGGGGGATTTTACGAGGACCCCGCCTGTCGACCCATGCGATGCGATGGAGTTCATCAACCGATCCATGGAGGGCGGCACCCGGGTCCCGACCGCACAATCAGCCATGGCCGCGGGCT
Source organism: Paeniglutamicibacter selenitireducens (assembly GCF_051550675.1). Taxonomy (NCBI): domain Bacteria; kingdom Bacillati; phylum Actinomycetota; class Actinomycetes; order Micrococcales; family Micrococcaceae; genus Paeniglutamicibacter; species Paeniglutamicibacter selenitireducens. Next base: position 20,131 of record NZ_JBPULF010000008.1, on the reverse strand, counting down.
TCTGGATGAAAGTTCGGCGCCCGGACGTGCCCGGGAGGAACGCCGCGGAATGGGCGCATGTCAGCAACTGGGTTCCGACGCCCGTTAGGCGGAGTGCCTTTGTGGGCTGCTCCTGTGGCATCTGTGCGGCAAAAAAGTTCGCTGCTACATTGAGCGGATGACCAAAGTACTGCTGACCGGAATGTCCGGATCGGGGAAGAGCAGCGTCCTTTTGGAACTGCATTCCCGGGGCCACGAAACGCTCGACACCGACTACGGTGGATGGGTGTTGGAGGATGGCACCTGGGATGAACCGCGAATGGATGAATTGCTGCGCCAACCGGGCAGCATGGTGGTTTCTGGAACCGTCGAGAACCAAGGCCGGTTCTATGGGTACTTCGAGCACGTGGTTTTGCTCAGTGCGCCGCTTTCGGTTCTGCTCCAGCGAGTCAGGAGCAGAACCACCAACGAGTACGGGAAAAGCGAAGCTCAGCAATCGGAGATCGCCAATTTTGTTGAAACGGTCGAGCCTCTGCTCCGAAACGGCGCATCCATGGAGCTGGATGGTCGGCTGCCCGTCTCCTTACTGGCCGATGCCATTGAAGAGCTACTTTCTTAGGTCTCGTTCCCCGCTGTCCGAGGCAAGCGCGCCCCTGCCGTCCGTCGCATAGACCGGCGGGGCTTCGGCCCGGCTTCCGAAGGCCCTGTCAGGGCTCCACCCATGGACGGACATATGTGGCCCACCCACCGTCGAGCCTGCAAAGGGTCGTTTGGCTGACAGGGGTCAAGCCATCGAACTACGGTGATGCCCATGACGGATACGGTTTTTCCTCCATGCACGGTGACGCCGGCAGTCATCGAACAACTCGCCGTTCTTGGCTCGGTGAGATTGGTTCTAGCAGGCGGCTGCTGCGGTGATACCTAGGTGTTTTTGACGGACCAACAGGAGCCACCCGATCGAGCCTCCGGCCGCCTGGGATCCGCGGAATCCACGCCATGTGCGTCGCCCACCGCCACTCCCCCATGCCCCGTGGTCCGAGGAGACGCGACGCCAGTTCATGGGGCTACCGGGTCGCCTCCAACGACACGGAAATCACCCCGGCGACGGCGAAGTGTGACCGCGGGTTTTGCAGCTTGGGCCGTGGTGTCACTATAGTGAACTCCGTCCTGCTGAACACCGTTCAATTGGACGGTGTTCAAGAGAGCGCCGCCCGGGATTGAATCACACCAAGGAAGTCACTCCATGACGCATCCCCGCACCCTGCACAACCCCACCGGCCGACCCCGGATTGACGCCACAGGCCTCTCCCGAGTCGCCGTCTTTGCGGCGCTGGTTGCCGTCCTGGGCCTTCCGGGCGGGTTCACCGTCGCCGGCGGCGTCCCGATCACGGTCCAGACCCTCGGCGTGATGCTCGCCGGTGCCATCCTCGGACCGTGGCTCGGCGCTTTGTCGATGACCGTGTTCTTGGCGCTGGTGGCCCTGGGCCTGCCGCTGCTGGCCGGAGGCCGCGGTGGCATCGGCGTGTTCTTCGGCCCGTCGGCCGGCTACCTCTTCGGCTGGATCCTCGGCGCATTTGCCATCGGCCTGATCGTGCACGCGGGAGGGCGCAAGCCGGTGCTGTGGCGCACGGCGCTCGGCATGCTGGTCGGCGGGATCCTGGTGGTCTACGCGGTGGGTGTCCCGGTGCAGAGCCTGGTGACGCGCCTGCCGCTCGGCGAGACCATGCTGATGAGCCTCGCCTTCATCCCCGGCGACCTGGTCAAGGCCGTGACGGCAACGCTCATTGTCATGACCTTGGTGCGGGCCTACCCTCGGGCCTTTGGCCGCGTGTGGGCCCCGAAGACGGCCGCGGTTCCGGAACCCGTCCGGTGATCTTCCCGGTGGACGGCGGCGATCCGGACCTGCTCGGGCAGCTCCGGCGGATCCGCACGGCCGGCGACATCCCGCTTGTGGGCGATCCCCGATGGCCTGCCGCGCAGCTCGATGCCATGGCAGCGGCTGCCGCGGCGGCGGAGGCACCCGAGGGAACGGCCTGGGCGACGCTGACCTCCGGTAGCAGCGGCGCGCCACGGATCGTGCTGCGCAGCGCCGAATCTTGGTCCGACTCCTTCGCCGCAGTCGGATCCTTCCTGGGTATCGGGCACGCGGGAAACGTGTTGCTGCCTGCCCCTGCTGCGTCTTCGCTGACACTGTTCTCCCTGGCCCACGCGCTGGACGGCGGACCGCAACCGGTGTTCCGCCCCGGCCCGGACGTCGACGCCCTGCACGGGACACCGCAGGCGCTGCGCGCCGTGCTCGACTCCGGTCCCCCGCCACGCCTGCGCGCGGCGCTGGTCGGCGGATCCCACCTCGACCCGCAGCTGCGCCGGCGCGCCGAGGCTGCCGGCATCCGGGTGACCTCCTACTACGGTGCCGCCGAACTCTCGTTCGTGGCCTGCGACGAGGGCGACGGGCTGCGGCCGTTCCCCGGCGTCGAAATCGAGATCCGCGAGCACGAACTCTGGGTGCGCTCCCCCTATGTGGCCACCGGGTATGCCGGTGCCTCCGGCCCGCTGCGCCGAGACGGCAAGTGGGCGACCGTCGGCGACCGCGCGGAGTTCGCCGACGGCCGGCTCCGGCTGCTGGGGCGGGCCGACGACGCGATCCTCAGCGCCTCGGCGACCATCGTCCCCGAAGAAGTGGAGGCGGTGCTGCGCAGCATCCCGGGCGTGCGCGATGCCCTGGTGTTCGGTCTTCCGAGCGGGCCGATCGGCTCCCTGGTGTCCGCCCTGCTCGAGCTGGACGGCGACGTGCCGGCAGGTCTCGGGTCGCTGGCCGGGGCCCGGCTGGCAACTGCGCACCGGCCGCGACGCTGGTTCACCGGCGAGATCCCGCGCACTGCTTCCGGCAAGCCAGCCCGCGCCGAAGCACTGCGGCGGGTCCAGGCAGGGGAGGTCGTGTCCCTTGCGCACTGAAAACGATCCCGTCATCATTGCCGCCCGGCGCAGCCCGATCGGCACCCGGGGGCGCGCCCTGGCGCGGCTGCGCGTCGAAGAGCTGGCTGCCCCGGTGATCCGCGCCGCCCTGGCCGACGCCGAGGCGGCGCACGGGGCACCGATCACCGTGGCCGACGTGCTGATGGGCAACTGCATGGGACCGGGCGGGAATCCCGGCCGCATCGCCGCGCTGGCGGCGGGGCTCGGCCACGGGGTTCCCGGGATGACGGTGGACCGGCAATGCGGCAGCGGGCTGGCGGCGGTGCTCGATGCCGCAACGGCCATCCGTGCCGGCGATGCGCGCATGCGGGTGGCCGGCGGGGTGGAGAGCGCCTCCACCGCTCCGGTGCGCTCGGCGGACGGCACCGCGTACTCCCGGGCGCCGTTTGCGCCCGCGGGGTTCGCGGACCCGGAGATGACCCGGGCGGCGGAGGACCTGGCGGTGCATGACGGAATATCTCGTGCCCGCCAGGACGCCCATGCGGCCCGCAGCCATGCCCGCGCCCGCGCGGCACGGGACGCCGGCCGGTTCGATGCCGAGGTGGTGCCGATGGCAGGTCTCCGGCACGACGACGCCATCGGCGGGGCCGAACGGCTGCTCCCCCGGCTGCCCGCGCTCTTCCCCGGCGGCTCGCTCACCGCGGGCACCGCCACGCGGATCGGGGACGGCGCTGCAGCCCTGGTGATTGCCCCGGCCGGGGCCATGCCGGGACTCGCCGTCAGGGCCTCCGCGGTGGTGGGTTGCGATCCGGCGCTGCCGGGCCTCGGTGCCTCCGGCGCCGTCGGCGCGGCCTTGGAATCCGCCGGGCTGGACCTGGACGGCATTGCGGCGCTGGAAATCGTTGAGGCGTTCGCCGCGCAAAGTCTTGCGGTGCTGGACAGGCTCGGGATCGCGGAGGAGGACCCGCGGCTGTGTGCCGACGGCGGGGCGCTGGCGCTGGGCCACCCCTGGGGTGCCAGCGGAGCGATAGCCGTGGTGCGCCTCTTCAGCCGCCTGGTGCGGGGCGGTGCCCCGACCGGGACCCGCGGTGTTGCCGCGGCGTCGATCGGTGGCGGCATGGGGATCGCCGCGGTCCTGGAGGTCGTCCGATGAGCCAGCCGGGAATCCACCTCACGGACGTCGGTGTGCGCCTCGGAGATACGGACGTCCTGCGGGACGTCTCCCTCGATCTCGGGGCGCGTACCGTGGCCGTCATCGGGGAGAACGGCTCGGGGAAGTCCACCTTCGCCCGGCTTGTCGGCGGCCTTGTCCCCCGGACCTCCGGTGGGCTGTCCGTGCTGGGGATCGACCCCGCCCGCCGGGCCGCCGAGCTGCGCCGCCGCATCGCGGTGGTGTTCAGCAACCCCGACGCGCAGATCATCATGCCGACGGTTGCCGAGGATGTGGCCTTCTCGCTGCGCGCGGACCGGCTCCCGGCGGCCGAGCTCCGGGAACGGGTGGCCGCGGCAATGGAACGTTTTGGCCTGGGGGATCTGGCCGAGCGCCCGTCGCACGACCTCTCGGGCGGGCAGAAGCAGCTGCTCGCGCTGTGCGGCGCGTTCGTGCGCCGCCCGGAGCTTGTCGTCGCCGACGAACCGACGGCCTACCTCGACGCCCGCAACGCCAGGCTCGTCGCCGACCACCTGCTGGAGGATGCGGGCCACCGGCTGCTGCTTGTCACCCACGACCTCGCGCTTGCCGCGCGCTGCGATCAGGCGGTGTTGTTCGCCGGGGGCCGCATGGTGGAGGTGGGCGATCCCGAAGACGTCATCGCCCGGTACGAGGCGGTGCTGCGGTGCTGACGCTCTACCGGCCGGGGTCCGGCTGGCTGCACCGGATGCCCGCCGGGCCCAAGCTGCTGGGGGTCCTGCTGGTGGTGCTTGCCGTGTCCCTGCTGCCCTCGCAATGGTTCGCTGCGGGCATCGCGGCGGCGGTGGCGATCCTTGGCTACGCGGTGGCGGGACTTGGCCCGGGACTATGCGGGATGCGTGAACTGGGCCGCCAGGTGCATGGGGTCCGCTGGGTCGTCGTTGTCACGGCGGCCAGCCAGTTGCTCTTCATGGGCCCGGAGCCGGCGGTGGCCAATGCCGCCCGCGTGAGCGCCGCGATAGTGCTCGCCGCCCTGCTCCCGCTCACCACGCGGGTGACGGCGCTGCTTGATGCCATCGAGCGGGGGCTGCGGCCCCTGGCACGGCTGGGGCTTGACCCGCAGCGGATCGCGCTGCTGCTGACGGTGACCATCGGCACCATTCCGGTGCTCGGCCGGCGCGCAACAGAGGTGCGCGATGCGCAGCGGGCGCGCGGGGCACGCAACAGCCCGCTGACCTTCGTCGTCCCGTTCCTGATTGTCGCGCTCAAGCACGCGGATGAACTCGGCGACGCGTTGACAGCTCGGGGCGTGCGGTGAATGCCGAGCGGCCGAGGGTGCTCGGTCCCGTCGTCGACGGCCAGACGCGCTGCATCCACTACCGCACCCCGCTGGACGTGATTGCCATCAAGTTCGCCTGCTGCCGCGAGTTCTACCCGTGCCACCTTTGCCATGCGCAGGCCGCGGGCCACGACGCGGCACAGTGGCCGCTCGCCTCCCGCGACGAGCGGGCGGTGCTCTGCGGGGTCTGCGGGCAAGTGCTGTCGATCGCCCGGTACCTCGGCGTCGATTCCTGCCCGGGCTGCGCCGCGCCGTTCAATCCCGGCTGCAAGCTGCACACCGGGCTGTACTTCGAAGATTGAGGACTGAAGACTCAGCTCTGTCTCGGTGGCCGGAGGGTCCAGCTGTCGGCCAAACCCTCGACCGGGCCAACGCCTGTCGCTAGTGTGGGGCACAGTGCCTGGCCCGGCGCGGTGCCGGGCAACCAGCCCCCCCCCCCCCCGAAGAAGGAGTACGCCATGGGAATCCTCTCCGTCGACCTGTTCATCACTTTGGACGGTGTCTACCAGGGGCCGGGAGGACCCGGGGAGGACCGGGAGGGCGGCTTCGCGCTCGGTGGCTGGCAGGCCGCCTATTCCGACGAACAGGCCGGTGCGGCGATCGTGGCCGGCATCGACCTGCATGGACGCACTGTTGCTGGGCCGCAAGACCTACGACATCTTCGCTGGGTACTGGCCGGCCCGCGGCGGCGACGACCACATCGCCGCGACCTTCAACGCCCTGCCGAAGTTCGTCGTCTCCCGTTCGGTGGACGAACCCGCATGGAGCGGCACCACGGCGCTGCCGGATGCGGCGGCGGTTGCCGCCATCAAGGGCCGTTTCAAGGACATCCACGTCATAGGCAGCGGCGACCTCGTGAGGTCGTTGCTCGCAGCGGACCTCGTCGACCGGCTGAACCTGTTCCTCTACCCACTCATCCTCGGGTCGGGGAAAAAGCTCTTTCCCGAGGGAACCGGCGTGCCCGCGGCGTTCCGCCTTGCACAACCACCGCAGGCATTCCCGCAGGGTGCCATCCAGCTGTCCTATGAACGTGCCGGAAAACCGGTCACGGGCGTCGACATCGGCCAGGCATAGTTCCAGCGGTGGGCAGGTGGCCGCGACGAGGGAGCGCCGCTAGAGGAACAGCTTGAATCCCACGTGCGAGGGTTCGAAGCCCAGTCGCTCGTAGAATCGGTGTGCGTTTTCCCGCGTCCTGTCGCTGGTCAACTGGACCAATGAGGCGCCTCGACGACGCCCTTCGGCAATGGCCCACTGCATCATCACGGTTCCCAAGCCATTGCCACGCAGCTTCGCATCCACCCGGACGGCTTCCACCAGCAGGCGTGTCGCCCCGTTGCGGGCCAGACCCGGAATGATGGTCAACTGCATGGTGGCCACCACCGTGGATTCGGCGTCATCCACCACAACCAACAACTGGGCGGGGTCCCTGTCGATGGCCAGGAATGCGTCCAGGTGCCGGCTGCTGCCTGCTGCCGAGGGGGCGTTTTCCGCCCTCCGCAGCACGTCGTCGGCCATGAGTTCGACGATCCGTACGACGTCAACCTCCGATGCCCTGCGTAGTTGGTATTCTTCGCCCGACAAAGTGAAGTTCTCCTGGTTCATGCATTCATCCTTGCATGCGCATGGTTTTCCGTCCGGCGCTTGTGGCGTGGGAACTCCCTGGCGGGACGCCGGTATAGGTGTTTGGTTGCCTGAACCTCATGCTTCCGATCCGCCGGCCGGTCCACTGGAACCGCTTCCTGATACGAGGTGATCGATCGTTTCGGGCGCCGGTGCTGGTTGCCTCGAGGGGGTGGAAGCCTTCCCCGCGATGCCCGCGCGGCACGGTTCAAGGGGCACAAAAGGGAGGACCCGCAAGTGGCAACGGGAACATCCCTTCGTCACTATGATGAAACCAAGCCCGAGAACCAGGTGGGGACCGCGCACGGGCGCCGCGTGAAAACGACGCCATGCAACGATCCGGTTCGGGATCTCCCGGGCGGCGAGGAGTATTAGCCATGGATACGGGATCGGAGCTGTTCGTTCGGCTCAGCGCGTGGTGCAAGGAGCACCGATTCGGCGTGCGGAACCGCTACCAGTGGAGGGACATGGTTCTTGGGGCGGCAGCGGACATCCACAAAGAACTGATCCGGTCGGGCTCTCCCCCGCTCGGTGAAAGCCGCCTGCATTGGATTGCATCTAATGCCGAGCAATGGTGGTGGAAGCAAAACTCGCACAGCGCCTATGGGCGGGCGCGCTCCGGCCATGGCAAAGGCAACCCGCTCAAGCCCACCGTGCTGGATTCCGGAATCGACTAGCCAAGAATTCCGCCTTGGCCCAGGGCGGCTTCGCACACACCAGGACGCAACCAACGTGGACCAGCCGACGGGCCCGGGAATGCCTGTGGGGCTCAACCACCTCTCGTTGCCACGGACCCGTGACCGCCGGGTGGGGTCTTCCGGGTCCGTGGAAGTGGTATCGATCCAAGGAGTGTTCGCGGTGTCCAGCCAGCCGTTCGGTCCAACCGTGGATTATTCAATGCGTGACCGAAGCACGGGAACCCCGGGGCCCTGCAGCTGGTCGAGGTAGGCCATGCGTCCGGCCATCGCCATCACCAGGGCAAGGGTCGAGCCCTCAACCAGCGGGCCGGTGCCGGCATCGAATGGCCCGTCCGTCGCCCTCAGCCGCAGGCCCTTCGCGTTCGATGCGCTGGCAACCGCGAAGTCGCGCCCTGCGTAGAACTCCGCGACAGGCGTCAATGCCTGGATGTTCGGAGTGCGCGGAATGCCCAACGGATGGCGGACATCCTGGGCATGCACAATGACCTCACCCAGGTACGCCGGAGTATGGGAGGACGGCGCAGTGTTGCTCGTGACCACTGCCCGAAACTTCGCCAGGGTCTCGGCCGGTGTGCTGCCTTGGTGCTCCCGCAGGCGACGCGCGTTATGCACCGCGGGTCTGAATCGCGCGCCGAGCATGCTGCGCAGCCACTGCCACTGGTTCAGGCTCGCAGCGGCCGTGAGGTGCGCGACGACCTCCTCGACATTCCATTCCCCGCAGAGCGACGTCCGGCGCCATTGTTCAGCGTCGAGCGTGGACAAATCCTCCGCCAATGCGGCGCGTTCGGCATGCATGAGGGCCCAAAGCCCGGTTTCCGAAGAAGATGCCATGTCGGCTTTCCCCCATTCCAGTTCCTGGGTCCAATCCTATGACGATCCACAAGGTGAGATTGGGAACCGGGAGCCGTGCGCGGCCATCAACGGCAGGCACCTCGTCGTCAACCTATGGCCGAGGGGTCTCCGATGTCTTCTGGGTTCCCTCCCCGGAGGGATCGTCTGCTTGGCGGGACGGGCTTTGACACACCACCCGTGCCCGGTTTTCCCGGGTGGTGCGATGGGGAAGAACCAGCCACATGGCCAGACCAAAAGTCAGAAACCCCAGGAGACCCAGTACCAGCATGGTGCTTCGTGGTCCGAGGTTGTCGATGAGCACCGACCCGAGGACCGGTGCCGCCGCCTGGGCGAGCATGGATGGCAGTGCGATGCGGCCCATGGCGCGGGCGTAGTGTTCTTGGCCGAAGAGGGCCAGCGGCACGGTTCCGTTGGCGATGGAACTCAACCCGATTCCGGCCCCGTAGACGATCACGAGGACCTCGGGGGCCGGGATCCCGATACCGAGGAAGGTGATGGCCACGGCCATGGCGAGGGTCGCGGCCAACATGGTCCACAGGGGGTGGTGTTTCCGCCCGGCGACGAACTCGATGAACCGGGCTCCCACCTGGGCGGGGCCGATGGTTGCGGCCAGGGCGACGGCTGCCGTGCCGACGATTCCAATGCCGGCCAGCAGGGTGAACATATGCATCGACATCAACGCGGCAATCGATGTGCACAGCGTTGTGACTGTCCCAACCAACACCACCATGGGCCGTCGAGGTGCCGCAGGCCGGCGGGAATCGGCTTCGGGGCGTTCAGGTCCCATGTTGGGCAGTGGTGTCAGCGGCTGTTGCGGAATCGTGAGCGCATACAGGGGCACGGTGACCAGCAGGTGCGCTCCGGCATAGGCCAGCGCCGTCCATCGCCACCCGACCTCGTTGACGAGCAAGATGCTCAATGGCCAGCAGATGCTGCTGGCGAATCCGCCAAACAGCGTCAGCCCGGTGATGGCCGATCGCGCGGAGGAACCATAAGTGTGCCCGAGGACGGCGAAGGCACCGCTGTAGAGTCCGCCGCTCATGCCCAGTCCGAGGATCACCCACGCGCCGAGGTACCACCACTGGTTGGGTGCCACGCCGAGGACTGCCAGGCCCAGGGCGCTGGCGATCAGGACGCTGCGCCCGTGGTTGCCAGCCACCAGGGTCCCGACGCGTGGGGAACCCAGGCCGGCAACCAGGAGTCCCACCGAGACGCCCGCGACCACCATGGCGCCGGGCCACCCGGTGTCCTCGGCGATGGGCCCGGCCAGGACCGCCAGCAGGTAGAACGTCGAACCCCACGAGAGGATCTGCCCGATGCCCAACCCTGTGACGACGTAGCCGCGCTTGGCCGCGCACCTCCCGCTGAGGGCCACGGCTAGTCCGGGATGGAGGAGCTACCGGTCCCCCGCGCGCAGCGCTGATCGCCGGCGGCCATGAAACGCGTGTCGCGCGGGGCCGAGGCGCCGCCGGTGCGGGTGCTGACGGAGCCGTCGATGATGGCGTGGCGGTACCTTCCGGATCCAGGACTCAAGGAAAACCTTTCAAGCGGGTGAACGCGGCTCGTGCAAGGTCAGTGCGAGGTGAGGAGGCGGTGTTTGAGGTCCTTCACGCGCGCGTGGATGTCGTCGCGGACCAGCTCCATGCGGGCCCTTCCCTCGATGCCGCGCCTGCTGGGTTCATCGGTGTCCCAGACTTCGATCCTCACTCCCTCGAGGGTGGGGACCTTGGCCTCGGCGCCCAGGACGACGACGAGGTCGGCAGCCCGCATGTTCTCCGCGGTCAGTGCCTTGGGCCTTTCCGCACTGATGTCGATGCCGTGATCCAGCAGGACCTCTGCCGAAAGCGCGTTGAGGGCCGAACCCGGGTGGGTTCCGGCGGAGGAGACGGCGATGTCGTCTCCTGCTTCGTGCTTCATGAGACCGGCGGCCATTTGCGACTTGCCGCCGTTCTTGACGCAAACAAAGAGGACGGAAGGCCGTGCTGCGGCAGGGTTGGTGCTCATCCGCGCCCCTCCGGCGACAACGTCGCGGCCAGGGTGTCCAGTGCGCCGGGAACCAGGGAGTAATAGGCCCACACGCCGCGCTTCTCGCGGTGGAGCAGGCCCGCCTCCACCAGGATCTTCAGGTGGTGGGAGACGGTGGGTTGTCCCAGGCCGAGGGGTTCGGATAGGTCGCAGACGCAGGTTTCGGCCTCGGGGCTGGCGGAGACGATGGAGAGGATGCGCAGGCGGTTCGGGTCCGCCAGTGCCTTGAATCGCGCAGCGAGGGCTTCGGCTTCGCCGGGCAGGAGCGCGCCATGCCCCGGCGCGGGTGCGCAGCATGGGGCGGCAGGCGTCGCGGCGGGGTTCGCGGTGGCTTTGGCGCTGGTTTCCATGGCAGTTGTCGCAGGCATCTGTGCCGCCCCCGCTTTCGCTCGACTCCCCATCGGGAGATTGACAATCATCGATATCTATAAGCATACTCGAAGCATCGACGATCGTCGATGCTTCGTTTCTGGAGAGATTCTGCCGTGACAACCACCGCCGCACCCGCCGACACGGCGCACATCACCGCCAAGCTGTCGACCCTCGACAGGTACCTCGCCGTCTGGATCCTGGCCGCCATGGCCCTCGGCCTGGGGCTGGGGCGACTCGTTCCGGGACTGGGCCAGGCGCTGGATTCCATCAAGGTCGCAGGTGTCTCGCTGCCCATCGCCCTGGGCCTGCTGGTGATGATGTACCCGGTATTGGCCAAGGTCCGCTACGACGAGACCCGACACGTCATCGGGGACAGGAAGCTCATGCTCACCTCGCTGGTGATCAACTGGGTGCTCGCCCCGGCCTTCATGTTCGTCCTGGCCTGGATCTTCCTGGCCGACCTGCCCGAATACCGGACGGGCCTGATCATCGTCGGGCTGGCCCGTTGCATCGCCATGGTCTTCATCTGGAACGACCTGGCGTGCGGGGACCGCGAGGCCGCTGCCGTGCTGGTGGCCATCAATTCCGTCTTCCAGGTCCTCGCTTTCGGCTCCCTGGGCTGGTTCTACCTCCAGGTGCTGCCGGGCTGGCTCGGACTGCCGACCACCAGCGCCGAATTCTCCGTCTGGTCCATCACCCTCTCGGTGCTTGTCTTCCTCGGCATCCCGCTCGTTGCGGGGTTCCTCACCCGGACCTTTGGCGAAAAGGCCAAGGGCCGCGAATGGTACGAGGGCACGTTCCTGCCCAAGATCGGCCCCTGGGCGCTCTACGGACTGCTCTTCACCATCGTGATCCTCTTCGCCCTGCAGGGCGATGCCATCATCGCCAAGCCGCTGGACGTCGCACGCATCGCCCTGCCGCTGCTTGTCTACTTCACCGTCGTCTTCGGCGCATCCATGCTCATCGGCCGGGCCCTGGGCATGGGTTATGCACGCACCACCACCCTGGCCTTCACCGCCGCGGGCAACAACTTCGAACTGGCCATCGCGGTGGCCATCGCCACCTTCGGCGTCACCAGTGGCCAGGCGCTGGCCGGCGTCGTGGGCCCGCTCATCGAGGTCCCCGTCCTCGTTGCCCTGGTCTACGTCGCCCTCTGGTCCCGCAAGTTCTTCAGCAACGCCCCATCCCCCGCCACACAGAAGGTTTCCGCATGAACACCACCCGCAAGCCCTCCGTCCTGTTCGTCTGCGTCCACAACGCCGGTCGCTCCCAAATGGCCGCCGCCTTCCTGGCCAACCTCTCGGCCGGGCAGATCGAGGTTCGCTCCGCGGGATCCGCCCCGGCCGACACGGTGAACCCGGCAGCCGTCGCCGCGATGACCGAGGTCGGCATCGACATGTCCACCGAGGTCCCCAAGATCCTGACCACCGAGGCCGTCAAGGAATCCGACGTGGTCATCACGATGGGCTGCGGCGACACGTGCCCGATCTTCCCGGGCAAGCGCTACGAGGACTGGAAGCTCGATGACCCCGCAGGCCAGGGCGTCGAGGCCGTGCGCCCGATCCGCGACGAAATCCGCGTGCGCATCGAAGCCCTGATCGATGAGCTGCTGCTCGCCGCCAAGTAGTTCCCCCTTCGTTCCCCGGGAGTGGAAGACCATGAACCAGAAATGCCCAGTAATTGTCATCGGTGCCGGACCCATCGGGCTGGCCGCAGCAGCACACCTGATCGAGCGCAACCAGGACATTCGCGTCCTCGAGGCCGGAAACAGCGCCGGTGCCGCCATGGCCGAGTGGGGCCACATCAAGCTCTTCTCCACCTGGCGCTACAACATCGACGCCGCCTCCCGACGGCTCCTGGAGACGCCGACCGAGAGCTACGCCGGTGACTGGGAAGCGCCACGCGAGACCCGCCTCCCAACGGGCTCCGACATGGTCGCCGAATACCTGGAACCCCTGGCCGCCCACCCGGCGCTGGCCGGCAGGATCAGCTACGGCCACCGGGTCGCCAAGGTCACCCGCATCCAGCCGGACGGTCGCGGCGTGGACAAGACGATCTCCAAGGCCCGCGAGGAATCCCTCTTCCTGGTGCGGACGGAAACCGCGGAGGGAACCACCGACATCCTGGCCCGCGCGGTCATCGACGCCTCCGGCACCTGGAACACCCCCAACCCTGTGGGACGTTCCGGCATCGAGGCCATCGGCGAGGCCGAAGCCCGCGGAGCCGGTTTCATCACCTCCCCGCTGCCCGACCCCCTGGGCACGGATGCCGAGGCGTTCGCCGGCAAAAGCATCCTGGTGCTGGGCGCCGGGCACTCGGCGGCCAACACGCTGATCAGCCTGGGGCGACTGCGCCAACAGCACCCCGGCACCCGGATCCTCTGGGGCCTGCGCGCGGCGGCCAATCCCATCCGCCTCTACGGCGGCGGTGCGGCCGACGAGTTGCCGGCCCGCGGCCAATTGGGCACTTCCCTGCGACGCTTCGTGGAAAACGGCGACATCACCATCCTGGAAAACGTGTCAGTCACCGCCCTGGAAACCGGCGACAAATTGACCGTGGTCCTCGCCGACGGCCGAAACCTCGCCGTGGACCTGCTGGTCCCGGCCACCGGCTTCCGCCCCGACCTGAACCCGCTCTCGGAGCTGCGCCTAGACCTGGACCAGGTCGTCGAAGCCCCGCGCGAACTCGGGCCCTTGATCGACCCCGAGTTCCACAGCTGCGGAACCGTCACCGCCCACGGCGAACGCATCCTCGCCCACCCGGAAACAGGCTTCTACATCGTCGGCATGAAGAGCTACGGGCGTGCCCCGACCTTCCTCATGGCCACCGGCTACGAGCAGGTCCGCTCGATCGCGGCGGCGCTGGCCGGGGACCGCGCGGCTGCCGACCTCGTCGAGCTGGAACTGCCCGAAACGGGCGTGTGTTCCACGGACCTGGCTGGTTCCTGCGACGCTCCGGCGCCCATTGAAGCGGCGGCAAGCTGCGGCGCACCGGAACCCGAAGCCGAGACCGTGTCCTGCTGCGGCGCCCCCGAACCGGTGACCATCGGTTTCGCCACCGGCACCCTGCACGGACACACCGAACTCGTCGGCGAGTAGCCGCCCGCCGTGCGACGGGCGAAATTCCCGCAGCTCGCCGGACTCCGCTCAGTGCTGCAACCGCAGTTCGGCGAGCTTCTTCCTGGACTTGGCGTACTTTCTTGCCGCTGCCCGGGCACTGTCGGCCTCGGTTTCCAGGATCCGCCGGTAGGCCCGGGCCGCGTCCTCGGGCAACCCCGGATCCGCGAGCAGTTCCTCGAGGAAGGCGCGGACCATGACACTGTCGTGGTGCTCCCCCAGGACCCGCTGGAGCTTGTGGGCACGCCGGGAGAACCCACGGGCCTGTTTCCCGTGGATGCCTGCCACGGAATCAGCGGCGTGCAGCAGCCGCTTGGCAGCCTTCCGGGCCTGGTGGAGGGCTGCGTCCCGCGTACCGCCGGACGGGCTTCGGTCAACGGCCCGGTGCGCACGTTCCAGGCGCTTGGCCATCTTGTTGACAGACCGCGCCGCCTCGCTGCGGGCCGCCAGCTGCGCACGGGCTCCCGCCGGCGGATTGTCGCGGAACCGTTCAAGGTCTCCCAGCAGCCGGTAGTAGCGCCCGGATTCCAGGACCCCCAGCAGTTGACGGTAGTCGACGTTGTAGGCCGTGCCGATTTCGCGCTCCACGGGTTCGCAGGCGTCAACGGTGCGCAGCGAATCGGGCAGTTCCTCGATGCGCCGGCGGAGCCGCTCCCGCATGACCTCGGCGTCGCGCGGGCGACCCAGTGCGCGGGCAAGCCACTTCAGTTCGGCACCGAGGGTGCGCGCCGCGTTCGCGGAGTAGAGTCCCGCATATGTTGAAAGGGCGGAGCGCAGCCGACGCGTCTCGGACCTCATGCGGTGGACAGCGTCCGGAAGCCCAAGCCTCACCCCGGCATCGGCACCGAGCAGCTCGTTGATGTGCAGCTCCAGGTAGGTCGTCGCAACATCGATGGCCGGGCCCTTCCTGCGTGGCTTTCGGGGGACGGCTGCGCGTCCGGCGGGAACCGCGCCTCCTTTCGCGTCGGACCCTCCGGTGCCAGACCATGGGTGTGCGGGCTGCAGCGCGGCGAGCGTCTCCCGGGCCGCGGCGAGCCAGTCGTTGTCCCCGTGGACCAGGTGGAGCCTCCATTCACGCCATGCGGTGCCGGGGACCCCGGGACCCGTCCGTTCCACCTGGACCCGGTCGTCGATGAAATCTGCAAGGTGCTCCCCCGCGGTTCCGTAGAGCCGATGGGTGCTGCGCCGGATGCCCAGGTGCGCGACGGGCGCAAGTCCTTCACCTCGCGTGTAGGCCAGCACACGGGCGAGCAGCTCCCCCGGCACCGTGTGTGGCTGCCCCAGCGGGGCGCCGGCAACGTGCCACTGGGCGGCCCCGTCGGGGATACCCAGGTACCACCCGTGCCCGGGTCCGCCGCTGCGCCGCTGAAGGAAAATGTTGCGGGTTCCCAACGCCAGGGTTTCGGTGTCGAAATAGACGGTCTCGAGCCGCGAGTGGACCGGATCCGCAACCCTCTCCACTGCCTGCAGGCCCCGCAACGACGGCAGGGGCGTCGTTGGGCCCACCTCGAGGGCAGGCTCCTCCCCCGGGTGTCCCCCGGCTTTCATGGCGTTCGGGTTCCGGGATGGCGGTTGTGGTGATGG
The DNA here is from genome assembly GCF_051550675.1 of Paeniglutamicibacter selenitireducens. NCBI lineage: Bacteria > Bacillati > Actinomycetota > Actinomycetes > Micrococcales > Micrococcaceae > Paeniglutamicibacter > Paeniglutamicibacter selenitireducens. The sequence goes on along the minus strand of NZ_JBPULF010000008.1, from coordinate 4,501 downwards.
GCCAGGATCTTGCACACGCGAGGCATCCTTCCCGGGCAACCAGGACAGTCGGCCGCCCGCATGCCGCCGACTGCGGCTCCCAAGCCGATTCTAGGACTCGGGGAACGGACCCGCCAGAGCGGCCCCGTCAGGACCGCCGGGCTTGCCGGGGCCCGGCGCGGTGGCGGCTGGTGCCTATCGGAGCAGGTCGTCCATGGTTGCCGCTTTCCCGTCGTTGGCGGTCAACGGGGGCAACCCCCACAGGTTTTCAAGGGTCCGCAACAGGGAGTAGTGGTTGTACGGCCGGCGGGATTCGACACCTTGCCGTGCTGCGGGGCCGGCAAGGATCGTCGGCACGGTGTTGTTCCCGCCGTCATTCTCATCCTCGTCCCAGGTGAGCACCAGCAGCGAGTTCTGCGTCGTGAATGCGGGCGATGCGAGGATCCGGGGCACGAGGTGAGAGAGCCAGGCGTCGCCGGTGGCCACGGAACAGTCGTGCATGTCATTGCAGAGGTTCGGGGCAATAAACACCAGGTCCGGCAAACCAGCCGCGGATCGCAGGTCCTCGTCGAGCCGGGGCAGGGGAACAACATGGGCCCGGCAGGATGCCGAGTCGCCGGTGACGCCGGGGTAGTACATGAACGGGTTGTGCCGTACGGCGTAGGTTCCGGAGTCGGCGGCCGTGCAGGGCGCCGGCATGCTTTGCGCATACATCTTCCATGTTCGTCCGGAGGCCTCGAGCAACTCGGCGATGTTCGGAACCTCGGCCATGCAGCCGTCGCCCGGCGTGCAGTCCGTGGTGATTCGCGCGGTCGTGCCGCTGGTCATCGCGAGGTAGTTGGGAAGGCTCGGATGCGCGACGGCCCGGTAGTTTGTTGCAAGCGCGTTCGCCGCGGCCAACTTGTTGATGTACGGGGCGTCGCGGTTGCCCAGGATGCTGGAACGCGAATGGTTCTCTTCGACGATGACGACGACGTGCCCGATCCCCTCAGTCATTTTGTCCGTGGCTCCGGGGACCGTGGAGAGGTGCCCGGTATCCGGACCATGGGCAGCCGGCGATGTCGGGGCCGGTGGCGCCGCGGAGCCTACCGGCGCGGGCGCCGGGGAACCGCATCCTGCCAGGAGGAGTCCCACCGCGAATGCGGCTGTCACCATGGCTACCAGAAACACGTGGGTGCGGCCCATGTCTCGATGGTAGTTCGGCGGCTCGGTGCTTCACAGACCGGCCGGGGCGCGGGCATCCACGGTTGGGACGCCGGCGGTGCACAGCACCTTGACTCCCGTATCGGAGTGGGCGTAGGACGGAGGTACCCGATCCTGCGTGATTGCGCCACAGACGAAGGCACGCTGGACACACACCGTTCGGCGGCGGGTTTCTTCCCGGCGGGTGGACGCCAGGGGGGGCTCACAGCCGACGAGAACAAGGAAGACGGCCATGCCCGGGATTCCGAACTACTTTGAGATCGGTACCCCCGATCCCGAGGGCGCCAGACGGTTCTACGGTTCGCTCTTCGATTGGGATTTCGGCAAGCCATCGCCGCTTGGGTACGGCATGGTCAACGGAGGCGAAGGCGGCCTGTGGGACACCTCGTCGGTCGGCGGCGGCTCCTGGGCGGTATTCTACGGGCAAGTCGACGATGTAGAGGCGGCTATCGAGAGTGCCACGTCGCTCGGTGCAAGCATCGCGCTCCCCCATGTCGATAACGGTTCAATCGAATTTGCCCACCTGCTGGATCCCAGCGGAAACCGATTTGGCATCTGGCGCCCCAAACGCACCTGAGGCGCCCGGGCCCAATGAATGCGAAACCGTACCGGAAACCGCGGGAAGCGGCCGGGGACTGCGGGGGCGGGTGGTCGGTTGTCGACTACCCCGGAAGAAAGGCGGATCCATGTGCCGCTTGTTCGGGATGCATGCCGGAACGCACGCGGCCAAGGCCACGTTTTGGTTGTTGCGGGCCCCCAACAGCCTGGAGCTCCAAAGCCACCGCGAACCCGACGGGACGGGAGTGGGATTCTTTGCGCCCGACGGCGAACCCGTCATCAGCAAGCAACCGATCTCGGCATGGCACGATCCGGAATTCGCCCTCGAGGCCAAACGCGTCGAAAGCACCACCTTCCTCGCACACGTCCGATACGCGAGCACCGGCGACCACACCCCGGAGAATACCCATCCATTCCTGCAAGATGGCAGGCTCTTTGCCCACAACGGGGTCCTGGGCAGCCTCGAGGTCCTCGACCGGCGCTTGGCAAGACTCGGAGCACTGGACCTGGTCCGGGGACAGACGGACAGCGAGCGGATGTTTGCCTTGATCACGGCCGAGATCCGCGGCGCAGCCGGCGATGTTGCCACGGGCAGCGCCGCGGCACTCACCTGGATCTCCCAAAACCTGCCCGTCTACAGCCTGAATTTCGTGATGACGACGCCCACCGACCTCTGGGCGCTCCGGTACCCCGCGACGCACGAGCTCCACGTTCTGGAGCGGCACTCCGGAACCCTCGGACCCCGGACGGCACTTCACATGCACAGCGACCGCATCCGTGCCCACAGCCATGAGCTTGCCGGGCGTTCGTTGGTGGTCGTGGCCACCGAGCCAATGAGCGCCGACCCCGGCTGGCGGCCGCTGGCCCCCGGAGAACTCCTGCACGTGAACAGAAAACTGGGCGTGGAATCACACTTCCCGCTTCCGGAAAACCCGGTCCGCTTGATGTCCCTGGACCAATTGGGCCCCGTTGCAGCAGCATCACAGCATCCGCACGGGCTGCCCGGGTAGTTCCGGAACTCGACGGATACCCATGCGAGGAAGGTCCGGGCGAACATCGGCTTAGAACACATTTTCGAATCATATCCGTTCGAAGGTCAATGCAGCGTTGCCCCTCGCCAGTGCCAACGCTCGATGGGCCCGCGATCGGTCTGCGACGATGGAGCCATGTGCATTTCCAACGAACCATGGACAACCCACCGCTCGCCGTCGGGGGTAACAGTACGGCTCGTGCGGGTGCCACCAAACTTGCTCCGCGCCTTGGGCGACGGGGACCTCGGCAAGGCGCGCTCACTGACGGACATCGAGCTGACGCCCTATCTGGCGACGGTCGAATGCCGTCGTGTGTGGTCCAGACGATTGATTCAGATCGGCCTGGATGGCACAGAAGCACCATGGATAACCCGGATCGTCGTTGATGCGCATACGGGCGCGGTCGTGGGACGCGCCGGATTCCACGGCAAGCCGGATGCAACGGGCATGGTCGAGATCGGCTATGCGATAGACCCTGCATGCAGGCGGCAAGGCTATGCGCGGGCCTCGCTCGAAACGCTGCTCGATGCGGCACGGAGCGATCCGCTGGTCAAGACCGTGCGCGCTTCCGTCGGCCCCGACAACATTGCCTCACGTGGACTGGTGGAACAGTTTGCGTTCCGCGTGGTTGGCGAGCAGTGGGACGAGGAAGACGGCCTGGAAACCGTGTTCGAGCTCGCTCTCCACCAAGGCAGTTGACCAAGGGCTCGGACCCGCATGCGCGGCGAGGCCGAACCCGGCCAACCCCTGTTCCCTTGGTCCGGGCACCAGCCCGATCCCGGCACAGACACCCTGTCGCGGCGCTCGCCGAGCGGGGCGGCCTGCGCTCGACGTATGTTCCGCGCAAGCGAACTGACGGGTCCCGGATGGCACTGGCCATAGAATAGCTGCATGACCTCTCGCAAGACCTGGATCGCCTATTTCGCGATCGACGTGGTTCTAGTCCTGCTCTTTGCCCTGAGCGGGCGCCAATCACACGAGCATTCCTTGACCGTGCTGGGCGTACTGCAGACTGCCGCTCCGTTCCTTATTTCCTTGACGATTCTCACCCTGCTCTCCCGTCCGTGGACCAACCACTCGCGGCTCTGGCCGACGGGAGTGCTGGTGTGGCTCGGAACGGTTGCCCTGGGATTGTCGTTCCGGGTGCTCTTCGGCGGAACAGCCGCCGTTCCCTTCATTATCGTCGCCACGATCGTCCTCGGCGTCTTCCTGCTGGGTCGACGGGTCGTCACCACCCTCATCGAGCGCCGTCGTGCGCACTCCGCAAAGTCCTGAACCAGGCTCCGCCCGGGCTCGGACCAACACCCATTCAATTACTGGAGGTAAAACCGTGGTCACTGCATTCGTGATGATCCAAACCGCTTCTGACAGCATCCCCGAGTGCGCAGAGAAGATCTCAGACATCGAGGGCATCTCCGAGGTCTATTCTGTGGCCGGAGACTGGGATCTCATTGCCATTGCCCGGGTGCGCCACCACGAGGACCTGGCTGAGGTCATTGCCAACCGTCTGTCGAAGGTCCCTGGGATCAAGGCGACACAGACCCACATAGCTTTCCGCGCCTATTCGAGCCACGACCTCGACGCGGCGTTCTCGCTCGGCCTCGAATAGGCTGCGTCCCCTGGGTGGACCCTGAAGCAATCCACGTGGGTGGGGGGGGGGGGGGGGGGGGGGGGGGGGTCCCCCCCCCCCCCCCCCCCCACAACCCCCCCCCCCCCACCCCCCCCAAACA